>DATJFE010000071.1:0-67674 GCA_035495955.1 Vicinamibacterales bacterium | reverse complement strand
GTTCGCCACGCTCAACGCCGTCGTCGACCACTACGACACTTGCATGACGCTGAACCTGGCGCCCGGCGAGAAGAGCGATTTGATTCAGTACCTCCTCAGTCTCACGTTCTGACGGCCCACGAAAGGAGCCTCCGGAGAGCTCTGCGGGACCGCGCTGGGCCACGCGCTAATAGCAAGTTCGGCTTCATACCGGAAGCCTGGAAGACGACGGTGAACCCAGCCATTACTACACAATGCCCGGACCCGAATCATGCCATCCCGGGCACGTGCACCATGCACGCCTCTTCGGTCGATTTGTCGGTCTTGTTTGCCGGGCCGGACGGGCATCCGAGCGCGCCGATCTTCGTGCCGACGCCGAACCACAGCCACGTAGTCGACAACTCTCGCGTTAACACCGGTCCGATCTGGTGGGAAGTCCGACCGGTGCTTGTGATGGATCAGAGCGACTGGCCGGCAGCCGATGGGAGCAGCGGGATTACGTCGTCGCGGGCAATGGATGATGCGGAAGCGGCGGCCCGCGCTATCGAGGTGGGCTCGAACTTCTTTCTCTTTTTCGCGTCAGGGCAGAGTTCGACCGCGAGTGCTTCGCATGCCGACCACAGCGCGCACGCAGGCGCGGCTATTCCGAGAGCCGTGAAAAAGCAGTAGCTGTTTCGTCGCGTCGCGTCAGAACATCTTCGTCCGCGTTGTCGGGACGCCGCCATTACTTGCGCTCGGCGGCGCGTTGGCCGGCGTCGCCGGCGACAATCGCACCGCGAGCGGCGTTCGCCTGTTTGCCCCGACGGACACGGCCCACGACCAGCGCTGATGTCCGGGCAGGTCGAGACGCACCACACGGCTGCCGATGTTCAGGTGTTCGATCGTCAGCGGCGTGCGGCCCTGGGGCACCCCGTCCACCGACACGTCAGCACCCTCCGGTTCGGATGTCACCAGGAGCGAGCCGACGTAACTGCGCGCCTGCGGCGCAGGCTTGCTGCGGATCGCATTCCCCGTGGCGCGTACGGGGACCGATGCTGCCGGAATCGCCGGCCTCGCCTCCGTGACGTTTGAAGCCGGGACGAGTTCCGCTTCAGTTCGACGCGCGTCGGCGACGAGAGCAGCGGAAGGCTTCTCCGTGTGCGGCGCCATGACGCTTGCCGGCTGTAAGGCCGACGGAGCCGCTGCCGCGACGATCCCGCGCGCGGTCGGCCTCCTCGCCGGCCTTGCGAACGCCCACCCGGCGTAGATCACCGACGCGGCAAGGAGTCCTGCCGCCGCCCACGACATCGGCTTGACGACGGCCGAAGACCGCGTGCGCAACAGACGCGCGGCCGATTGCGCGCGCGCCAGCGACTCGAGGCGCGCCGAGCGCCACAGCTCGGCCGCCTGACGTCCGCGGGGGCGGGTGCGGTCGAGGATGGCAGCGGTGGACTCGATCGCGGCATCGGTCCATCGTTCAAGGACTTGTCTTCCTCGTGCCGAGGGCCGCGAATGCCGTCTCGATTCCTCCAGCACGGCCGCCATCATCGTCGTGAGGTCCGTCGGTTCCGTGAAGACAGGCGTTTCGGACTCGTAGGTGAAAAGAGACGACGCCGGCGTTTCGCGAGGCGCAGGGACCTCAGAAGCGAAGACGGCTTCGGTCGAGGATGGAGACCACGTCAACGTGAGATGAAACTTGGGCGTCTGCGCGTCGCTGTCGCTGTCGTCGAGCGAAATGCTTGCCGGAGTGCCGACGTCGCGGGCGAAGCTGCTGGCCGACTCATCCTTGATCCACTCGAGGAAGGATGACGCGAAGAGGGTCAATAGCCACCGTTCGCCGGCCTGCATCTCCATGTGAAGGACGGACCGGGCGGGTTGGGCATCGCGTGCGCTTGAGCGCATCCCATCTGGCGACGTGGACATATGGTCTCCCGGGGTCGTGAGCACCCGCTGAGAGTTACGTTTCACTAGCCCAGGTGTGACGACCCTGGCAGGTGGGCCACTCCCGCCAGGATTCCGTGGCCGAACCAAGCGGCGGCGCAAAATCCGGTCCAGCGCGCGCCTTGGCTTTTCCCATGAATTCACGCGAATTCACGGGGCTGCGTGGGGGCTTGGCTTCTTCGACGCGGATGTTTGTCAGCTTGCGAGAGAACTACCGACCGAACCCGATCTGGCGCAGCACTTCCTGGAACCGCGGATCGCCGCGCAGCGAGTCGAGTCTCGGATCGGTCTTCGCGTCGGGCATGCAGGCCGATCGCCGTTCGACGCCCTTCCGGAGCCACGCAAGCGCGCTGTCGCGCTGGCCGAGCGCGGCGTAGGCCGTTGCGATCTCATACGCGCAGACGTAGCGGTGGGTCGAGAGGCCTTCCAGCGCGGCGAGCGTCTTCTCCGCCTCCGGCCTGCGGCCGGAGACTGCGTACACCCCCGCCATGGCCGCCAGATCGATCGGGCTTCCGGATGACGGGGCGATGGCGGGTGAGTCGCCGACGTGCGCACTCTTCTGGGCGTATGCGAGCCAGATGGAGGTATGCGCCGTCGCCAGGTTCGGTTCGAGCGCGAGCGCCTTTCGCCACTGCTCGATAGCCCGATCGTTCTGGCGCGCCAGGTAATAGGCCCAGCCCGCATTGATGTGGACAGCCACCGACAGCGGATCGATGGCCTCGGCCTCCCGCATCTGCGCCAGCGACTCGGCGGGCCGGCCCATCTGCGCCAGGAAGACGCCATACCAGACGCGCGCGTCCGCCGATCCACGCTCGAGCTGGACGGCGCGCGTCAACTCCTCCTCGGCGCCTCGCCAATCCCATTCATAGAGAAACCTGACCGTCCCCAGGGTCGCGTGCGCCTCCGACAGCGTCCCATCGATCTGCAGCGCCTGCTCGGCGGCCGTGCGTGCGAGCGGCATCATCTCGGTCGGAGGCTCGTAGAAATCCGTCAGCGCGATGTATGCCTCCGCCAGACCCGCATAGCTTGGCGCATGTTTCGAGTCGAGGCCAATCGCTTTCGTGAATTCACCAATGCTGAGTCGCACTGCCGCTTCGTCACCCTTATTGAGTTGATACCGGCCGAGCAGATACGCCTCCTGGGCCGCCGGCGCGTAGCTGCGCGGCGCGACCGCGTACGCCGCGGCGGGGGTGACGGTGACGCGGATTTCGTTCGCGATGGCGCGCGCAATCTCATCCTGCAGCGCGAGCACGTCGCCCGCATCGCGTTCGTAGCTCTGTGCCCAGAGATGCTGATCGGTGCGCGCATCGACGAGCTGCGCCGAGATTCGCACCCGGTTGCCGGATCGGAGCACGGAACCCTCTACGACGGCATCGACGTGCAGCGCGCTGCGGATCTCGGCCAGGGGCTTGGCCGCATTCCTGTACTGCATCGACGACACGCGGGAGATGATCCGCACGCCGGGCAGCTCGGCGAGCGTGGTGATCAACTGATCCGTCATGCCGTCGACGAAATAGTCCTGGGATGGATCGTTCGACAGGTTCGTCAGCGGCAGCACGGCCAGCACGTGCACGGGCTGGTTCGTCTGGCGGCGGATCCAGTCGCTGGCACCGGCGATATTCAGGCGAAGCGCGACTGCCAGAAGGAGTCCGCCTGCCGCAAGTCCGGCGACGCCGATCGCGAGCGGGTGCAAGCCCTTACTCGAAGGCGCCGGCGCCGCAGGCCTCGAAGCCGTCTCGGGAAGCAGCGGCGCGATGAATCTGTAGCCGCGTCCCCCCACCGTCTCGACGAATCTCGGGTTCTTGGCGGAGTCGCCGAGCGCGGCGCGCACCTTCGCAATCGCGGTTGCCAGCCCGTGGTCGAAATCGACGAAGGTATTCGCCGGCCACAACGACTGCTGGAGCTGTTCGCGCGTGACGATGTCGCCGGCGGATTGCAGGAGCAGCACCAGCAACTGAACCGGCTTCTCCTGGAGGCGCACTTTCCGGCCATCCTTTCGCAGTTCGCCCGCGACGGCGTCCACCTCGAAGGTGCCGAATCGAATCAGGCGCGAGACCTCGGGCACTGGGCCGGACAGTAAACCACCGCACCGCGGCCGCGTCAACCAAACCCGAGATCAATCGACGGCGCAAACCGTTCCTGACGACCGGTTTAACGGGAGAACGACAGTTCACCAGGGGATGACCGGCTGTGTATGGACACGCCCGGCCGCCGAACGCAGAGTTCGCCGCGAGTCGTTTTCAAAGGAGATGTCATGAACCCCAGAACCGTCCGATTGATCTCGTTCGTCGTTCCCGCGGTCCTCGCCGTCGCGTGCGGCCGCGCAGCGTCGCCAACCGCTCCAGCGTCCATTCCTGCGCCGTCCGCCGCGGTGGACACGACGGTTGTCGCGCCCGTCTCGGCCTCATCCCACGCCTCCGAGCAGATCGTCTTCAGCGGCGTCGTCTTCGGCGCGCTGGTGAACAACGTGACAACCCCGATCGGCTACTGGATCTGGTGCTCGGGTGACGATGCGGGCGCGGCCGGCGCCCAGAACCTGCACAGCGTCTGTGCCGGCTCGATGCGGTTCGATGCCTTGAATCTCACGAGAGGTGTCTCCGGCACGATCTCCGAGCCGGAGGAGGGCATCTATGCCATGGCGGTGTCGTCGACCGACGGCGCGGTGAACTGCACGCTACGGAACGCATCGGCGACACTCGTATCCGGGCCGCGCAACACCGTCCTCGTTTCGTGCACCGCACCCGTGGGAGGCGGCACGTCGACCGACGGCGTGGTCAATGTGACCGGACCGGGTCACTGAGGGGCAGTCAAGCTCAGAGAAAGGCGGGTCCGCTATGTCCCGAACGGCCTTCACGACGACGTTGCTGCTGATCGCATCGGTGCTGCTCGCGATTGGCCTCTTCGTGGCGGGTGCGATGTGGCGGGCCCGCGTCGCTCCATGAGCGATATCACACTATCCGGAGAGGTGCGCAAGAGCCACTGGAGACACGTAGCCGCCGTGTGCGATCTACAGCGCTGTTCTCACGCTCGATCCGCAACCGCATGAACGCCGCCGCGATCGATCCCCCGATGAAGTCTGGAGCTCTGCCCTCGAGCGAGCAATCGACCCGTCCGAAATTGACGAAACGGATGGCAGTCGTGCGCATGACTTGACCTCCAAGGGCGCCAAGATTGCTTTCGCGGCGGCCGCGAGACAATGCACGGAGGTAAGGCGGGGTGCAGATGTGGTGAAGAGCGTGGCCAGAGCGAGGCCTTCTTTTGTCTCAGCGCCGGACAATATACTCGTCCTGAGGGCTGCGTCAAGGCTTCTCGTTGGAGCAAGATCCCGAGAGTTCGAGAAGACCAGGATTGAAGCGGTGGTCAATGCGCTCGATTGTTCTTATATAGGACAAGACCGCTGGAGGCAGGATAGGTATGCTGAGTGCACCCGAAACCCGTACGAATAGCGTCTAAGGCAGGTGTGTACGCCCACCACATCGCTCAGCATCGGCATCGTCACCGAACACTACTATCCCGTGCTCGGCGGGGTCAGCGAGAACGTTCACCACACGGCGCGTGAGCTGATCGCGCGTGGACACCGCGTTCGGATCATCACTCCGGCGGTGTCCACCAACGGATCCGCCCTGGCCGTGCCGGACGGCATTCCGGTGACGAACGTCGGGCGCGCCGTCACGCTGCATGGCAACGGGGCGCGGACCAACGTCGCCGTTGGCCTGCATCTCTGGCGCGACCTCGCCGACGTGCTGCGGCTTCAGCCCTTCGACATCGTCCAGCTCCATTCGCCGCTGACGCCCACCCTCCCGCCGCTCGCGGCGCTCCTGTCGCGCGCCCCGCGCGTCGCCACGTTCCACAGCTATTTCGATCGCAGCCGCGTCTACGCCCTCTTCCATACGGTGCTGCAGCGCGAATTCCTCGGCCGCGTCGAGGGGGTCACTGCCGTGTCGCCGAGTGTGGCCGAGGCGCTCTCGCACTATTTCGACATGGAGCCTCGGATCATCCCGAACGGCGTGGACACGACCGAGTTCCACCCCGAGGTGCCGAGGCTCGAGCGGTTCGATCCAGGTAAGCGGACCCTCCTGTTCCTCGGCCATTTTCACGCGCGGAACGGACTCGAGTTCATGCTCCGGGCGTTCCGGCTGGTGCGGGCGCGCGTCGGCAATGTGCGCCTCATCGTGGTGGGTTCGGGGCGGATCAAGCACAGCTACGACCGCGTGATCGGCTCTGAGGCTTTGTCCGACGTCCACTTCGAGGGGCCGGCGCTGCTCGAGCGCCCCGCGTACTATGCGACGGCGGATGTCTTCTGCTCGCCGGTCTCGAAGGCGTCCTTCGGCATCACGCTGCTCGAGGCGATGGCGTCGGCAAGGGCCATAGTCGCCACCGACAACGTCGGGTATCGCGCTTTGCTCGGTCCGGAGGAGGGGCTCCTGGTCCCCCAGGACGTCGACGCGTTCGCCGAGGGAATCATCCGGCTTCTCGGAGATGACGATTTGCGGGCCGCGATGGGCGCGGCCGGGCGGCGCAAGGCCCTCCGGTTTGCGTGGCCGGTCGTCGTCGATCAGCTCCTCGAGTACTTCGGCGAGATCCTCGCGCGAAGATGAGGATCGTCACCATCGTCGTTGCCGTCGTGGCCGCGGCGCTGGCGCTCGCTGTCATGCTGACAGCGCCGTTCGCGTTGGCCGGCCTGACACTCCATCCTCTCCGCCTGACGAGCGTGGTGTGGGCGCTGCTCGCATCGATCGCGCTCTATGGCGTGTTTGAACGACGCGCGCCGGTATTCGGGCGGATCGTCAGCCGCGGCCGGTCGGGGGGAACGATTGCCATCACCTTCGACGACGGACCGACGGAGCCGTATACGACGCAGATTCTGGACATTCTGCGGGATGCGGGTGCGCGGGCGACGTTCTTCGTGCTCGGCGCTCGCGCCGTGACGTCGCCGGCCACGCTGCGCCGCGCGATCGCCGACGGCCATGAGGTCGGCAACCACACGTGGGCGCACAGCGCGCTCCCGTTATGCGGTCCGAACTTCATCCGGCAGACGATCAGGGCCACGTCGGATTTCGTCGAGCGGACCACAGGCGTGCGGCCGCGCGTCTTCCGCGCGCCGTTCGGGTGGCGTAACCCGTGGGTGGATCGCAGCGCGCGGCGCGAGGGCTGCGAGCCCGTCGCGTGGAGCGTCGGGGTCCACGATACGGATCGTCCCGGCGCCGATGTCATCGCCGACCGCGCGATCGCGGGACTGCGCGACGGCGCCATTCTGCTGCTCCACGACGGTCGCAGTCTCGACCCCGAGCCCGACGCGAGCCAGGTGGTGGCTGCGCTGCCGCGCATCCTCGAGGAAGCACGGCGGCGGAAACTCCGGATGCTCACGATTTCCGAGCTGCTCGACGAGTCCGGCCGGCAATGACGCGGACGTGGGTGCGCGTCGCGATCGCGGCGGTCGCGCTCGCGGCGTTCGCCGTCGTGCTGATCCGCGTGAATGTCGGGAGCGTGCTCGCGGCGATCGGGACGATGTCCTGGGGCTGGGCGATCGCCGCGGCCCTGGCGAATCTGCTGACGGTCGTGGTCGACGCGGCCCGATGGCGAGTGCTCGTGTTGCCGATCTCGCGCCCTTCGCTCCTGCGCGCGACGCAGGCGCTGCTGCTCGGCTTCCTGGGAAATCTCGTGTTGCCTTACAAGCTGGGCGACGGCGCGCGCGCCGTCGCCCTGGCGCGCTGGCAGGAGCTGCCAATCGCGACAGTGGCCGCCACCGTCGTCCTCGATCGCCTCGTCGACGCGGCGACCTTCGTGCTCGCGACGATGGTGATGACGGTGGCGTTCGAAGCGCAGACGCCCGTCAAGGCGCCGGCGCGACTCGGCATCGTCGTGATCGCCATCCTCGCGACACTGGCCGGGGGAACATGGTGGATGCGGCGTCGATCAAAAGGAGATCGCGCCGGTGGGCACGCGGCCATCAAACGATTCGCCGCGCATATTCTCGATGGCTTGCGAGCGCTGCGTGAAGGCCGGCTGCTGCCGGCTGTTGCCGCGCTTGCCGTGCTCGCCTGGATCGGACGGACAAGCGTCATCTGGTGCATGCTGCAGGCTTTTCACCTGCGGCTGCCGCTGCTGGCCGCGATCGGTACGCTCATCGCGATCAACGTAGGGATCAGCGTCGTTGCGGCCCCCGCCAACGCCGGCGTGTACGAGATGTCCACGGCCGGCGCGCTCGCCGCGTGGGGCGTCCCGCCCGCGATCGGCGTCAGTTGCGGGCTGGCGATGCACGCGGCCGAAGTCATCCCGATCCTTCTGCTCGGTCTGGCGGTCCTCCTGACGACTGGCGTCCGTCTCACGGGCTCGGTGGACTAGTGCCGAATCGCGCGAAACGGGGACGCGGCAACGCCGCTACTTCTTGACGAACATCGCGTCGTCAATCGGGACGTTGTGCTCGATCTTGTCGAAACTGATTGACAGCGACTGCATCGGATTGGAGTTGACCACATGGAACGCCACCTTGACGTTGTCCACCGGCCTGTAGTCGGAGAGATCGATCGTCTGTTCGATGTCGCCGCCCATCTGCGGGGAATTGATTTTCGCGACTGTCCTGACGATGAGATACGTCTCCGGGTCGAGGAACATGCGCACCACTGAGCCGGCCTTCGGCGTGATCAGCAGGACGAGGGCCTCTTTGTCGCCGAGTTTCTCCTTCGGCAGCACTTCGATCCTGGTTCCGGCCTCCTTGTAGTTGAGCAGCGGACTTGGAAAAGTACTGTTGCGCATGTTTTCGAGCTGATTGCCCGTGATCTCCGAGTCGCCCTGCATGGAGTTGAGCATGTAGCCCGCGGTGCCGTCGAACCGCTGATCGATGACCATGTCCCCGGCTCCCATGGCGCTCAGATCGAGCTTGATATTCACGCGGCTCTTGTTCGGCGCCTTTGCATAGATCTCGACCGAGCCCGGGATAGTTCCCGCATCGTTCGTGACGGAGACCTTCCCGGTCGATTTGCGGGAGGTGAGTTTGCCGAGAGCCTCACGACCGCCCAGAGCGGCGAGATGCTTTTCCACCACTTCGTCGGGCGTCTGCGCAGACGCGGCTCCCACGAACCCGGCGACGAGAAAAATCGATAGTACGAAGGTCAGACGGTGTCTGGGTGTAGCCATGTGTTCCTCAAGATACTACCTTTTTGAGGAACCCTACCTGATGGCGACAATCACGAAGTCCACCGGCTTGCCGCCTGTGTTCTTCGCTTCGTGCGCAACGCCGCGCCCGATGAACTGCGCGTCGCCTCGCGCCCACGTCGTCTTCGCCGGCTTGCCGTCGATGGCCAGCGACATCTTCGACGCGCCGAGCGCGATCACGACCTGGTCGAAGTCGTGCTTCGTTCCCGCCGGCTCCTGGAACGTCGGGTCCGCCGTGGTCCGGTAGGCCACCGCCCGAGGTCCCTCGGCGAGCATCTTCATCGCCATGCCGGGGCGCGCCGAGGGCAGCGTCGCCGTGCCCGGCGCCGCGCCCTTGAACTCGATCAGCAGCGCAGTGACCCGTCCCGGGCCGAGGTTCGACGGGCTGTGTGTGCCGGCGGGGGTGTACATGGCCGACTCGCTGGCCAACTCGCTGTCCTGGGTCGTGCCGTCCGGCATGGTGAACCGGACCTTCGAGGCCGCCAGCGGAATCACGATCGCGTCGGGATGCTGGTGCATCGGGCTCTTCGCCCCGGGCGCATAATCGATCTTCAGCACGCGCACGCTCGCGTTCTCCATCACGACCTTGTAATGCGCGGGATCGACTTTCACCGGATCCTGCGCGAGCGCCGCCGCGGCCCCCAGCGCGACGCATGCACACACCAACGCCGCTTTCAACGCCTTCATAGAGCGCCCCTCTCCGATCAGGTGAACGTGTTGCAAAGGAAGCGGAGATTATGCTCCAGCTCAGCCGTGGCGTCAACGGCCGTGAAACACAGCTTGGTACAATCACGACTGCTTATGCGCAGCTTCAACATCCACCTGATTCTCGTCGTCTCGCTCGCGTCCCTCGCCGGCTGCAGCTCTCACAAACCTCTGCAGGTCACGGGCATTCAGTTGGGACGATCGTTGAATGCGGACAATACGGTCGCCGGGCACACGACTCGCTACTCGCCACACGACACGATTCACGTGTCGGTCCTGACGGCGGGCGTGGGCTCCGGCACGATCAGCGTGCGGTGGATGTACGGACCGCGTGTGCTCGACGAGCCAAAGAAGCAGGTGTCGTACACCGACGTGGCGGCGACCGATTTCAGCCTCCAGAGTCCGGCAGGATTTCCGGAGGGGGAGTACAGCGTCGAAGCCTTTGTCGACGGGCAATCGGTAGGGAAGCGGACGTTCCATATCGAGAGCGCCCGCTGATCGGCTCGGCCGGCGGTTATCCGCGAAGCTCGCGAGCCGCGGCCACCATCGCGCCGACTTTCGCCGCCGCGATCGCCCAGCTACTCATCGGCCGGCTCGAGAACGTGCCGAAGCCGCAATCGGGATTGAGGAAGATCTGTCCGGGCGCGTAGAACCGAAGCGCGTCCTCCACGGCCATCCGGATGGCGGCTGCCGATTCGACGGCGTCGGCGCGAGGGTTGACCACCCCCAGGCCCAGCTCCTTGCCGCCGAAGGGCATCAGATCGCCCGCGCGTTCGGTCGCGTACTCGAGGACGAGCTGCGCGACGTCGAGGCGCTCGAGATACGCCGCGAGCGGCTGATAGCCGCCGCTCAGCAATGTCGTTTCATCGCGGCTCCAGTTCCCTCTGCAGACGTGCACCCCGATCCGCACGTCGCGAACGTCCTCGACGACGCGGTTGATCAGCGACACGGCCAGATCGAGCTCCTCGGCGGGGTCGCGGCGCGCGGCCAGCGCCGAGCACATGAACGTCCGCGTGCGCCCCGGCGCGAATACCACCTCGGTCAACACGGGCTCGTCGAATTGCACGAAGTCGGCCCCTTCCGCGGCCAGCTCGACGAGTTCCGTCCTCAGTACGGCAACCACGTCTTCTGCGAGCGCCTCCTTCGTCGGATAGAACGCGCGCGTCAGCTCGGAGACGAACATGGCACGCGTGAGGAGGTACGGTCCGGGCAGCGTCACTTTCACCGGTCGGTCGGTGTGCCGCCTCACGAAGCGAAGATCATCGGCGGCAAGCGCGCGGCGCCGCTGGAGTCTGCCGGTGCAGATGGGACTGCTGATCGAATACGCCGGGACGTCGAGCGTCTGGAGCAGGCGCTCGAATCCCGCCTTGTCCTCGACGACGCCGAGCATCTCCGCGAGGGTCATGAGGCGCACGCCGTCGAGCTTGTCCGCGACGAACGAATAGAAGTTGTCCCGCCGTAGCTCGCCGTCGGTCACGATGTCGCAGCCGAGGTTCTGTTGAAGCTCGAGCAGCTCGATCACGGCGGCGTCGGCGGCCCGATCGAATTCGCCGCGATCGATGCGCTGCCGGCGAAACTGGCGAAGCGCCTCGGCGACCTTCGGCGGCCTGGGCCAGCTCCCGACGGTCGTCACCGGAAACAGGGGCAGCGGTCTCACGGCGCCGCGGGCCCGCTGAAGAATCGCTCCGAGTCGACGGCCTGGCTCAGCGGGCCGAAGCCGCTGACGCGGCCGGGCAGCCACGCTTTCAGCCCTTCGAGATCCATCATTTCCCGGTGCGCGGGATTGTCGTAGCGCATCGCGAACAGCGCCTCGAGCCAGCGCCGCTCGGCGGCCGCATCGAGGTCCTGTCGGACGGTGAAGATGCAGTGATCGAACCGGTCGGTCTCGGCCACGACGACGAAGTGATCCGCGTCGATCGTGCCGTCCTTCGTCCACGCGTCCCAGTTCAGATCGAGCATCGCGCAGGCCGACGCCCTGCCGCTGCGCAGGAACTCGAACGCGTCGCGCTCGCCGCCGACGTGATCGCCGTGCTTGCCGACGAGGACGTCGAAACGCCTGACGGTGAGATCGGCGCGCGGGTCGAGGCCGTCCCGACGCAGGCGTGCGAGCGGAATGAGCGTCGCCTGCGGGGAATCGATCGCCCCGACCGCCAGCGTCCGATTCCGCAAGTCGGGCAACACTCGCACCGGACCGTCGCGGCGCGCGACGAAATACGACACCCGGTCGCGATCGCTGTCGCGCATCGCGATCGCGCGGCAGCCGCCGCCGGAACGGCGCTGCGCGTCGAGCCATGCCAGCGGCGAATTCCAGGCGAGGTCGATCGTGCGATCGAGCAGGGCCGTGACCTGCGCCTCGTATGTACTGTAGAAGCCGACGTCGATCGGACAGTCGTGCGAGTCGAAGAAATCGCGGATGATCTCCCAGATGACCGACACCTTGGGGTCGTACATCACCGCGCCCACCTTCAGCGGCCGATTCATCAGAACACCTCCATGCCGCAGAGCGCCCGTCCGATGAAGTCGAAGGCCTGATCGCTCGTCGGCGCCATGACGATCGACGCCCGCGCGTCGCGGAACATGCGTTCGATGCCATAGGCGCCGCCAAAAGCGGCGCCGCCGCAGGTCCGCATCGCCAGATCGGTCACGGCGACGGCGGCTTCGGTCGCCGCGGCCTTGGCTTCGAGCACCATCAACTGCGTGGCGGGCCCCGGCGCGTCGAGCGAATCGAGCACCGCGCCGAGGTGCGCGCGCGCGCGATCGGTCTCGATCCGCATGCGCGCGATCTGCGCGCGGAGCGTCGGCAGCTCCGCCAGGGAGCTGTTCATGTGCTCCAGCCGCGCCTGCGTGACGTGCCCGATCGTCGCCTGCACGGCCGCCTCGGCGATGCCGACGGCCACCCCGGCGGACCCGACCTGAAACGCCGGCAGCACGACGCCGAGCATCATGTCGAGTCCCTTGCCCGGATCCGACAGCGCCCGATCGGCGCCGACGGTGACGTTCTCGAGCGTCATCGGCGCGCTGGCGTTGCCGCGCATGCCCAGTCCGCGCCAGGCGCCGGCGACGCCGAGGCCGGCGTCATCGCCGAGCACGAGATAGATCGTGCTCTCGAGAGGGCCCGTCGCGCTGGCCGCGAGCGTCGAGATGACGTAGCCGTCGGCATGGCCGGCGGACGTCACGAACGACTTGCTGGCGTTCAGCCGGACGATGCCCGGGCCGGCGTATTCCGCGCGGCTGATCGGCGTCCAGAAATGGCTGCGCGATCCTTTTTCGCTGAACGCGAGCGTCGAGAGATGGCGGCCGGCGGCCGCCTCGCGAAGAAAGCGCTCCGCTCTGGCGGGCGCCGCCGCATAGCAGGCCACGCCGCAGACGTGCATCAGGTACACCATCGCCGTCGAGGCGCACCGCTGGGCCACTGCATCGACGGTCGCCGCCATCGCCCGCAGGCCCTGACCGAGCCCGCCGTACTCGGTCGGGATGGTCAGGCCCAGCAGTCCGCGTTCGGCGAGCGCCGCGATCGACTGACTCGGAAACGCCGCACTCTGATCGACGCTCGCCGCATGCGGCCTGATGTGCGCGTCTGCAACGGCGGCGGCGTCCGCGACGATCCCCTGCTGTTCATCGTTCAGTCGGTACATCTCATGCTCTCCAATTACGGCGTCGGAATCAGTTCGATCGTCAGCGCAAGGGCGGACCGGAGCGTGCACACGAGCGGGAGCCGGTCGACCGTCACCTCGAACAGCGCGCGCACAGCGGCGGCGTCCGGGCACGACACGAAGACCTTGATGTGAATGCGCGCGATCCGGGGCCGTCCGTCTTCACCGATGACCTCCAGGTAGGCGAGTCCGTTTTCCAGCTCGCCGGTGACGACCGCCTCGATCGCATCGATCGCCAGCCGCCGCCTGCGCGCAAACGCCCGAAGGCCGTTCACGACTTCACCGCCGACCGCGCCGAGCGCGTACTCGATGGAAGCCACCCTCGGCGACAGATCGTCGAACTCCAGCGGCCGGCCGATCGAAAACTGCCGGCGGCCGACCGAGACCTGCGCAACCTCCGGGTCCGGCGCAGTCACCCGCAGGGAGAGCGTGATGGCATCCATTCGTGTGCAGCCGATCCTCGGATGCGCACATCCGTACGCAGCCGATGTCGCGAAATGACGATTGTTAGGCGAGGGGCGGCGCGACGCGCCGGATGGGGACTATCAGGTGAAGCCGGAACCGTGGCGGAGCCGTTTCATCGTGCAACCGAATCCTACCACGAGCGCCCCGCCTGAACACGACATCAGGGAGGAGCCGCAACGCGTTGGATCCTCAGGACCCAGCCGCCGCACAATATTTGTGCTCCTCATTCGTCTACAACGCCAGAGACGGTAGACGGCGGACCTCGAGCGGATGACACGCGAACAGGACCAGCGAATCGCCGACGTGGTCGCACGGGAACGGTCCCGGCTGCTTCACTTCATTCGCCGGCGTGTGCCCGATTCGCGCGACGCCGAAGACATCCTGCAGGACGTCTTCTACGAGCTGGTGGAAGCCAACCGTCTGCTGATGCCGATCGAACACGTCACGGGCTGGCTGTTTCGCGTGGCGCGGAATCGGATCGCCGATCTCTTCAAGAAGAAGAAGACGGCGCGTTTTGACGATGCCTTTGTCGCGGGTGATGGCGAGGAACACCTGCAGCTCGAAGATCTGCTGCCATCGCCGGACGCCGGACCAGAGGCGCTTTATACCCGTCGCGTGCTGCTCGACGAACTGGCGCTGGCGATCGGCGAGCTGCCGTCGGAACAGCGGGAAGTGTTCGTCGCGCACGAGTTCGAAGGGCGCAGCTTCAAGGATATGGCGAACGATAGCGGCATCAGCCTGAACACGCTGCTCTCACGCAAACGCTATGCGGTGCTGCATCTTCGCAGACGATTGCAGGCCATTTACGACGAATTGACCGATGCATGAGGTTTCAAACATGAGACGGAAGTGGATCTTCATCGCTCCGCTGGCAATCCTGGCCCTGACGCTGTTTGTCGCCGCTGGCGGCGAAATCGTCAAGCTCCTGTGGAACTCACTATTGCCGCCGCTGTTTGGATGGCGGCAGGTGACTTTCTGGCAGGCGCTTGGACTTCTGGTGCTGTGCCGGATCCTATTTGGCGGATTGGGTCGCGGCGGCGGTCCCGCGTCGAGTATGCGGCGTCGCATGGGCGAGAACTGGGGGCGTCTCACGCCGGAGGAGCGCGAGCGATTCCGGCAGCGCATGCGTGAACGCTGGGGCTTTGGGCCAACCGCCCGCGGCCAATCCACAGACTGAAATGTTTTCGAGCTGCGGTCCTAAACGGGCAGGCCGGAGCTTCGAAGACGCACATGTCACAGATCAGAAACGTCAGCGGGACCGCGTTCGTCGTCGCGGAATATCGGGCGGACGAGAATCAGGAAACGGTTCCTTTGTATGTAGACCCGATCGTCGAGCTTTTTCTGAGCGAAGACAGCCGTCAGGCCGCAGCGCATCTCGCGGCCAGGTTTCCTCCCGTCAGGGACATGGTGAGGATCCGGACGAGATACTTCGACGACAGTCTCGAAAGACACCTCCTCCAGGGTTTTCGGCAGGTTGTGATTCTGGGCGCCGGCCTGGACACCCGTGCCGTCAGGAAGCCGGCGCCCGGCGTGGCCTACTTCGAGATCGACGATCCCGCCACGTTGGCGCTGAAGCAGTCCTGCTATGCAGACCACCGCGTCGACGCCAACGTGACGTTCATCCCGGGCAACTACGTCACCGATGGACTGATCGATCTGTTGGGGCGGAACGGATTCGACGGTGGCCTTCCCACCTATTTCATCTGGGAAGGCAACGTCATGTACCTGCCGCTGGAGACCGTGAAGGAGATCCTCACGGAGATCCGAGCGCACGTGACGCGATTCGGCGCGTCGTTCGACTACCTTGGCGAGGCGGTGATTTCGAAGACGACGGGTGACGCGGGCATCACGGCGCTCGTCGAAAGCTTCGCCGCCATGGGCGCCCCGTGGCTGTCCGGCATCCGGGACATTCGAAGCTTCGCACGCGAGCTGGGCCTCGAGCTCCTCGAGCACTTCAAGACGTCGGAGCTTTCACGTACGTATCGGGGGGACCGGCCGATCGGGTCGCCCATCTTCGACTTCTACTCGATCTGCACCCTCGGTTCGTCCGGCAGGCGCTGATTCTCTCGATTGCCACACCGGTCTCCAACCGCCCCGGAATAGATCGGCGGTCAGCGCGGTCTACACATCTGAAAAGGGGGCGTGTGTGGCACCGAAACATCACGACGAGGCCGAGTGGGATCGCCGCGGGTTCCTGAAGTGCATGGCGTGGGTCGGAACCGGGGCGTTGTGGACGATGGCGGGCGGCGTCCTGAAAGGCAGTCCGATCGAGCGTGCGGCGGCCGGAGCCATGGCCAGGGGCATGAGCGGCGGCGGACTGCGTTTTGCGCAGATCAGCGACAGTCACATCGGCTTCGACAAGCCCGCGAACACGGACGTGACCGGGACGCTGCGCGAGGCCATCGCCAAGATCAAGGCCGCGCCCGAGCAGCCGTCCTTCGTGCTGCACACGGGAGATCTCACGCATCTGTCGAAACCGGGGGAGTTCGACACGCTGCAGCAGGTGATGTCCGAACTGGCGCTGCCGGTCTTCTACGTTCCCGGCGAACATGACGTGCTCGGCGATGACGGCCAGAGCTATCTCCAGCGGTTTGGGAAGGGCACGCAGGGGGCCGGCTGGCACAGCTTCGACACCAACGGCGTGCACTTCATCGCCCTGGTCAACGTCGTCAATCTGAAAGCCGGCGGCCTTGGGAGCCTTGGCGACGAGCAGCTCCTTTGGCTCGAGAAGGACGTGAAGCGGCTGAAAAGCAGCACGCCGATCGTGGTGTTCGCCCATATCCCGCTCTGGTCGGTGTACCCGGAGTGGGGATGGGGCACCGACGACAGCGCCCGCGCGCTCTCGTACCTGAAGCGGTTTGGATCGGTGGCCGTCCTCAACGGACATATCCATCAGGTCATGCAGAAGGTCGAAGGGCACGTTTCGTTTCACACGGCGATGTCGACGGCGTTCCCCCAGCCCGCGCCGGGATCCGCGCCTTCGCCCGGGCCCATGAAAGTGGAGGCCGATCGCCTGAAGACGCTGCTCGGTCTCTCGCGCATGTCGTTCCACGACGTCAATCACCCGATCGCGATCACGGATCTTCCGCTCGAGGGGTAGGATTGGCGTGCTTTCAAAGGAGCGCCGATGCACCACGGAGCCGTGTCGCCCGAGATCGCCCACGGGCTGTTGACGCTGAAGAAGCGCATCGACGCCGCGAAGATCCCGTCCTCGAAACTCGATGAGACGATCAACGTGGCGATCTGGAACATCAGGGAGTTCGGCAAGGTACGACGGACGCTGGCGGCGATCCATTACATTGCGGAGATCCTCGGGCAGTTCGATCTGATCGCCCTCGTCGAGCTCCGCAACGACCTGACCGACCTCGGACGCGTGCTGCCCTTCCTCGGGCCGAGCTGGGACGTCGTGTACTCGGATTGGATCGACGATCCCGGCGGCAACGACGAGCGCGTCGGGTTCCTCTTCGATCGCCGCGCCGTCACGTTCAACGGCCTGGCCGCCGAGATCGATGCGCCTCGGAGCAAGAAGGTCAAGGAGTATCTCGCGAAGCAATCGTTTTGGCGCGCGCCGTACATGTGCTCGTTTCGATCGGGGAACTTCGACTTCATCGCAATCGCGACCCACGCACGCTGGGGCGACAGCCTCGATGCGCGCCAGGCCGAGCTTCAGTTGCTGGCGGATTGGATCGACACGCGCTTCAGGAGCCAATACGCCGAGGATACGGATCTGATCGTCATGGGCGACTTCAACATCCCGAAGCTGGATGACAAGCTGTTCAAGGCGCTCACCGGCAAAGGGCTGCAGATTCCGGACTCCCTGAGACAGCTCAAGGTCGGCGATCGCATGATCGGCGGCTCGAATCTCAAGGCCGACGCCCGCTACGATCAGATCCTGCACCTGCCGACGATGAAGAAGCGCTTCACGGACGCGGGCGGAGCCCTGGACTTCTTCGTCAACGACAAGGGCATTGCCGCGCTGTTTCCGTCCGGCCACTACACCAGGGAACAATTCACGTTCCAACTGTCCGATCATTTCCCGGTGTGGACGCAAATCGACGTCGACATCGACGGCCAGCGGCTGACGCAGATCGTGCAGGACGACAAGAGCAGCTAGGGTCCGATGGCTTGACCATCCGGCCCATTCCGGCCAGAGTCTGTCTATGAAGCTCGCGGTGGCTGGTGGCCTTGTCGTGGCCATGACCGCCTTCGTGGCGCACCACGCGCCTGACGGGGCGCGCCCGTGGTTCGTGGACGTCACGCGCGCGGCGGGCGTCGAGCGTCCGCATCACAATCGTCAATTCGACAATCCGTACGCCAAGATCATGGCTGGCTACACGGCCCTCGGCGCGTCGGCATCGGTGGCCGATTATGACGGCGACGGCTTCGAGGACATCTTCGTCACCGATTCATCGCGCGATGGCCGCAATCACCTGTATCACAACAATGGAAACTTCACGTTCACCGACGTGGCGGTCAGCGCGGGCGTTGCCGTCGGCAATGACGATCGCAATGCGTCGGCGGACTCGCTCTGGTTCGACTACGATAACGACGGCCGTCCCGATCTGCTGGTCGTCCGGTTCGGGCGCAGCCAGTTGTTCAGGAACCGGGGGGACGGCGCGTTCGTCGACGTGACGCGCGAGGCCGGCCTCGACCGCTACATGAACGCCATCACGGCCGTCGCCTTCGACTACGATCGCGACGGCTTCAACGACCTCTTCATCGGCTGCTACTTTCCGCCGGTCGACGTCTTTCATCCCGACACGCCGCGGTTCTTCCCCGAGAGCTTCGAGACCGCGAACAACGGCGGCGGGGTCGTGGTGTTTCGCAACGACGGCCGGGGGCACTTCGCGGATGTCACCGATCGGGTCGGGCTGCGCACGAGCGGATGGACGCTCGATCTCGGGCACGCCGATGCCAACAACGACGGCTACGACGACCTGTATGTGGCGTGCGACTTCGGGACCGACCGGTTCTTCGTAAACAATGGCGATGGCACGTTTACGGATCGCACGCGCGAGGCCATCGGCTTCGACACGCGCAAAGGCATGAACGTGGACTGGGGCGACTTCGACAACGACGGCCTTCTCGACGTGTTCGTGACGAACATCACCGACGATTACATGCGCGAGGGAAATTTTCTCTGGCGCAACAATGGCAATCTCACCTTCACCGACGTCGCGCGCGAGACGGGCGCCTACGACACCGGATGGGGATGGGGAGCACGGTTCTTCGACTACGACAACGACGGATGGCTGGACTTGTACGTCACCAACGGCTGGGTCTCGGCCGGGCCCGAGAGCTACGTGCCCGACATCTTCAAGCTCATCATCCGCCCCGGCGTGGATCTGGCCGACGCGCGCAACTGGCCGCCGATGGGATCGAAGAGCCTCAGCGGGTTTCAGAAGAAGAAGCTCCTGCACAACGAGCAGGGGCACGCGTTCATCGACCAGGCGTCCCGGCACGGTGTCGATTCCACGCGCGATGGACGTGGCGTGGCCGTCGCCGATTTCGACAACGACGGCCGTCTCGACATGTTCGTGGCCAACGCCAACAGCAGTCCTTATTTGTACCGGAACGTCATGCCCGCGGGCCCCCACTGGGCCGCGTTCGTGCTCGAGGGAACAAAGTCCAATCGCGGCGCGGTCGGCGCCCAGGTGCGTGCCACGACCGGCGGCCGGACCCGCCTGCAGTTCGTTGACGGCGGCAACGGCTTCGCCGCGCAGAGCAGCGCCCGCGTCCACTTCGGCCTCGGCGCGTCGTCTCGCATCGACACGCTGGAAGTGCGCTGGCCCTCCGGCCTGCGTCAGACCTTCACGTCAATCGCCGCCGACAAGACGCTGCGGCTCGTCGAAGGGGAACGTGCGCCGCTGCCGTTTGCCCCGGCGGCCGTCCGGCGATGATGCGCCGCCTGACGGTTTGGGCGACCCTGGCGGCCGCGGCGTGGCGGATCGGCGCCGGCATGCCGCAGTCGCCGGCGGACGATCCGTCGCTGCCCCGCCTCGAGGCCGCGCTGTCGAGCGCCCCCGACGATTTGCGCGCGGGCAACGATTACCGCATGGCGATTATCCGGACCGGGCAGTACGACCGGGCGCTCGCCTTTTTCGAGACCTTGGCGACGGAGCATCCCGACGCGGCAAATGCGCACCTGAACTATGGATTCGCGTACGTCGACAAGATCCCCACGGCCGGCTCAATCAGCCAGGTGATCCTGGCGAACAGGGCCCTGACGGAGTTCTCGCGCGCTCTCGAGCTGCGTCGTTCGTGGATTGGGTACTACACGCGCGGCAACAGCTATCTGTACTGGCCGAAGATCTTCGACCGCACCCGCCTTGGCATCGCGGACCTCGAAGAGGCGCTGCGGATGCAGCAGGCAGACGAAGCGCACGCGTACCACGTGCGCACCTTCATCGCGCTGGGCGATGGCCATTGGATCATGGACGAAGCCGAGAAAGCGAAGGCGATCTGGCGCGCCGGCCTCGAGCAGTTTCCCGACAACGCGGCGCTGAAAACCCGCCTCGGCGCCACGCCGTCCGCGCTCAAAGCGCTGATAAACGACACGTACGATTCATCCCGCCGCGTTGACACCAATCTCGAGGAGTTGTGGGCGCGATGACGCTTCCCTGGACGGCGGCGGCTGCCGCGGCCGTGGTCTTGACGCTGGGGCTGCCGTCCGGCCGCACGTCGATCGCGTTCGAAGAGATCGGCGTGAAAGCGCGGGTCGCCATCCGGCATCACACGCGCGTGTTCAAAGGGCCGTACGCGGACGTGTTGGGGACCTTCACGTCGGGCGGCGCCGCGGTCGCCGTCGCCGACTACGACAATGATGGCCTGGAAGATGTGTTCCTGACCGATTCGGGCGCGGGGATGCACTGCCATCTCCTCCACAACGACGGCCATCTGCACTTCACCGACGTCACGGCCGCCGCCGGCGTCGGCGGCGGCAACGACAGGAATGCCATCGTGTCCGACGCGCTCTGGTTCGACTACGACAACGACGGCCGGCCGGACCTGCTCGTGGCGCGCTTCGGCACGCCGATCCTCTATCACAACGAGCGCAACGGCACGTTCAAGGATGTGACGGCGCAGTCAGGCCTCGCCGCGTTCGCGAACACCATCGCGGTCGTCGCCTTCGATTACGACAACGACGGCCGGCTCGATCTGCTGTTTGGTAACTACTTCAAGCCCGTCAATCTGTTCGATCTGGGCGACCCGCACGTGCTGCCGACCGATCTGGACAACGCCGCCAACGGCGGCGGCGTCACGCTGTGGCGGAACGCCGGCGGCGGCCGCTTCGAGGACGCGACGGCCAGGGCCGGCTTGGCGCGGCACACCGGCTGGACGCTCGACGTCGGGCACGGCGACTTCAACAACGACGGGCTTCCCGACATCTATCTGGCCTGCGACTACGGCACGGATCGTCTGTTCCTCAACAATGGGGACGGCACGTTCCGCGAGGTGACGGCCAAGGCGATCGGCTTCGATACGAAGAAAGGTATGAACGTCGACGTCGCAGACTACGACAACGACGGCTGGCTGGACGTCTACGTGACGAACATCACTGACGAGTACATGCGCGAGTGCAACATGTTGTGGCACAACAACGGCGACGGCACGTTCACCGATGTGGCGCGCGAGACGGGCACGTGCGAGACCGGCTGGGGCTGGGCCGCCAAGTTCGGGGACTTCGACAACGACGGCTGGACCGACCTCTTCGTGGTCAACGGCCTGCGGTCTGCCGGGCCGGAGACTTACATTCCGTTGATGCTCGACATGATCGTCAAGCCCGGCGTCGACTTCAGCGATCTGCGCAGCTGGCCGGCCATCGGCAACAGGACCTGGAGCGGCTATCAGCGCAAGAAGCTGTTCAGGAACGCCGGGGGCCAAGCGTTCCAGGAGGTCGCGGCGGCGGCCCATGTCGACAACGATCGCGACGGCCGCGGCATCGGGCTCGGAGACTTCGACAACGACGGGCGGCTCGACTGGATTCAGAGCGACGCGAATCAGGCGGCGCTGATGTTCCACAACGTCACACGGGGCGCCGGACACTGGATCGAGCTGAAGTTGATCGGCACGCGCTCGAACAGGGACGCGGTCGGCGCACGGGTCACGTTCGAGACGCCGTCGCGCACGCTCATCCGCGAAGTCAACGGCGGCAACGGCTACGCGAGCCAGAGCTCGACGCGCATGCACGTCGGCCTCGGCGCCGACGCCGTTGTCCGCGCGATTCGGATCAGGTGGCCGAGCGGCCTGGTCGAGCGCGTGGCCGCGCCCGTCGATCGGATCACGACGGTGCGTGAAGGGGACGCCAGGTGACGCGATGGTTCGCCGCAGCCGCGGCGGCGCTTGTGATCGCGCTCGGCGGCGAACCTCAAAGCGACGAGCTGGCCCGACACCGCGCCCTCGGGAAGGCGTTCTACGAGAACCCGACAACCCACCGGCAGGCGGTCGACGAGTTCCGAAAGGCTCTGGCCCTCGCGCCAAACTCGGCCCGTGAGCGGATCAACTACGGCCTCGCGCTCCTGCGGGCCGGCCGGACGGCCGAGGGGATCGCGGAACTGGAACGCGCGCAGCGTCAGGATCCGTCGATTCCGCACTCCTGGTTCGTCCTTGGCGTGGAGCTCAAGAAGGCGGGCGATTATCGGCGCGCGACGCTCCAGTTCGAGCGCCTGGTACGGCTCGTCCCCGACGAACCGATCTCGCATTTCAATCTCGGATACCTGTATCGCCTGGCCGGCCGCATCTCCGACGCCAGGGCGGAGTTCGCGCGCGCGGCCGCGCTCGACCCTGGGTTTGCGGCGCCGCACTTCCAGCTCTCGAACCTCGACCGCGACGCGGGCCGCAGCGACGCCGCCGCGAGGGAACAGGCGGAGTTCCTCCGCCTGAAGCGCGAGCAGGCGGACGGTTCGGTCCGTGAAGACGTGGACTGGAGCCGCTACGCGGAGGTTCTCGATCCGGCCGACCCGCGCGACGCGGAGGACGCCTCTCCTCCGGCGATGCTGGCCTTCCGCGACACGCGTCTGGCGACCGGACTCGAGCCGGACACCGCGGGTGTGCTGGTCCTCGACGCCGACGGCGACGGCCGGCCTGACGCCATCGCATGGTCCCGCGCCGGCGCCAGGTTGTTCAGGAACGGCGAGACCCTCGTCGAGCATTCCGGTCTTGAATCGTTCAAGGGCGTGCGGGCTGTCGCGGCAGGCGACTACGACAATGACGGGCTTCCCGATCTCTGCATCGTCACGGATGAGGGAGCGGCCGTGCTGGCCAACCGCGCCGGTGTCTTCGTGCGCGCGCCGGTCTCGCTGCCCGCGGGGCGCTTCGAGGCGGCCGCGTGGATTGACTACGATCACGACTACGATCTCGATCTCCTCCTTCTGGGCGCGTCCAGCGTGCTCCTGCGCAACAACGGCCGGGCGGGATTCAGCGATCAGACGCGCGATCTTCCACTGGCCGGCGGCCATGCGCTGGCGGCCGTCGTGCTCAATGTGATTCCCGATCAGCCCGGGCACGACTTCGTCGTCTCGTACGCGGACCATGCGGGGATCCTGTACCGGGATCGGCTCGCTGCGGGGTACGAGCCGCTGCCGATCGACGCGGTTGCCGCCGGCACACGTCAGCTTGCGGCAGAAGACCTCGACGCCGACGGGGCCGTCGACTTGATTGCAGCGGGTCCGAACGGCGTAACGGTGCTGGGGAACCGTGGCGGGCGATTCGCGCCTGCCGGCGCCTTCGGTGGGACCAGCCAGGTCACGCCGGCCGATCTCGAGAACCGCGGACTGATGGATCTCGCGGGAAGCGGCGCCGTGCTTCGGAACGGCGGCGGCTCGAAGTTCGCGCGCACGCCGGCGCCCATCCTCAACGGCCTCGCCGCGGCCGCGGCCGCGGATTTCGATGCGGATGGCCGTACCGACCTCCTCGGGGTGATCGCGGATGGCTCTCTGCATTTGTTGAGGAATGAAACCGTCACGAGACACCACTGGATCCGGATTGGGCTCACGGGCGTCAAGAACCTCGTGCTCGCGCCGGAAGCGCAAATCGAGGTCAAGGCCGGGCCGCGGTACGAGAAACGGCGATACGCCGGCGTCCCGATGACGTTCGGCCTCCGCGATCGGTCCACCGTGGACGTCGTTCGCATCACGTGGCCGAACGGGCTCATTCAGAACGAGACGCGGCCCAGGGCCGATGCGGCGATCTCGTACAAGGAGGCGCCGCGGCTTTCAGGCTCGTGCCCGATGATCTTCACCTGGAACGGTCGTGGATTCCAGTTCGTGACAGACGTGCTCGGCGTCGCGCCGCTCGGTGCGAGCGCCGGCAACGGCACGTTCTTTCCCGTCGACGATCACGAGTACGTACGCATTCCGCACGGCGCGCTCGTCAGGCAGGGCGACGGCTACGACGTCCGCGTCACCGAGGAGCTCCGCGAAGTGTCGTACCTCGATCGGGTGCAGCTCGTCGCCGTGGATCATCCGGCCGCGGTCGAGGTGTTTGCCAACGACAAGTTCAAGGCGCCGCCTTTTCCGGAGTTCCGCCTCTTCGGCGTGACGCGCCGCATCTATCCTTCTCGCGCGCGGCAGGGCGGGGGAGACGTGCGCGCCGCGTTGCTCGCCGCCGATGGCGTGTATGCGGAGAACTTTCGCCGCGACTACGCGGGCGTCGCCGAGCCGCACGACCTCGAACTCGACTTCGGCGACGGAGCTCCGGACAACCGCGCCCTGCTCGTCCTGACCGGATGGGTCGACTGGGCCGACGGCAGCACGTTCCGGGGCGCGGCGCAGGAAGACTCGCGCGGTTTGATAACGCCCTATCTGCAGGTGAAGGACGCTGACGGACGCTGGACCACGGTCATCGGCGACATGGGCATGCCCGCGGGCAAGCCCAAGACGATCGTCGTGGATCTGACCGGCAAATTCCGGTCGGCGTCGCGGCAGGTCCGCATCGTGACCAACCTGTGCGTCTATTGGGATGAAATTTTTCTGAGCGCGGATCCGTCGCCCCCGCACGTGCGGCTCACTCCCATCGATCCATCGGCCGGCGCGATCCGATTTCGGGGTTTTTCGCGAGCAACGATCGATCCGGAGCGCAGGCGGCCCGAAGCGTTCGAGTATGCGGATGTGGCCTTCGTGTCGATGTGGAATCCGACGCCGGGCCTGTACACGCGCTACGGCGACGTGACGCCGCTCGTCATCGGCACCGACGATCGTTTCGTGGTCATGGGGTCGGGGGACGAATTGCAGCTCCGGTTCTCCGCCGCGGGCCTGCCGGCCCTGTCGCCAGGCTGGACGCGAGACTTCCTGCTGCGCGTGGACGGCTGGGCGAAGGACGCGGACGCGAATACCGCCTTCTCGCAGTCCGTCGAGCCGCTGCCGTTCCATGCAATGACGGCTTATCCCTATCCGCCCTCGGAGCGGTACCCGGAGGACGAATCGCATCGAGCCTACCGCGACACGTACAACACGCGACCCGCCCTGCGGTTGATCCGTCCGCTGCACGCGCAATGAGCGTGTACGAGGATCTCGCGCTCGGCAGGGAATTCGTCTCCGGCCCCCGGACGATTTCGGCAGACGATGTCGCGGAGTTCGCGGCGCTGACCGGGGATGCGTCGGGCGTGCACCTCGACGATCGCGCTGCGGAGGCGTCGCCGTACGGCAGGCGCATCGCGCACGGCATGTTGACGCTGAGTTGTTCCATCGGTCTCGCAACCCGGATGAACCTCTTCGCCGATGCCCTGATCGCCTTCGCCGGTCTCGACAAGCTGCGATTCGCGTCACCTGTGTTCATCGGCGACACGATCGTCGTCTACAAGAAGGTCGTTGAGACACGTCCGGTGGACTCGTCTCGCGGCCTCATCACATTCGACACGCGCGTCGTCAACCAGCATGGCGACGTCGTTGTTGCGTACGTCGACAGATACCTGCTGCGCAGGTAACGTCAATCAGCCGGGAACGAAGGTCGAGTGGAACAGCGGCGGCAGCAAGTGACGAAGATCCAGCGTGGCGATCGGTCCCGTCATGTCGCTCTCCCGGAAGATGGCGATGCTCGAGCGGCCGCGCTCGAGATCGCACATCGGGCAGATCACGACGGATGCCTCGCGGCCCGATCGGTCCGGCACGACGGCGGGTTCGCCGGCGAAGACGCGGCCGGAGGGCGCGCGGTACACGGCGTATTGCCCGGGCGAGGACCAATCCGCGCGGACCAGCTCGTCAAAGAACTTGCGTCCCGGACGCCCGGTGGCCGAAATACCCAGCATCCAGAACTCCGAGTATCTCCGCGCGGTCAGTCCCGGATCGGTCGACGGGAAATCCGGGGCCGACATGTAAGCGATCTTCACTCGCTCCCGCACGACGCCGCGCGCGGCATCGACGACGAAGCGAACGGGCTGACCTGGCCCGACGTTCGCAAACAGATCGGGCATGCCGTCGTACTGCTCGTAAATCGGCCGCTCGTACTCAATCGCGTCGAAGATCGTGTCGGGACCGTCCTCGAATCCATTCACGATATGAAGGCAAAAGCAGGATCCGATCGGGATCGACGCGACCTGATCCCCGGACTGCCGTGACAACACGAGCAGCCGGCTTCCAAGCTGCGGCTGCCACGAGAGCGCTTCCATGACGGTTCGGCCGTGGTGCGCGATGGCGCCGGCGTCCAGCAGATACGGGCTCAGATAGAAGAGGACGTGCCGCTCAGTGACGGCGAAGTCGTGAATCGTTCGCGGGCAATCGAGCGGCACACGGCGCCGTGAGATGAGCGCGCCGTCGGGGTCGAACGCGTACACGTTCAGCATGGGCTGCGCCGCGGAAAACGAGACCCCGAAGTTGAACAGCTCGCCGGTCGCGGGGTCCCGCTTCGGATGCGCGGCGAACGGGCTGACGTCCGTCAGCGCCCCGCGAAACGTGTACGGTCCGCGGGTTTCCAGCGTGACGGCGTCCAGCTCGTACGGCAGACCCTGTTCGCCAAACGCCAGAAGCGCCCCCGCGAAGGAGTAGATGCTCACGTTCGCGGGCGATTGCAGGGCGATTCCCCGATTGAGGCGATCTCCGGGAAACGCGGTGCCGAATGTGCGGAAGAGCGCCCGGCCCTCGGCGTCTTCCTGGATCGTCTTTTCCGTCCGGATGAACCGATGCGTGGCCGCCGCGCCATCGGAGCCGAACCGCACGGCGCAGACGAAGCCATCGCCGTCCAGCCAATGCCGATAGCGCACGCTGCCGCGTGAAAAGCGGGCAGGCCCGTTAACGTAGAACGTTCCGCGAAGCCAGGCTGGCAGATCGCCGTGCACGCCTGCGATCGCGTACGAATCCTCTGGCGGGACGGCCGCCAGCGCGCGGTCCAGGAACGGCGCGTGATCGGTCATACGACTTGCGAGTGCGGTGCCTGCGCGCCGCCGAATCGATCCAGGACGCCCGGATCGAAGGGCCACGCGTACTGTTCGGCGGAGCACGCAGACGCGCGCGCGTAGCGGACGCGCATCTCTTCCGCATCGAATGAAAGCGCCGCAAGGTCCAGGCCGTCCAGATAGGCGCGGTTCGAGCGTACGGCGGCATCGCCGAGCACCTGCGAGCTCACGTACGCGGCGATGAACCGCGCGAGCTGCAGCACGTTCCCGAGCTGACGATCGAGAACGCCTGCGGCCTCATCCGCCCCGAGGCCAATGGCGTAAAACGTCCGCTCCGCTTCCCGCAGCGGGCCCACGTCCATGAAATCAAAGAACACCGGTCCTCCCTGCCCGATTCGGCCCTGCTCTTTCTTCCACCGGTAATAGCCGGCGATGAACGACTGGATCGAGCGGTTGACGCGCCCCAGCTCCGTGAAGCGGCGGAGAAAGTGGACGGCGAACCGGAGGTCCGTGAACAGCCCGTTGAGGAACGGGAAGACATAGAAGGCGAAGTAGATCGTCAGCTCCCAGGTGTATTTCAGCGAGAAGGCTTCCTGATCGCCGAGCGTGCTGTAGCCCACGGCAAAGCCCGGCACATACGCCTCGTAGAAGCCGCGCATCATCTGCTCGTACAGCGCCGTCTTGCGCCGCAGCTCCTCGTCATCCTCGGTGAGGACCGCGTCGACGATGAGGGTGTTGTAGAGGGAGATGAGATCGCCGCCGGGGCTGTACAGCGGGTCGGAGAAGCGGCCGGCCTCACCCGACAGCGCCCATCGATCCACACTGATCGTCTGCGCGCAGTCGAACGCGAAATCGCGATAGCCGGCATGATGCAGGACCCTGCGCCCGGGAAGGTCCCGAGCGAACAGCGGCAACTCCGCGCAGACCCAGTCGGTGAGCTTTCGCGCGGACGAGACGCGATCGTACGGAATGAGGGTGTTGTCGAACACGAGCCCGAGGCTCGTCTTGCCCTGCAGCGGGATGGTCCAGAACCAGAATCCCTCGCCGCAGAAATGATTCGTGGCCAGCCAGAGCGGCGCGTGTCCGATCGACGCCCGGTTCGGGTGCCGCAGGGCTTCGGTTGGGCTCAGGTTGGTGAGCTTCTCCAGATTCAGCAGGCCCTCCACCCACATGAAGGACGCGCCGTGGCGGATCGCGCCCGGAAGGTGCAGCCCGCGAGGACGCGCCAGCAGCTTGCCCCGTCCCGACGCGTCCACGAGCCAGCGGGATTCGACGGTTGTGTCGGCGCCGGCGGCGTGAAAAGTCACGCCATGCCACGACTGGCGGATAGCGGGGTCGATACGCTGGACGCCGGCGACGAAGGTGAAGCGCGGATCCAGCATGTTGAGGCGCAGGAGCTCCGCCTCCAGCTTGTTGCGATCGAGCTGATAGGTGGCGATATTCGAGAACTGCCGGATGTACGACTGGCTATAGGTTTCGATGGACGCCGGATCGCCGCCGGTCTTCCAGTAGAACCGCAGGTTGTACTTCAGAAAATGTTCGCGCAGCAGATGCTCCTCGAGGTCGAGCACCTTCGACAGGTAATAACCGCTCACCTGAACCGTCGCCTCGCCGACCTTCTGGCCGCCGGGCGGGATCGCGTGCCGCTTTTCGAGCAGCAGGATCCGGCGATCGCCGGGCGTCAGGAGAAGATGCCGCGCCAGCGTCAGGCCGGCCAGGCCGCCGCCGACGATCACGACGTCATACCGCTCCATCGGTCCCCCGGTTGAAAATCGATCCAAAGAAGATCCACCGGCGCCGCGCGACCATCTCGTCGATGGCGCCCTGGATGCGCGCGCGGACGGCGCCGCTGATTTCACGCACGACGCGCGGGTCTTCCGAAGCCTCGGGTGGATAGTCGCGCTCGATGTGCATCGGCGGAAGAAAGCGCACGTGCCACTTGGACGGGAGCGGTACCGGGGCCAGCGGAAACGTGGCCGTGATCGGCAGATAGGGCCAGTCGGTCCAGCGCTCCCACCACGGCCAGCGGATTTTGCCCAGGATGGGAAAGATTTCGGCGCTCCCGACCGTGGCAAAGGGCACGATCGGCGCGCGATTTCGAAGCGCGATCTTGACGAACTCATCGCGCCCGAACTTGCCCAGGCGATATGCCTCGCGGTACGGGGTGAAGGCCCCGTGAATGCCTTCTGGGAAGATGCCCGCGATCTCGTCCTGCTGCAGCACCCAGTCCGCGTTCTCACGGCATGCGGGAATGCCGCCGAGCTTCATCATGAAATTGAAGAGGAACGGGAATTTCACCAGGCTCGGATGAATCAGGAATCTCACGTAGCGGCTGCGCGCGCGCGCGATGAGGTGCAGCAGCATCACACCGTCGAACGGCATGAAGCCGCGGTGCGGACCCGCAAGCACCGCCCGCCCGGAAGTCGGCACGGCCTCGACGCCATCGGTTTCGATCCGCCAATAGTACTCGCTCAAAAACGTGAACAGCGTCGCGCCGTACGCGTCGATGTAGTTCTTGTCCTGGCCGAAGCGATCGAATGCCGGCTCCGCAGCGTCCTCCTTCGTTCCCATGCCTCCCAGGAATTCTCCGAGCGCCCGCGCGCTCGACCGCGACGGAACGAACCCGGCCTCACGCTCGATCCGATCGCCCGAAATCGTCGCGGAGTAGCGGATGTACTCCAACTGATCGCCGGGCCATGCCGCGCCGGCCGCCGCCAGCACCCGCCGGGCCGGCCGCTGGCACAGCCGCGGCAGCGGCAGCCGGAGCGTCGACGCGAGGCCGAGCGCGGCGCGCAGCGGAATCACCCCCGCCGGCGCGACATTGAAAACACCGCCACGCGTGGCCGCGAGAACACAGCTGATCGCTGCCGCGAGGTCCTCGACCGCGAGCAATTGGATCGACGGATCGTGTCCGCTCAGCGTCAGCGCGATGGGCGCGCGAAAGAGCGTGCTGAAGTAGCTCTCGCCGTCTAGCACCGGCGCCGGCCGCAGCACGGTCGCCGCTTCCGCCGGGAAGATGCGGCCGATCTGCTGTTCGAGCTGACGCCACCATGCGGCGACGCTGTTCGGGTGCGTGTGGGGCGGCTCCCATGTCTCGCCGACGAATCCCGGCGTGTATGGGCTGGCGCCGTAGATCGCGGCGCTCGAGACAATCACGGTCCGGTCGATGCCGGAGTGCGCCGCGGTTGCCGCGCGGGTCAGGGCCTCGCGGAGACGTTCGTTTTCACGCCCGGGTCGCGGACCGCGGGGCACGAAGACCAGCGTGTCCGCGCGCGCGCCCGACGCATCGGTCGTGAAATCTCCCGCTCTCGTCTGTCTCAGACGCGACACGATGGCCGCTTCGATGGCGGGTGGAGCGACGACGAGTACGCGAGGGGTGACGCTCATGGATGGGCCGACGCCGCCGGCGCGTGGGGATGAACGGTGGTGCCCGCGATCCGCTCGGCGACGCGCATTGCCGACACAATGACCGGCGTGACGCCGCCGCCGGGCTGCGTCCAGTGGCCGACGAAGTGTAGTCCTTCGAACGGGCCGTCGACGGCCGGCCGCGCGGGCCCCAGCTGATCGGGGGACATCTCCCACCCCAGCATCGCGCCGCGATAGTTCAGCGTGTAGCGGTACGACGTCATCGCCGACGCGCTCAGCTTGGTCACGATCGCGCGTGAGAAGCCGGGAACGATCTGATCGAGCCGTCCCATGATGTGGCGCTCGACCTCCTCCTTGTGCGCGGCCCAGTCGTCGACGCGGCGGCCGTCGACGTCGGTGAGCTTCTGCACGATCACGACATGTCCGCCGGGCGGCGCCATCGCCGGCTCGTAAAGTGTCGGGACGAAGATCTTGAACGCGCGCGTGGCCACGTCTTCAGCGTCCCACGACGCCCAGTGGTACCCGTGCGCCTCGGCCAGGACGTCGCGCGGAATGCCCGCGACTCCCATGTGCACGAGAAAGCAGGGCAGCGTGGGGCGGAGCCGGCGCGCGGCATCCAGGGGTGTCTGCGCGGCCGGCTCGTGCCGCAGCAGCCGCTCGAGCGTCAGCATGAGGTCGGCGTTGGAAACAACCGCCCCGGCGCTGATGCGCACGCTGGCGCGCCTGTGCGGCGGCCCGGTCTCGAGCTCGATGCCCGAGGCTCGGCCGCGCTCGACGAGGATGCGGGTGACGAGCGATTGCATCAGAATGTGGCCGCCCCGCGCCTCGAGCCGCTGCGCGAGCGCGTCCGCGAAGGCCTGCGAGCCGCCGCGCGGATAGTAGTTCCCCAGAAAGTACGAGAGCCGCAGCATGGCGTCGAACAGGAACGAGATTCGCGACGGCGGCGAGCCCCAATGGCCGCAGTCGGCGGCCAGCAGGAGCTTCAGTTTTGGGCTGCGGAATTGACGGTCGATCGCATCGCGAAGCGTCAGGTCCCGAAACGGGTCGAGTCGATCGCTGTCCTGGCCGCGAAAGTAATACAGCAGGCCGCACAGATACGCCTGGCGCGCCAGCGTGAAGAACCGGTCAATCGCGTCCTGCTCGTCCGGAAAATCGCTGCGCAGCGCGGCCACGTAGCGATCGAAGTCGGCGGGAACGGAGAAGCGTGATCCGTCCGGAAAATGGAACTGATCGACGGGATCCATCCGGATCCATCCGCCGCTGTCGATGTCGAGGTCGCTGAGGAGCCGGCCCGTGACGGTCGCCGGGTTTCCCAGGAGTGGATAAAAGTGGGTCGCGGCATCAAAGGTGTAGCCCTTGCGCCGGAAGGTGCTGCAATAGCCGCCGACCATGTAGTGCTGCTCGACGAGCAGGACGCGCAGTCCGGCGCGCGCCAGCAGATTCGCGCAGACGAGGCCGCCGATGCCCGCGCCAATCACCACGGCGTCGTAGCTGGCCGCGGGGGCCTGACCGCGGAGTCCGCGAAAGGGCCGCTTCATCGCTCTGGCGCCGGGTCCCCGGCCGTGTCGGGGTGATTGCGCCCGTAGGCTTCGTGGGCCGCCGCGAATTCGCCGCTCGCGATCGCCGCCGCCATGGAAATCTCACCGGCAAGCAGCGTCGCTGCGACGATCTCCGCGAACTTTCGCGCGCGCCCCGCGCCGCTGCAGCCGATCAACGCGAGGCACTCGCGGCTGGTGCCCAGCGCCGTCCCGCCTCCGACGGTCGCGACGGTCAGAGACGGCAGCGTCACGCTGACATGAAGGTCGCCGCCGCGGACCACCTCGTAGTCCGTCACGCCGACCGCGGCGTTCGCCACGTTGGCGACGTCCTGACCGCACGCCACGAACAACGCGGCCAGGCCGTTGGCGTACTGCGCGTTGAAGCCCACGCTGTGCGCGCGCAGGTGGCCGACGACGCTGCGATGCCATTCGTCAGCCATATCCTGGGCGGTGACGTGGAGGTGTGATTTGAGGATCGAACCGGCGATCCGCGCGGCGGCCGTGACGGTCTTCCCCTTCCCGCCGGCGAGCAGGGCCCCGCTGGCGCGCTTCTCGGAGCTGAGGCCGCTGAAGAGATAGAAGCGCCGCGCACCCCAGCGCTCGACCAGGCCGCGGCAGGCCAGATCGGTGGCCTTCACGATCATGTTCATGCCCTGCGCGTCGCCGGTGTGATAGCGGAAGTGCACGATCACTTCGCGTCCCGCCGGATGGCACGCGACGCCCAGCAGCCGGCCGTGCCGCGTCGTGGACTCGGCCTCTCGCTTGATCGTCTCGACGTCCTGCGGCACGCGCGCGGCGAAGGCCGCCGCCTGCTCCAGGTCGTCGAACTCGAACACGGGAGCGATGCAGTTCTCGTCGCGCACGACGCGAACGACGGCGCCTCCGGCGCGCGTCAGCGTGATCATGCCGCGCTCGTAGGATCGCACCAGGGCGCCTTCGGTCGTCGCGAGCGGCACGTAGAAAAGTCCCGACGCGTTTTCGCCCTTCACGTCGAGCGGTCCCGCGAGGCCGACGGGCATCTGGACGGAGCCGATCGGATTCTCGATGTTGCCGCGCATCTGCTCGGTGGGGATCGCGGAGGCGCCGATGAGCGGCAGCGGCACCCCGGTGCGCGCTTCGATCCACGCCCGGCGCGCGGCGACGTCCTCCGCGCCGTAACCCTGATCGCGCAGCCGCGGGACGAGGTCGAGCGGCGCGATCGATCTCCAGTTCATGCCGTGCCCCTTGTTGCGTCTCCGTTGTCGATCGCCAGGGCGCTGCACTGGCCGTCCCAGCCGAAGGCGTCAATGAGCGCCGTCCGGATGTCCAGCCGCCTCACCGCGCCGCTTGCCACCGCATACCGTTCGTCGAGGATCGATCGCTCGAGCCCCGCAATGCCCGGGAGCGCACCTGCCCGCATGGATTCGAGCATCGCGACGACTTGCAGCGCGCCCGATGCGCCAAGCGCCTCGCCGACCGCCGACTTGACCGCCATCACCGCAGCCGGCCGCTCGCGATCGCGGAGCGCGAGCGCGAGGGCGCGCGCCTCGCACGCGTCGACCTCGAGGCTGCCGCTCGCCGCGGCGCCGACAACGTCGACGGCGCCGGCACCGAGTTCGGCGTCGGCCAGCGCTCCTCGCAGGACGGCGGCCACGCGCTCCGGATCGAGTCGTCCGTCTGCGCCCGCGGCGTGGCCGGTCGCGAATCCGCGGAGCCCCGCGCGCACGGAGGCGCCGCGCGATCGCGCGAGGCCGTCGGCCTCGAGCATCACGAAGGCCGCGGCCTCGCCAAGCCTCATGCCGGCTCGATCCTCGGCAAACGGCGTCGACGCCGCGTCGTCGGCGCCCGTCAGCCCGGCGCGATCGAGCGCGTCCGCCGCTTCGGGCGATCGCTCGTCGGCGCCGCCCGCGAGCACCGCGTCGACCGCGCCTGCGGCGATCAGCTCGGCGCCGTAAATAATCGCCTGCAGCCCTGACGCGACCCCCGCGGCCATCGTCGCATTGGGTCCGCGGAGATTGTGCCAGATTGCGGCCTGTCCGGCGGCGGCGTTGAGCACGGTGTTGGCGAAATCCAGCGGACTCGCATATTCCGGACCCACGTCGATCGCCCGGCGATCGAAGGCGCAGATCGTTCGAACGCCGGAGAACACGGTGCCGAGGACGAGGCCGACCGGCCGGTGGGCGCAGTCATCCGCGGTACAGCCCGCGTCCGCCAGGGCGAGCCCCGCGGCGGCGGCGGCGAGCTGCGAAATCCGATCGAGCGGGCGCGCGTTGCGCGCGCCGAAGTAGCGGCCGGGGTTGAAATCAATCCCCGCGCCGCGCCGGCCGTCCGTGAGCGCGCCATACAATGCGGCGGGCGAATCTCCGACGGCGGACACGACGCCGGCTCCGGTCAGGACCACCTTGCGGCGCACGATTCACGACTCCCATTTCCGGAAGAGCACCGAGGCGTTGTTGCCGCCGAAGCCGTACGCGTTGTTCATGGCGACGCGCACCTCGTGCTCCCGCGCGGCGTTCGGCACGCAGTCGAGCCGACACTCGGGATCGGGCGTCTCGTAGTGAATCGTCGGCGGGATCAGATTGTCTCTGGACGCCAGTACGCAGACGACGGCCTCGATCGCCGAGGCGGCGCCCATTGCGTGGCCGATCATCGACTTGATCGAGCTCGTCGGGATGCGGCGCGCGGCGTCGCCGAACAGGCGTCCGAGCGCGATGGCCTCGAGCCGATCGTTCACCGGCGTCCCTGTACCGTGCGCGCTGATATAGCTGACGGCGTCTCGCGGCAGCCGCGCGTCCGTGAGCGCCGCTTCCATCGCCCGCACCGCGCCGCTCCCCGCCGGATCGCCTCCTGTCATGTGAAACGCGTCGCACGAGAGGCCGTAGCCGGCGACTTCGGCGTGAATCCGCGCGCCGCGCCGGCGCGCGCGGCTCGCGCGCTCGAGCACGAGCATCCCCGCGCCCTCACCCGGCACCATGCCTTTGCGATGCCGGTCGAACGGCTGGCACCGTTCCGGCGCGATCGCGCCGAGCCGGGCGAAGCCCGTGAACGTGATCCGCGAAAAGGCGTCGGCGCCGCCGGCGATCATCACGTCGGCCCGTCCGGCCCGCAGTAAATCGACGGCGGCCGCGATGGCATAGTTGCCCGCCGCGCACGCGGTCGGGATCGTCAGGGCAGGTCCGTGGAATCCCGCGTCGTGCGCGACGCGTGCGGGGATCACGTGGCCCGGATAATGGACCGCGAGGTCGCGCAGCGCGGCGTCGCTGGGTCCGCCCGCCGCGCGGCTGTCTTCGAGCCGTTCGACAAACGCCGGTTCTCCTGAGGTGGTGCCGACAACGACGCCCGCCCGCGAGACCCCTTCGGCGCCCGCGATGCCCGCGTCCGCGATCGCCAGGCGCGCTGCCGCGATTGCAAATGCCGTCGCGCGGCCGGCATCGGCGGCGCCCGCGGGCGACTCGAACCCGGAGATCTCGGCGCCGATGTGCGCGGCATGCCGTCCGGTGTCGAACGACCGCACCGGTCCGATCGCGCAGCGGCCCGCAAGCAGATTGCGCCAGGCATCGACGCCGATGCCCGCCGCCGTCACCATGCCGACGCCGGTGACCACCACCGGATCTGTCATGATCAGCCGTCGGTCGAGAGACGATCGTGGACGTACTGCGCGGTTTCGTGGACCGTGCGCAGCGAAGAGAGCTGGTCCTCGGGCACCTTGATCTTGAACCCGTACTCGAGGTGCACGACCAGTTCGAGCAACGACAGCGAATCGAGGCCCAGATCTTTCTGGAAGGACGCCTCATCCGCGATCGCCGCCGCGGGAATGCCGGTGATGCGGCCGATGTCTTCTTTGATCCGCTGCGCGATTTCTTCTCGGGTCATTGGGATTGTTTCGGTCGGTCGTCGCGCATTCTGGACTGGCCCGGCGCTGCAGGTCAAGCATGCTAGACTGCGGCACGCGCCCGACGCAATCAATTCGATGCCGCTTTCACGACGGAGCCGAATGTGGGCCGCGTTCGCGACGACGGTGGCGCTGGCTGGCGCCGTGGCGCTGGCCGTGCGAAAGCCATCGGCGGCCGTTCCCCCGCCCCGCGACACGGCCGACCGACCTCGCCGCGTCTCGTGCCTCGGACACATCGAGCCGGAAGACGGCGTGGTCGTCCTGTCCGCGCGCTCGCTGATGGGACAGCCCTCGATCGTCTCGGAGCTGCGCATCGCCGAGGGGGACGCCGTCGCCGCCGGACAGATCGTGGCGATTCTCAACAGCCACGATCAACTCGAAGCCGCATGGCGCGAGGCCGAGGCGCGCGTCGCCGTCGCTCGGCGGCAGCTCGCGCAGATCGAGGCGGGGGCGCGTACCGGAGACGTGGCCGCACAGCAAGCGGACGTCGCACGGCTCGAGGCGGAGCTGGCCTACGCGGAGAACGACCTGCGGCGGTTCGCCGCGCTCAGCGAGGCCAGGGCTGTCGCGCCGTCGGAGCTGGACGCGCGGCGAACGCGAGTCGAGACCCTGCGCCAGATGGTGCAGCAGGCGAAGAACCGCGTGGCCAGCGTTGCTGAAGTCCGCAAGACCGACGTCGACGCAGCCCGGGCGGCGGTCGCCGCCGCGAGCGCCACCGCGCGGCGCGCGCGCGCCGAGTACGAGCCGTCGGTCGTGCGTTCGCCGATCGCCGGCCGCGTGATCAAGATCCGCGCGTGGCCCGGGGAGGAGGTCGGTCCGGGCGGCCTGATGGAACTGGGGAAGACGGATCGCATGTACGTCTTCGCTGAAGTGTCCGAGCAAAACATCGCAGCCGTCAGGCTCGGCGATCCGGCGCGCGTCACGGGCGATCCGGTCCCCGCTCCGTTCGATGGCCGCGTCGAGCACATCGGCGTGACGGTGGGCCGCGGTCAGGTGGTCGCGACCGATCCCGCGGCGTATGTCGATACGCGTGTCGTGCAGGTGAAGATACGCCTCTCCGACTCCGCGCGCGCGGCGCATCTGATACACGCCCAGGTGTCGGTCTTGATCAACCCGTAGCGTTCCTCCTGCTTCGATGCGCGGCGTACCGCTGGCCTGGCTTCAACTCAGCTTCGAAAGGCGCCGTTTCTTTGCCGCCCTCGCGGGGATCACCTTCGCGGTCGTCCTGATGCTGATGGAGCTTGGACTTCGCGAAGTGCTCTACCGCGCCTCCGCCAGGATTCCTACGCACGTCGCCGGCGACCTCGTCATGGTGCACGCGCAATACGAGTTTCTCTACGCGCTGCGGAGCTTTTCCCAGCGGCGCCTGTACAGCGCGCTCGCCGCCGACGGCGTGCAGGCGGTCGTGCCCGTGTATTCCCAGATGGGCACCTGGAAGGATCCGGCAACGCTGCATGAACATCGCATCTTCGTGATCGCCGCGCCGGCCTCCAGCCAGGTGCTCGACGTGCCGTCGCTCGGCGATCAAATGGAAAAGCTGACCGTGCCGGACGCCGTGTTGTTCGACGTCGGCTCGAGGCCCGAATATGGCCCGATCGCCGAGCTGTCCAAAGAGGGAGCGCCGATTTATGCCGAAGTCAACGACCGGCGGGTCAGGATCGTCGGCCTGTTCGACCTCGGCGCCACCTTCGGCGCGGGCGGCCACCTGCTGACGAGCGACATCAATTTCAGCCGGCTCTTCGACCGTCCGCTCGGCATGATCGATCTCGGACTGATTCGGCTCACGCCGAAAGCCGATACCATGGCGGTCAAGCGCGACATCGCCGCGCGCATACCCGGCGACGTGGTCGTGCTGACGCGCGCCGAATTCGCGGAGCGCGAGGCGGCCTACTGGGAAAAGCGCGCTGCGATCGGATTCATCTTCGATCTGGGCGCCGTGATGGGTCTGTTTGTCGGAGCCGTAATCGTCTATCAGATTCTATACACCGACGTCGTCGATCATCTCGACGAATACGCGACGTTGAAGGCGATTGGCTATCGCGACCGCTATCTCTATTCCATCGTCCTGCAGGAATCCGTGGTGCTGTCGGTGCTCGGCTTCATCCCGGGTTATGCCATCGCCGAGATCCTCTATGTCGTCGCGCGCCACAACGCGCATGTTCCGGTCGAGATGACGTTGGCGCGGGCGGCGGGTGTGTTTGCGCTGACGGTGATCATGTGCATGGCGTCCGGCTCGATCGCGATGCGGAAGCTGATCTCGGCGGACCCGGCGGAGGTGTTCTGACGCATGGACGGGATCGTCACCGTGCAGGGCGTCAGCCACGAGTTCGGCGAGGGGCCGACGCGGCACCGGGTGCTGACGGACGTCTCGGCCGAAATCAAGCCGGGCGAAATCGTGATCGTGACCGGCCCGTCCGGATCGGGCAAGACCACGCTGCTGACGCTGGTTGGCGGCTTGCGGTCGCTTCAGCACGGCAGCATCGTCGCGCTGGGGCGCGAGCTGCGCGGGGCGAGCTACGAGCAGCTCGTGGCGCTGCGCGAGCAGGTCGGGTTCATCTTTCAGTCGCACAACCTTCTGCAGGCGTTGACCGCGCGGCAGAATGTCGAGATGGCGCTGCACGTCTCGGGGAGGCCGGATCGCGAAGAGAGCCGCCGGCGCGCGGGCGAGATGCTCGCGGCGGTCGGCCTGGACTCGCACGCGGAGTCGTACCCGCGCGAGCTCTCCGGGGGCCAGCGGCAGCGCGTCGCGGTCGCCCGCGCGCTGGTCCGCAATCCGCGAATCATCCTGGCTGACGAGCCGACGGCGGCGCTCGACAAGCAGGCGGGGCGGGAAGTCGTCGATCTGCTCCACTCGCTCGCCGAGCAGCGCGCGTGCGCGATCCTGCTCGTGACGCACGACAACCGGATTGTCGATATCGCCGATCGCATCCTGACGCTCGAGGATGGACGGCTGACAGCCGGCAGCGGCGGGCTGGCGACACATACCCAGCAGGTGTTGAACGCGCTCCAGCGCCGCAGCGAGCTGCAGCGCGAGGCTGCCGCCCTGGAAACCGGCCAGTTTCTGCAGCTCATCGATGGATTCTCGGCCGAGTGCGAGCAGCTCGGGCGGACGCTCGACATGGCGCGCAACGAAACGATGACGCTGCTCGTCGATCACACGATCGAAACGATCGCCCGTAAACTCCGGCAGATCTTCCGCGTCGAACGGACCGGCGTCTACCTGAGCGATGCCGACCGGCGCTCGCTCTGGTCCCCCTCTGCGTTCCACAACGGCGCCGATGGCGTTCGATTCGTCGTCGCGCGCGGCGCCGGGCCGGCCGGTCGTGCGGCGGAAGAGGGCCGTACCGTGAACGCGCGCGCAGCGGGAGGCGCCCCGTGGTATGACGACGTCGCAGCGCTGCGCGGCTGCCGCCCGGAAGCGGCGCTGGCCGTGCCGGTGTTCGGCGGCGCCGGACAACTGGCGGGAGTCACCGAATTGATCAATCCGGCCGCCGGAGGCGGGTTCACGCCGTCGGACCAACGCGAGCTCGAGAGGCTCAGCGGAGCGCTCGGCGCCGTGCTCGAACGGTGCCGCGCCCTGCGCCCCGAGGACGATCGGTGACCGGATGGCCCGGATGCTGAACCCCGCGTGGGTGCCGACGCCGCTCGTCGATCCGGCCGATCGGCCGCCGGTCCCGATTGTTCCTGTTCGTCCAGTCGGCTCGCGGCGCACGCTGAAAGCGGGGACCACGTTCGCCGCGCTCGCGCTGACGTTCATGGCGTGGAAGGCGCTTGGCCGTTTCGATCCGGAGCGGTATGCGCGCCGCGTTCGCCGCGCCCTCGAGCGCCTGGGCGGCCTGTGGGTGAAGGCGGGCCAGCTCCTTTCACTCAGGATCGATATTCTGCCCGTCGAGTGGTGCCGCGAGCTGGCACGGCTTCAGACGCAGGCCCTGGGTTTTTCCGAGGAGGCCGCGCGGCGCATCGTCGAGCTCGAGCTCGGGACCCCGATTGATGTGGTCTTCGACCGGTGGGAGCCGGCGCCGCTGGCGGCGGCCTCGATCGGCCAGGTGCATCGCGCGCGTCTGCGCGCCGAGCAGCGCTGGGTTGCGGTGAAGGTTCAGAAGCCAGGGTCCGGCGCGCTGTTCGAGCGCGACCTGGCGTTGATCCGGCGTGCCGTCGGCATCCTCAAGTTCTTCCGGCTCTTCCCCCATCTGAACTGGGACGCCGGCCTGCACGAGCTCCGGCAGATCATGAAAGAGGAGCTGCACTTCGGGTATGAAGCTGCGATGCTGCGCCGGATGCGCCGCACGCTCCGCGCCCACGGCGTCTACGCACCCAAGGTCTTCTCGAGATATTCGACGCCCCGCGTTCTGGTGATGGAGTTCCTTCCTGTGGTGTTCATGGCCGATTACATCCGGATGGCGCGCGAGGATCCGGACCGGCTTCGGGCATGGCAGGCGGCAAACGGCGTCAACCCGCGCCGCGTCGCGCGCCGTCTCGTCTACTCGCTCGAACGCCAGATGCTCGAAGACAATCTGTTTCACGGGGACATGCATCCGGGCAACATCGGCCTGCTCCGCGACAGCCGCGTCGCGCTCATCGACTTTGGCGCGGCCAACTTCACGGATCGAGAGTATCTGCAGAGATTCGCGGCGTTCACGCGCGCGATCGCCATGCAGGCCCACGGCAAGGCGGCTGACATGGCTCTGCTGCTCTGCGCGCGGCTGCCCTCGATCGACACGACCGTCGTGCGCGAACGGCTCATCCACGCGCTCCGCGGGTGGAGTTCGCGGACGCTCGTGCCTGAGCTGCCGTACGTCGTTCGCTCCCTCAACGCCCTCACTCTGGACGTCATGCGAGTGCTGCTGAAATCCCGTTGCACCATGGAATGGGCATGGCTGCGGCTGCACCGCGCCATCGCGACCCTCGACGCGTCCCTGCTGGCGCTCGATCCGGCCATCGACTATCGCGCGCTGACCGCGAAGTACTTCGAGCGCGCGGATCGGCGGCGCCTCCAGTCCGCATCGAGGGTCGGCGGTGTGCGTCGCGCGCTTTCGGCCGCTCGCGCCCCCGACGTCCAGGCGCGTGCGCGGGACTATGCGATGTTTCAGGCGCAGTTGATCAGGCGCCAGGCGCAGACGTTTCGTGGCGTGGGTCGGAAGGCCGTCGGCGTGGCTGCCGCGATTCTCTCCGTCGCGATGGCGGCGGTTGTCGCACAGGCCGGTGCGGCGCTTGTGCTTGGCCTTCGTTCGTGGGCCGGCGCCTGGACGACGGGATGGAAGACGGGCCAACTGGCGGCACTTCTCGACCGGCTCCCCCCACTCGGGCTCGAAACCTGCGTCGCCATCCTGATCGTCGATGTGTGGATCTGGCATGCGCTGCGACGGCTGCGGCGCGAGCTGATGCGCCGCGATCGGGGTCTGGCGCAATCGACGGCTGCCGGCTGATCGTCAGACGGCTGCGACGCGTTCGTGCGAACGCACATCCTTCTGGCGCAGGCGACGGGCGAGACTGAAAAAGACCCGGTATCCGTACGCCAGAAGCAGAAAGATCAGAAGCCACAGGGCGCCGTCGAGGCGCGGCGCCCCGTCGGCGAGGCGCGCGAGCTGCGGGCCAACAATCGACCTGGTCCACGAAGGGTATCGTTGTTCCAGGAACACGACGAGCGCCAGCGCGCCGATGAGCGCGACGGCGATCGTGAGCTGATCGACGAGTGCGGCCAGGAGTGCCGCGACCTTGGTCGTCGCGCCCTGGAACACCTGCGCGTGCCGCCGGACGAGCGCCCCCTGGAACATCGTGTATTCGTCGAGCCGATCCTGGATGTCGAGCGCCGTCATGTAGCCGCCGAGCGTTCTTCGCAGGAGCGGCGGTCCCACGACCGCGCGCAGCGTCCGCCGCTCCGCCTTTTCCAGGTACTTCTGCAGGACACGCGTGTAGTTCACGCCGGGGTACAGGCGCTCGAGCGACCGGTCGAGCGTCATCAAGGCGCGGCGGATGCGCAGCCATTGCCAGTCCATGGTGCATCCGTACCGCGAGAGGACGTTGACGACTTCGATCGTCGCGTTGTCAATCGACTTCTCGCGATACGGCAGCGACTCGACCAGCGTGCGCGTCGCCCACTGGCGCAGCGTGCGGACCACGTGCGCCTTGACTTCCTCCAGGTCGAGGCTCGGCAGGCTGACGCAGAGCATCAGAGACATATCGGCTGCCTTCGCGTAGTCGCGCATTGCGAGCGCGCGGACGAACAGCCGGTATTTTTCCAGGAACTCGCGCTCCGTGAAGGTCGTCATCGTGAAGTCGATGAGGGCGATGCGGCTGTGCCGGAGGAGCACGATGTGGGTCGGCGACAGATCGCCATGGTAGACGTTGTGCTCGAGAATCTGACGGAAGACCGAGTCGATGAGCCGCCGCGCGACGAGGCGTGGGCTGATGTCGTTTGCGGCGAGCCAGCCCTCGACGCGCGAGGGATCGGAATCCTGCAGGGTGATGACGTCGGACATCAATGCCGCGTGGATGAACTCGGTGACGATCACGCGCGACGTGCAATACGTGCGGAAAACTTTTGGAATATAGACCTTCTGGCCGCGCAGGCGGGCGCGCATCCGCCGGATTGCCGACGCCTCGTATTGAAAGTTCAGCTCCTGACTGAGGACGTCGCGCAGCTCGTCGAGCGCGAAATCCCACCGCTGCTGCGACCTGAAGCCAATCAGACGGATCAGATGGACCAGGCGGCGAATGAGCGCCAGGTCGCGGGCGAAGAGCTCTGCGACGTACGGCTGCTGGACCTTGACCGCGACGTACCGCTGTTCGTGCCGAAGGCGCGCGCGGTGCACCTGCGAAATCGACTGCACGGCGAAAGGTACGTCCGAGAATTCGTCGAAATGGCGCTCGATGGGACCGCCAAGCTCTTCTTCGAGGATCCGGCGCGCGAGCGCCGTGGGGAACCCGAAATGGCGGTCCTGCAGCCGGGCGAGCTCCGCGCAGACCTCTGCCGGAAACAGATCGACGCGCAGCGAGAGCAGTTGGCCGGTCCGGATCCACAACCCGCCGAGTTCCTCGAGGGTCTGTCGCAGCCGCACGCCGGCGTCGCGATCCGAGGCGCGTCCGATCAGCCTCGCGGCTCCAATGCGCAGCGCCAGCGCGGCGATTCGCCACATCGCGCGAAGATTGCGCAGCCGCGACGGCCGCATCGGCGTCGCGACGATCACCGGCGGACGATCGGAGGGCTGGAGGAGACGCGTCGGCGATAGAGCCGGGTCCAGCATGGGCGGCGTGCGGCTGAGGATACCGCACCTGGCGTGGCATGAACCGCCTTTCGAAGACGATGGCTTCCGCCGACTCGAGCGACCGCTCCGATGGAGGAGGGTCGTCACGGCGCCGCGCGCAAAGTGATAAGATACCCGCCGTTTTTTGAAGGTGCCGCTATGGATGTGCTGCGGCTTGGGAAGTCAATCAAGCGAATCACCGTGCTGCAAGCGGATTCCTCCGGCGCCTGCGTGCCGGTCGTGGTGTTCGAGAGCCGCGGGAGGAAGAAGAAGAGCAGCCGCGAGCTGCGGCCGGCCGAACGGATGACGGTGGCATGCGGCGACGTGGCCAGCGCTGCGGCGGCCACCTACCTCCGCCGCCACAAGCGATCCAACCGCAGGTCTCGCGACGGCTGGCTGCGCGAGATGCCCAATAACGCGCTTCGCGCGGCTGGCAAAGGTTTCAGGAAAGGCAGCGGTGATCTGTGGCGACTGTGATCAGCGACACACCGAAGCGCGACGCGCCCGTCGTGGTGGACCTCGGAAAGCAGCGGCGCAAACTGATCAAGCTGCTGTGCCGGGGGGAGGGTCCGCTGATGGAAGATGTCAGGGGATGCGTCGAGGAACTGCGATCGGCCGGGACCGTCGGCGCATCGGCCCAGCCCGTCATCGTCATTGTCCGGCCGAAGCGCCGCAAGCGTTCGGGGATGTTTCCGGGGTTCTAGCGCTTCCTCATTCTCCTCCCGCCGGAGGCCTGTCTCACGCGCCGGGCGGGCGTTTTCCGCTTCCTGCCGGGCCTCGCCGGGGGAGCGTCCTGCAGAGTGTAGGCTTCGCGGAGCCAGTCCGTGATCGGCGGTTCGACCTCGTCGCGGTGCCGGATTCTCAGGAAGTTGACGACCCTTGACGCCGACGCGCGGTCGACGCGCCTGACCTGCGGCGCGTTCAGCCCCCGCCCGAGAAAGAGGCAAACCTCGAGAAAGCTTCTGTGCGGGCGCACGAAGAAGTAGCACGACTTCCGCGAGAACATGATCGACTTGTGCGAGGCGTAGATCCGTTGGTCGCCGAATTCGGCGGCCGTCTCACGCAGGCGCTCCCACGCGTCCCGCAGATCCTCCGTCAGCTCTCGCGTCAGGGCCGCTTCGGTCGTCGTCCAGCAATCGTGCGGCTCCCCCTGCGCGACCCACTGCTTGCAGTGATAGCACTCGCGTCCCGGCAGCTTCATTGTAATAAGGCCGTCACTTCGGAGCGACATAGCTCTTTCGCGCGCGCGGCTTCAGGCCGCGTTCCGTGACGCGAAGGTCGATGGCGTGCACCTTGCCGTCGCGTTTCGGCGGAGCGAAGCCAAGCAGATACTGGCTGTGGAGCTCGTCGGCGACGCGGGCGAAGGCGGCGCCGAGATCGTCGCTGGGGCGAATCTCCAGATAGCCGCCGCCGGTTTCTTCCGCGACGCGCGCGAGTCCGGGGTCGGGCAGGTCCGCGAGCATGGCCGATCGCAGATCGACAGGGCCTACCGAGGATGGCCGCTGACGGCTCCGCATGCCGATCGCGTAGATCATCACGTTGTCCTCGCGCGCGCGATCGATGACGCCTCCCTGGCTCGCGACCCGCCGGCCGAACCCCGTCGGTCCGCTGTCTTTCCCGTCGCTCAGAGCGAGGATCGCGTGGCGTTGGTCGCCGTCATGGCCGAAGGCGTCCATCGCCTCGTCGAGGCCCCGCCAGAGGGGCGTCGGGGCATCCGGCGCGATCGTCGTCGGCAGGGCCGCGCGCAGCTCGCCGGGATCGCGCGTGAACGCTCCGCTGATCCTGACCTCGTGCCCGAAGGTCCCGACGCGCGCGAGATCCTCCGGACGCAGGCGCGTGAACAGCTGTTCGGACGCGGCGCGCAGCAGCGACAGGTTGCCTTCCATGCTGCCCGACACGTCGAGCATGACGATCAGCCGAATGGGTTGAGGGGAATTGTCGAACAGGGTGAGCGGCTGCGGCTTTCCCTCGTCCCGCACCTCGAACTGATCGCGCGTCAGCGTTGTCACGAGCCGGCCATCGCGATCGGTGACGGTGGCGAAGACGCGGACGGCTTCTTCGCGCCCCTTGAACACCGGCTGCTGCTGCGCCGCCGCGGCAGCGCATGACGCGAGCGCGAAGAACGCGAGGAGCCGGGCCATCGCCATGCCTCATTGTAGTAACGTCAATGAGCCAGGAGGACCGAATGTCGATTTTCGAGCCGGGCCCTTCACCGTGGCCCCAGCGGATGCTCTCCGTTCTTCGCATCGTCGCCGGACTGGTGTTTGTGTCGTTCGGGACGATGAAGCTCTTCAACTACCCGCCGAGCGGCATGCCCGGATTTCCGGTCCGGCTGGCGTCGGAGCTGGGTGTCGCCGGTACGCTCGAGACGTTTGGTGGACTGGCAATTCTGCTCGGTTTTCTGACCCGGCCCGTGGCGTTCGTTCTCTCCGGCGAGATGGCGGTCGCCTATTTCCAATCGCACTTTCCGAAATCCGTGTTCCCGACGATCAACCAGGGGGTTCCCGCGATTCTGTACTGCTTCCTGTATCTCTATTTGACCTGTGCTGGCGCCGGCGTCTGGAGCGTAGACGCGCTCATCGCGCAGTCTCAGCGCCGCGCGTGATTCTGGCGCTCGACGCCGTCGCGGTCTCGGCTCTCGCGATCGCGATCGCCACGCGCGTCGCGGGTCCTTTGGCCGTCTCCCTATTCGGAACGATTCTTCGAGCGCGCGGAGGCGCGTGGCCGCTGATCGTGGCTGCGGCCGCCCTGCTCGTACGGATCGGGCTTTCGGCGCGGAATGCAGCGGCTGGGGAGAAAATCCTGACGTCGATGCGCCCGATGTTCCGCATCGCGATCCTGACGCTCGTGGCGTCGGATGCCGCGCTCGTCCTCGGACATCTGGTGCTGTCGTGCGGCGGCCTCGACTCGGCCGGCTACCTCGGCGCGGCGCGCCTGTTTCTGGCGGGAAGAATCACCGAGCTCGTGCCGCTCGCCCGGGTCCTTCCGTTCGAGAACGCGACTGCGGCCGCGGCGCCGCTCGGCTTCGTTCCCGCGGCCGCCGCCTTTCATATCGCTCCAAGGTTTCCACCGGGTCTGCCGATGGTGATGGCGGCGACGATCGCCGTCGGCGGGCAGGCGGCGCCGTTTTTCGTCGCGCCGGTGCTCGGCTTCGCCGCCGCGGTTCTGACGGGCCTCATGGTGCGCGCGAGGATCGGGTCAACGGCCGGCGGACTTACGGCAGTGCTGGTCGCGTCGAGTCCCGTGTTTCTCGACCTGGCGCTTCAGCCGATGAGCGACGCGCCGGCGATGTTCTGGATCGTTCTCGCCGCCTTTCTCGTCTGGCGTCCCCGGCCGTTTCCCGCGGCGGCGGGCTTTGCCGCGGGCATGGCGCTCCTCACGCGGCCCCCGCTCGCGCTTGCCGCGCTGACGCTGCTCGCCATCACCCGCTGGCGGAGCTGGCGGCAGGCTGCGGCGTTCGGAGCCGCCGCTGCGCTGTTTGTCGCGATCCTGCTCGCGCTGCAGTGGCGGATGTACGGCGATCCTTTTCGAAGCGGCTACGGAACCGCAGGGCAGTTGTTCACATGGGCCTCCCTGTGGCCGAACGTGGCCTATCACTTGAAGTGGCTGCTGCTGGTGCACACACCGCTTCTCGTCGTGCTGTTCGCCGCCGGCCTGTGGTTCGATCGCAGTTTCGGATGGCGCCCCGGCGCGATGTTCCTCGCCATCGCGATGCCCTACTTCGTGTACGCTCCGCGGTTCGAGGATTGGGAAATCCTCCGCTTCCTTCTTCCCGGCCTGCCGTTCCTGTTTGCCGTGTGTGCGGCCGGCGTCGTGCACCTGGCCGGCGTCGCGTCGCACCCGGCCCGCGCGCGCGCGGCCGCCGTGCTGGTTGCGGCGGCCGCGACAGCCGCGTCGTATGCGCTCGTCACGCATTGGCACGTGTTCGATCTTCGCGAGCGGGAGCGGAAGTATCCGCTCGTCGGCGACTGGTTCGCCCATGAGACGCCGAGCCAGGCCGTGGCCATCGCGTCGCTGCACAGCGGCAGCGTCCGCTACTATTCGGGGCGCGCGACCGTCCGAATGGAGGCGCTTCCGGACCATCGGCTCGCCGAGGCCGTCGGCGCGCTCGAGCACGCCGGCTACGCGCCATACGCGATCCTGGAGCAGGACGAGCTCGAGGAATTCGATCGGCGCTTTCAGCCGGACGCCACCGCAGGTCTGACGATGGAGCCGCTCGCCAGAATCCGCGGCGTCAACATCTTCAGGCTCAGCGTGCGGTGAGTGCGCGCGCGCGTCCGAGCAGGACATCCCGCTCGCGGGCGTTGCGTGTGAGCGCAGCCGCCCGCTCGAATTCCTTTCGCGCCTCGTCGTGACGCCCGAGCTTCTCGAGCAGATCGCCGCGCACGCCTGGCAGCAGGTGGTACTGCTCGAGCGCGGGCTCCGATCGCAATCGATCGACCGCGTCCAGGCCAGCCTGCGGTCCCGACGCCATCGCGATCGCGACCGCGCGATTCAGGTCGACGATTGGCGAGGGCGCCACTGAGGCAAGCTCGCCGTACAGCGTCACGATGCGCGGCCAGTCCGTCTCCGCCGCCGTCCCCGCCCGGGCATGGCACGCTGCAATCGCCGCCTGCAGCGCGTACGAACCGGCCGCGCCGCCGAGCCGCTCGGCGCGCGCGTGCGCGGCAAGCCCTCGGCGGATGAGCAGCTGATCCCAGAGCGAGCGATTCTGATCGAGCAGCAGGATAGCTTCACCGGCCTCGGTCACCCGAGCCCGCGCGCGCGACGCCTGGATCTCCATCAGCGCCACGAGCCCATGGACTTCGGATTCCTGCGGCGCGAGCTCCGCGACGACCCGCCCGAGCCGCAGCGCGTCGTCGCACAGTGCCGGCCGCATCCAATCGTCGCCGGCAGTCGCGGAGTACCCTTCGTTGAAGACGAGATAGATCACTTCGAGGACCGATGAGAGCCGGGCCGTCAGCTCCGCCCCGCGCGGCACTTCGAAAGGCACGCCCTTGTCGGCGAGGGTCCGCTTGGCGCGGACGATCCGCTGCGCGATGGTGGATTCGGAAACGAGAAAGGCGCGCGCGATCTCGTCGGTGCTCAGCCCGCCGAGCAGCCGCAGCGTGAGGGCGACGCGCGCTTCGCGGGAGAGCGCCGGGTGACAGGCCGTGAACACGAGCCGCAGCAGGTCGTCTCCCACCTCCTCGTCGAGCGCGGTCGCGAAGTCCGGCTCGCCGTCGTCGCGTGAGACCTCGATCTCGTAGCCGAGCGCCTCATGCTTCCGTTCGAGAAGTTTCTGGCGGCGCCAGTGGTCGATGCCGCGGCGCTTCGCGGCCGCCATGAGCCATGCGGCGGGGTTGCGGGGAATGCCGGCGTCGGGCCACTGCTCGAGCGCGGCCACCAGCGCGTCGTGCGCGAGGTCTTCGGCCAGCCCGATGTCGCGCACGATGCGGGTGAGGCCGGCGATGAGCGTCGCGGACTCGATGCGCCAGACCGCTTCGATGGAGCGATGGGTGTCGGCAGCCGTCAAGGCCACCGATCACACCATCTTCGATCCTTCCGCGCAACCGCCGTCGGCGCCGATTACTTCTTCGCGTTGAGAGCAGCCTGCTGGCGCTGCCGTTCCTCCTGCGCCCGGAGCTCCGGCGTGAACTCCTCGCCGAAGTCCTTTGCTTCGAAGACGGGGCGAATCTCGACTTCCGTGCCGCCGCCGAACGGCGCCCGTTTGAGCCACTCGACCGCTTCGTCCATCGACCGCACCTGCCACAGCCAGTATCCGGCGATGAGCTCTTTGGTTTCGGCAAAGGGCCCGTCGATGACGGTCCGCGTCTCGCCGCTGAAGCGGACGCGCTTGCCTTTTGAGCTGGCCTGCAGCCCGTCAGCGGCCAGCATCACTCCGGCCTTCACGAGATCCTCGTTGAACTTGCCCATCTTCTCGAGAATCTGCCTGTCGGGCAGGACCCCGGCTTCCGATTCCTTGTTGGCCTTGACGATCACCATTACGCGCATTTGATTTCTCCTTCTATTTACACGACGAACGGGTGCGGTCAGGATCGACACATGGCCGAGTCTTTTTCGCGGATCCTTACGATCGGCCACTCGACCCGGTCGACGGACGAGCTCATCGGGATGCTGGCTGAGGCGGGCGTGACCCGGCTGGCCGACGTGCGCGCTATTCCTCGCTCACGGACCAATCCCCAGTTCAACAAGGAAGCGCTCGCGGCGGCCCTGCGGGAGCGGTCGATCGATTACCGTCATCTGCCGGCTCTCGGCGGACGCCGGTCCCGCCAGCCGGATCCTTCATCCAGAAATGATTATTGGCGGATCCAGGCGTTTCGAAACTACGCCGATTACGCGCGGACGACGGCATTCCAGGCTGGACTGGCAGAGCTGGAGCATCTTGCTCGCGAGAGGGTGACGGCAATCATGTGCGCGGAAGCCGTCTGGTGGCGGTGCCATCGCCGGCTGATTGCCGACTACCTGCTGGTGCGGGGATGGGACGTCATCCATCTCATGGCACCGGGGCAGACGCAGGCGGCGATTCTGACACCGGCCGCCGTCGCCGAATCCGCCGGAACCATTTCATATCCCGCCTCCGCCGAGGCCGCGCTGCCGTTCGACGAGCGGTGATCGGCACAAACCTTGATGCCTTCGCCACCGTCCAAGCGTCCATATCATGCGCACCATCCTCGCCGACATCCGCTACGCCTTCAGAGTCCTGTTCCGTGCTCCGTCGTTCGCGATAGCGGGCGTCGCCGTGCTCGCGCTCGGCATCGGCGCCAATACGGCGATCTTCAGCATCGTGAACGCGGTGCTGCTGAGGCCGCTGCCGTTCGACGATCCCGACAGGCTGGTGCGTCTGTTCCACGAGCCGCCACAAAGCACGTTTCCCGGCGTCCATCGCTTTTCGGTGTCCCCCGCGAACTTCTACGACTGGAAGCGCGACGCCCGGGCGTTCGACAGCATGGCCATCTACAGATTCCGGCAGTTCACGCTGACCGGCGGAGGCAACGCGGAAGCGATCCTGGCCGGCGCCGTGGAACCGGATTTCTTCAAAGTCGTCCGCGCGACGCCCGCGCTCGGACGTGTCTTTCTTCAGGAGGAAGACTCGCCCGCCCGATCGCACGTCGTCATCCTGAGCGACAGGTTCTGGAAGACGCACCTCGGCGGCGCGCCCGACGCCGTGGGCAGGACGCTCACGCTCGACGGCGAAACCTACACGATCGTCGGCGTCATGCCGGCCCGATTCTCGGCTGAGGCGTGGGGGGCCACGGCGCGGCAGCTCTGGGTGCCGCTCGCCTACACCGACGCCGCGCGCGCGGTGCGGGAAAACCACAACGCCCAGGTGGTCGCGCGGCTGAAGTCCGGCACGGACACGGCGCGGGCGCAGTCGGAGATGGACGTCATTTCCAGGCGTCTCGAGGAGCAGTATCCCCAGAGCAACGCGGGGTGGGGCGCGACGGTCATCCCGCTGCGCGAGCTGATTGTCGGCGACATTCGGACGGCGCTCGTGATGCTGCTGGCGGCGGTATCGCTCGTGCTGCTGATCGCCTGCGCCAACGTCGGCAACCTGCTGTTTGCCCGGGCGCTCGCGAGGCGCAAGGAGCTCGCGATCCGGTCCGCGCTCGGCGCGGGCCGCGGGCGGGTGTTCCAGCAACTGCTCGTCGAGGCCCTGCTGCTGTCAGTCGTCGGCGGCGCCGCAGGTCTCCTCATCGCCCATGAGGGACTGTCCGCCGGCGCGCGGCTCCTCGCCGCCCAGGTGCCCCGCGCCGACGAGATTTCCATCGACGTACGCGTCCTCGTCTTTACGCTCGGTGCATCCCTCCTCACCGGCATTCTGGCCGGCACCCTTCCCGCACTGCGGGCCGGCCGATCCGATCTGAACGAAGCGCTGAAAGAGGGCGGCCGGAACGACAGCGCCGTCGGCATCCGGACGCGTCGTCTGCTGATCGTCTGCGAGGTCGCGCTGTCGCTCGTCCTGCTCATGGGCGCCGCGGTCATGGTCCGCAGCCTGATGTCGCTCCATCGCGTGGACGCCGGCTTCGATCCGCGCAACGTGCTCACGCTCCACGTGTCGCTGCCGGAAACGCGCTACAAGACGCCGGCACAGATCAGCGCATTCTTCGATCGCGCGCTCGACCGCATGCGCGCGCTGCCCGGCGTGCAGGCCGCCGGCGCCGTCGACGATCTGCCCGTCACGGGCGGATCGGTGCAGCCGGTGGTCCTCGAAGGACACGCCGAGCTCTCCACGCGCGATCAGCCGACCGTCGAGGTCCGGAAGATCACGCCCGGTTACCTGCGCGCGATGAACATTCCGATCGTCCGCGGCCGTGACGTCGCGCCAAACGATGTCGAGGTCATGCTCGTCAGCCGGAGCGCCGCTCGGCTGCTCTGGGGCGACCAGGATCCCATCGGCCGCCGCGCCAGCCTTCCGCTGCAGTCGCGAACCGTCCTGAAGGAAGTCATCGGCATCGTCGGCGACGTGAAACAGGGAGAGCTCTCGCAGGCCGCCGCGCCGACGATCTACGAATACACCCGCGAGCGGCCGTGGAGCAGTCTCGCGGTGGCGCTGCGGACGTCCGTGCCGCCCACCTCCGTCGCGCAGGCCGCGACGGCCGTGGTCCGCGCGCTCGATGCCGATCAGCCGGTCGAAGATCTCAAGACGATGGAGGCGGTGGTTGACGAGACGCTGACGTCGCAGCGCTTCAGCGCGCTGCTGATGGGGCTCTTCGCGGCCGTCGCGCTCGCGCTCGCGACGGTCGGCATCTACAGCGTGCTCTCGTACATCGTCCGCGGGCGCAGCCGCGAGATCGGCATCCGCACCGCCCTCGGCGCTCGAACGGTCGACGTGCTCCGGCTCGTCGTCATGGAAGGCATGACGCCGGCGCTGATCGGCATCGCCCTCGGCGGCATCGCGGCGCTTGCGTCCGCGGCGATCCTGCAGAAGCTCGTCTACGGCGTCAGCGCCTCGGATCCGATGACGTTGGGCGGCGTCGCCGTGACGCTCGCGCTTGTCGCGCTGCTCGCGAGTCTGATCCCTGCCTATCGCGCCTCGCGGCTGGATCCGCTGACGGTGCTGCGCGATTAGTGCCGGGTCAACTCGGCCACGACCGCATCCGTCACGGTCGCCGTCGTGCCGCTGCCGCCCAGATCCGGCGTGATCTGACGACGATCGGTGAGCACCTGGACGACTGCGCGATCGAGCCGGAGGCCGGCGTCGTGCTCCCCGAGAAAATCGAGCATCATCGATCCCGCGAGCATCGCCGCCATCGGGTTGGCGATCCCGCGCCCCGCAATATCCGGCGCCGAGCCGTGCACAGGCTCGAACATCGACGGGAATGTCTTCGCCGGATTGAGGTTTGCGCTCGGCGCGAGGCCGAGGCTGCCGGTTATCGCCGCGCTGAGATCGGTCAGGATGTCGCCGAAGAGGTTCGAGCCGACCATGACGTCGAAATCCTGCGGGCGGCGCACGAGATCCATGCATGCGGCGTCGACGAGCAGCGACTCCGTGCGAATGTCGGGGTAATCGCGCGCGACCTCGATGAAGACGCGGTCCCAGAACGCCATGCTGAAGCCCTGCGCGTTGGATTTCGTGACCGACGTCAGCAGCCGCTTCCGATTCCGGCGCCGCGTGAGATCGAATGCGAACCGGATTACGCGTTCGGTTCCGTGGCGGGTGAACACCGCCGCCTGCATCGCGACTTCCTGCGGGCCGCCCGGGTAGAGCAGGCCGCCGACCTGCGCGTACTCCCCTTCCGTGTTCTCGCGCACGACCACGAAGTCGATCTCTCCGGCTGACCGATCCACGAGCGGGCCGCGTACGCCGGGATAGAGGACGGCGGGCCGGACGCAGGCATATTGATCGAAGCCTCGGCGGATCGGCAGCAGCAGACCGTTCAACGTGACGTTGTCCTGAATCCGTGGATCGCCGACCGCGCCGAAGAGGATGGCGTCGAACGGGCGGAGGCGGTCGAGCGCATCCTCGGGCATCATCCGGCCGTGCGAGAAGTAATGCGCCGATCCCCATGGAAACGATTCCCATTCGAGGCGGAACGCAGAGAGCGCGGCGGCCGCCTCCAGCGCCCGGATTGCCGCCGGAACCACTTCGAGTCCGATTCCATCGCCGGGAATGACGGCTATCCGATACGTCTTCATCGATGCGCGGCGCTCCTCACCATAGGCCGATCGCCTTCCACCACAGAAACCCGATCGGCAGCCAGATGGCCAGATGCACCAGCGACACGATGAACCCTATCCGCCACCATGCGGTCTGCGTCACGTAGCCGGATCCGAAAATGATCGGCGCCGGCCCCGTCCCGTAGTGCGTCATCGACGCGTTGACGCTGGAAAAGACGCCGAAGGCCATGCCCGCCAGCAGCGGCGGCGCGCCGAATCCGACGACAGCCGCGAAGAATGCCGGGAACATCGCCGTCACGTGCGCGACCAGGCTGGCAAACGCGTAGTGCGAGTACAGATAGATGATGAGGAGCGCCACGAAAGCCCACCACCACGGCCATCCGCGGACGAGCGCAGCCGCCGCGTGTGCAAACGCCTGCGGAAAGCCGGCCTTCTCGAGCTGCGAGGCCAGCATCATCAGGCCGCCGAACCAGATCAGCGCGTCCCACGCGCCCTTTTCGTCGAGGATGTCCTGCCAGTTGAGCACGCGGGTCAGCAGCAGCATCGACACGCCGAGAAATGCGATAGCCGTCGGCGAGAGCCCGATCCATTCGCTTGCGAGCCAGAGCAGCAGGACCAGCGAGAAGATGCCGAGCACGATGCGCTCGCCGCGCGAGAACGATCCCATCCGGCGCAAATGGTCGGAGGCCAGCGACTGTACGGCCATCGTGTCCGTGATGCCGGGCGGGCACAGACGATAGACGACGTAGGGAATCAGGCCGAGCGCGACAACGCCCGGAACCGACGCCGCCACGGCCCAGAGCGTCCACGACAGTCGAACGTGCGCGCCCTGCCGCACGAATTCGGCGACGAGCGGGTTCGGCGCCGTCGCGGTGAGGAACATCGCCGACACGACCAGATCGCCCTGGTAGAGCGTCGTCATCAGAAAGGCGCCGATCAGTCCCGCCGTCGGTCCGGGCTCCGATCCGAACACGCGCGCCACGTTCAGCGTGATCGGAAACAGAATGCCGCCGGCCCGCGCCGTGTTCGACGGCGTTGTCGGCGCCATCACGAGGTCGGCGAGCACGATCGCATAGCCGAGGCCGAGCGGGCTGCGGCCGACGCGCCGGACGATGGTGTATGCGATCCGTTCCCCGAGCCGCGTCTGGATCAGGCCGCGCGCGAACAGGAAGGCGGCGACGATCAGCCACACCGTCACGTTCGAAAAGCCCGAGAGCGCGTCCTGGACGGTGAACAGGCGCAGAAGCATGCCCAGCGAGATCACGACGATCATGAGCGAGCCTGCCGCGAGCGGCCTGGTGATCAAGGCGCAGACAGTGGCGGCGAAGAGGCACAGGAGGCCCCAGGCGTGCGGCGCGAATCCCGCGTGGGGCAGCAGCCAGACCATCGCGGCGAGCGCGGCGGGCACGACCCACCGCCAGCGAGCGGCCGGCGGCGTCATTCCACGCTGCGCGAGGGAGGCGTCACTTCGAAACGCCGATGGTCTTCATCGACTCCAGCTTGCCCAGGTCGAGGCTGGAGACCGCGGACTTCAACGCGCCCAGGTCTACGCCGTTGCCCGTGGCCGAGACCACGAAGCGATCCCCGATCACGACGGCGAATTCGTTCGTGCCTCCGGTCTTCGAACTCTTCTCATGCGTCAGGCGGCCGTTGATCCGGGTCGTCCGTTCGGAGCCGTTGTCGTCTTCCTTCTCGCCTTCGACTCCGGCCCAGCCGGCGAACGCCATGAGGCCGCTGACGCCGCCGGTGTCGGAGATCTCGAGCTTCACCCGCTTGCCGGCCTTGTCATCGTAGGTGGCTTCCGCCTTCGAGACCATCAGTCCCGCGAACCCGCTCTTTTCCGCATTGCTCGCGGTCTTCGGCAGGCCGGCCATCGCGTCGGGAACGAATGCTTTCAACTGATCGATGCTCACCGGCTCGACGCGCTTCCCGCCGCCGAGCAGCGTCCCAAGCGTCTCGGCCGCCGCGGCAGCCTGCGCGTTGGTGTCGCCGGCTTTGGCGGCCGCTTCCATCTTCTTGTTGTTCTCTTCGAGCTTCTTGCCGATCGCCTCGAGCTTGCCCATCGGGCTGGTCTTGTCGAACTGCACTTCAGAGCTTCGTCTCGCCGCGGTCATCGCGCCGGTGCCCGCCATGCCCGCTCCGACAAACAACGCTCCGATGGCGCCGAGCACGACCGTGATCACGATCGCGCAGACGACCACGACGAGCGTGTAGACAATCGACTTGTCTTCGGGGTTCTTCATCAGGCGCGGGAGGCCCAGGTAGAGCAGGTAGATTCCATACAGCGCGGCAAAGAGGCCCAGGATGCCGAGCACCGGCACGATTTGCAGGACACCCGCAATCCAGGCCGGCGTGTACGAATAGACGGCGACTTTCAATGCCTGGGAACTGCTCTTCTGCCCGCCGAACGTCGGTGCCAGCGCGTCGACGATGAGCGACACGATAAAGACTCCGACGAGCGCCATGCCGAAGCCGAAACACGCCATGACCAGTCCGCTGACGATCGGCTGCCGGTAGGTTCCGACAAAGGGGAGCGTCGTGCCGACAAGGGTCCGGCCGATGAATCCGGCGACGGCGCCAATGGCGGCGAGCGGCGCGGCGTATCCGAGGATCAAAGTACTGGACGTTGCCGGCTCGGCGGCGATTACCGGCCATTCAATTTGCGGCGACAGGCAGATCTTCTTGGCCCGCTCAACAATGTCCATGTGACCACTCCTTGGAAGCGGCCCGATGATACTCGGGTGCCGCTCCCAAGTCATCCCCGCGCCTGGCAGCCCGTGATGAAAGGGCTCCCTGGCTTGACAGTCCCGCGCCGGGGCGTCAGAGTACGCGACCGGACGATGATCGAATTCGAACACCGTGCACGTCATATTCTGCTCGCCGCCCTTCTCCTCGTCGGCGCGTCGGCGTGCCGCACGGCGCAAGAGACTGCGGGAACTCCGCCAATCGTCCAGCCCGGCGCGCCCGGGCAGGCCAGCCAGGTCGTCGCGCCCGAAAAGGCGCGCGACCAGTCGAACGTGCAGGCGACGCCCGCCGACGTGAAGTTCATGCAGGGCATGATTCACCATCATGCGCAGGCGCTCGACATGGTCGCGCTGCTGATGACGCGAACCGGCAGCGACGACATGAAGAAGCTCGCCGACCGGATCCGCATCTCGCAGGCGGACGAGATCGGCATGATGCAGCGGTGGCTGCGCGGGCGCGGCCAGGGCGTGCCCGATCCGCACGCGCTCCACATGCCCGGCATGATCATGCCGGGCATGGATCATGAGGGACCGATGATGCCCGGCATGTTGACGCCCGAAGAGATGGCGCACCTGGCGACGCTGAAGGGCCCCGACTTCGATCGCGCGTTCCTCGAAGGCATGATCAAGCATCATGGCGGCGCGTTGACGATGGTGCAGGAGCTGTTTGCGACGCGCGGGGCAGGTCAGGAGTCGATGATTTTTGCGTTCGCGTCGGACGTCGACGCGGACCAGCGGATGGAGATCGATCGCATGAGCGCGATGCTCGCGAAGCTCAAGGAGCCTCAGCAATGAAACGGGTCGACCGAAGGTTTCTGTGTTTATGGGTCGCCGTGGCCGGCGCCACGATCGCCGGCGCGGCCCAGGAGCGTCCCGCGACGTCGACGACCAACGATCCGCGGGTGGGATTGAAGGCCGGCTTCCGGGATGCGGGGCAGGCCGCGCGCAACCTGGAGCTGATCGCGACGCTGCCGAAAGCGCCTGGCTTCTTCGATCCGAACGCACCGGCGGGCACGCCGTCGGCGCCGAGAGGCTCCGGCGCCAACGGCGCCACGACGCCAGCGTCTCCGGCCGCGGCGCCGCCCGCGTCGGGGACCGGGAGCGCCACCGCGGGGACGAGCACGGCTGCTGCCGCTCCTTCGGGCCGCGGCGCGACGCCGCCCGGCGGCGGGCTGAACTTCGCCAACTCCGACATCGCCTTCCGCAAGGCCGATCTCTTTCTGGGGAACTTCAACGGATTCAACGCCTACGACATCGAGACGCCGAAGAAGCCGCGGCTGCTGGCCTCGGTTGTCTGCCCCGGCGGCCAGGGCGACATGTCGGTCTACGGCAACCTGCTCTTCATGTCCGTCGAGCAGACGCGCGGCCGCGTCGATTGCGGCACCCAGGGCGTCGCGGACACGGCCAGCCCCGAGCGCTTCCGTGGCGTCCGCATTTTCGACATCAGCGACATCTCGAAACCGAGGCAGGTGGCGGCCGTGCAGACCTGCCGCGGGTCGCACACGCACACCCTGGTCACCGATCCGACGGATTCGGCCAACATCTACGTCTACGGCTCGGGTACGAGCTCGGTCCGTCCGGGAGAAGAGCTGGCCGGCTGCTCCGGCAAGGATCCGAACGAGGATCCCGACACGGCGCTGTTCAGCATCGACGTGATCAAGGTGCCGCTGGCGGCGCCGCAGAAGGCCGCGATCGTCAATCGTCCCCGCATTTTCGCGGACGAGAAGACGGGCGCGATCGCCGGTCTCGAGAAGGGCGGCGATCGCGGTCCCGGAACGCAGCCCGCGCGGACGACGAATCAGTGTCACGACATCACGGTGTATCCGGAAGTGGGTCTCGCGGCCGGGGCGTGCTCGGGCAACGGCATCCTGCTCGACATCTCGGATCCGGTGCACCCGGTCCGGCTGGACGCGGTCGCCGACAAGAACTTCGCGTACTGGCACTCCGCGACGTTCAACAACGACGGCACGAAAATCGTCTTCACCGACGAATGGGGCGGCGGCACGCAGCCGCGCTGCCGCGCGACCGATCCGCTCAACTGGGGCGCCGACGCGATCTTCGACATCGTCGACCGGAAGCTGCAGTTCCGCGGCTATTTCAAGATGCCGGCGGCGCAGACCGAGCAGGAGAACTGCGTCGCGCACAATGGCTCGATCGTTCCGGTACCCGGGCGCGACATCATGGTGCAGGGCTGGTACCAGGGCGGTGTGTCGGTCTTCGACTTCACCGATTCCGCGCACCCGATCGAGATCGCGTTCTTCGATCGAGGCCCGCTCGATCCGAACAGCATGATCGTCGGCGGCTACTGGTCGGCTTACTGGTACAACGGCCGCATTTATGGGTCGGAGATCGCCCGCGGCGTGGACGTATTCCGGCTGACGCCGAGCGACCAGTTGTCCCAGAACGAGATCGACGCCGCGTCGCTCGTGCGGATGGACGAGTTCAATCCGCAGAAGCAGCCGAAAGTGAGCTGGCCGGCCAGCTTCACCGTGGCGCGCGCGTATCTCGATCAATTGAATCGCAGCCATGCGCTGTCCGCCGATCGGGCGGCGGCGGCGAAGTCCGCGATCGACAAGGCCGGCAAGGACAAGCCCTCGAAGGCAGCGCTGGATCAGGTCGACAAGATCGCGGGCGAGCTCGAGCGGGGCGCCGATTCCGCGAGCGGCATCGACGCGGCGCACATGAAGGCGCTGGCGGCCGCGATGAAAGCGCGAGCCGCAAAGCTGCGCGCGTGACGCCGTGCGCGCGCTGACCGCCGCCGTCCTGACCGCGGCGCTTCTCTTCCAGGCGCAGGCGCCGTATGACCTCGTGATTCGCGGCGGCCGCGTCATGGACCCGGAGACGGGCCTGGACGGCGTCCGCACCGTCGGCATCAGGAATGGCGCCATCGCGCGCATCACGACGGAGAATCTCGCTGGCGCGCGAACGATCGACGCGTCCGGTCTCACCGTCGCCCCTGGCTTCATCGACCTGCATTCCCACGGACAGGACGCCGAGAACTACCGGCTGAAAGCGCTGGACGGCGTCACCACCGCGCTCGAGCTGGAGATTGGCGTCCTCGACGTCGCGGGCTTTATCGCCGCGCGCACGGGCCACGCCCTCATCAACTTCGGCGCGACCGCAAGCCATCCGGCGGCGCGCGTCGCGACGCTCGGGCATCCGATGCCGCCCGGCGCCGTCGTCCCCGCGTCGAGCTCCGCGACGACCGATCGCCTCACCGACGAGCAGTTCAGCGCGATGGCCGGGCTCATCGAGAAGGGACTGGCCGCGGGCGGCCTCGGCATCGGGATGGGGCTTGCTTATACGCCAGGCGCGACCCGTCTCGAGGTCGTCCGCGTGTTCCGGATCGCCGCGGCGCACCACGTGCCGATCTACGTCCACGTCCGCAGCGCCGGGCGGATCGAGCCTGGCTCGAGCATCGAGTCGATCGGGGAAGTCATCGGCGCGGCGGCCGCGACTGGCGCGCCGCTGCACATCGTCCACATCAACAGCATCGGCCTGCGCGATTCCGCGGAGTGCCTTCGCCTGGTGGAAGGCGCGCGGGCGCGCGGGCTCGACGTCACGACGGAAGCGTATCCGTATGGCGCGGGCATGACGGCAATCAACTCGGGCGTGTTCGATTCGGGCTGGCCGGAGAAGCTTGGCATCACCTACAGGGACCTGCAGCTCGTCGAGACGGGGGAGCGCCTGACGAAGGAGCGATTCGAGGTGCTGCACGCGTCGCCCGATCCGACGCTCGTGCTGCTCTACCTCAATCCGGACGAAATCGTGGATGCCGTCATCGAGCATCCGCTCACGATGGTGGCCAGCGACGGCGAGGTGAGCCACGGGAAGGGGCATCCGCGCGGCGCCGGCACGTACGCGCGCATCCTGGCGCGGTATGTTCGCGATCGCCGCACGCTGACGCTGATGGACGCGCTCCGCAAGATGACGCTCATGCCCGCGCAGCGGCTCGAAGGGGCGGCGCCGCCGGCGCGCCGGAAGGGTCGCGTGCAGGAAGGGGCCGACGCGGATCTCGTGGTGTTCGATCCGCGCACGGTGCAGGACCAGGCCACCTATGAGAAAGGGCCGCTGCCGAGCACCGGCTTCCGCTACGTGCTCGTCGCGGGCACGCCGATCGTCTTCGACGGAACGATCGTCGATGGCGTCTTTCCCGGACGAGCGCTGACCACCTCCAGCGCGAATAGCGGAAAATAGCGATGCGGGCTATTTCAGATCCTTGCGGAAGGCCAGGCTCGCCCGCTCAGTGGGGATCGCCTTGAACGCCAGGCCGTGGATCGCTTGCCGCCGCTCCGTCGCCGCTCGCTGTACCTGCCGCCGCGACGCGCCGACTTTGCGCGCCAATCCGGTCGTGCCCGTCGCGACGTTGAGGACTGACGTGAAGTCGCCGAACATGACCGACGTCACGTCGAGGCCGATCATCGCGACGCTGTAGACCATTTTCAGCTTCTCGCCGGCCGTCGTCGTCTCCTTGCCCAGTTTGGCCTTCTCGACGCCGCCGTACTGCTCGGCGATGTTGATGTAGTTGTTCATGTAGCGCCGCGCTCCCGGCCCGGTCGGCGGGATCTCGAGCACCAGATTCAGCGGCTCGATCAACATCTTGCGATGCTTCACGCTGCGATCGTCCACCTCCAGATAGAGAATTCCACCCTGCGTCTCGAAATGCTTGATGGCGGCGACTGGAACGGTGAATCCCTGAAACCCTCCCGGGCGCAATCCTTCCGCCGCGCCGAGGCGTCCGAGCCGATCGTCTCCGGCGCGATCGGCCGGAACCGCGGACCGTTTCTTCGGGTTGACGGTTGAGATCTCTGCAAATCGCAGCGTGCCGTTCTCGAACTCGAACTTGCCGTACGTCCGGATCTGAGTCGCTCGCTTCTTCGGGTCGCCTCCCTTGTAGAAGACCGCTCCGTAGAACGATACCGGAAGCGTGAGCGAGCGCTCGGCGTCGAAGCTGGCGCGAACGCAGCGGAAGTCGTTCATCTGCGAGCAGGCAAGCGCCTGGAGAAGATTGGCTTCAGAAGCGAGCGGCAGCAGGGATGCGGCAGACTGGATCTTTCCACTGGCGAGCTGCAGCTGGTAGGCCGCGTAGATCCGGCCGACCGGTTCTCCCTCGAGGAGGCTGCGTCCGAGGAGGTCGTGCAGGATCTGCCGAGCCGATCCGACCAGCGCGTCATAGTCCGCCTTTTCCGCGTCGAGTCCGTCGACGATGAGTTGCGTCTGCTGGCGGCTCTCGTCGATCGGGTCGGTGAGAATCACCTGCTGCCAGTAGGTTCGTGCTCGATTGACCTGGCCCTGCGCTTCGAGGAGCGTGGCGAGCCGCCTCTTGCTTTCCTCGAACTCCGGCATGATTGCGTCCGACTTCTGGTAATCCGCGATCGCCTGGTCGTACTCCCGCCACTCCACATGCTTTGCCGCGCTCGCATACAGCGCCCGAATTCGGGCGCCCTGTGGATCCGGAAGCGCGGACAGACGTTTCAACACGATCAGCCTCGCCTGGATTTCCTCAGTGTCGGTTGCGGAGGGAGTGGCCTGACCGTACTCGGTGAGCAGACGGATGGCGTCGGTGAGGCGGCCGTCCGACTCGGCGCATTTGGCGAGGTTGAAGAGCATGGCCGGGCTTCCACGGACCTCCGCCTGGAGCTGCGCCATCTGTGTGCAGAGCGCGACCCCGGGAGCGGACGACGGGGACGCATCCTCGTTGTCGGCGGCAATGTCCTTGTCGCCGTCCAGCAGCACCGCGTCGTTCAACCGCGCGATCCGTTGTCGATCCCCGGGCGCGACGATGGTCGCGCGATCGCCGGTTGTCAGGGCCGTCTGCAGTTCGGCCAGCTGGCGCCGCGCGTCCTTGTCTCGGACCGCGCCGACGCATTGGTCCAGCAGCGCGAGGGCCTCGTCGCGCTGTCCCTGCTGGTACTTGGTGAGGGCCATGTTGCAGTTGATGGCGACGTTGCCGGGATGCAGGGCGCCGGCGGTCTCGAGCAATTGCGACGTTTTCGCGAAATCCTCGGCGGCATACGCCCGCGCGGCATCCGACATCAGCGTCTTGACCTGCTGCCCGGCGGCTTCTGCCACACGCTCGAGTCCTTTCTCGGCGTCCGCGGTGAACAGCACATGTTCCGAGGCCAGGTATTGCTGTCTCGCGTCGAGCAGCCGGCCCTGCTTCTCCGCGCTGCGCCCGAGGCCGATCAGCCGTTTGGCTTCCGCTTCCTTCGCCTTGCGCGGGTTGTCGGCGGCATGCACGAAAGGCTGCGCGACGAGCAGAAGCGCCGACACACTCAGGACCCACCGCGAAGGATGACGATTGAGATGAAGCATGGCCCCATCCTGGACCCCTCCGGCGCGAATAGCGAGGGAATACGTCAGCGGTTGAACGGGTATTCCTGGATCCAGTTGAATCCGCGAGAGACCAGCAGGAAGCGTTTTCGATCGAACAGCGTCAGCTGCATTCTGATCTTGCGCCCGTCGACGACTCCGTCGAGCGACAGATGCTCGTTGTCGGGCCGCTGAAAAGTGAACTGGCCGCTGCCAGCCTGACTCGCGCCGGGTGGATTGGCCGCGGCGCCCGGCGGCGTGGCCACTCTCGTCAGCGTGATGGTCCTGGCGTTGACGTCAATCTTGGCGAGGTAGCCGGTGACGGTGTCGTCCATTCGCTGAAAGCTGATTCCGGTGAGCGCCTGGACGATCACGCGGCGCCAGCGCGCGTAGTCGGTGACGAGCGGCGATCGTTCCACGCCGTCGATCCACATCCGATCGACGTTCCAGATGCCATAGAGCGGCGGCTTCGGCGCGCCGCCGCCGAACCGCGTCCAGCTCCGGTACGAGCCGAATGCACTGATGCCAATCAGGTAGGCGCCGAACAAAAGCTGCGCGGCGAGGAGCACGCGCCGTCCTCGGAGCCCGCGCACGAGCGGCGGCTGCGACGAGGGGGGCGCCACGCGATCCAAAACGAGCGTGTTCAGCACGCGTCGGGCGTCCGGCGCAATCAGCACGAGCGCCATCAGGATCAGGTGAAACGCGAAGAGCTTCACCGGCACGTCGTACGTCATGTTCAACGTGAAGATCTGGACGGCATCGGCGAAGCAGACCATCGCCCCCAGGAGCGAGAGCCGCGGCACGAAGAGCAGCACGGCGGCCGTGAGCTCCATGGATCCGGCGAATCGCTCCCAGCCCGGCGACGCGCCGACCGAGTACCACAGGACGCCCATCGGCGAGAAGTTGCCGAACGGCTCGAGCAGACGTGTGAGCGGCGGGTACGGCATCTGGAGCGGAAACGCCTTCACCATCCCATAGCTCAACATCGTCGATCCCACGGCGAAGCGCAGGAACAGACGAAACCACTTGTGCGCGTCGACGTACGCGCCGCGCTTGCGATCGATCGCCGACCAGACGGCGGCGGCCGCGATTGAGACGACGAGCAGGCAGAAGGACGCGATCCAGTTGAAGGTCTTGTCGCCGCTGCCGCTGCCGCTGATGACGAGCGGCCGCGTGAGGTGAAAGACGTGAGCGGCGGTCCACGTCACGACGTTCTTCATGGGCGGAAGCTGCTCGAGCGCGGGAAAGCCCCAGTTCGGAACGACGAGAAGGCCGCCGAGCATCTGCGTGGTCAGCACGTAGAGCCCGAAATAGACGATGCAGAACCTGAAGGCGACCCGGACCGCTGCGCTCCAGCGGACCTCCGGCGCCGCGGATTCGACGAGCAGGGTGGACATGGTTGACCGATCCTACACCGCCCGCATTCGCGAGTGAGCCAGGCTCAGGTTGACATCTGACCCGAGACGCCGCACACTTGGGTGAGATGTCTACCCGAGATCGCGCCGACCGCGTGTCGCTCATGCAGGGCACGCTCGACGTGCTGATCCTGCGGACCCTGCTCTTCGGCCCCGAACACGGCCAGGGCATCGCGCGCGCCATTCAGCAGACGTCGGACGACGTGCTGCTGGTGGACCACGGAGCGCTCTATCCCGCGCTCCAGCGCCTCGAAGAGCGCGGCTGGGTCGCCGCGAAGTGGGGAACCTCCTCCAATAATCGGAAAGCCCGGTTCTACAGCCTCACGAAAACGGGCCGGGCGCAGTTGGTGCGCCAGTCGAACAAATGGCGGCGCCTCGCGGCCGCCATGACCCGCGTGCTCGGGCCGGAGCCGGAGCAGGGCTGATGCGCATATTGCGGCGCGGCCGCAGCGACGAGGATTTCTCGCGGGAGATTCACCGACGGAAACCCCTTGTTCATGCGGACGCGGCTGGTCGCGGTGTCGGCGGACCCGCGATCGGCGGCGTCGTCAGTCCGGTACAACTTCGTCTCGCCCGAGTACTTCTCGATCCTGCGAATGCCGATCTCCCGCGGCCGCGGATTCCGCCGCGATGAAGGGCGCGGCGCTTCACCCGTCGCCGTCCTCAGCGCGGCGACCGCCGCGGCGTTGTGGCCCGGCGAGAATCCGATCGGCAGGCCCGTCACGATTCAGCGACCGGAAGGCCGGCCCGTCGACGAGCTTCCCGGGTATTCGACTCTCCGTGCCGATGCTTAGGTTGGGAGTTGGGAGTCGGGAAGCTACCTTCCCGGGGCGAGATAGACCGCGATCGTCGAAATTGCCGGACACGCGCGCGCCTTCGCGATCGTCACGCGCGCCCTCGAGGCGGTGACGGGCGCGAAGCGCGCGATCCGTTTGTGCCCCACCGTCGTGCCTCTTGCGACTTCTTCCCACGCCCCGTTCGATTCCGTCTCAATCGTCCATGCCTCGACGCGCTGTCCGAGCTCGATTGCCTCCTGCAGGACGAGGCGATCGAATCGCACGGGCCGGCGCCAGACGAGCTCGACGGATCCTTTCGTCACCCCATCGTCTGTCGCCCAGTACGTTCCGGGCTTGCCGTCGTTCACGCGCGATGCATTGAACTGGTCCGCGTTTCCGCGGACCGTCGAGGCCCGGGCCGTCGCCTGGCGCGCGAGGTCGGTCTTGTACGTGTCCGCGATCTCGCGGCCGAACTGACGCAGCCGCGCGGCGTCGGTCTCGGGAATGAGGCCGCGCCGGTCGGGCGGCATGTTCAGCAGCAGATTCGCGCCGCGGCCGACGGACTGCTCGTAGATCTGCACGAGCCTGTCGACGGACGCGACCTTGTCGTCCTCCGCGGCGTGGTAAAACCAGCCGGGACGAATCGAGACGTCCACTTCGGGGGGCGCCCACTCGTGGCCGTCCGGGGCGCCGGCGGCGATCTTCGGATACCGCGGATCGCCGGGATAGAGTCCGGCCAGGTCGATGGGATTCCACGATGTGTCGAACGCGACGCCCTTCTCGTTGCCGACCCAGCGGATGTCGGGACCGGCGTCGCTGAACATGAGCGCTCCGGGCCGCAGGTCTCTCACGAGCCGCCACGTGTTCGGCCAGTCGTAGTAGGTCGCGCCGTCGATCGTGCGCCGTTCGCGGGCGCCGCCGTAATAGCCGTCGCCGCCATTCGCGCCGTCGAACCACACTTCGAACACCGGACCGTAGTTCGTCAGCAGCTCGCGAAGCTGCTTCCTGTAGTAGTCGAGATAGGCGGGGCGTCCGTACTCGGCGTGATTCCGATCCCACGGCGAGAGATAGACGCCGAATCTCAATCCGTACTCGCGGCACGCGCGCGCCAGCTCGCCGACGACGTCGCCGCTCCCGTTCTTCCACGGGCTTCGCTTCACCGAGTGATCGGTGAAGCGGCTCGGCCAGAGGCAGAACCCGTCGTGATGCTTCGCGGTGATGATGAGCCCTTTCATCCCGGCATCGCGGGCGACCTGCGCCCATTGCCGCGCGTCGAGCCCCGCCGGATTGAAGACCGTTTCGGGCTCGTCGCCGTAACCCCACTCTTTGTCGGTGAATGTGTTTACCGTGAAGTGCAGGAAGCCGTAGAGCTCCAGATCGTGCCAGGCCAGTTGTGCCTGAGTCGGGATCGCCGCGAGCGCCGCAGGGGCCGCGGTCCGTCGATCGGCCGAGGCGAGGCAGCCGGCGGCGGCGAGAATCGCAAGAACGCCGGCAGCCGTGGGGGGCCTCATTCGGGCAGATGATATCCGTCTCACGCCAAGTGTCTCCAAACGGCCCAGTTCGGGTTATGATGGCCCTGCTCCATGATGTTTCGCGCCGCGGTGGTCCCGTCGCTGGCCCTGCTATTGTCACTCGCGTCCCTGAGCGGCCCCGGTCCGAAGGTCCAGGTCGTGCCCCTTCCGCGTGACGGCGAAGTCCTTGTCTCCTTCGCGCTCGCCGAAACGCTCACCGACGAAATCCGCACGGCCATCCAGAGCGGCCTCACGATCAAGTTCATCTACACAGTCGATCTGCGCCGCAGCGCCTCGGTGTGGTTCGACCGCACGATCGCCTCGGCCGTCGTGACGGCTTCCGTCAAGTACGACACCCTGACGCGCCGCTACCAGGTCTCGCGCATGATCGACGGCAGAATCGAGTGGGTCGATACGATGGATCGCGAAGACGCGGCGTGGACGGCCCTGACGTCGGACTTCGCGCGCCTGTCGCTCTTCCACGGGGTGCCGCTCGAAGCCAACGCCGAGTACTACGTGCGGGTGACCGCGCGCACAACGCCGCGCAACAGCTCGTTCCTCTGGCCGTGGGCCGTCGGCGACCAGGTAGGATTCGCCAAGTTCACCTTCGTCCGCTGAGCCATGAAAGCCTCCCTGCGCCTGCCGTGTGCCGCAGTCGCCGTCGTGGCGCTCTGCGCGAGCGCCGCCGGCCAGCAGCAGCGCCCGGAGATCCTGACGCCCTCGGGCACGCTCCCGCTCCTCGATTCCTACCTGGAATCGCTTCGGCAACAGAGCGGCATTCCGGGAATGTCGGCGGCTATCGTGCGCGACGGCAGCATAATCTGGGAAAAGGGCTACGGGTATCGGGACGTCGCCGCACGGATTCCCGCGACGCCGGACACCCCGTACCTCGTCGGCGATCTCAGCGGCACGCTCGCGGCGACGCTGCTGCTGCAGTGCGTCGAGGAGCGCCGGCTGACGCTGGACGAGCCGGTCGGCGCCCACGGCCTGACGCAGCCGGAACCCGAGGCCACGCTGCGCGGATTGCTGACGCATGCCGCGCCGGACGGCTCCAAGGGGCCGTTCCTCTACAGCTCCGAGCGCTACGCCAATCTGACCGCGCTCACGGAATGGTGCGCGCCGCAGCCGTATCGGAAGAGCGTGGCGCACAGAATTCTCGATCGTCTCGCGATGATCGATTCGGTGCCGGGCACCGATCTGAAGGATCCGAATCTCGAACTGCCGGACGGGCTGTTCGATCCGGCGGACATCGAGAAGTACCGCCACACGCTCGAGAGTCTCGCCGTCCCTTACAAGGTGGACGGCCGCAAGCGCGCGGACCGGACGGACGTGCCGCTCCTGCCGATGACCGCGGCGAATGGCCTCGTCAGCACCGTTCGGGATCTCGCAAAATTCGACATGGCGCTCGTGCCTGAGCCGCCGGTTCTTCTGCTGCCCGAGACGCTCGATGCGGCCTGGACGCCCGCGATCGGCCGCGACGGCGCGCCGATGCCCACCGGGCTCGGCTGGTTCGTGCAGTACTACAACGGCGATCGCCTGGTCTGGCACTTCGGCTACGTGCCGAACGCGTA
>DATJFE010000070.1:0-114792 GCA_035495955.1 Vicinamibacterales bacterium | reverse complement strand
CGCCCAGCGTTGTCGGGGCCGTGTGGGATAATCGAGGACAGTCGGGGCGTAGCGCAGCCTGGTAGCGCACCTGCCTTGGGCGCAGGGGGTCGCTGGTTCGAATCCAGTCGCCCCGACCACTTTTCGAGGGTCCATTCCGGTCACGTGGGTGACAGTTCATTCCGGCCAGAAACAAAGACCGCCAGCTCCCGATCCCTCAGCCCGCACGCCGATAGCGCCAGCTCGCAAGGAACAACAGGGCGACCAGCACCAGCGGACCGGAAATGACCGCGATCCAGTCCGGGCGCCATCGCACCATCACGGCGTAGCCGAGCGCGAGCAGCGTGAAGCCGGCCGTGCCGATCAGCGGGAAGCGCCAGGACAGCGCGACGACCACCAGCACGACAAATGCCGGCCTCAAGTGAATGAGGAAGGCCGGAATCGCTTCGATGAACGATTTGCCGTTGAAGGCGTCGAGCGCGAACAGCGCCAGAAAGAGCGCCATCGCGATCCCGGCGATCCTGGGTGCCCACAGCAGAAGCGCGGCGCCTGTCTTCATCATGATTGCCTCCGTCGGCTACCACTATCGCGCGCGAGCGTGGGCGAAGTCCTGAGCGGGGGGTGTGTTTTCGTGAATTCTTGTGAGCGGGCCGTGAGACGCGCGTTCGCCAGGCTAGATCCGCGTGATCGTCGCGAACCAGGCCGGTGCGGCGTCGTCATGGCGATAGAGATCCGACTGGCCGAGAGGTGCTGGTGATCGCGTCGTGGACGGCCGGCGGCACGACCTCACAGCGCGCGCCAACTCCGTCATTCCCGATCACTTCAGGTCTCCGTCCGCGAGCAAAATCCTCTCGTCGCGCGCGCACTATGATGCGAGCGTGCGCACGCAGGATGCCGTCGACATGCTCGCCGACGCTCGTCTCGACGCGCTCGGGCCGACGACCTGGGCCGATCTTGGCTGCGGCACGGGAACGTTCACGCTCGCGCTCGCCGATCTCCTCTGTCCGGGGAGCGCCATCCATGCGATGGACCGGGACCGATCGGCTCTCCGGAAGATGCCGTCCGCGCGCAACGGCGTCATAATCAGCACGCACCGCGGCGACTTTACGCGCCGGACGTGGCCGTTCGCCAACCTCGATGGCATCCTCATGGCCAACTCGCTGCACTACATCCAAAACCAGCCGGCGTTCATTCGCGATTGCGAGCCTCGGATGACGACCCCGCGCCGCTTCCTCATCGTCGAATACGACACGGACGAACCCACTCGATGGGTGCCCTACCCGGTGTCGCGGGCAAGGTTGACATCGCTGTTCGCCGCCGCGGGCTACTCGTCGATCAGGATGCTGCGCTCGCGGCCGTCAGTCTTTCGGCGCGCCGCGCTCTACGCCGCCCTGGTGTCGAATGTTCCAGCTTGAATCGGGAGAAAATGCAATGAGCAGCCGTAGACAATCCGCCAAGCGCACCACCTCACTCGGCAAGAGGTCCAAGGGATTCACGGACGAGGAACGAGCCGCAATGAAGGAGCGCGTCCGAGAGCTGAAGGCGGGCAAGGCCGACGGGGAAAGCGAGGTGCTCGCGAAGATCGCCGAGATGCCGCAGCCCGATCGCGCGATGGCCGGGCGGCTCCATGCGCTGATCAAAGCCAGCGCGCGAGCCCTCTCGCCGAGAACCTGGTACGGGATGCCCGCGTACGCCAAGGACGGCCATGTCGTCTGCTTCTTCCAGAGCGGGCAGAAGTTCAAAACGAGGTACGCGACGCTCGGCTTCAGCGACAAGGCGAACCTCGACGAAGGCGCCATGTGGCCGGTCGCCTTCGCGCTGAAGGCGTTGACCGCCACCGAAGAGGCACGGATCGGCGCGCTCGTGAAGAAAGCGGTGGGGTGATTCGGCGTCACCGGAACCCGGTTCAGAGGCACGGCACCGAGCACTTGCCGGTACCGTTGGTCAACTGCAGCACGTAGGACGCAGGTCGAAGCGACGGATCGCTCGGCGTCACGCTGATCGTCAGCGTCTGGCCCTTCAGGACGCCCGAGAACATCGCGGGCGGCGCCGGGTCGATGCTGATGGGCCCCACCTCGATCCGATACGTGCCGTTGACCTCGAACGTGCCGTCGGCGCGAACGACCGGCGGCGGAAACTGACCGTGCCCGCACCCGACGACCAGATCGCAGACGTCGGCCGCGACAGACAGGCACGGGCCGTTGCCGGTCCATCGGCCCTTGGGCAAGGTCGTGCCGCGCGGTTGCGTCGGCGACCCGGCGCAGCCGGCCACCACGCAGATGAGGGCGACCACGGCCGATCGCGTCAGCCACAGTCCCACGCCCGCGAATCGACGCATGGTTCCTCTTAAGACTTCCCTTTCTTCGAAGATTTCGACGTCCCGGCACCGTTGAGCGCGACCGCCTGGCGAACGAGCGCCTTGAACGCGGACTCGTCGACGCCCTCCCCTTCGTGGATGTCGATCGCGCGTCGGACGTTTCCTTCGAGACTCGAATTGAAGAGACGCGCCGGATCTTTCAGAGACGCGCCTTTCGCGAAGGTCAGCTTGACGACGCTCTTATAGGATTCGCCGGTGCAGATGATGCCGTCGTGCGACCAGACCGGTGTGCCGGGGGTGGTCGCCTTGACCCACTTCCACTCCTCGACGACGTCGGGGTCGGCCTGCTTGATGAGCGCGCGCATCCTGCCGAGCGTTTGTCCGCGCCAGTCCTTGAGATCGGCGATTCGTTTCGAGATGAGCGCCGGCGCCGACTTGCCCTGGCTCGCGTTCGATTTCTTCATGATCGGATCCTAATCCTCCGCCGCTTCAACGCTTCGGGACGTTGGGCGGCCAACTGGGCGGCTCCACGCCGAACTGCCTGGCGTACTCGGCGTTCAATCGCTGCCAGCCGCCGAACTTCATGGCATCGGGACCGACGATGCGTCCGATGGGCTGACCGTCGAGAAAGCGCTCCAGCACATCGAAGCAGATGTGCCAGCCCGCAGCGCCCATCGAGATGAAATTCCGGTCGATGTTGTGCCACAGCGTCAGGCGCGTGCCGCCGCCCGCGGCATCGTCCAGTTCCCACCGGATATCCTGGCCGCCCCAGTTGTACTCGAGCACTCTGGGAGCGTCGGCGCGCGTCACTCGTGTTTCGGTCACGTGCGGCGCGGGCGCTCCGACCGTGGTGAGCGTCACGGTGGTGCCTGCCGTACCCAAACTCTTGTCGGCATCGAAGGGCGCCCACTCGCGCAGCTGCGCCGGCTCGGTGAGCGCCTGCCAGACTTTTTCCGGCGACTGGCGCAGCTCCCTGACGAGCACGAGCGTCCACTTGTCTCCGTCCTTCCGCACCTGCGCGCCGGCGGCCGGCCCTGGTGCGTACTGCTCGCGAACGGTCATCTTCGTCTCCTTGTCTTTCTGTTCGTCGTTTTCGTCGTCTTCGGGGGCGTCGATCGATCCAGGCGGTCCAGGTGCCGTTCGAGCGCATCGACGCGAGCGGACCAGAACCGGCGGAACGGCGCCAGCCAGGCATCGAGCTCCTGAAGGGCGTCAGGCTTCAATCGGTAGAGACGGCGCTGCGCCTCCACCGTGGATTCCACGAAGCCGGCCTCGCGCAGGACGCGCAGGTGCTTCGACACGGTCGGCTGCGCCATACGCAGCCGACGCTCGATCTCGCCGACCGACTGTTCCGACGAGACCAGGAGGCTCAGGATCGCGCGGCGGTTCGGCTCCGCGATGACGGCGAAGACAGATTCCACGCTCTTTGATATACCCCACTCAGCATATACGTGTCAAGGTATATACAAGAACGGTTCAGTTGCAGGCTGTCGACGCGCCCAAGCACGTGATTTGCTCCAGGCGCTGAATCCTGATCTTGCCCTCGGTCGCGTCCCGGCTCGCGTACACCTCGATGGCAAAGCGCTGATACGTGGTCTTCCCCAGTTGACTGCTCTGCGTGAGCGTGCCGGGGATCCTGAGATGAACGACGCCGTCCTTCTCGTTGAGCACTCTCGCCTCTCGAGTCGGGACGAAGCTCGACGTAAAGGTTGGCGCACCCTTCGCGTCGAGGAAGCCCTGCATCTTTTTCATGAACTCCGTCCAGCCGCTGTCGGTGAAATCCGCGCGAGCGCGATTCAGCCCGGCCGCGTCCCCCTGCCGGAAGTTCATGGCCGCGATCGCCGCCTTTCGAGCGGCCGCGACGTCGGCCTTCTGGTCCTGGCCAAAGCCACCGATGCTCACGAACAGCAAGAGCAGAATCATCGCCCCACCATCGGCGCGATCGCCTCGAAGACATCGGACGCGAGCGCTCCGTGGCCGCGTCCGGTCACCGAGATGGCCTTCAGATCGGTGAAGCCGCGCGAGCGCGCAAGAGTCTCGAACGTCGTCCACTGGCCCGCGATCGGACCCCGGGCCGCCATGGCGTCGAGCGATCCGGCCAGTTCGCGAATCGGGAGCGCCAGCGCGTCCGAGTCGTGCCGGGCGGGCGGGTTGTCGACGCAGCGTCCCTGATAATTCGGCGTCACCACGACGGCGGCGCGCAGCCGTTCGGGGTGATTCAGCACCTCGGAAAGCACGACGTGGCCGCCTGCCTCCCAGCCCGTGATGAACACCTTCGCCTCGGTGTGGAACTGCTGGCGCACGTCCGCAAGGACCGCGCTCAACCCCTGCGCGTCGAAGGCGCAGGTGCCGTCTTTCTCAGCGAGATCCCAGGCCGCGCGGTCGTAATCGAAGTCGCTCATGTGCTGCTGCGCGGTCCCCCCGCCAGACAGCACGAGCGGCGTCACGATCACGAACGGCCGCGCGCCTCGCGCATCCGCGAACGCGCCGGTCGTCTCTTCGAACTTGCGATAGGCGTCGGTGATGACGACGAGCGCCGGCCAGTCGCGATTGGGCGTCCAGCCCTCAGGCGGCGAAACGAAGTAACGCATGGGATGGCGTGCGGCCGCGCGCTTTTCGATTCGCGGCGGAGTCCCGGCCTGCGCGGCGACGAGCGCTGCGGCTGCGCCGGCGAACGCCGCGGCGGAGAGGACCATGCGGAGGTTCATGTCTTGATTCTCCATCATGAGTGCTCGCGATCCCAAGGCGGACATCGCGGTCATTGGTCACGACCCCCTTGGATCGGCGAGCGCATGTCCCCTAGGATTGGACCCATGGCTTCGTTCAGTCACGCGAGCGTCATCGACTGGCTGCTCGACTCGGATCCGTCGATCCGGTGGCAGGTCATGCGCGACCTGACGAACGAGCCGCAAGCGATCGTTGCGCGCGAGCGATCGCGCGTGGCCTCGGAGGGTTGGGGCGCTCGCCTGCTCGACCTTCAGGGAGCGGACGGCCATTGGGGCGGCGCGGCGTTCGTGCCGCGCGCCTGGATCTCGACGCAGGACACGCTGCAGCTCCTGCGGGATCTCGGGGTCGACCCGGCGAACGATCGGGTGCGCCGGGCCATCGGCCAGGTGCGCGACCGCTGCACGTGGGGAGCCGAGTTCGGCGACTCGCCGTTCTTCGAGGGCGAGGTCGAGCCGTGCATCAACGGACGCGTGCTCGCGATCGGCGCGTACTTCGGCGAGGCGAGCGATCGGCTCGTCGATCGCCTGCTCGGCGAACAACTGGAAGACGGCGGCTGGAACTGCGACGCCCCGCGCAGCCGGCGATCGTCGTTCCACACGACGATCTGCGTGCTCGAGGGACTGCTGGAATACGAGGCGGCAAAGGGTCCGCGGGCCGACGTCACTGCCGCTCGCCTCCGCGGACAGGAGTACCTGCTGGAGCGCCGCCTGTTCCGATCGCGATCGACCGGAGAGATTATCGAAACGGACCGCAAGACGAGAACCAAAGCGGCGTGGACGCAGATCTCGTTCCCGACGCGCTGGCATTACGACATCCTGTGGGCGCTGGATTATCTGCGGAGAGCGGGCGTCGAACCCGACAGCCGTGTCGCCGAAGCCGTCGATCTCCTCGCGCGCAAGCGAGATCCGCTTGGCCGCTGGCCGCTCGAGAATCCGCACGCGGGCCCGGTCCACTTCGAGATGGAAGGCCGCGCCGGCGAGCCGTGCCGCTGGAACACGCTGCGGGCGCTGCGGGTATTGCGCTGGGTCCCTGGTCCCTAAGTCCCTGGTCCCTAGGTCTCTGGTCCTAGGTCCCTAGTCCTAGGGTCCCCGTCCCCCTTCCCCGTCTCCCGTCCCCCGTCCCCCGTCCCCAGTCTCCCGTCCCCGGTCCCTAGTGCGAAGGACTCTCGATCGTGCGATGGCGGTCGACGACGCGATCGGGATGCTTCTGGCGGAGCGTGCCGATGATCAGGCAGTTCGAGCAGATTGCCACGTGCGTCTCGAGCGTGGCCGCCAGGTTTGCCGCCAGCACATCGTCCCACGCGATCGCTTCCTGCGCGCTGGCGTTCAGCAGCCCCGGACGCAGCTCGCCGGCGTGCACCGGCGGGATTGGCCGGCCGCAGGTCGCGCACTGCTTGCCGACGAAGAACTGTTTCAGGTGGGCGGCGGTCGCCGCGTCCTGTCTCGGCTTGACTTCGGGCTTCGGGCGATCCAGCGCCCTGAACCCGCGAAGGGTGAAGTAGATGCCGGGCCAGACCAGCGCGGCGGTCGCGAGAAGGGCGATGCCGAGGAACACAGCAGCCATGCGAGGCCTCCCGAGATACGTGGGATCCGGACGCTCGACGCCGACGCGGGGAAAGATAACGTACTTTCTGAAAAGTTCATCCCGATCGGGGGTCCGGCGTGGCGAACTTCCACGGACAGTTTTCTGAAAAATTCATGCGGCGCGCGCAGCGCGCCCCGCCGGAGCGGAGCGGGGCCTGGGGCCCCCGCGAGCGACGGCGATGGGGGTCCGGCGGGGCGAAGCCCCCCGGATAATCTTGACAGTCCGCGGCAGGAAGTCATACGTTGCCACTTCACGCGGCGTCGCCGCGAGGCATGAGCCTGCATGTTCCATCACTCCGATCCTGAAGTCCTCGTCGTCGGCGCGGGTCCGGTCGGTCTCGTCGCGGCCCTGTTCCTGCAGCACCAGGGGGTGCGCGTCGAGGTCATCGACATGCACCAGCGGACGACCCAGCACAGCTACGCTCTTGCGATCCATCCGCGCACGCTCCAGATTCTCGACGAGGCCGGACTCTCCGAACGGCTGATCGGCGCCGGCCGGAAGCTGACGAAGGTCGCCTATTACGAAGGACGGGAGAGGCGCGCCGAGATCGACTATTCGGCGCTCGCGTCCAGGCATCCCTATCTCCTCGTCGTCCGGCAAAGCCTGCTCGAGCGGACGGCCGAGGATGCGCTCCGCGAGAAGAAGCTCAAAGTCCTCTGGGGGCATCGTCTCGAATCCCTCGAGGCGGACGGCGCCACGGCGCAGGCGAAGATCGCGAAGCTCGACCAGGTCGCGACCGGCTACCCCGTGGCCCGAACCGAGTGGCTGGTCGCCGGAAGCGAGACGATCCAGCCGCGCTATGTCATCGGGGCCGACGGGTACGATTCCGCGGTGCGGCGTATGGCCCGCATCGAGATGGCCGAGCCCGGCGGCGGCCAGATCTTCTCCGTTTATGAAGTCGAGGCGACGGGCGAGCTTCCCGACGAGGTCCGCGTCATTCTCGATCCCGACCTCACGAGCGTCTACTGGCCCCTCGAGAAGGGACGATGCCGCTGGGGATTTCAGATCCAGAACGCCTCCAGCCACGCGGCAACGATGGAACGCCTCGGGCAACTGATCGCCGAGAGGGCGCCCTGGTGGACGGCGCGGCCGACGGAGATCTACTGGTCGACGCTGGGCCTTTTCGATCGGCGCCTCGCGCGCAGCTTCGGCAAGGGCAGCGTCTGGCTTGCCGGAGACGCCGCGCACCAGGCGGCGCCGGTCGGCGTCCAGAGCATGAATTCGGGATTGGTGGAAGCGCGCGAGCTGGCGACGCGTATGATGCGGATCCTTCGCGCCGGAGGGGCGCCGGCGCTCCTGCAGGAGTTCGCGACCCGGACGCACGGGGCGTGGCAGAAGATCGTCGGGGACGGCCGCGAAGTGCGCGCGCTGTCGGGGACGGATCCCTGGGTCCGGGACGCCCGCGCGAGGATCGCCGCCTGCATTCCGGCCTCTGGCGAAGACGTCGACTCGCTGCTCCGGCAGATCGGCCTGACCGTCGCGCCGTGAGCAGGCTGTCGAATCAGACCGGCGGGGAGCCCCCCGGATAATCTTGACTCGCGCGGGGCGCGATGGTACAAACCGGCCACTTTTCAAACGGCCTTTTCCAAATTTCCCAGCGGAGAAGAGCGTGGCGCAGACGGAAGCAGAACTGCTCGACAATCCTGTCGCGGGCCGTCCCACGCTGATCCTGCGCTCGCCCGATTTCCACGCCATCACCGATGTCGTCGCGGAGCCCGTCGAACGGCGGACGCCGATCGGCTGGTGGCTCTTCTTCATCCCGTCCGTCGCGCTCCTCGGCCTGCTCGGCGGAGCGGTCTCGTGGCTGTTCTGGGAGGGGATTGGCGTCTGGGGGAACAACATCCCGGTCGGCTGGGCGTGGGACATCACGAACTTCGTGTTCTGGGTCGGGATCGCGCACGCGGGGACGCTCATCTCCGCGATCCTCTTCCTCTTCCGGCAGAAATGGCGCACGTCGATCAACCGATCGTCGGAGGCGATGACCATCTTCGCCGTCATGTGCGCCATGCTGTTCCCGGGGATCCACGTCGGACGCGTCTGGGTCGCGTATTTCATGTTCCCGATCCCCAACCAGATGGGCGTCTGGCCCAACTTCAGGAGCCCGCTGCTCTGGGACGTCTTTGCGGTCAGCGTGTACGGCACCGTCTCGGCCCTGTTCTGGTACGTGGGCCTGATCCCCGACCTGGCGACGATGCGCGATCGGGCGAAAACCCGCGGCCGCCAGTTCGCCTACGGTCTTCCCGCGCTCGGGTGGCGAGGCTCGGTGCGGCAATGGCATCACTACGAGAGCGCCTACCTCATTCTGGCGGCCCTCGCGACGCCGCTCGTCCTCTCGGTCCACTCGGTCGTGTCGATGGACTTCGCGGTCTCGCTCCTTCCCGGATGGCATACGACGGTCTTCCCGCCCTACTTCGTCGCGGGCGCGATCTTCTCCGGGTTCGCCATGGTGCTGACGCTCATGGTGATCTGCCGCACGGCGTTCCGCCTCGAGCACATCATCACCCTTCGCCACTTCGACTACATGGCGAAGATCATGCTCGTGACCGGGACGATGGTCGGGTACGCCTATTCCACGGAGTTTTTCACCGCGTGGTTCAGCGGGAATCCGTACGAGCTCTTCACGTTCAAGAACCGCGCGCTGGGGCCGTACGCGTGGGCCTACTGGACCATGGTCAGTTGCAACGTGATCAGCCCTCAGTTCTTCTGGTTCAAGAAGGCACGCACCAGCATTCCGATCCTGTTCGTGCTGTCGATCCTCGTCAACATCGGCATGTGGTTCGAGCGTTTCGTGATCATCGTGACGTCGCTGCACCGGGACTTCCTGCCCTCCGCCTGGAGCTACTTCACGCCCACGATCTGGGACATCTCGTGCCTCCTTGGCAGCTTCGGGCTCTTCTTCACGATGTTTTGCCTCTTCGTGCGTTTCCTGCCGATGGTCGCGACCGCGGAGGTCAAGACCGTCCTGCCGCAGGCCGATCCGCACGGCCATCCCGCGCCGGCGCGGACGATCAGGCAGGGAGCCTCCTGATGCCGCTGCTGATCCCGCAGCTTCCGAAGGGGCCCTACTACGGCATCCTCGCCGAATTCGGAACCCCGGCGGACCTCTATCACGCGTGCGAGCGCGTGCGCGACGCGGGCTTCACGCGGTGGGACGCCCATACGCCGTTCCCCGTCCATGGCCTCGAGGGAGCGATGGGCCTCCGGCGCTCGCCGCTCCCCTGGATCGTCCTCGTCATGGGATTGATGGGGGCCGCGGCGGGCTTCGGCCTGCAGTGGTGGGTCCACGCCCGCGCCTACCCGCTCGTGATCAGCGGCAAACCGTACCTGACGTGGCCCGCCTTCATTCCGATCACGTTCGAGGTGGCGATCCTCTTCGCCGCGCTCGGCGCCGTCCTGGGCATGCTCGGCCTGAACCGGCTCCCCATGCACCATCATCCGCTCTTCCAATCCAGGGTCTTCGAGCGGGTGACCGACGACGCCTTCTTCATTTCGATCGAATCCTGGGATCCGCGGTTCGATCCGGCCGCCACCGGAAAGATGCTGGAGTCGCTCGGCGCGCGCAGCGTCGAGCTCCTGGAGTCCTGAATGGTCGAACGAGATCGCGTCGCGCTGCGGCCCGAGCAGGCCACGATCCCTCCGGGCCATCCGTGGAACCGCCTTCCGGTCATTGGCGCCGGGGCCGCTCTGCTGGGAGCGGTGGGCTGCGCGGTTCTGGGGGCTGGAAACCCGAAGCAATTCTTCTTCTCGTGGCTCGTGTCGGTCCTGTTCTTTGTGAGCCTGACCATTGGCGCGCTTTTCTTCGTCCTGATCCAGTACGCCTCCCAGGGAGGATGGGGGATCGTCGTGCGGCGGATCGGAGAGACGACGTTCGCCACGGTGCCCGTGATGGCGGCGCTGTTCGTCCCGCTGCTGTTCGGACTCCGCGATCTCTACTCGTGGGCCGTGCCGGGCGCGGCCGCGCAGGATGCGCTGCTGCGCTGGAAGGCGCCCTACCTCAACGTGCCGTTCTTCCTGATCAGGGCGGGGCTTTTCTTCGCCATCTGGTCCTTCATCGCCCTGGCGTACTACCGCGCCTCGCGCCGTCAGGACGAGACGGGGGATCCGCGGGTGTCCGCCCGCCTGCGCCGCTTCGCCGGGCCCGGCCTGATCGTCCTCGCGGTGACGTCGACGCTCGCGTCTGTCGACTGGATCGTGTCGCTGACGCCGCACTGGTACTCGACGATGTTCGGCGTCTACTTTTTCGCGGGGTCCTTCGTGGGATTCATCGCGCTGCTGTCCGTCGTGGTGGTGGCGATGCGCCGGGCGAGGCTGCTGGAAACCATCATCAGCAGAGAGCACCTCCACGACGTCGGAAAGTTTCTCTTCGCCTTCACGGCGTTCTGGGCCTATATCGCCTTCTCCCAGTTCCTCCTCATCTGGTACGCGAACCTCCCCGAGGAGACGATCTGGTACAAGGCGCGGATGCAAGGGTCATGGATGGCGGTCTCGATCCTGCTCATGGCGGGACATTTCGGGGCGCCGTTCTTCTATCTGATGGGGCGGACCGTCAAACGGAATGGAGCGACCCTGGCCTTCGGAGGCGCGTGGCTCCTCGCCATGCACTTCATCGATATCTACTGGCAAGTCATGCCGACGCTCCATCCGCAGGGATTCCGTCCTTCGGTCCTGGACGCGGCCGCGTTCCTGGCCGTCGGCGGATGCTTCGTGGCGGCGGCGAGCTGGCTCATGCGGCGGCAGGCGCTCGTTCCGCTGCGCGACCCGAGGCTTGCCGAATCGCTCGCCTTCGAGAACGCCTGATCCTTGCACGGACGGCGGGCCCGGTGTAGAGTCGCCCTCAAGTCAAAAAGGAGCAGATCAATGCACGCGACTCGGAACAGGTTGTGGCTGGCGGCTTGGTTGGGCGCGGTTTCGTTCTGGCCCGGCGTCGCCCTCGCGGCCTCGACCATTACTGGAACTATCACATTCGATGGCAAGCCTCCCACGCTCAGGCCGATCGCCATGGACGCCGAGCCCCAGTGCGTGAAGAAGCATTCGGGACCCGTGCCGGCCGAGATGCTCGTGCTCGGCAGCGGCCAGACCATGGGCAACGTGATGGTGTGGGTCTCGAAGGGGCTCCCGGCCGGAAAGACGTACCCCGTTCCCAAGACGCCGGTGACCATCGATCAGAACGGCTGTCAGTACAAGCCCCACGTGATGGGTGTGATGGCCGGCCAGACCTACCGGATCCTCAACTCCGACGGCCTCCTGCACAACATCCACACGCTTCCCAAGGTCAACGCTTCGTACAACAAGGGCATGCCGCCGACCTACAAGGAGGCGGAGACGACCTTCGCGAAGCCGGAGCCGGTCTTTCCGGTCAAGTGCGACGTCCATCCGTGGATGCAGGCTTACGTCGCGGTGTTCCCGCATCCTTTCTTCTCGGTGACGGGCACGGACGGCAAGTACACGATCTCGGGGCTTGATCCCGGGACGTACGAAATCACCGCGTGGCACGAGAGGCTCGGGATGAAGACAGCCACGGTCACCGTCGCCGCGACCGGTTCGAAGACGCAGGACTTCAAGTTCGCCGTCGCCGCCAAGTAGCGCTCCGGAGCATAGCCGCATGAGCGATCCAGCAGCCGTCGCCCCCCCGAAGACGCACGGCGCGCACGAGGCCCATCACGAAGAGCTCGGCTTCTGGCGCAAGTACGTCTTCTCCACCGACCACAAGGTCATCGGCATCCAGTACGCCGTCACCGGCCTGCTGTTCCTCCTCTTCGGCTTTTCGCTGATGATGCTGATGCGGTGGAACCTCGCCTATCCGGGCGCCGCCTTGCCGCTCCTCGGCAAGATCCTGGGCGACTCGCGGATGCCGGGCGGGACGATGCTCCCCGAGTTCTACAACGAGCTCGGGGCGATGCACGGCACCATCATGGTCTTCATGGGCGTCGTGCCGCTTGCCGTCGGAGGATTCGGGAACTTCGTCCTGCCGCTCCAGATCGGAGCCCCGGACATGGCCTTCCCGCGGCTCAACATGCTGAGCTACTGGTCCTTCTTCCTCGGCGGCGTGACGATGCTGGTGAGCTTCTTCGTCCCCGGAGGATCCGCGCAGTCCGGATGGACGTCTTACGCCCCCCTCGCCGTCATCGCGTCCACGGGCCAGACGGTCTGGCTGTTCGGGATGGTCTTCCTGATCACCTCGTCGCTGCTCGGCGCGATCAATTTCATCGCGACCACGATCCAGCTCCGCGCCAAGGGGCTGACCTTCATGCGCTTCCCGTTCTTCGTGTGGGCGCAGTTCGTCACGGCTTTCCTGCTGCTCCTCGCGTTCCCGCCGCTCGAAGCCGCGGCATTCATGCAGCTGATGGATCGCCTGGCGGGCACGAGCTTCTTCCTCCCGAGCGGCCTCGTCGTCAGCGGCCAGGTCCTCACCAACGCGGGCGGAGGCAACCCGCTGCTCTGGCAGCACCTATTCTGGTTCCTGGCGCACCCGGAAGTCTACGTGCTGATCCTTCCGGCTATGGGGATCGTGGCCGAGATCATCGCGAACAACACGCGGAAGCCGCTGTGGGGCTACCGCTCGATGGTCTACTCGCTCATCTTCCTCGGGTTCATGTCGTTCATCGTGTGGGCGCACCACATGTTCATGACCGGCATGGGGACGGCGATGGCGGCCTTCTTCCAGACGACGACGATGATCATCTCGATCCCGTCGGTCGTGATCCTCACGGCGCTGATCATCTCGCTCTGGGGCGGATCGATACGCTTCAACACGCCGATGCTGTTCGCGTGCGGCTTTCTCCCGATGTTCGGCATCGGCGGCCTCACGGGGCTTCCGCTCGGCCTGAACGTCACCGACATCCCGCTGCACGACACCTACTACGTCATCGCCCACTTCCACTACGTCGTCGCGCCGGGCACGATCTTCGCCCTGTTCGCGGGGATCTATTACTGGTATCCGAAGGCTACGGGGAGGAAAATGAGCGAAACGCTCGGCAAGATCCACTTTGCCGGCTCGTTCGTCTGCATGAACGTCGTCTTCATGCCGATGTTCATCATGGGGCTGGCCGGGGTCTCGCGGCGGCTCTACGACGGCGGCGCGGGCTACGCCTTCGCGCAGCCGGTTCTCCACTGGAACATCGTGTCGTCGTGGGGCGCGTGGGCGCTGGGGCTCTTCCAGCTTCCCTTCATCTTCAATTTCTTCTGGAGCATCTGGAAGGGCGAGAAGGCCGAGGACAACGCGTGGCAGGCGACGACGATCGAATGGGCCGCGGCGCCCTCGCCGCCTCCGCACGGCAATTTCCACGTGGCGCCGGAAGCGTATCGCGGACCCTACGAGTACAGCGTCCCCGGCGCGGCCAGGGACTTCGTGCCGCAGTGTGAGGCCTGATTCCTGATGGAGATCCCCTACACAGTCGAAATCCGACGCGACACCGGTCTGACCAACGGCAAGATCGGCATCTGGCTCTTCCTGGCGTCGGAGGTCATGCTGTTCGGCGCCCTGTTCGCGAGCTACATTCTGATCCGGACCGGCGCGCCCGTCTGGCCGCGCGGCGACACCATCCTCAACGTCCCGCTCGCCACGTTCAACACGATCGTCCTGATCTCGTCGTCGGTCACGATGGTCATGGCCTGGGCGTCGCTGAAGCGCAACCGCTTCGGGACGTTCCGGATGTACATGGGCGCGACGATCCTGCTCGGGGCGACCTTCCTCGTGGTCAAGTACTTCGAGTACAGCCACAAGTTCGAGCTCGGGCTGTTTCCCAGCACCAGCAACTTTCTCGCGCTCTACTTCACGCTGACCGGCCTGCACATGCTCCACGTGATCGGCGGGATGGCGGTGAACGCGTATTTCTGGGGCCCCGGCGCGAAGCTCTGGAAGACGAACCCGGAGTGGTTCACGAACCGGGTCGAGCATTCGGGCCTGTTCTGGCATTTCGTCGATCTGGTCTGGATCTTCCTGTTCCCGACGCTGTACCTTTTGTAGACGGTATTCTCTCTTTTGGACGATCAAGAGATGACGAGCGAACACGCCGTTGACCACCACGACGTAGACATCGACAAACACGTCAGGATCTACGTCACCGTCTTCGTCGCGTTGATGGCGCTGACGATCATCACGGTGGCGATCTCGCGGCTCCACCTGCCGGTGCACATTGCCGTGAGCATCGCGCTGCTCGTCGCGCTCATCAAGGGATCGCTGGTGGCGTGCTACTTCATGCACCTCATCTCCGAAAAGAAGCTGATTTACGCGGTCCTCGGGTTGACGGCCGCTTTCTTCGCCGCGCTGCTGGCCCTGCCCGCCCTCACGACCAGCAACGGCTTCTGGATTCACTGATGAGCCTCAGGTGGGTCCATGCGATGCTGATCGTGCTTTCGGCGGCCCTCGCGGTGCTGTTCGGGATCTGGTGCGTCGTCCAGTACGGGCGCGGGAATGGCGGCGGATACGTGGCCGCGGCGGTCGTGGCGCTCGCGGTGTCGCTCGGCCTGGTCATCTACGACTCGTGGTTCCTGCGCAAGACGAGGACGCTGCGATGAGGCGGGCGCTCACCACACTGATCGCCATGATCGTCGGCGGCAGCGCGAGCGTCCTGGCCTGCCCGATGTGCTTCGGCGCGCAGGAGACGTCGCTGGTCGACGGGACGAAGCTCGGCGTCCTGGTGATGGTGGTCGTCACGCTGGCCGTGCAGGGCGCGTTCGTGGGTTTCTTTCTCTATCTCCGCAAGCGCGCGAAGCAGATCGCGGACGTCGAGCTCGACACCGAGTGGTCGGAGCTCCAGAGATCCCCGAGAACATCATGAATTGGACTCATTTGCTCGGAATGCAGCCGCTGGGGGCCGCTCACGGCGCGCAGATCGACGGCCTGATCGGCTGGACGCACGTGTTCATGCTCATCCTGTTCGTCGGGTGGGGAGGCTTCTTCCTCTACGCGCTGATGCGTTTCCGCCGATCGCGGCATCCCGTGGCGGACTACACCGGCGTCAAGTCACACGCGTCGAACTATTCCGAGATCGCCGTGGCCGTCGTCGAAGCGATTCTCCTGTTCGCATTCTCGATCCCGATCTGGGCCGCGAGAGTCGATCACATTCCACCGGAGAACGAAGCGCTGCTCGTGCAGGTCACCGGCGAGCAGTTCGCCTGGAACATTCACTACGCCGGGCCCGACGGAAAATTCGGCCGCACGGACATCAAGCTGATCGATCTGCAATCGAACCCCCTCGGGCTGGATCGCTCCGATCCTGCCGCGAAAGACGACGTCACGACGGTCAATCAGCTTTACTTGCCGGTGAACAAGCCGATCATCGTCAGGCTGCGGAGCAAGGACGTCATCCACAGCTTCGGCGTGCCCGAGTTCCGCGTGAAGCAGGATGCCGTGCCGGGCTTCACGATCCCCATCTGGTTCATCCCCAACGTCACGACCGCGGAGATGCGGACACGTACCGGGAATCCCGAATTCCAGTACGAGATTGCCTGCGCCCAGCTCTGCGGCCTGGGCCATGCCAAAATGCGGGGGTTCGTCACCGTCCAGACGGCCGAAGAGTTCCAGAAATGGCTGGAGGACAAGATCAAGGAGCAGGGCTCGCCGGATCCGTTCCGGTAACGCGGTTCGCGAAAGGTTCCACACGGACGTGGTTCACGGAGCCTGGCGAGACCGAGAACGCTTGCACACTCGGAACGAGGACGCTGGAACTCGGAATAGGAGCGCTCCGCTCCGTTCGCTTCAACGTCGAGCGCCGCGCGCCTCGTCCATTCCCGGCTTCGTGTAGCGAACGCCGATATCGGGTCCGATATCGCTGTGGCCGCGCGGCTTGAACCACGTGAACCACGTATGGCCGTGCTTCTTGCCCCTGCGTATTTCCCACACGAGGTACGGCACGAGAAGCACCGCAAACAGTCCGACTGCCAGCCAGACTCCAGTGACGAAGTCCATCTTCAGTCCTCCTCGGTCGGATCGTGCAAGCGCAGCGCCAGACTTCGCAAACCTGTTCCGTTGTTCCCTCGATATAATCGCCCATTGACGAGATGGTCGATAGCCCCGAGTGGTCCGAGCAGCCGCCACGCCGTCCGTTCGGGCTGTGGATCCTGTCCCTCGGCCTGCTCGCCAGTCCGCTGATTCACGCGGCCGCGCTGCTGCTCCACACACGCTGGCTCAATTTCGGGAGCCTGAGGCTGTGGGACGGGCTCGTGTATTTCCTCATTGCGCCAATCGTCGGAATGCTGATGCTGAGGCGGCACGAGCGGGCCCGCTTCTCGGTGTACGTGTTCCTGTCGTGCGAGATCCTGAGAGCGGTCCGGATCCATTCGCCGGCGCTCGGCCTGATCGCCGTGGGTTTTCTGATTTATCTGCAGATGCCGGCAGCGCGAAGGTTCCACCCGTCGGTCGACCCGCGCCGGGTGCTCGCGCGGATGCGCCTGAAGCGCTAACGGAACCGGACCGGAACGGTTCCGTGAGTTCCGGGCGTTCCGGCGGTTGTGGTTCCGGGGTTCCCGCGGTTCCCGTTCAGCGTTCGGAACCCCGGAACCTCAGGAACCTTTTCCCCCGAACATCTTCGGCGTCGGCATCCGAGCGCGGATCTTCTCCAGCTCCTCCGCGGTGACGCGAGCGATGCCGTTCTTGCGACAGGAATCCTCGACCGCCTTCACGACCATTCCCCGGACGAAGGCGGGAATCTTCTTCATACGCGCCGCGGCCGCGTCGTCCCACGCGATCGTCGCTGCCGATTCGTGTCCGTACTCAACTATGCCCTTCGACTCGCGTCGCTCGCTCGGGTCGGACGCGCCAATGCGCGCGAGGAGCGGAGAGCCGGCGAACTTTCCGGGCGTGTGCGAGCAGAGCGGATCCTCGGCCATCAGATCGCCGGTCATCCCGTAGGCCCGGGCGCGGCATCCGCCGCACTGCGCGTTCATCTCGCATGCCCCGCACCGCCCGCCCAGCGCGGTGCGACGGCGAATGCCAGTGAACAGTTCCGAGGACGTCCAGAGATCCGCGAGGCTCGCGCTGCGCAGCGTCCCCGCGAAAACGGGGAGGTACGGGCAGGGCGTGACGTCGCCGTTCGGCCGGATCCCCATGTAGTGCGTCCCCGCGGGGCACCCGCCGGCCCCTCCGGAGTACGTCCTGATTGGCAGGTCCGCCGGCGCTGAAGCGTCGTCGGGCAAAACGGCGTGTTCGAGCGCCGTTTTCACGTAGTGTGGAGCGCACTTCGCGTTCACGAGCATCCGGCGGTCGTACTTCCTCTGAATCCGGTAGAGCGAAGCCAGCACCTCATCGTACTGGGCGGGGGTGATGTCAGACACGAACTGCCCGCGCCCCGTCGGCACCAGGAAGTAGAGGTTCCAGACCTTGGCGCCGAGACGTTCGTACGCGAAGTCGGCAATCGCTTCGAGCTCATCGCGGTTGTGCGAGCCCGCGGTCGTCTGCACGATGAACGGAAGCCCGGACCTGTTGAGAATGCCGGCGCCCTCCACGGTGTTCTGCCAGGCGCCGCGCACATTTCTGAAGCGATCGTGGCGATCGGGATCGAGCGCGTCGAGAGAAATGGACAGCCCCCGGGCGCCCGCCTCCGCCAGACGCGCCGCCACGGTCTCCGTGATGCGCACACCGTTGGTGCCGACGACGACCCACAGGCCGCGCTCGGCCGCGCGCCGGACGATCTCGAGGATATCGCGGCGCAGGAGCGGCTCGCCGCCGGTCAGAATCGTCAGGCATTCAGGCGCGAACGCGGCGATCTCATCGATGACCCGGAAGCACTCCTCGGTACCGAGCTCGCTTCGATCCGCGAAGTTCTCCGTCCCCACCAGCGGCGTGCCGCCGGCGTCGAGATAGCAGTGCTCGCAGGCGAGGTTGCAGCGGTAGGTGAGATTCCAGGAAACGACGTACGGCCGGTTAAACATTGAATCCCTTATCCCGGATCCCTGATCCCTGATCCCGACTCCCTGATCCTTGATCCCGAATCCCTGATCCGTGTCTGGGGCGATTCTAGATCCAAGATCGGAGATCCAAGATCAGAGATTCAGGATCAGCGATTCAGGATCAGCGATTCGGGATCGGCGATTCGGGATCAGGGATCAGGGATTAAGGATTCAGCTCGCTACATGCCGAAGAATTCGCGGGCCTGGTCGAGGATCTTCTCGTCGACTTCGGCGGCGCCCTGCTCGCGCGCGAAGCGCTCGATGCCGGTTCGCGCCATCGGGCGGACGAACTCGGGAATGTTGGCGAGCCGCGCTTCGGCGGCGGCCGTCCATCGAACAGAGACGTCTTCGGCCGGGGCCGCGGCGTCGCCTTGTTCCGCTCCCGGGATCATCGCCCCGAACGGGCACTTGCTCTGTGACGCGGCGCCATCCGACCCTGTCCCAGGCGCAGTCGAGGGGCCGATCCGCACGCCGAGCGACTGGACGATCTGCGTTTCGTACGCGTTAGTCAGCATCGCCATCTCGTAGCCGCACTCAGGGCACGCATAGACAACCGACAGCGACCCACGCTCGGGCGGACCCACGGTCTGCAGCTTCATCGGACTGTCGCACGGAACGCAGAGGAATTTCATCTTATTCCTCCGAGGGGCTTCGCCCCTCGGACTCCCATACACGCGCTACGCTCGTTCGCTTTGCCATTCGACATCACGTCGTTTTCAGCAGCGCCCTAGCCTCGTCATCGATGTCGTCGAGCAGCCGCTGCGCGATGGCGTCGAGCGCCTCGCCGACGGGAGTGTCGCGCAATTCGGTGAAGGGGATGCCGAGGTCGCAGTGCCGCGCCAGCTCCGGATCGAACGGGACCGTTCCGAGGCATGGAATGCCGAGGTCCGACGGGTCGTCCGATTCGAACAGCGGCTTGACGGCGCTGCAGTCGCGGCAGTAGTAGCCGCTCATGTTCTCCACGTAGCCGACGAGACGATTCGGGCGCTTCGTCAGGGCCGCGACCGAACGCGCGACCACGCCGCGCGCGACCTGCGACGGGATCGTCACGAGCACGAACGCCGTGCGCGCGCCGAGGAAATCCGCGTACTGCGCCGTCCGATCGGCGCCCGGCGGCAGATCGACCAGCAGCAGATCGAGCGTGCCCCACTCGAACGAGCCGAGGATCTCGCCGAGCAGCGCGAACTCCCTGGTCGCGCGCCAGGTGTGCGACTCGCCGCGCGCCGCGCTCTCGAAGTCGAGCGCCTCGGACTCGGGAATCACCGAGCCCATCGAGAAGACGCCGATCCCGGAGGCCGTCCGCGGGAGCGCAACCTTGTGGCTGCCCGGCGCGAACACCGCTCTCTGGACACCTGCCATCCGCGCCTGCGACGGCCCATTGAAGTCGGCGTCGAGGATCGCCACACGAAGACCCCTGGCGCGCAGCGCGCCGGCAAGCTGCAGCGTGAGAGTGCTCTTGCCCACGCCGCCCTTGCCTGAGCCGACAGCCACGAGATGGCGCACCCCGGCAAGCCCGTCGGCGATCCGGGTGCGCTGTTCGGCGACCTGCTCGAGGATGCGGGATCCTCCATCGCCCGCGATGTCGTGGTACGACTTCATCTTGCGAGTCTTTAGCCTACACCTACTCGGACCGCGCCCTCGCGGCGTAAAGCACCCGCCGTGCCTCGGGGCGGAACCCGAGCGTCTCCAGGACGTCCTTCGAGATCTCGGCCGGGTGAACCTTGGGGAAGCGGAAGGTGCCCGCGCCGGGCCGGGACAGCAACTGCCTCAGACGGGTACCTCCATCCTCGACGAAGGAACGGAGCGAGAGAATTTGGAAACTTGGAAATCGGGTAAGTTGGAACTCTGACACCGCGGCGGCTACCGCCGGCATTTTCGCGGTAGCGAGCGCAGGCATATAAAGAAGGTAGGCCTCGATCCGTTCGTCCGAGGCGACTGCCACCCCCGAGATGTCGCCCTTCCTGGCCATGAGCGTCTCGATCGAGCGTTCCCAGCACACCTCCGAATGGCCATCCAGGAGGCCGTTGGCGGCAAGGTCGTCTACGGTGACGGGGATCACGAAGCGGTCGGCATGCTCGCTCGCGGTGGCCCCTGGCCCCGCTCCGCTCGCGTGGCCCACGTCGTCACACTCCAGCACGTAGTCTGTCAGGCGCGCTTCCTGGACGAATCCGCTTGCGCCGAAGAGCGCGCAGGCGGGCGCGAGGCTCTCCGGCACTTCCGCGACGATGCGCGGCGGGCCGAGGATCGCCAGCTTCGACCCGAGCGACGCGAGCAGGTGGCGGGCATGCCCCTGCCGCTGATGATCGGGGTGGACGGCGATTCTGTGAACGAGGGTCGCGGACGGCCGCTTGGCGCCGATCAGGACGGCGACCGGATCGGCGCCCGCAAAGGCGACCATGCAGCTGCTGCACCAGACCTGCAGGTCGCGGATCGATCGCTTGAACGCCGCCGCGTCCATCGCCGGCTCGTCGGGAAAGTTCGGCGTCCAGCAGCGGTTCAGCGCATCGACGAGCAGCCCGATGTCATCGGTGCGGCAAAAGCGATAGGAGCTCACGCAGATAACGGAGTTAACGCTATCTCACCTCGTTCAGGTACCCACCATCCGCCGAGGGTCGGGCGGCCGAGTCGCGCGACGCCGGCGCCGCCCCAGGATTCGGGCGCTGGGATGGGTAATTCGCGATCATCTCCGCCATCATCTTCTTGCCGATCTCGATGCCGTCTTCGACGAGCGCGAGATCGATCGCGGCTGCGGCGCGCTCGCGCGCCAGTTCCTCGATCCGCTCCTGCGTCTTGTTCCGCATGAAGCCCGCCGGGACCCGGAAGATCCGCTGCACCGCGCCTTCCGTCCAGTCGAATGTCGAGATCAGCGGGTTCTTCTTCTCATCCCGGGCAACCAGACGCGCCTCATTGCTCAGACCGGGGGGCTTCGTCCCGCCGGACCCCCCAGCGCCGTCGCTCGCGGCGGCCCCAAAGCCCCGCTCCCCTCCGGCGATCTCCAATGGCGCACCGGTCTCCTCCTCGATCACCTGTCGCGCGAAGTCGAGCGTGATCGCGTCGAGCTTCATCATGCGCGCGCGCTTCTCGACGCGCGCCTTGACGCGGCGCCGCTGGTACGCGTTCTTCATCGTCCAGAGTCCCTTCCGCGCCTCCTCGGACCAGCGCAGCTTCCGGCCGTCGTAGGTCGTCTCCTCCTCGAGCCCGCCCTCGACGGCGGCGATCTTCTCGATCATCTCCTGCGAGATCACGTCGAAGTCGGTGGACCCGCACACGGTGCACGTGACGGCCCCGCTCTGCGTGGCGGCGACGCCGCACGACCGGCAGATCGACACCGGGCCGGACTTCGCGCGTTCGAGCGCCACGGCCTCGGCGAGCGCCTTGGTGGCGGCCGACGCGCTCTTCGGCATGAACCGATCCATCGCTTCGTCGATCACGGCGCTCGTGATCACCGAGTGCCCCTTTTCGAGCGCGAGCCGCAGCACGCCGGTGCGCGCGATCCCCTTGACCTGCTCCGGCACGTTCTTCATCCGCGCCTCGGCCTCGGGGGTCCACCGGACCGTTTCCTCGGCGCGCACGTCGAGCCGCGGGACTTCGATGCGCGTGGAGAGGAGCACGTCGCATGGCGCCCCGCGAAGGATGTTCTCGACGTTGCTGCCCAGCCCGGTCTCGTTCTTCGGGCTGTGGACGCCGATCCGCCCCAGCACGATGAGCCAGGGATTCGTCTTGCGCGCGTGGTCGAGAATCTTCTGGAAGGGCTTGCCGTCGAGGAGCGTCTTCTTGACTTCGACGCCCGCCTCGTTCGCCATCTTCTCGCTGACCTCGAGATGCGACTGGTAGATCTGCGCGAGTCCGGTGTCGATGATCTCTTCGTGGAGCTGATTCTGCTCCTCGAAGCGGAACACCTTCGCCGCCTGCTCGGTCAGGACGTTGACGATGCCGTTGAAGACGGAGTAGTGGAGATAGGGATCGTACACGGCGATCGTTTCGACCTTCTTGCCGAACGTCCGCGCCAGATCGATCGCCGTCATCAGCGCGCCGAACGACTGCGGACTGCCGTCGACGCCGACCAGAATCGTGTCGCGGTCGGGCTCGTCCGGCTCGGGCACGTGCTTGACCACCCAGACGTCGCGGTCGGCCTGGCGGGCGACGCGTTCACACACGGATCCGATGACGCTGTCGCGGGCGCGGCCGATCCCGAGCGCGCCGATCACGACCAGGTCGTGCTGCGATCCGGCGAGGTCCTTCAGGATCTCGGTGTGATGTTTTCCATCCATCATCCGCGGCTCGAATTCGAGCCCGGATTCCCCGCACAGACGCGACATGCCGTCGAGATAGCTGTCGGAGATGAGCTTGAGCCCCATCGTGATCAGGCTGTCGTGGATCTTCCGCTGCCGCTCCAGCTCCACTTCGTCGATGTATTCCTCGGGCAGCGTGTACTCCATCTGCCGGAAGCGATAGTCGTGCAGCTTTGCGGCGTAGACGTGGCAGCCGACCAGTTTGGCCGAATACGCCTTGCCCAGTCCGAGGGCGCAGACGACGGCGCGGTTGGAGTGGTCCGAGTTATCGACGGGAACGTAGATGCTCTTGTACATGGGTTTACACGCCTTCATGCTCTCGTGGGGGCCGGTTCGCTCGGTTCTCCGCCGAGCGTTTTGCGCGCGCGAGAGCCGTAGCGCCACCGCACCCAGCCGATGACGGCCAGCTCGATGGCGAGAATGACGAGCGCCGTCTCGATCATCGGCCCGACAACCGACGGCACTTCTTCGGGCCCGAGGTAGAGCGAGTACCACACCGAGAGACCGCGCCGGTTGCCGCGCTCGCGCGAGAGCCCATCCCAGACCGAGAACGCGATCGGCATGAACTGTCCGGAGGAGAGCGGGGCGCCCGAGCCGGCGCGCAGCGGCCGCTTGAAAATCACCGACCATTCTCCCTGGTCGTAGCTGGCGACGCCGGTGATATCCCCCGTGTCGTTCGGCGCGATGTCGCCGCTTCCCTTCCCGGTGAACTGAAGGGGAGCCGGGCGCGCCAGATCGAAGAACCAGAGATCCACCGAGTTCTGCGAATCGCCGAAGATGAAGTACGGCTTGCGGGCACCTGTCGGCACCTGCGATGGAATCTGGATCGCCACCGCGTCGGAGAACTCGGACGGGGGGGCGGTTGGCGCCGCCTCCTCGGCAAACGGGTTCGCCGCGGGCGGCTGGGCGCCGGCTGGCGGCTGCCCGGCCGGCGTCGGCGTGACTTCCGCCTCGCCGAAGGGGTTTTGCGACGTCGGGCCGGCGGCGGCGGCCGGTTCCTCCTCCTCCGTCTGCGGCACGGGCAGCGAGGGTCCGTTCTTCCCGGTCTTCTGCGCGCTCATGTCATGCCATCGCACGAGCAGCGCGATCGAGTCGGCATCGTAGACGGCCTGCACCGTCACCGACGTCGCCGGAGGATGGAACTCGCGGACGGGCTCGGTAATCTGTCCGATGATCGGAAAGCGTGCGATCCGCGCGGATTCGAAGTTCGCCGCCCCCTTGGACAGATCGATCGGATCGTCGACGTGCTTGGCGATCACCAGATTCGTATAGCCTGGACCGTTGCTGCTCGAGAGAGAATCGATGAAGTTGGTGATCGCCCATCGCTGATCGTCCTTCAGCGCATCGGCGAACGACGGCATGGGCGTGCCGTTCAGTCCCGTGCTCATCGTCCGGAAGATGTCCTCGCGGGACGAGCCTCCGCGGAACGTCCAGCGCTGCGTGAGGTCCGCCGGGCGTATCGGATGCCCCCACTCGTCGACCAGCGTCGGCGCCGACGGTCCGTCGCCCCGGCCGAGCGTGCCGTGGCACTTCACGCAGCCGTTTTCCTCGTAGAGTTTTTTCCCCAGCTCGATCGACTCTTTCGTCGATTTCGGCGCGCTCGGGAGCGAAACGGGCTTCGGAACTTTTTCGGGATCCGAGAAGTCCGCCGAGAAGGTCGTCAGGAAGTACGCGAGGTCCGACACTTCCGAGTCGGAGAAATTGGACCAGGCGGGCATCGACGTGTAGGGCATGCCGCGCCTGATGATGTTGACGAGATCCTGATGGGTCGGGAGCGCGCCGTTGGGCGTCGTGCGGATCTTGAACTTCCCCGCGGTGAAGTTGCGGGGCCGCGGACGCAGATGCGGCGCGGCGTAGCCTTCGCCGTCACCCTTCTCGCCGTGGCACTGCGAGCAGTACTTGAAGTAGAGCGTCTTGCCCGCCGTTCGCTGCGCGTCGGTTCCGATGTCGGGAGCCGCCGCGCGCACCGATCCGGTCAGTCCTGTCAGCAGGGCACACACCCAGACGATGAAGGCCGCGAGACACGCGCGCAAACCTATCCGGGAGAAGCTCATTTCGCCGCGGTCTCCTCCCTGGCGCGAGGCCTGGACCCCGTGAAGTCGTAGAGGAAGAGAATCGCGTCCCACATCTCGTCCTCTTTCAGGAACTTCTCCCACGGCGGCATCGCCGTGTCCCACGGCCCGCCTTCATCGGGCAGCCCGGGCCCTCCTTTCGAGATTCGCCAGAACAGAAAGGTCTCGCGAAGCATCGGGATCGTGCCCTTGTCGCTGAAATTCGTGGGAATCGGATCCAGTCCGTGGACGAACATGCCGTTGCCGGCCAGGTTGTCGCCGTGGCAGAAGACGCAATTCTGGTAGTAGACGCGGCGCCCGTTCTCGACGTGTTTGCGGAACTCCTGGGCATCCGACGTCTCGAGATGACGGAAGGGGTTTTCGCCGGCATCGAGATCGATCCGCTTGCCGTGAACCGTGACGTCCGCCGGCGACGCGGGATGCACGGTCCGCGAGAAGAGCGGAGGCTCGATGGGAACGTTCATCCGCACGTAGACGTTGGCCGCCGCGATCGCCGGGATGGCGACGACGGTCGCGGCAAGCAACACTGTGTACCGCTTGTCCGTCATGAACCGGACGAGCGGACCCGAGACTTCCTCGCGGCGTTGCTGGCTGGACGATACGTAGGCCAGGATCGCGAGCGAGACGATCCCCATGTAGATCGTGATGACCGACGAGGGAATCGGCGCCGTGAAGCCGAATCGCAGGAGGACGTAGATGCCGATCCACCATGCGCCAGCCCATATCAGCAGATTGACCCGCATGAAGCGGAGCACCGCGAAGACGACCGCCACGACGAGAACGATGAGGAGCTTCATCCTTTCTCTTTCTTGATTGTCGCTTCAGGCTGCGCTCCACCCGGCGAGACGCCCGAGGATGGCGTCGTCGGGGTCGCCGTGCCGGCGTTGTACTGGTGTTTCGTCTGGAGCGTGACCGTCGGTGTGCCGCCCAGCGTCTGCAGGTACGCGATGACGCAGAGGATCTCCTGATCGGTGAGGCCGATCGGAGGCTTGTTGATGGTCGGCATCCCCGGATTGAAGCCAGGCACGATGAAAGCGTTCGGTTCGTACAGCGTCTCGGCGAAGTACTGGACGTCAGTGAAGCCCGGCTTGCGGGTCTTCGCGCGAGTATCGACTCCCGCCAGATCCGGGAACCGGAGCGCCCCGGTCTTGCCTATCGTGTGGCAGGTAAAGCAGAGCCCCTTGCCCTCCATGATCTCCCGGCCCACCTTCACCATGTCCGCCGTCGTCAGATCCGTTCTGAGGACGATTTCGGCGGGAGGCTGCACTTCCTTCTGCGGCACCATCTGGCCGACATACGTATAGAACCCGGTCGTCGCGACGACGAGGGCGCCGATGCGAAGGATGAGGGGGATCTTCATGACGTCCCCGTCCTCCTTTCGAAGTCGGGCTTGTCGTGCAGGCTCGAGATCCAGAACACGACCCCGATCAGGAGGAAGAACATGAGGACGGTCACCGAGACGACCTTCGTCGCGAAGCCCAGGGTGGGCGTGAACGCGTCGGGCGACCGATCCCGCATGACGCCGTACACGTGCCAGTGCTGACGGAGGCCGGACCTGACGTAGCCCATGAGCCCCATGAGCCAGGTGAACGTGACCGCGATGAAGATCAGGACGTACTGCGAGACCCTCGGGATGTGCCCCCACCGCACCTCGCCGGTCCTCGTCGCGCCGTGAAACAGAAAGACGTCGACGATGGTGATCGAGATCATGGCGATGAGGACGGAGCTGACCTGCGGCACCGAGAGGCGGATGCGGACGGTCGCCTCGACGAAGTACCCGTAGATGCCGAGGAAGATCACGACGAAGGCCGCGGCCGCGAAGATCGCGAGCTGCACGGCGTGGCCCGTCTTCGCCCACGACACGGTCGCGACTTTTCCCGTCCGTCGATACAGAAGAAAGCTCATGAACGTCGTCAGGATCAGGATGTTCACGGCGGTGTTCTTGGCGGACATGACGCCGAGGTAGCCGAGAACCGGGTGCGCCCCTCCGCCCATCGCCCGCAGCTCGGACACGGTGGCGATAATCGATCGCGGCGTGGCCCAGACCATGAAGCAGAGCGTGATCGCGAAGAGCAGGTACTTGATGAACTTCTGGAGCGGCTGCACGCCCTCGACGCGGCCCATCCCGAGCCAGAGGTAGTAGTTGGCGGCGAGGAAGAGATTCCCGATCAGAACGGCCTGGATGATGAACAGCCAGGAGAAGGCGCCGCCCATCAGCGTGAGTCCCAGCGTCTGCGAGAAGGCGTAAATCTCCTTCGCGAGCCAGTAGCCGGCGAACGGCAGCGGCAGGAAGGCGCTGATCGCCACGAAGTTGCCGATGTATCCCATCCAGTCGTAGTGCGCGCGCTCTTCGTCGGTCTCGGCCTGCAGGAACTTGAAGGCCGCGTACGCGGCGGCCACCGATCCGCCGAACGCGATGTTCGCGATGAACCGGTGGACGTTGATCGGCATCCACGTGTAGTTGTTGATCGCGTCCCAGACGGAGATGACCGCCCCCTGATCCGAGATTCCGCGCGGCGAGGTCATGAACGTGAGCCAGGCGTTGGCGATCATCATGATCGCCGTGCCCACCAGGTTCAGTCCCAGCCCCAGGCCGAGATGCACCAGCGGATGGAACTTCCCCCAGCCGTAGTAATACGTGTAGAGGAAGAACGCCTCGAAGAAGAAGAGCAGGACGTACGGAAGAAACGTCGGCGAGAACACGCTCATCAGGTAGTTCGTGAACTTCGGATACAGGATGATGAGCATGAAGGTCAGAAACGCGCCGAAGGTCGCGGTGAGCGAGAACGACACCGAGAGAAGCTTCGTGAACTCGTGCGCGAGCCGGTCGTATCGGAGATCTCCGGTCTTGTAGCCGATCACCTCGATGATGAACGCGAACATGGGCACGGCAAGGACGAACGCGGCGAACAGCAGGTGAAGCTGCGCGACCGACCAGATCGCCACGCGGCTTCCGACGCCGGGGAACCTGCGGTACTCAGCCTCGGCGTAGGGCGTCGCCTTCGCCTTGGTCTCCGCGTCCGCCTTCTCCGCGGCGACGCCTTCCGTGCGGGGCGTGGCGTCGGCCGCCGCCGCCGGCGCCCGGTACGGCTCCTTGTATTCGTAGTGCCGCACGAAGAGCGACGCCGCCCAGACGACGCCGAGGAACATCGCGATGCCGGCGACGGGGCCCAGAAGGAACAGCACCTTCCGGTTGATCCGGCCGTCCATTACGCCGTTGCTCACGATGCCACCCTCATTTGTTCCCCGCGGGCTTGGCCGCCGTCGCTTCAGCGGAGGTGGAGGCGCTGGCGAGCCGCTTGCGCTCGAGCTCCCGCACGTACGAGATGATCGCCCACCTGTCCGCGGGAGGGATCGGCCAGCGGTAGCCGGACATGAACCCGGTCCCATTCGTAATGACGTCGAAGATCTGTCCGTCCGGATACTTCAGGATCTTCTCCTGGTGGAAGGAGGCCGTGGGAACGTTGCCGCGCTGGAACAGGATCCCCTTGCCGTCTCCACGCGCGTCGTGGCAAGGCTGGCAATAAATCGAATACCGCTGTCGTCCGCGCTCCCGGAGCGCATCGTCTACCGGCACGGGGATCGTGGCGACGAATTGTCCGTCCGCGCCCTTGCCCGTGAAGTACGCCGTATCCTCTTTCAGCCCGCCGATCGGGATCGTCCCTGGAACGGGCGCGCGCATGCCGGCGCCGTCATAGAAGAAGGTGCTGGCCGCCTGGGGGAGCACTTTCGGCTGGTCGTCCATGCTCGGATTGGGATGGATGGGCGGACGGCTCGACGTGCAGCCGCGCGCGCAGCCGGTGAGGCCCACAACGGCCGTGAGCGCGAGGATGCCGACCACACCAGGCCTGCGAGTCATCCCGGCAGGCCCTTGAGATCGGGGTTCGGGTTGCGCACCTTCGTCAGATAGGTCGTCCTCGGCTTGGTGTTCAGCTCCTCGAGGAGCGCGTAGTTGCGCGAATCGGCCTTCGCCTGGACGACCCGGCTCGAACGGTCCTGAAGATCGCCGAACTCGATGGCCGACGCGGGACAAACCTGCTGGCAGGCGGTCTTGACGTCGCCGTCACGCAGCGCGCGGCCCGCCAGCTTCGCGTCGATCTTCGCGCGATTGATCCGCTGCGTGCAGTACGTGCACTTCTCCATGACGCCCCTCGCGCGAACCGTCACGTCGGGGTTCATCGCGAGCTTGAGAATGTCGGGCGTGTCCTTGGTGTAGTTGAAGAAGTTGAAGTGGCGCACCTTGTACGGACAGTTGTTCGAGCAGTAGCGCGTTCCGATGCACCGGTTGTAGACCATCACGTTGAGGCCCTGCGCGTCGTGAACGGTCGCGGCCACCGGGCAGACCTGCTCGCACGGGGCGTCCTCGCACTGCATGCAGGGAATCGGCTGAAAGACGACCTCGGGACTGCCGGAGGGCTCGCCGGAAAAGTACCGATCCACACGGAGCCAGTGCATCTCGCGGCTCTTGCTGACCTGGATCTTGCCGACGACCGGCACGTTGTTCTCGCTCTGGCAGGCGACCATGCACGCGTTGCACCCGATGCACGCGTTCAGATCGATCGTCATCCCCCACTGGTGCCCCTGATCGTAGACACGCTCCTTGAAGAGCGAGAAGTGTTGCGGCTCCTCCTCGAAGACGCCGAGCGGGCCCGGCACGGCTTCCCGTTTCGCGGCCGATTCCGATCGAAGCTCGTTCAGGGCCGACTCGCGAACCAGAGGCCGCCCTTCCATGCTGCCGTGATGCTGGGTCGCCGAGAGCGGATACGTGCGTCCGAGCTTGGTCAGTCTGACGCCGTCGTCGAAGCCCAGGGCCCTTGCGGTTCGGAGCGTGAACGCGTCGAAGCCGACGCCCGAGCCGATCCGCCCCGCGTGCGAACGCCCGTAGCCGAGCGTCAGGGCGACCACGCCGTCCGCCATTCCCGGAAGAACCCAGACCGGAATCTCGAGCGAACGCCCCGCGTAATCGATACGGACCACGTCTTCGTTGTCGAGGCCCAGTTTCTCGGCGGTCTTCGGGCTCATCTGCGCGGGGTTGTCCCACGTGAGCTTGGTGAGGGGGTCCGGAAGCTCCTGCAGCCATCCGTTGTTCGCGAAACGGCCGTCGTGAAGAGACGGTGACGAGAGGAATACGATCTCCAGATCGTCCGGAGATCCCGACGCTCGGGCAGGCTCTGCCTGCGGCTGCCCGGCACTCCCTGGGACGACTTCCGGAAGTTCGCTGCCGGCGAGGATTCCGTCATTGAGGACGCGGTTCCACTTCTTGTCGAAGTCGGCTTCGCCCAGGATCGTCTTCCAGGTGTCCCGCACGGCGTCGTAGCCGGGACGATCCTGGCCGCCGACCATCAGCCCCAGGACTTCGACGATGCTTCGTCCGCCGAACAGCGGGAGGATCAGCGGCTGGACGATGCTGAGGGTGCCGCCGACGGCGCGCGCGTCTCCCCACGATTCGAGGTAGTGGGCGCGGGGGATGTGCCACTCCGCCCTGGCGGAGGTTTCGTCGACCGCGTGACCGAGGGCGATCGTATGGGGGATCTTCGCCATGGCCGACGCGAAGTCGAGGTCGACGGGCGCGTCGAAGACCGGATTGCCGCCCAGCACGACGAGCGTCTTGATCGTGCCCGCGTTCATCGCGGAGACGAGCGAGGCGAGCGAGCCGGAGCTTGGAAGCGCGGCGTCCTTCGTCTCGTAGTAGCTGACCGTCTTGCCCGTGTTGCCGAGATGCGTGTTCAGCGCGCAGACCGCCGCGTGGACGGCGGGCGGCTGCCGCTCTCCGGCCACGATCAGTCCCTTGCCGCGGTTCGCCGCAAGATCTTTGGCCACGGCGTCGATCCAACGCGCATCGACGCCCGGCACGGCGGTTCCCGCGGAGCTCGCGCCTCCGGAGACGCCAATCCGCGCCGCAAGCGCCGCGACGAAGGAAGCGATCTGCCGGCTCTCGAGGCGGAGCCGATGATCGGCCATCGCACCCGTCAGCGAATAGACGCCTTCAACCGCGTAGAGGCGGTTCATGACGCCACCGGACGGCCCCGCGCGCCTTCCGGCCGCGAAACCTCGCGCGTGACGGATCATCTCCGGGTCTGCGAGAAGCGGGTCGGCGTCGAGCGCGAGGATGACGGACGCCCGATCGAAGCGGAGCATCAGATCGACGTCGCGCCCCGTGGCCGAACGCAGGCCCGCGAGGCGGTTCTCGTCGCTGACGGCCTCGTAGGTCGCCCACTGCAACCGGGGATAGCGGGCGCGCAGCTCGGAGGCCAGCCGTGCGAGCGTCGGCGACGAGAACGACTCCGACAGAATCGCAAGACCGGCGCCGCCGTCAGCCGCGTGAGCCTGGGCCAGCGGTGCCCACGCCGCGACGAAATCGCTCCAGGCCTTTCGCGCCCCCCGCAGCATGACCGACTGCGAGCGGTCGGGGTCGTAGAGACCGAGCACGGACGCCTGCACGAGGGAGCTCGACGCCCCGAGCGTCGAAGGATGCGAAGGGTTTCCCTCGATCTTCGTCGGCCGTCCTTCGTGGCTCTCGACGATCAGACCGTAAGCGCTCCGGCGGAACGGCATGGTCGTCGCGTAGTAAAGAGGGATCCCGGGGACGATGTCCTCGGGCGCGGTGGCAAACGGCACAATCTCTTCGACCGGTCGGCGGCACCCGGCGAGCCCGGCGAGCGACAGCGAGGCGCCCAGGAGCATCATCATTTCGCGCCGCGTGATGCCTTCGGGCAGCTCGGAGGCGCCCTCGGGGAACTCGCGTTCGAGGGCGGCGCGGAATTCGGGACGGTCCTCGATCTGGGCGAGGCTTCGCCAGTAGGTTCGGCTCACCGATGGCACCCTGAACAGTCAGTCGGCGGATTGACGGGCCGCTCGCGATCGAGCGCGGCGCGCGCCTGGGCGTCCCGGGGAGGCGTCCATTTCATGTTCGTGACTTCCGAGACGGGGCGCCTGTTGGGACCGGGGTTGCGGTGGCAGTCGAGGCACCAGCTCATGCTGAGAGGCGTCATCTGCGTGACCGTCTCCATTTCGTCGATGCGGCCGTGACAGGTGACGCAGCCGATGCCGGCCGCTACGTGCGCCTTGTGAGTGAAATAGGCGTAGTCGGGAAGCTTGTGGACGCGAATCCACCGCATCGGCCGGCCGCTCTGGGCGCTGGCCCGAATCGGTGCGAGGGCCTCGCTGTCCTTCTTCACGAACTGATGGCAGTTCATGCAGGTCCGCGTCGGCGGAATGTTCGCGACCGCGGAGGTTTCGACCGAGGCGTGGCAATAGCGGCAATCGAGACCGAGCTCGCCGACGTGGAGCCTATGACTGTAAGGGACGGGCTGGACGGGGCGGTAGCCCACGTCCGTGTACCACGGCGAAAAATAGTACCAGACCCCCGCGACAGCGAGCGCCGGACCGAGGCTGCCCGCGATGGCGGCCGCGATCGGCAGCTTGTTCCACCACGGCGGGAAGATCTGGGCCAATGGCTAGACTCCGGGGCGCCGAGGACAGTTGCCCAAGCCGTGAGTCCGCGACGGAGTCGTGGTGCCACATCCTCGCGCCCCAACGAATTTTTCCCTGGGAACGATCAAAAAATTCCCGTCGATCGAGGCCGCGATTCTATGCACGAACCGGGACGAGGGTCAAGGGCAGACGGCGCTCAGTCCGGACGCACGTCCTTATTGGTGTAATCGGTCAGCATCGCGGTCGCGGCGATGCTGACGAGGGCGCATCCAAGGACGAAGACGGCGATTGTCATTCCCGACCGATCTCTCGCCAGCAGCCACGTCGCGACGATCGGCGCCGGCCCGCCCGCGATGATCGACGAGAGCTGATACCCGAGCGACGCGCCGCTGTAGCGCAGCCGCCCGGCGAACGACTCCGCGATCAGCGCCGCCTGCGGCCCGTACATCATGTCGTGCGGAATCAGCGACAGCGCGATCGCCAGGAAGACGAGGGCCGGCGTCCTCGTGTCGAGCATGGCGAAGTAGGCGAAGAAATACAGGCCCGTCACCGCCGCGCCGAGCGTGTAGACGCGCTTCCGGCCGAACCGATCCGACAGATGGCCGAAGAATGGGATCGCGGCAAACGAGATGACGGTCGCGGTCAGCACGGCGCCCAGAAGAAAGTTCCGCGCGATGTGCAGCGTACCGGTCCCGTACGCGAACACGAACGCGGTCGACACGTAGAACGGCGCCTGCTCGCCCATCCGGCAGAGCGCCGTGAGCACGATCTCTTTCGGTTGACGCCGAATCACTTCCAGGACGGGCGCGCGCTCGATCCGCTTTTCCGCGACCAGGCGCGCAAAGACAGGCGTTTCGAGAATGCCGAGGCGGATGTAGAGGCCGAGTGCGATCAGGAAGGCGCTGAGCAGAAAGGGCACGCGCCAGCCCCACTCCAGAAAACGATCGCCCGAGATCGCGCTGGATCCCAGCACCGCGAGATTCGACAGAAACAACCCCGCCGGCACGCCGAACTGCGGCCACGACGCGATGAAACCGCGATGACGATTCGACCGCGCCCATTCCATGGACAGCAGGACCGACCCGCCCCACTCGCCGCCGACGCCGATGCCCTGGACGAAACGCAGCACGGTGAGGATGACCGCGCCCCAGATGCCGATGCGCTGGTAGGCGGGCACGAGCGCCACGAGAAACGTGGCGACGCCCATCAGCAGAAGCGTCGCAATGAGCGCGGACTTCCTGCCCAGACGATCGCCGTAGTGCCCGAAGATCGCCGCGCCGATCGGCCGCGCGACGAAGCCGACCGCATAGACGCCGAACGCTTCGAGCGTGCCGACGAGCGGATCCGAATGGGGGAAATACAGCCGCGCGAAGACGAGGCCGGTGACCGTGCCGTACAGGAAGAAGTCGTACCACTCGATCGCGGTGCCGATCGTGCTCGCCAGGACCGCCCGCCGGAGGTGTCGTCGATGCTCGCGCTCGGAGAGCGTCGCGGGGGCTGTCACCACTCCGGTGGATTCTAAGAGCGGCCTCAGCCGGGCGCAACGCGCCGGACGGGGAATCCCCGCCCGGCCTTCAGACTGTCACCGCTAGGAGCAGGATTCCGACACCATCTTGAGGCCAGTGACCTTCATGTGGTGCTCGGTCGCTTCCCCCTTCACGTTCGCCTTCCCCGTTGTCCCTTCCGCCTTCGCGGCGGCTTTGGGACTTACGGTCGTGCCCGTGATGGTCACTTTGTGGCCCACGTGCGCGTTCAGGTCGATGGTCGACGGCGCCTCGATCAGCTCGACGGTTTTCGGGCCCTTGCCCGCGACGTTCGTCAGCTTGTAGGTGTTGGCCTCATCGCCTTTGGCGAGACAGCCGGTCATCGAATGGGCTGCCGCGGCCTTTTTCTGATGAGGCTTCGAGGCCGCGTCGGTCCGCGCCGCCGAGAGCGTCACCGCAAGCGCGGCGGCAAGCATAGTGCTGAGTATGAGTCTCATGTGCATTCCTCCAAATCGTACTTGCTTGCAAGCGGCACACCGGGAAACTGCGCAACCGACGAGTTCGGCGGCGAGCCGGAAAATGATCAGCGGCTACCGGGGCCCGCCGCCACCGCGCCCGCGGACGGGTGAAACCCGTACACGAATTCCTTGAACTCGCGATGCAGATAGTCGGCGCCGAACTTGTACTGCTTCATCTCCGCGAAGGCGCGATCCGGCGTCCAGCCATCATCCGTCATCCGGTAAATCGCGGTCATCACGCCCGTGCGATGGCGTCCGCCCTGACAGTGCACGTAGACGGGCGCGTTCGCCGGATTGTTGACGAGACTCAGGAACTGCGCGATCGCTTCCACCGACGGCCGCTCGTGGGTCGTCATCGGAATGCGGAAGAAATGCATTCCGGCCGCGCGCGCGAGCGATGCCTCCGCGGGATCGCCGTCTTTCGTGAGATCGATAATCGTCTTGACGCCGAGCGCAGCCAGGTCAGCGTAGTCGTGGCCCTGCGGCTGGGCGCCACGATAGTAGTGGTCGTTCACCTGGCCGAAATTGTCGATTCGGATACTGGAGAGGTCGACGCTCGGCCGAGCCCATACAGGCGAGGGCACGGCGAACGCGACGAGCAGCGCGGCTGTTTGAATTCGCGCAAGTCTTCCATTCAGACGCACGTGTCACCTTCCAGCAATGGATGTGGTTGATTTGTGAGCGACGTCAGAGACGACGCGATCAAGAGCGGCAAGGGTGATGCCATCGGAGACCATCGCGACGGCGCGAGTTTTCGCAGGGCTGTGCTGTCCGGGTGTCAAAAGGAAATGGACGATTTTACGGACTCGATTTCAGGAAGCGCGGCTGTTACCGCGGAGGCGCGGCGTGACGATCGATCCCGCTCGAGATGATGAAGATGCGTCCCGAGTGCTCGCCGTGGACGCCGCTCCAGGCGGCCGTGATCAGCAAGTCGATCGTGCCATCGCCGTCGAGATCCCCCAGCGAGACGGCATCGAACCCGAACGCGTCGCCCGCGATCCGGGACGTGTAGGTCTTCAGCAGCCGCCCGGATTTGCCTGAATACAGGTACGCGCGGCCCGCGCCCTTTGCGCCGCCGCTGTATTGCCACGCGCCGACGATGAGATCGGGGCGGCCGTCTCCGTCGACGTCGCCGGCGACCGACGGACTGGTCCCGAAGCCTTCACCCGCCGTCTCGCCGGTGAGCGTGAAGATCCGACGGCCGTCCGCGCCCGAGTGAACGTAGACGCGTCCGGTGGACGGTCCCTTCGCGTTGTTCCGCCAGTCCGACACGTACACGTCGGGCACGCCGTCGCCGTCCATGTCGCCGGGGACGGAGAGGAACATGCCGCCGAGCGCCGCCCCCGTTTCGTCCGCATCGATGACGAACTTCGGGTGTGTCGCCAGCGCGTCATAGATATAGGCGCGGCCGGTGTGCTTCGAGCCGCCCCGCGGCGCGCCGACGATGAGAAGCGTGCGCGTACGATCGGCGAAGCCCGCGACGGCGTTGCCGAAGCGATCGCCCTCGCGCTCGCCGGACAGCGTGAGGAGAACGCTGCCGTCCTTCCCGGAAAAGACGTACGCGCGCCCGGCGGCCGCTCCTGCCGCGCCGTTGGTCGGCGCGCCGACGATCAGGTCCGCATAGCCGTCGTGATTCACGTCGCCGGCGCCCGCGGCGTGCATCCCGAAATTGTCTCCCGCCTTTTCCCCGCGAAGCGTGAGGAGCAGGCGGCCGTCACGGCCCGAATAGACGTTCGCGTAGCCGCCCCCCGGCGCGCTCGCAATGACATCGGGGATGCCATCCTTGTTCGTATCGCCCGCCGCCTCGACGCCGCTCCCGAGCTGATCGCCGGCTGCGCCGCCCTCCGCCGTCCACAGCAGCTTGCCGGTCTTCGTCGAAAACACATACACGCGTCCGGCCTTCTCCAATCCGGACTTCGATCGCGCCGTCGGCGCGGATGTGACCACGTCGGGAATGCCGTCGCCGTCGACGTCGCCCGCGTTGCGCGCGATCCATCCGAACTGATCGCCGGCGGCGTCGCCGTCCCACTCGCGAATCACCCGCACGTCCTCGACGAAAAGACGGTCGCGCGATCCCTGCGCCGCCACCGAACGCAGCAGCGTCGAATCCGCGGCCGCAACGCCTTCCGACGGACGATCCGCTGGAAGCCGTCCGATGAGGGTCCGGAAGATCACGAGCGCCGCCAGATAGCTGCCCGAGCGGGACGGATGGAATCCGTCGGCGCCATACAACGCCAGCGCGGGATCGCGGGCCCACGCGGCACGCCAGGCATCGCCGACCGGCAGCAGGACGCCGCCGACGAGATTCGCCGCGCCGGCGTACGACGCGCTGACCGCATCGAAATCCGCGCGCCGCGACGTCGCCGGCCACGCCATGAAGATCGCCGTCCTCGCGCCCGCGCGGCGGATCTCTCCGTCGAATCGACGGACGTAGTCGTTCAGCAGCGCTCGAGATTCGGGCAGCGCCGACGGACCCTGCTGTAGGACGACGTACGACCATCCGCCCCGCGCGATGGCGCGGCGCGCTTCGCCGTTGGCCCAATGATCCTCGAGGCTGAAATTGGGCTTCGCGATCGCCGCGCACTCGACGTCGACGCCCGAGGCGCGGCCCATCGCCTCAATCGTGGCGGGCAGATTGTTGGCGGCCGTGAGGCTGTTGCCGATGAATAGCAGACGGACGACGAGAGAAGCTCCGTGCATCATGCGCAGCCTACACGATGTGCCGATTGGCTCCCGTCGTTCGACACAACGCTGATCACGTCGGCCGTCTTTTCCGCCGCGCGCCTGGTGCAGTATCATATTGACGCGCATACAGTTCCGGACGTTCCCCCGCCGGAGCGCGGCGGGAGGAGAGAAACCATGGCACATCGATCACGACCCACCACGAACAAGCGGCAGCGCGAGCAGGCGCGGATCGCCAAGCGAAACGACAAGGCCGCGCGGCTGGCCGATCGAAAGCGCGGCGCCGAGCGCCCCGACCTTCCCGCAGGGGTCGATCCCGACATCGCCGATATCCGACCGGGGCCGCAGCCTCTCGCCGACTGGCAGATCGAGACCGACGAAGAAGGCTGAGGTGCCGCCGCGTCCGCGCCTCGGCGCGCTGCTGCGCCGGGCCCGCTGGCGGGCATCCCGGTGGTCGGCCGACGCCGACCGCGATTTTCACGACGCGCTTTTCTCTCCGCAGCACTACGACCCGTTCACATTCGCGTATCCCGGATACACCACGATCCGCCGCTTCGCCGATCTGGCCTCCGAACGCCTGCGCGGCGCGGCCCGCGCGGCGGATCTCGGCTGCGGGCCCGGTGAAATCACCTGCGAGCTGGCGCGCCGGCATCCCGGGATCCGCTTCACCGGAATCGATCACAGCCCCGCCGCCATCGAGCGCGCCCGCGCGCACGCGGCGGCGCTCGGCGTGCACAACGTCGCGTTCGAGGCAGGCGACATCGCGCGCCCAGGCGCGGCCGGCGGGGCCGACATCGTGCTGATGTTCGACGCCTTTCATCATCTGCTCGATCCCGCGGCCTTCGTCCGCGCGAGCGGCGTCGATCGGTTTCTGCTGGTCGAGCCCGCCGGCACCTGGACCGGCGGCTGGCAGCGGACGCTCGACCTCGATTGGATCGCCGGCGCGCTCGACGACATCCGCGCGCGGCTGCTCTGGGAGATCGGCGAGCGCGCCCCTGCCGCCGAGCGGGCGGCGGAGGCGTCCCCCGCCGGCCGCGCCGTCGAGCACCGCTATCCCCTCGACGACTTCAGGCGGTTCTTCGCCGGTTTCGGACTCGACGTCGCCGGGACGATCGCGGGATTCGATCGTTACCCTCCCGATCCGTACGGCCGGCCGCCGCTCCGCGAGACGTTCGGGCGGACGACGTACGATGCGCTCGTCTCGATCGAGGAGGCGCTGCGCGCCCGCGATCTCGATCTGCACGCCAAGCATTGGATCATTTACGCCGAGCGCGGCGCGCCCGATCGCCTCCGGCAACCCGCGCCGCTGCGGCGTCTCGGCGACCCGCCGCCGATCGCCGGCGGGTACGACGTCGAGTACACAGGATTGGAAGCCCCGACCGGCGCCGAGACCGGCGCGATGCTGCTCTGCGAGCTGACGCTGCGGAATCGAAGCTGGCGCACGCTCGACAGCGCCGGCGCGGCGCCCGTCTTCGCGAGCTATCATTGGCTGGACGCGCGCGGCGGGATCGCCGTGCAGGACGGGACGCGAACGCCGCTGCCGCGGCCCGTTCAGCCCGGTATGGATTGCGTCATGACGCTGCGCGTCACCGCGCCCGATCGGCCCGGACGCTACACGCTCGCGGTGGATCTGGTCGAGGAAGGCGTCACGTGGTTCAGCGCCGCCGGCGTCCCGATGCTGCGGCGGTCGATGCGGATCAGTTCACCCAGTCGGCGATGAACACATTCGTCTCCCCTTCGATCTTCCCGTTGCGATTCGACGCGAACACCAGGCGCCGGCCGTCGGGCGAGAACATCGGGAACCCGTCGAACGTGTCGTTGAAGGTCACCTGCTCGAGTCCCGATCCGTCCAGGTTGATCAGGTAGATATCGAAGTTGCGCTGCGTCGGGTCCTTGTAGTTCGAGGCGAAGACCAGCCGCCTGCCGTCGGGATGCCATGACGGCGCGAAGCTCGCGGCGTCGAGCGACGTCAGTTTGCGCGCGTTCCGGCCGTCGCGATCCATGACGTAAATCTCGAGCTTCGTCGGCCGCCAGATGTGGTCTTTCAGGAGCGCCAGATAGTCGGCGAGCTCCGGGCCCGGCTGGAGCGGACGCGCGCGATACGCGATGCGCTTTCCGTCCCACGAGAAAAACGGCCCGCCGTCGGGGCCGGGACTGTGCGTCAGCCGGCGGACGTTCGTGCCGTCGGCCTGCATCGTGTAGATCTCCATGTCGCCGTCGCGCACGCTGGTGAAGGCGATCACGCCGTCCGGCGCGATCGTCGCCTCCGCATCGTACCCGGGCGTCGTCGTCAGCGGACGGAGGTTGGAGCCGTCGGCGTTCGCGCGATAGATGTCGTACGCCTCGTAGACTGGCCACACGTAGCCGCGCTCGTAACTCGGCTTCGGCGGACAGGCCGCGCCCGCTCGGTGGGTGGACGCGAACAGGATCTCCTTGCCGCCCGGATAGTAGTAGCCGCACGTCGTCCGGCCTTCGCCGGTGCTGACGCGCTTCACGTCGGTGCCGTCGATCTTCATCGTATAGATCTGATCGCAGGGGTAGCCCGCCCGCGTCGACTGGAAAATCAGGTGGGTGCCGTCCGGCGAAAAATACGCCTCGGCGTTCTCGCCGCCGAAAGTCAGTTGCCGGATATTGCGAAGATGGCGTTCCGGCTGCGGCGCCTTTGCGGGCGCGGCGCCGAGGCCCAACAAAAGAAGGGCCGCGATCGAAAACAGTCGCGTCATGTCCGTAAGATTACTGCAGTAACATCGGGCCGACATCCATGACGTCGAGCGGGTCTCGTCCCATCAGAGTGCTCTTCATCTGCCAGTTCAATCGCAAGCGGAGCGCGACGGCGGAGCGGGTGTTCGCGAAAGATCCGTCGCTCGACGTCCGGTCTGCCGGCACCAGCGTGGACGCTCTCGTGCAGGTCAACGAGCGCATGCTCGACTGGGCGGACGTGGTCTTCATCATGGACGAGGCACAGCGCCTTGCGCTCGAGCACCTGTTCCCCGCGCACGAAGCCGCGCGGCGGGCGATCTGCCTGGACATCGACGACAAGTATGCATTCCTCGATCCCGAGCTCGTCACGCTGCTCCGCGACCGCGCGAACCCGCACATCGAGCGGCTGAAGTCGTCATAGCGCGGCCCGCCGCAGCCGCAGCGCGTTGGCGATCACCGAGACCGAACTGAAGGTCATGGCCGCGCTCGCCCAGATCGGGCTCACGAGGATTCCGAGCGCCGGATAGAGCACGCCTGCGGCGACGGGAACGCCGATCGCATTGTAGGCAAAGGCGAGAAACAGGTTCTGGCGGATGTTTCTCATCGTCGCGCGACTCAGGCGCCGGGCTCGGATCAGTCCGCGCAGATCGCCGTTGACCAGCGTGATTCCGGCGCTCTCCATGGCGACGTCGGTGCCCGTTCCCATCGCGATTCCCACCGTCGCCTCCGCGAGCGCCGGCGCGTCGTTGATGCCGTCGCCGGCCATCGCGACCCGTGCGCCGCGCGACTGGAGCTCGCGAACCACCTCGCGCTTCGCGGCCGGCAGCACTTCGGCGCGGACGTCCGCCGCGGCGAATCCAAGCTCCCGTCCGACGGCCTGCGCGGTCTCGCCAGCGTCGCCGGTCAGCATCACCACGCGCAGCCCGGCGGCCCGCAAGGCCGTGAGCGCGTCGCGCGTCTGCGGCTTGATTGGGTCGGCGACGGCGATCGCGCCAATCAGGCGTCCGCCGCTGGCGACGAAGACCGCGGTCTGCGCCTGCGCACGCATGCCGGCGACGACCGCGCGCGTCGCGGACGTGTCGATGCGAGACTCGCGCATCATCGCTTCGCTGCCGACGAGGACGTCGGAAGCGCCGACGCGGCCGCGGACGCCGGTGCCCGTCACGGACTCGAAGCTGCCGCTCTCCGGCCACGTCAGACCGCGATCGCGCGCGGCCTTCACAATCGCCGACGCCAGCGGATGTTCGCTGCCCTGTTCGACCGCCGCGGCGGCGCGCAGCACGTCGTCCTCGTTTCCGCCGAGCGCGTGGACGGCGACCACGGCCGGACGGCCTTCCGTCAAGGTGCCCGTCTTGTCGATGACGAGGGTGTCCACCCGCTCGAACCGTTCGAGCGTCTCGGCGTTCCGCACGAGGACGCCGGCGGCCGCACCGCGGCCCGTGCCGACCATGATTGCCATGGGCGTCGCGAGTCCCAGCGCGCAGGGGCACGCGATGATCAATACCGCGACGGCGCTGACCAGCGCGTGGGCGAGGCGCGGCTCCGGACCCCAGAGTCCCCAGCCCGCGAACGCCACCACGGCCACGGCGATCACCGCGGGGACGAACCACGCCGCGATTCGATCGGCCAGCCGTTGCACGGGCGCGCGCGTGCGCTGCGCCTCGGCGACCATCTGCACGATCTGCGCGAGGAGCGTGTCGCGGCCGACGCGTTCGGCTTGTATCACGATGCTGCCCGTGCCGTTCACCGTTCCGCCGGTCACGCGGCTGCCGATCTCCTTTGGCGCGGGAATCGGCTCGCCTGTCACCATCGACTCGTCCACGGCCGTGCGGCCCTTGACGACGACGCCGTCAACGGGAACTTTTTCGCCGGGGCGGACGCGCAGCCGATCGCCGACGCGCACGTCGGCAATCGGGACGTCGTTTTCGAGCAGCCCTGCGACTCGGCGCGCCGTCTTCGGTGCGAGCCCGAGCAGCCCCTTCAGCGCCAGGGAGGTGCGGCCGCGCGCCCGGAGCTCGAGCACCTGGCCGAGCAGCACGAGCACGGTGATGACGACCGCCGTATCGAAGTACGGCTCGACCCGGCCGTGCATGCGGAAGCCGTCGGGAAAGATGCCCGGCGCCGCGGTCGCGGCTGCGCTGTAGCCGTAAGCCGCGGCCACGCCCGCCCCGATCAGCGTGAACATGTTGGGGCTGCGGTTGAGGATCGAGTCCCACGCCCGCACGAAGAACGGCCATCCGGCCCAGAGAACGACGGGCGTGGCGAGGAGCAACTGGATCCAGTTCGCCGCCTGAGGCGCGATCGCGCGGTGCGCGGCGTCGGGCGCGAGCATCTCCGCCATCGCGAACGCCATCACGGGGAATCCGAGTGCCGCCGCGATCCAGAAGCGGCGCGTCATGTCGACGAGCTCGGCGTTCGGCGCTGCGTCCAGCGTGACCATCGCGGGCTCGAGCGCCATCCCGCAAATCGGGCAGGCGCCCGGCCCTTTCTGCCGGATCTCCGGGTGCATCGGGCACGTGTAGATCGCGTCAGGGCTCGCGGCTGGCTCGGGGCGCTTTCCACCGGGAGCGTCCGCCGCGTCCAGGTACCGCGTCGGGTCGGCCTCGAACTTCGCGAGGCAGCCCGGGTTGCAGAAGTAGTAGGTCGCGCCCCGGTAATCGGTCTTCAGCGGCGTGGAGGTGTCGACCGTCATGCCGCAAACGGGATCGATCGCGGTTGCGGATGTCATGGCCGCATGTTAACTCCCGAACATCGCGCCGCGTAATTACGTAGAGAAACCCGACGATCCGTACTGGAGGGACCCCGTGCTCGAGACCTTGTGGCAGGACGTTCGATACGGCGTGCGGCTGCTCGCGCGCAGCCCGCTGTTCACGCTGACCGCCGCGTTGTCGCTCGCGATCGGGATCGGCGCGAACGTCACGATTTTCTCCGTCGCGACGGCCTTGCTGATCCGCCCGCTTCCCGGCCTCGCGGACCGGGGTCGCCTCGTGGACATCGGGCGCACCCAGAACGGACGGGGCTTCGACACCACGTCGTATCCGAACTACAAGGACCTGCGCGAACGGACGACGACCCTCGCGGGCGTCTACGCGTGGCGCGTCGAGCCGGAACCGATGAGCCTCGCCGGCACCGGCGGGGCCGATCGTATCTACGGCACCCGCGTCAGCGGAAACTATTTCTCGATCGTCGGTGCTCGCGCGCAGCGCGGACGGGTCTTCACGGATGCCGACGACCGCCCCGGCCACGACGATGTGACGGTGCTCAGCGATGCGCTGTGGCGCAGCCGCTTCGGCGCCGACGAGACAGTCGTCGGATCCACGATCACCATCACGAACCGCCCGTACGTCGTCGTCGGCGTGGCGCCGCGCGATTTTCAGGGAACGACCATCCTGCGAAGCGATCTGTGGCTGCCGCTTTCGACGCAGGGCTCTGGCGGGGCGAGCTCCGGCATGTTCACCGATCGGCGAATCATGTGGCTCGTGATGGGCGGAAGGCTCAAGCCGGGCGTCACCCTCGCCCAGGCGGACGCTGAAGTCGGCGCGATCGGCCGCACGCTCGCGCACGACTACCCGCGCGAGAACGCCGATCGTGGCCTGCGGATCGCGCCCGTCTCGATCTTTCCCGGCCGCATCAACATCATCGGTGGATTCATCGGATTGCTCATGGCGATCGTGGGTCTCGTCCTGATCATCGCCTGTGTCAATCTCGCCGGGATGCTGCTGGCGCGCGCCGCGGCGCGGCGCCGCGAGATCGCCGTGCGCATGGCGATCGGCGCGGCTCGCGGACGGCTCGTGCGGCAATTGCTGACGGAAACCGGCGTCCTGTTCGCGGCTGGCTGCGCCGCCGGCCTCGTGATCGGCCGGTGGTTCATCGCGCTGCTGATGCAGCTTCTGCCCCAGCTCCCCGTCCCGATCGGCATGCACGTCGCGATCGACTGGAGAGTGACGGCGTTCGCGATCGGCCTGTCGGCGGTGACCGCTGGCTTGTGCGGCCTCGTTCCAGCGCTGCACGTCTCGAACGCGGCGCTCGTCCCCTCCCTCAAAATCGACGCAGCCGGCGGCGGACCGGTGAAGCTGCGGCTGCGCAGCGCATTCCTGGTGGGCCAGATCGCACTCTCCCTCCTGCTCGTCGTCGCCGGCGGCCTGTTCGTGCGAGCGCTCCAGCATGCCGGGCGCATCGATCCGGGCTTCGATCAAACTGGCGTCGACACGGTGACGGTCAACCTGTCGCTCGCGGGACTGCGGGAAGCGGACGGGATGGCGTTCGTCGACGCCCTGGAGTCGCGCGTTCGCGCGCTCCCGGGAGTCAGCGGCGTCGTGACCGCGACCGATCTTCCGCTCGACGGCGACCGCATGGCATTCGGCGACGTCCGGCTGCCTGGCGCGTCGCGCACGGCTTCCCACGATACGCCGCCGGTGGACTGGAACGTCGTCACGCCGGGTTTCTTCTCGACGATGCGCGTGGGGCTGCTGCGCGGCCGTGATTTCACGCCGCGCGACACCGCCGCGTCGGCGCCGGTCGTGATCGTCAACGCCACGCTCGGCCGCCAGCTCTGGGGCGATGCCGATCCGATTGGACGGCAAGTGGCGATCGATCCCGGACTGTCGTCGGCCCAGCGTGTGGCGACGGTCGTAGGCGTTGCCGCCGATGCGCAGTTCGTCTTCCTCGGCGAACGCACGCCCTACGTGTATGCGCCGCTGGCGCAGCAGTACCATCCGCGGGTGACGCTCTTGATCAGAACGAGCGGGGCGAGCGTCGTCCCGGCCGTGCGCGCGCTCGTGCGCCAGATGAATCCGAATCTGCCCGTCGTCGAGGCGATGCCGCTTCGCGACATCACGGCGATCGGCCTGGTCCCACAGCGGATCGCCGCGGCCGTCGCGGGCACGCTCGGCGTAGTCGGCCTCCTGCTTGCCGCGATGGGAATCTACGGCGTCACGTCGTTCTCCGTCGGGCGCCGCACGCGCGAGATCGGGATCCGGATGGCGCTCGGCGCGGATCGCGGCCGCGTCGTGTCGCTCGTCCTGTGGCAAGGCGTCTGGCTCACGCTGAGCGGCGTGGCGATCGGGCTGGCGCTGGCCGCGGCCGGATCGCAGGCGCTGCGGAGCCTCCTCTTCGGCGTCAGCGCCCTCGATCCGATTGCCTTCGGCGCCGCCGCGGCGATCTTCGGGCTGGTGGCACTCGGGGCGAGCTATCTTCCCGCGCGCCGCGCCGCGCGCGTCGATCCGATGATCGCGCTCCGCGCGGAATAGGCTTTGGGCTGTGGGCTTTGGGGCAGCTTTTAGACTACGCTAGAGGGATTGCGCTTTGGATTGCCCAAAGCCCACAGCCCAAAGCCTATATGTCCGCAATCAACGGCGACAAGTCACGCCACCAGATCAACCGCAAGCGCGGCGTCCACCGCCGCGCCAAGATCAGGCAACTGCTGGAGGCCGTGAAGGCACGAAAGGCATCCCAGGAGAAAGCCGCGAGCACAAAGCCCGCCAAGACCTGATCGTCGGCATTCAGCATTCAGCGTTCAGCATTCGTCATTCTCGATCGACAGACCTCGGCCGCCCCATCGCCAGCAGGCGGCCGGCGTCAGATGCACCCCGCCCAGCCAGCGGTCGATCCCATTGAGGGCGACGTAGTCCCGCTCACACGCGAGCACGCGGCGGCCGTCGTCCGCGATTCGTACGCGGCCCGTCGGAAGACGGCCGGGCCGTTCCGCGACGTCGAAGGTGAGGAGCGGATGCGGCCCTGCGGCGAGCCGCCGCACGATCACCCAGCAGCTCAGATCGCCCATGAAGATGCGCTCTTCGGTGTGCTGCAGCGAGCTGAAGAGCTCCTCCGGCGAACGCTCGCCTGTCGACAGAATCTCGAGGATGCGCGCTTCGCTGCGCGCGAGGCCGTTCTCGACGGAGGGAAACTCCTCGAGATGGCGCCAGAGCGCTCCCGGAAGAAAAGGCAGATCGATCGAAGGGGCCGTGGCGAGAGGGACGAGGCGGGTCGGATCCGATCCACAGAACGCCGTCCAGGCTTCGGCACCCGCTCCCATCAGCCCGTCGTCGATCGGCGTTCGCGCTGCGAACAGCGGCGGAAACGCCTGCGGCTCGAGCAGTCCGAGGTACTGATCAATGCACACCAGACTCTGACGCGCCTGAGCGACCGCGGATCCGCCGCGGCGGCGACCATGCAGCCACCATAAGCATCGAATCAGCAGGAGTTGGTCGTACAGATCGTGCTCGAACCAGAACACGAGCTCCTCGTGTCCATCGAATTGGCTGTCATTTGCCTCGGGACCGCGGTACGTCTCGTCCGTCGGACCGTAGCCGCTCGACGCGAAGTACGCGCTCCGGACGGCGATCCAGTCGCGGCCGAACAGCAGCGGGGTCGGTCCTTCGTACAGCAGATCCGGCCACGCGACGAACGTGCCCGGCACGCCGGACTTCTCGAGTCCGAGGCGCGCCGAATCGCCGTTCGTGATGTGCAGCATCCGCAGCGTCCCATTATGCGTCGGGCGCCGGTGGCGGGGCGTGCTACTCGGTTCGGATCGCGCTCAACGGATCCACGCCTGCGGCGCGGCGTGCGGGGAGGTAGCACGCGATCAGGCTGATGGCCAGCATGAACGCGGCAACGGCCGCGAACGTCGGCGCGTCGGTTGCCGTGACGCCGAACAGCCACGCCCCGAGCAGTCGCGTGGCCGCCAGCGAGAGGCCGACGCCGAGCGCAAGCCCGGTTGCGCCCAGCCGCGCGCCCTCGCGCAGCACCATCCGCAGGATCTCCGAACGCTGCGCGCCGAGCGCCATGCGGACGCCGATCTCGTTGGTGCGCTGCGACACCGTATACGCCATCACGCCCGTCACGCCGAGCGCCGACAGCAGCAGTGCGACGCCCGCGAATGCGGCGAGCAGGAGCATCGCAAGGCGCCGCGGCGCCACGTAGGCCTGCAGAACCTCATCCAGGCTTCGGATGCGCGACAGCGGGACGTCGCGATCGATCGAGCGGGCGACGGCGGCCATCGCCGCGCGCAACGCTCCCGGATCGCCGTCCGCACGCACCGCCAGCGTCATGTCGGAGAACGCATCCTGCGCGAGCGGCAGATACGCCTGCGGCCTCGGCGGCAGGTCGGGCCCTTCCTCGTGGATGTCGGCAACCACGCCGACGATCGTTCGCCAGGGCGCTTTCGGATTCGGCCCGAGGCGGATGCGCCGCGCGATCGGATTCACGCCCGCGAAGAAGCGCTCCGCCAGCGCCCGGTTGACGATCGCAACTTTCAGCTCGCCGTTGTCGGTGGCGTTGAAGGCGCGACCGGCGACGATCGGCACGGCCATCGCCTCGAAGTATCCCGGCGTCGCCGCGCGGTAATTGACTTCGGGCGGCTCGCCTGCCGGCCTTGGTATTCCCTCGACGGTGATCCATGCCGTCGGGCCCGATCCGTCGAGCGGCAGGGCGTTCACGGCGCCCGCCGCACGTACGCCCGGCAGGCCGCGGACCCGCGCCAGCAGCGTGTCGTAGTACTGGATAACCGGTGGATCGTCGCTGTACCGCGATCCCGGGAGGGCGATGCTGCCGGTGACGACGTGGTCCGTGCTGAACCCGGGCTCCACGCGCAGCACTTCGAGGAAGCTGCGGCCGACAAGCGCCGCCGCGACCAGCAGCGCGACGGCGATCGCGAGCTCGGCGATCACGAGAATCGATCGAAGCCGCCTGGCGGCGGGACGTGCGCCGGCCGCCCGCGATCCCTGGCGCAGCGCTTCCTGAACGTCGGGCTGCGACGACAGCCATCCGGGCGCCAGCGCGAAGAGGACACCGGTGCCCATCGAGAGGACGGTCGCAAACAGCAGAACGCGGAGATGGAGATGGACCTCGGACGCGCGCGGCAGATAGTCGGCCGCCATCACCGACAGCACCGATGTGAGCCAGGCGGCCAGGAGCACTCCGACCACGCCCGCGGCGCCGGCGAGGACGACCCCTTCAATCACCATCTGCCGTACCAGCCTGGCGCGATCGGCGCCGAGCGCGGCCCGCACGGCCAGCTCACGGCGGCGCGACGTCGCGCGCACGAGCATGAGATTCGCCACATTCGCGCAGCCGATCAGGAGCACCAGCGCAACGGCGGCGGCGAGCAGATACAGCGCCTTCCGCACGTCCCCGACCACCTGCTCGTGCAGCGGGACGATGGTGACGCCGCGCTGATCGTTGGTCGCGGGGTACTGCCGCTGCAGGCGGAGGGCGACCGCCTCGAAATCCGTGCGCGCGGCATCCAGCGTCGCGCCCGGCGCGAGCCGGCCGACGACCGAAAAAAAGTGGGTCGCGCGGGTCTGCAGGACCTGCGGCGAAATCGCCGCGGGGCGCCAGAGGTCCACGTCCCGGTCTGGAAACGCGAAGCCGCGCGGCATGACGCCGATGACTTCGTAGGCGTTGCCTTCGAGGGTGATGCGGCGCCCCACGATTGCGCGGTCGCTCCCGAACCGCTGTTGCCAGACCCGATCGCTGAGGACGGCCACCCGGTGGCGCGGGGGGACGGCGTCCGCCTCGGTAAACGTGCGGCCGAGCGCGGGCCGAACACCGAGGACGTCGAACAGGCGCGCGGTTGCGACCGTGGAGTGCAGCCGCACGGGCTCGCCGACGCCCGTCAGATTCATCGTCCCCTGGATGAACGCGGCCATGGGCTGGATCGTCCGCGTTTGGTCGGTCCAGTCGTGGTAGTTGGCCGGCGCGACGGGATACCGGGGCTTTCGATCGACGCGATCGTTTTCCCACACCATCACGAGCGAGGATGGATCCTTGAACGGCAGCGGCCGCAGCAGGACCCCGTCGATGACGCCGAACACGGCCGTGTTGGCGCCGATCCCGATTGCCAGCATCAGGATCACGAGCGCCGCGTATCCCGGCCGCTGTCGCACGAGGCGCAGCGCGTAGCGGACGTCCTGCATCACCACGTCGAGGCTCCATTGCTGCCGGAAGAGATACCAGGCGTCGGCAATCGAGCCCGCAGCCTTGAGCGCGACGGTCCCCCGCGTGCGCCAACCCGGGTCCGCCCGGCTCGGCCAGGCGGCGGACAACTCCGCTTCCCATTCGGCCCTGAACTCGCGGCGCGCCCAGCGCGGCGCGAGCCGCGACACGAGCGCGATGAACCGCCGGAGCAGCTCAGGCATGGCGGGGACGGGACTTCACGCGACCGAGGTTCTCGAAGCGGCGGACGGCGATCTCGAGGGCATCGGCGCCGGCGCGGGTGATCTCGTAGTAGCGCCGGGCGGGACGCTGTTCGCGGCGGGCGATCTTCTCGCGCTCCCAGTTCGATCGCACGAACCCGAGCGTCTCGAGACGGCGGAGCGCGGGGTACACGGTCCCGGTCTTCAGACCGGTCCGGTCGGCAATGTCGAAGCCGTAGCGGACGCCCTCGTCGACGGCCTGCAGCACGAGCGTCGTGGGAAACGTGATATAGCGCACGGCTGATTGAACTCTATATACATCAAATTCTATATAGCTGCAACTGAACCTTCGGATGTCGGGTGTCGGGTGTCGGGTGCCGGGTGTCGGGTGTCGGATGTTGGGTGTCGGGTGTCGGGTGTCGGGTGCCGGTCGACTAGGATAGACTGAGCTTTTTCACGGATCCCGGCGATGACGACTCCGTTCAGTACGAAGACGCTCTCGTTTCTTCGCTCCCTCAAACGCCACAACAATCGCGATTGGTTCAGGGCGCGGCGCGAGCACTACGAGCGCCACGTCCGCGGTCCGATGATCGCCGTCGTCGAACAGCTCGCCCGGGACTTCCAGCGGTTCGCGCCCGAGCTTGTCGCGTCCCCGAAGTTCTCCCTGTTTCGCGTGTATCGCGACACGCGATTCAGCGACGACAAGAAGCCTTTGAAGACCCACGCCGCGGCCGTCTTCCGCTGGCGAGGGCTGCCCAGGCCGGAGGGCGCCGGCCTCTATTTCGAGATCGCGCCGGGCTGGGTGTGGATCGGCGGCGGGATGTGGCGCCCGGAGCCGCACGAGCTGGTCCGCCTCCGCGGGCACATCGCAGAGACCTGGCCGGAAATGCAGGCGATCGTCCGCGAGCGCGCTTTCCGGCGGCGGCTCGGTGACCTGGCCGGCGAAACCATGACCCGCACGCCTCGCGGCTACCCCAGCGACCACCCGGCCGCGCAGTACCTGAAGCATCGCCAGTTCTACGCCGGCGCCGAGTTCCCCGCCGCCCTGGCGCACAGCCGGACCTTCTATCCGACGCTGCTCGCCACGTTCAAGACGCTGATGCCTCTTGTGCGGTTTCTCAACGCGCCGCTCACCGAGGGCCGGGCGGCAAGTGTTCCAGAAAGTAGCGTCCGATCAATTGATAGACATGAGCCGTCGTACCCGTCCCTTCCGAGATCGCATGCGTACGGTTCGGGTAGACCATGAGATCGAACGGTTTGCCGAGCTCGACGAGCCGGTTCACCAGACGCTCCGTGCCCTGGTAGTGGACGTTGTCGTCGCCCGAGCCGTGCACGATCAGCAGATTGCCCTTCAAGCCTTCCGCGAAGTTGATTGGTGAGCCCGCCCGGTAGCCTTCCGCGTTCTGCTCGGGCACCCCCATGTAGCGTTCCTGGTAGATCGTGTCGTACAGCTTCTGATCCGGCACCGGCGCAACGGAGACGCCGACTTTGTAGACGTCGGGAAACCGGAACATGCAATTGAGCGTGTTCGATCCGCCGCCGCTCCAGCCCCAGATCCCGACGCGCGAGAGATCGATGAACGAGTGCGTGGCGGCGAGCGCCTCGATCGCGGCCGCCTGGTCCTGCGACGACAGCACGCCGACGGCGCCGTAAATCACTTTGCGCCACGCCGCTCCCTTCGGCGCCGGCGTGCCGCGATTGTCGAAGCTGACGACGACGTAGCCGGCGTCGGCGAGCGCGCGATAGAACAGATGCCCGCCGCTCCACGCATCGGTAACGGTCTGCGACGCGGGCTCGCCATACACGAAGACGATGACCGGATACGTCTTCGATCCGTCGAATGACGAGGGACGCATCATCCACCCGTCGAGCGTGACTCCGTCCGCGACGCGCACGGTCAGAAAGTCCGTCCGCTGGCCGACGACGCCCGCAACCTTTTTCCGGACGACGGACGGATCGAGCAGCTGCCGGAGCGACCGGTGGTCGGGCAGCGACACGACGTCCATGCTCGCCGGCCGCTCGAACGACGAGTAGGTGTGGAACGCCATCTTCCCGCCCGGCGCGAATGTGTAATCGTGCCACCCCGGCGCGTCTTCGGGTGTCACGCGGCGCGGCGGCGCCGAGCCGTCGAGCGGGACGCGGAACAGATAGCGCTGGGTCGCGTTCGAGGGCGACGCGAGGACGTACGCCGCGCTCGCGTCGACGCCCTCGAGGCCGATGACATCGGCCTGGAAGTTCGTCAGCAGCTTCGCTCCGCCGGCGCGCGCAACGCGATAGAGATGCCGCCAGCCGTCGCGCTCGCTGAGCCACAGAAACGCGCGCCCGTTGTCCACCCAGGTGACGTCGCCCTGCACGTCGACCCAGCCGCGGGTGTCGAGGGTCAGGTGTCCGGTGTCGGCAAGCGCGGCATCGTGAAAGGCGCGCGTCACATTGCCGGTCGACGCGTCCGCGAGCAGGTAGTCGTTCTCGGTCTGCAGCCGGTTCAACTGCTGCAGGGCCAGCGTCGAGCCATCGATCCACTCGAGGCTGGCGATGTAGGTGTTTCGCGGATCGCCGGGCGCCTTGACCCAGATCGTCGCGCCGCCGTCCGCCGCGACAACGCCGCACCGCACGGCGGAGTTCGTCGTCCCCGGTTTGGGATACGCAAACACTCTCGTCGTCGGATAGAGCGTGTCGGTGTCGTCGATCAAGGTGTAATTGCCGACGCCGGTGGTGTCGAACTGCCAATACGCGATGCGGCGGCCGTCAGGGCTCCAGCGGAAACCGTCGCGGATACCGAGCTCCTCCTCGTTCACCCAGTCCGAGGTGCCGTTGACGATCGTGCCCGACGTCGCGGGGGCCCAGGCGGCACCGGCTTGCCCGTCCTTCGTCAGTTGCACGATCGCGCCGGTGTCGAGGCGCTCGACATAAATATTGTTCTGGCGCACGTAGGCGACCCGGGTGGCATCCGGCGAGAACTTCGCGAACATCAGCGACGCCTCCGGCGCGGAGCCGCCGAGTTTCTTCGGCGCGCTCGCCGCGCCGGAACTCTGGAGCGAAGGCGGACCGGCGACGTCGAGCACCCAGTAGTCGCCCCGCGTGTTCTGCCGCCAGACTTTTTTCGTGTTGGTGAAGATCAAGAGCCGGCGGCCGTCGGACGACCAGGCGTAATCGCCGACGTCGAGCGTCGTGCTCGCCAGGACGCTCCGCGCGCCGGTGGCGGCGTCGTATCGCGCGATCTCGGCCACGGTGTCTGAGCGCTCGACGATCGCGTAGGCCGTGCCGTCGGGCAGCCACCGCGCCGGGCCGAACCGCGGTGCGTCGTACGCATGCTCGGTGTAGATGCGGTCGATCCGCGCGCGAAGCGCGGCCGCGACGTCGGCCTGCTGCGCGCGCGGCGAAGAAACAAGCCCGACGACCAGCGCGGCAATCGCGTACACACTACGGGGCGGATGCATACGTGAAGTCTACATCCGCCCCTTTCGCCTTCCGCCTTCCGTCTTTCTGCCTCAGTACCGATAGTGTTCCGCTTTGTACGGGCCGTCCACGGGCACGCCGATGTACTGCGCCTGCTCCGGCGTCAGCTTCGTCAGCTTCACGCCGAGATGATCGAGGTGCAGCCGCGCGACCTCCTCGTCGAGGTGCTTCGGCAGGATGTACACCTTCTTCTGGTACTTGTCGTTGTGCTGGTGCAGCTCGAGCTGCGCAATCACCTGGTTGGTGAACGACGCCGACATGACGAACGACGGGTGCCCGGTCGCGCAGCCCAGGTTCAGCAGACGCCCCTCCGCGAGGATCAGCACGCTCTTTCCGCTCGGGAAGCGGAACTCGTCGTACTGCGGCTTGATGTTGATCCGCTCGATCCCGCGCTTCTTCAGGCCGGCCATGTCGATCTCGTTGTCGAAATGGCCGATGTTGCCGATGATCGCGTTGTGCTTCATCCGCGCCATGTGATCGACGGTGATGATGTTGAGATTGCCCGTCGCCGTGACGAAGATGTCCGCGGTTTCCACGACGTCGTCGATCGGCTTGACCTCGTAGCCTTCCATCGCGGCCTGCAGCGCGCAGATGGGATCGATCTCGGCGACGATCACGCGGCAGCCCTGGCCGCGCAGCGCCTGCGCGCAGCCCTTGCCGACCTCGCCGAAGCCGGCGACGAGCGCGACCTTGCCACCCATCATCACGTCGGTGGCGCGATTGAGCCCGTCAATCAGCGAGTGCCGGCAGCCGTAGATGTTGTCGAACTTGCTCTTGGTGACCGAGTCGTTCACGTTGATGGCCGGAAACAGCAGGGTGCCGGCTTCCATCATCTGGTAGAGGCGGTGCACCCCTGTCGTGGTCTCTTCGCTCACGCCTTTGATGTCGGCGGCGACCTTCGTCCAGCGTGACGGATTGGCCTGGAGCTCCTGGCGCAGCAGCTCGAGGATGACGCCCCACTCTTCGGGCTCCGTGTCGGAATTGAACGCCGGCACCTTGCCCGCCTTTTCGTACTCGACGCCCTTGTGCAGCAGCAGCGTCGCGTCACCCCCATCGTCGACGATCTGCGTCGGGCCGGAGCCGTCGGGCCACATCAGGGCTTCACTCGTGCACCACCAGTACTCCTCGAGCGTCTCGCCCTTCCAGGCGAACACCGGTGTGCCCCTCGGTTTCTGCGGCGTGCCGCCGGTTTCGGGACGGCCGACCACCACGGCGGACGCGGCGTGGTCCTGCGTGGAAAAAATGTTGCACGACACCCAGCGCACGTCCGCGCCGAGCTCGACCAGCGTTTCGATGAGGACGGCGGTCTGCACGGTCATGTGCAGGCTGCCCATCACCCTGGCGCCGGCCAGCGGATGTTTACCTTTGTAGCGCGCGCGCAGCGCCATCAGGCCTGGCATTTCATGTTCGGCCAGACGGATTTCCTTGCGCCCGAGCTCGGCGAGCGCGAGATCCCTGACCTTGTATGGCTGGCGGCCCGCCTTGACGGCGGCGTCGAACGGATGGGTTTCGGTAATGGCGGCTGTCGGCATCACTACTCCTTGGAGCCGTTAACGGTAAACGGTAAACGGTAACTTCTTACGCCTTCACCCCTGACGCGACAAACAACGCCGGACCTTTGGCGGACGAGTCGACGGGCAGCGGGACGATCCGGACATCTTCGAATCCAGCGCCGCCGAGCAGCCGGCGGAGCTGATCGTCGGCGAAGCCGAGCCAGACATGCCCCATCTGCTGCTTGTACTCCTCCCGATCGTGCGGCAGCATGTCGCAGAGGACGAAGCGGCCCTTTGCCCTGACGGTTCGCGCCGCCTCGCGCAGCACGTCCGCCGGATCGGGCACGTGGTGCAGCACGAGCACCATGATTGCGGCATCGAGCTCCGCGTCGGCAATCGGCAGCGAGGCGAGCTCGCCCCGCCGGACATCGGCATTCGGAAAATCCCGAAGTCTTCGCCGTGCGGCCTGCAGCATCTCGCCGCTGCGGTCGACGGCAATGGTCCGCGACACGAACGGCGCGAGGGCGGCGCTCGTCTCGCCGGTGCCGCAGCCGAGATCGCCGACGGTCCAGCGCGAATCGAGGAGCGCCGGCAGCGCGTGAAGCGCGGACCCCGCGCCGAACAGCTCCCGGCGAAGCCGATCCCATTGTCCCGCCGCCGACGCGAAGAACTCCTCCGATTTGGTCTGCCGGCGGCCGAGTACGCCTTTCAAGCGTCGCGCATCCTGGTCCGCGCCCGCCGTCGAGCCGATTTGCTCGCGCAGCAGCGACCACAGACGCCGCGTGTGGGCGTCCCTGTCGTTCACGGCCAGGGTGTAGTACCGGCTCGTCCCATCGCGCCGCGAGGACACCCAGCTCGCGTCCGAGAGCGTCTTCAAGTGCCGGCTGACCGTCGATTGCGGGAGCTGCAGGACGGCGCACAGCTCCGTCACGGTCAATTCGTTGCGCTCGAGGAGGAGGAGCATGCGGCTCCTCGTCGCATCGGAGAGCGTGCTGAGATCGTCGAAAATCGCGGCCGCGCTATCCATCCGTAAATCCGGATATAGTGTTACATGCCGCGGCCGATCCTGTCAATGCTGCCGGTCGCAGGCGCTACTTCCGCAGCACGCGCCCGGGAAGGGCATCGGTAAAGGCGCCCGACAGCCGGACCGGCACGCCATTGACCAGCACGTCGGATACCCCCGTAGCGAGGACCTGGGGATCCGCGTAAGTTGCCATGTCCTTGATCGCGGCGGGATCGAACACCACGACGTCGGCGAATGCCCCGGGACGGATGAGGCCGCGATCCTTGATCCCGAACACCGACGCCGGCAGGCTTGTCATCGAATGGATGGCGAATTCCAGACTGACGACTTTCCGCTCGCGCACATACACGGCAAGACGCCGCGCGAATGCGCCGTAGTCTCGCGGATGGGGATGTCCCGATCCGATCGGCACGAGCGCGCCGTCGCTCGACGCCATCGTGAACGGCGCTTTCATGATGGCCTCGATGTCCTTCTCCGACATGTTGAACGACACGATCGACGCGTTGCCCGCGGCCATCAGGTCGATCGCGGCCTTCACCGGCGTCACGTCGCGCGCCCGCGCAATCTCCGCCAGCGTCTGTCCTTCGAGCGATTTATCCGTCTGGTAGAACGCGATGAGGATCGCTTCCGGTCCATTACGGCGGCGGAGGTTTTCGGCGACGACTGCCTCGGTCGGCGGTGCTCCGCCGGGCGCGAGGGCGGCGCGCAGCGACGTCGACGAGGCGTCGTACGGGTACTGATCCGCGAAGACGCGCACGCCCCGCGCCCGCGCTGCGGCAATGTCTTCCAGCAGGATGGGTGCGAGGCCCCAACTGTCCCGGCCGAGCGCCTTCATGTGACTGACGATGCCGGTCGTTTTCGCCTCTTCGGCGATCCGGATGACCTCGCGCACGGAGGCGCGCACGCCGACGTCGTAGTTGCCTTCGTCGCGGATGTGGCTCGTGTACAGTCCCCCCGACTCGGCGGCCGCTTTCGCCAGCTCGATCACCTCTTCAGTCGTCGCGAAGCTGCCGGGCACATAAAACAATCCGGAGGACAAGCCGTACGCGCCGTCGGCCATCCCGCGGCGCACGAGTTCCTCCATCTTCTGCAGCTCCTCTGGCGTGGGGGCCCGCGCGGCATTCCCCATCACTGCGCTCCGGACGGATCCGTGGCCGATGAGGAGCGCGACGTTCGGACCGACGCCCGCCTTTTCGATGGCGGCCCGCTGCGCGGCCAGGTCCACCGGTCCTCCGCCGTCAGGGTTCGCGACGAACGTCGTGACGCCCTGAGCGAGCAGCGGCCGCGCCTGGCGCAGCGTGGAGTTGCGGATACCTTCCGCGGCGTGCGAGTGCACGTCGATGAATCCGGGCGCGACGATCCGATTGCGCGCGTCGATCGTGCGCGCCGCGGTGGCGCCCGCGAGAGTGCCGACCGCCACGATGCGGTCGCCGGTAATGCCCAGGTCGATCGTCTGCGCCGGAGTGCCCGTGCCATCCAGAACGCGCCCGTTGCGAATCAAGACGTCGAAACGGACCGGCTCAACCGTGGCGGCTGCCCCGCAGACGCAGAGGAGAAGGACGAATTTCCGCATGACGGCCATTGTAGTGAGCCGGCACAGCTTGTGCAGCCGCCAGGGCGGAGGACACATGCCCGAAGCTTCCAAGAACCTGATGGTCGCGCGCGGTCCGGAGAACGTCTGGGACCGCCAGAGCTCCGCACTGCAGGCGTACGACCAGGAGCGATGGATTGCCGCCGCATGGGGCAGCGCGCTCACGATGATCGGCGCGCGCCGCGGCGGATTCGGCGGCGGCCTGCTCGCCACGCTCGGCGCGGCGATCACGGTACGCGCCGCGATCGGGCATCACGACTTCCGCGTCGCGCGCCACTGGTTGAACGACACGATCCGCCAGCGCGGCTGGCACGCGAAGGACATCGTGCACGACGCGTCCGACGAGTCGTTCCCGGCGAGCGACTCCCCGTCATGGACCCCGACCGCTGGAACCGGTCGGCGTTGAAGACCCGATGGACAGCGCCTGCGGCCGCAAGCGAGCGCCGGAGGGAAGTCGCCGAAAGGCGACCCCGAGCGCGCAGCGAGGTGGGGAACGCTGAAGGGGCCCGCCGAGTGGAGTGAACAATGAACATGGAGTTGACGTTTCCGGAGGATGCACGCGAAGCGCGTGCGCGGACCAACCAGAACATCAGCGACATCGAGCGCTGGACGTCCCTGGCGGCCGGCGCGGGCTTAGCCCTGTACGGGCTGTTGCGCCTGCGATCGAACGGCTGGCTGTACGCGCTCGCGGGCGGACTGCTGCTCCGTCGCGGCGCGACGGCGCACTGCGACGTCTACGAGGCGCTCGGCGTCAACACGGCCGGCACGGCGGACGACACCCGCGCCGCGCTGCGCGGCTCGCGCGGCGTGAACGTGCTCGAAAGCGTCACCATCAACCGGCCCATCGAGGAGCTGTACCGCTTCTGGCGCAATCTCGAACACCTGCCGCAGTTCATGCGGCACCTCGAATCGGTCGAGAAGGTGACTGACACCATCTCGCACTGGCGTGCCAGAGGCCCGGCCGGGATGATTGTCGAATGGGATGCTGAAGTCTTCAACGAAGTCCCGCCGAAGCTGATTGCATGGCGCTCGCTCGAGGGCGCCGACGTCGTGAGTGCCGGATCCGTCAACTTCGATCGGGCCGCGGCGGACGGCGCCACGCGCGTGACGGTCCATCTTCAGTACAGTCCGCCAGGGGGCAAGCTCGGCGCGAAGCTCGCCGGCGTTTTCGGCGCCGATGCCGAAACCGAAATCCGGGAAGACCTCCGGCTTCTCAAACAGCAGATCGAAGCCGAGGAAGTGCTGGAGCCTTAAGCCTTAAGCCTTAGGCTTAGGCTTTGGGCTTTGGGCCTTTGGGCTCGTCAGGTTTCGTTGTTGGCGACAGCGGCCTTGTTGGTCAGCGTCGTGACGATCGACGGCGTCCACCTCGCGGGCAGTTCGGTCTCGCGTCCCTTCAGGTTCTGATTGCCGCGAGGTCCGGCCTGCCCCGGCAGCATCCGGCTGACGAGCATCATGGCGCGCGCGACCGCCGCCGGCGCGATGGCGTTGGCGATCGACGCCAGTTGCGCCTGCGGCGTAATGGTGAGCGACGGATCGCCGTGCCGGCACGCGTCCAGGATCCGGCGCGCCGCCCGCTCGGCCCCAACCGTCACTCCCGGAATCGAGCTCGACACCTTGAACCACGCGTACTCGGCCTCGTGCCGCCCTTTGAACTCCGCATTCATCGGCGATCCCGTTCGCATCAGTCCGGGCGCAACCGTCGTTACACGGATCCCGTAGCGATCGAGCTCGGCGCGCGCGGCGTCGGACAGCCCCACGAGCGCGAACTTGCTCGCGCAGTACGGTCCGAGATGCGGCACCGCGACTTTGCCTCCGATGGACGAGATGTTCACGATGCGCCCGAAGCGCCGGTGGATCATCGTCGGCACCAGCTCGAGCATCAGGTTCAGCGGCCCCCAGAAATGCGTCGCCATCGCGTTCTCGAAATCGTCGTACGACATGTGCTCGAAGGGCCCGACCTGAATAATGCCGGCGTTGTTGATCAGGATGTCGACGGTCCGCCAGCGGTCGAGGATCGCCTCGGCCGCGGCGCGAACCTCCCCGCGTCGGCGGACGTCGCATCTGAGCGTGATGACGGCGCCCATCCCGCGCGATTCGAGGTCCGCCTTCGCGCGATCGAGCTCGCCGAGATCGCGCGCGAGCAGTGCGACCCGCGCGCCCTCGTCGACGAACAGCCGCGCCATGACCAGTCCAAGCCCTCGCGATCCGCCCGTGATGACGACGACGCGGTCGGCGAACGAGATGGCGAGGCGCGCGCGCGAGAGCCGCGTCGCGACGAAGGCGGCGCCAAGGCCCGCAGCCAGCCCGAGCCCGAATTTCCTTGTCATGAATCCTCCAGGAGGCGCCGCAGCGTCACCGCGTCGCGCGGCGCATGTCCGCCGGCGTCGTTGTTGAAATAGGCATACACGTCGCAGCCGTCGGCGCGCTGCGCGTCGAGCCACTCGGCCCAGCCGCGCAGCCGCTCTTCCGTGTACCCGCCGCCGTACTTCGCCGTCGCGCCGTGAAACCGCACGTAGACGAAGGGGCCGACGCGTTCGCGCGCCGCGGCGGAGCCCGCCATGTCGTGCAGGCACAGCGCGACGCGATGCCGCTCCATCAACGCCAGGATCTCGCCGTGATACCAACTGCTGTCTCGGAATTCGATCACGTGGCGCGTGCGCCGCGGCAGGCTTTCCAGGAAATGCCGGAAGCGGGGCACGTCCGCCTTCCAACCCGGGGGCAACTGATACAGCACGGGACCGAGGCCGGAACCGAGGGCGCGCATCCGCGCGAACAGGCGGTCGAGCGGTTCCTCGGGGTCCTTCAGCTTCTTCATGTGCGTCAGAAACCGGCTCGCCTTCACGGCAAATTCGAATCTCGGCGGCGCCCTCCGAGCCCACGACGCGAAGGTGGCGCGCTCCGGCAGCCGATAGAAACTGTTGTTAATCTCGACGGTATCGAACCTCTCCGTGTAGTACTCGAACCAGCGCGCCAGCGGCAGATCCGCCGGATAGAAGTCGCCGCGCCAGTGTCGGTACTGCCAGCCCGAGCATCCCACTCGCGCCCGGCCTCGCGCCATCACGGCTCAGCCACGCAAGCGATGTGCCTGGCGTGGTCCCGGTTGTATGATCCCCGCGCCATGATCGCCTTTTCCGATTTCGAACGGCTCGACATCCGCGTCGGACGGATCGTCCGCGCCGATCCCTTTCCGGAAGCGCGAAAGCCGGCTTACAAGCTGCGAATCGATTTCGGGGCCGAGATAGGGATTCGCAGCTCGTCCGCGCAGTTGACGAGGCATTACACGACTGCGGAACTCGAGGGACGGCTGGTGCTCGGCGTCGTGAACTTTCCGCCCCGGCAAATCGGTCCGTTCATGTCGGAAGTGTTGACGCTGGGCGTGCCCGACGCCGAAGGCGCGGTAATACTGGCGGTTCCCGAGCGTGACGTGCCCCTCGGTGGCCGGCTCTTCTAGAACGGACCGATCCGGCCGCGCTACGGTCTCTTGAGCGTTCCGTTCGGCGCGCGCGACAGGAATCCCTCGGCGACCAGCGCGTCGAGCACGCGCTCGCACATGTCCGCATCGAGGTCGAACACGAGGCGCGCCTGCTCCGGAGTCAGAGAGAGTCCGGGGATCGCGGCGTATTCGTCGCGCACGCGCGAAACGGCACTTCCGTCCGGACGCGGCGACGCAAGCCCGGCCGGCGGCGATGCGCTCAGTTCCATCCTGCGGTGTTGACTCCTGGCGAGCGCACGCGACACTTCGCGCAACGCGGCCTGGGGCAGACACGGCTTGAGCAGGACGCGTTCGATGCCGACCGCGGCCGCCCGCTGAACGAGATCAGGATTCGCGTAGCCCGTCACCATCAGAATACAGATGCCCGCCGTGCGTGCGTCCGCCTTCAGACGACGGGCCACCGTGAGGCCGTCGATATCCGGGAGCACATAATCCGTGAGGAGGACGTCCGGAACGATTTCGACGGCCGACACGATCGCCTGCGATCCGGTGCCGGCTTCCGCCGTGCGGTACCCGCTGGTGTCGAAGCAGGCCCGATAGAGCTCCCGCGTATCCCTGTCATCGTCGGCGACGAGCACGAACGGAAGGCGCCGATCGAGCAGGGACGCGGATGGTGGCGCCATCGGCCAGCTCTATTCCTCGCTTTTGTTGGACTCGCCTGCCTTGGCGAATTCGCGTTCGGCCGCCAGCCAGTCTTCCCAGTCGGCGCCGTGGGTGCCGCCGCGCGCGATGTAGAGCTCGTACGCGCGCGCCGCGATTCGATCGCGGTTGCCGTTGACCGCCGGCGGCGGCTGCTCGTTCGGGCTTGACGCGGTATCCGATCGCTTGCGTCTCTTTGCCATATCTCCCTTGTAAATCAACAGCCGTGCCAGCGCGTCCGGTGTCGACATCCCGGCTGAGCCTGAGAGTTGAAATCCGGAGCGCGATGGGATTCCTTACATAAAAAGAAGCCGACCCTACAGTGCAGGCGTCGTGAAACGAGTCACGGGCGGGATCCAGCCCGGTGACTGGATACCGCTGAGACGCCTCGTCGAACAGACGCCATTACCGCCCGCGCTCCAGCGCGAGTTCGGCGACCAGCTATTCCGATCGCAAGCGGCTCTCGACGATTTGATCCTGCGCGATTTGCGTGAGAGCGCTCGCGTTCATTATAGACAGAACACTCTTCGGAAATGCTTTTGCATTACGGAACCGTGATGCGAGCACACGGCGTCCGGACACCAGGGCTCCTGCTGGCGGGAATCGCACTCGCCGCCGGCGGTTGCCAGGCTCAGAAAGTTGAGAACCCGAAACCCGCGTCTTCGAAAGCTCTATCCGGCCAGATGACGTCGGTCGATCCGGCTGCCCTGCAGGACGACGACGGACAGTGGGTGCTGCCGGCGAAGAACTACGCGTCCACGCGTTTTTCGGGTCTGACAGAGATAAACACGGACAACGTGCGCCAGCTCGGCGTTGCGTGGACGTTCTCGACCGGCATGGTTTCGGGCCACGAGGCGGCGCCGCTCGTCGTCGGCGACACGATGTATCTCGTGACGCCCTTCCCGAACATTCTCTACGCGTTCGATCTGGCCAGGCCGGGCGCGCCGATGAAATGGTCCTACGATCCAAAACCACTCGGCGCCGCCAAGGGCGTGGCCTGCTGCGACCTCGTGAACCGCGGCGCGTCGTACGCGAACGGCAGCATCTTCTTCAACACCCTCGACGGCCGCACGATCGCGGTGGACGCGGCGACGGGCGAGCCGAAATGGATCGCGCAGCTCGCCGACATCAACAAGGGCGAGACGATCACGATGGCGCCGCTCGTCGTCAAGGGGAAGGTGCTCGTCGGCAACAGCGGCGGCGAGTTCGGCGTGCGCGGGTGGATCACCGCGCTCGACGCGGCCTCGGGAAAGATCGCGTGGCGCGGCTACAGCACGGGACCGGACAAGGACGTGCTGATCGGTCCGAGCTTCAAGCCGTTCTACGCGGATTACCGCGGCAAGGATCTCGGCATCTCGACGTGGCCGGGCGAAGCGTGGCGGATCGGCGGCGGCACCGTCTGGGGCTGGATCTCGTACGACGCGGACCTGAACCTGATTTACTACGGCACCTCGAATCCCGGCCCGTGGAATCCCGGCCAGCGGCCGGGCGACAACAAGTGGACCGCGACGACCTTCGCGCGCGACGCGGACACCGGGGAGGCCCGATGGGCCTATCAGACGAGCCCGCACGATCTCTACGATCACGACGGCGTGAACGAATGGGTGCTGGCCGATCTGCAGATGGGCGGCCAGACGCGAAAAGTCGCGATGCATCCCGATCGCAACGGTCTGCTCTACGTCCTCGACCGCTCGACGGGAGAAGTGCTCTCCGCCGCGCCGTACGGCTTCGTCAATACGAACCATGGCGTCGATCTCAAGACGGGTCGCCTGATCGACGCGAGCGATCAGGAAATGAAGGGGACGCGCCAGGGCGTCGTGACGCGCGACAACTGCCCCGGGGCGCCGGGGATGAAGGACTGGCAGCCGTCCTCGTTCTCGCCGACGACCCGGCTGCTTTACATCCCTCGCCAGAATCTGTGCGAGGACGTCGAAGGCATGTCGACCAGCTACATCGCCGGCACGCCGTATGTGGGCGCGAGCGTCGTCTTCAAGGCCGGGCCGGGCGGCAATCGCGGCGCGGTGACGGCCTGGGATCCCGTGGGCGCGAAGGTCGCATGGGAAGTGAAGGAGAACTTCCCCGTCTGGAGCGGGACGATGGTCACGGCAAGCGACCTCGTCTTCTACGGGACGATGGACGGCTGGTTCAAGGCCGTCAACGCCAGAACCGGCGATCTCCTGTGGCAGTTCAAATGCGGCTCCGGGATCGTCGGGCAGCCGATTGCCTATAAGGGTCCAGACGGCCGGGAGTACGTCGCGGTGCAGGCGGGCGTCGGCGGATGGGCGGGCGCCATCGTTGCCGGCGATCTCGATCCGCGGGATCCCACCGCGGGCAACGGCTTCGGCAGAGTCATGGCCGATCTGAAAAAGGCGACTACGAGGGGCGGCATGCTCTACGTCTTCGCGCTTGGAGGCGGACGGTGATCCGCCTTCGGGCGTATGCGTGCATCGTTGCCGCCATGGCGATCGCCGCGTGTCATCGGGCGCCGGCGCGGGTGCTGCGCGTGTGTTCGGATCCGAATAATCTGCCGTTCTCGAATCGCGCGGGCGAAGGATTCGAGAACAAGATCGCCGAACTGCTCGCCCGGGATCGCCATGCGACGCTCGAATATACGTGGTGGGCACAGCGGCGCGGCTACGTCCGGCACACGCTGAAGGCCGGCGCGTGCGACGTGCTGATGGGAGTGCCGACGGCGTTCGACCTCGCGCAGACGACGAACCCGTACTACCGGTCCAGCTATGTCTTCGTCGCGAGGCGCGACCGGCATCTCGATCTCCGATCGCTCGACGATCCACGGCTGCGCCGATTGCGGATCGGCGTCCAGTTGATCGGCGATGACTTCAGCAACAGCCCGCCGGCGCACGCGCTCAGCAATCGCGGCATCGTCCAAAACGTCGTCGGGTATTCGGTCTTCGGCGACTACTCGCGGCCCTGCCCGCTCGCCGGCATCGTCGACGCCGTGGATCGCGGCGACGTCGACGCGGCCGTCGTGTGGGGACCGGCGGCGGGTTATTTCGCGAAGACGCGTGCCACCGACCTGCAGCTCAATCCCGTCACCCCGCAGGCCGACTCGCCGTCGCTGCCGTTCGTGTTCGACATCTCGATGGGCGTGCGCCACGGCGACGTCGCCCTGAAGCAGGAGCTCGACGACTTCATCGCGCGCCGCCGCGGACAGATCGACGCGATTCTGGCGGGCTACGGCGTGCCGAGGACGGAGGGCCACTGAGATGCCGCGGACCACGCGGACTAGACGGATCAAGGGGCCACGGACGACACGGACTCTTTTGGTTTTGGTGGCCGCACTTGCTCTGCTCGCGGGGTGCGAGCGGGAGGCGCGGCGGTATCAGGAGCTGCCGGCGGCGGCGAATCGCGAGACGGCGGTGCGCGTCGGCCAGCTCGAGCCGGGTGCGCCGCAGCAGAATGCGTCCGTCAGGAGTCCGTATCAGGACAATGCGTGGGGCATCGGCGAAGGCAAGCGGCTGTACGGCGCGTATAACTGTGCGCCGTGCCACGGCGCGAACGGCGGCGGCGCGATCGGACCGCCGCTGATGGACGAGAAGTGGATCTACGGCAGCCAGCCGGATCAGATCTTCGCGACGATCTCGCAGGGGCGCCCCGACGGCATGCCGTCGTTCGGCGGGCACATTCCGGCGCAGCAAATCTGGCAACTGGTGGCGTACGTGCAGTCGATGGCCGGCCAGGTGGCGCCGACCAACGCGGCCGGCCGCAACGACGATCAGGCGACGGGTCCTCCGGAATCGCGGCGTTCGCCGCTGGTGCCCGTCCAGACGGGGCACCGGTGATGCCGCACGTTCAGTCCGTCATCCATCCGGCGGGAATCGAGGCGGCGCGCGCGAGCCATCTGTGGTGGCTCATTTTCGGGATCTGCGCGGCGGTCTGGATCGCGGTTGCGATGGCGGCGCTCATCGCCATTCGCACCGGCCGGCGTGCCGCATCGCGTGCCACCGACCGTCAGCTCGGAACGAACATCGCCGTCGCCGGAGCTCTGTCGGCGGTCGTGCTCATCGCGATCCTGTTTGAAAGCGTGCTCACGGGCCGCGCCGAGGACGCCATCCGTACGCCTGACGCCCTGCACCTGCAGGTGACCGCCAATCAGTGGTGGTGGGATGTGCAGTACGTCAATGACCTGCCGTCGCTGAACGTCACCACGGCGAACGAAATCCATCTTCCTGTCGGGCGGCCCGTTCGCATCGATCTGCTCTCGACCGACGTCATCCACAGTCTCTGGATTCCCAGCCTGCAGGGAAAAGTCGATCTGATTCCCGGACGGTTGAACGAGCTGTGGCTCCAGGCAGACCGTGCCGGCGTGTACCGGGGGCAGTGCGCCGAATATTGCGGGCTGCAGCACGCGAAGATGGCGCTCGTGGTCGTCGCCGAGGCGCCCGACGCCTTCGAGCGCTGGCTCGCGGCGAATCGCGCACCGGCTGTGCCGCCCTCGACGCCAGAACAGGAGCGGGGCAAGGCGGTGGTGGAGCGTGGTCCGTGCGCCATGTGCCACAACATCACGGGAACACTCGCCGGCGCGCGAAGCGCGCCCGACCTGACGCACATCGGATCCCGCAGCACGATCGCCGCGGGAACGCTGCCCAATACGCGCGGATACCTCGGCGGCTGGATTGCCGATCCCCAGCACGTCAAGCCAGGGAACCGGATGCCGGTTCCAGGCTTGAGTGACGAGCAACTGCAGGCCGTCATCGCCTATCTGGAGTCGCTGAAGTGACGCCCGGCGAGACGAAGCGGCGACGAGACGACGAGCGCCGCCCGCGGCTGGCGGACCACGACGCGCGCCTGACGGTCGAGGGACTCGAACGCGAGCGCCGCGCGCTGGAGAAGACCTGGTGGAACGGCCGCGGGCTCGTCGCGTGGCTCTCCGATACCGATCACAAGGCAATCGGCCGGCGCTACATCGTCACGGCGTTCGGCTTCTTCACGCTCGGCGGGGTCCTCGCGGCGCTCATGCGGATCCAGCTCTCACGCCCCGACAACACCTTCCTCTCGCCCGATCAGTACAACCAGATCTTCACCACGCACGGGACGACGATGATGTTCCTGTTCGCGGTGCCGGTCGTGCTTGCGATGGGCGTCTATCTGGTGCCGCTGATGGTCGGCGCGCGCAGCATGGCGTTTCCGAGGATGCTCGCGTTCAGCTACTGGATGTACCTCTTCGGCGGGATCTTCCTCTATTCGATGTTCTTCCTGAACATCGGCCCCGACAACGGGTGGTTCAGCTATCTCCCGCTGGCCGGGCCGGAGTACGGCTACGGCAAGCGGGCCGACGTATGGGCGCAACTGATTACGTTCACCGAGGTCTCGGCGCTGGTGGTCGCGACCTGCCTCATCGTGACGATCTTCAAGCTCCGGACGCCGGGCATGTCGCTGAACCGCATGCCGCTGTTCGTCTGGGCGATGCTGATCGTGTCGTTCATGGTCATCTTCGCGATGCCGTCGATCGTCATCTCGAGCACGTGCCTCATTCTCGATCGCCTGGTCAGCACGCACTTCTACAACCAGGCCGAGGGAGGAGACCCGCTGCTCTGGCAGCATCTGTTCTGGTTCTTCGGTCACCCCGAGGTCTACATCATCTTCCTGCCCGCGCTGGGAATGATGTCCGAAGTGATTGCGACATCCGCCCGCCGGCCCGTCGTCGGCAACCTCACGATGGTGCTCTCGATGCTCTCGACGGCGTTCATCGGCTTCGGCGTGTGGGTCCATCACATGTTCGCCACCGGCCTTCCGGAGCTCAGCCTGAGCTTCTTCAGCGCCGCGAGCATGATGATCGTGATTCCGACAGGCATCCAGATCTTCAACTGGATCGCCACGATCTGGTCGGCGCGGCGCCTGCAGATCACCGTTCCGTTCCTCTACATGGCGTCGTTGTTCTTCATCTTCATCATCGGCGGCCTGACCGGGGTCGTGCTCGCGGCCGGTCCCGTCGATCGGCAGGTGCACGACACGTATTTCGTTGTCGCGCATCTGCATTACGTGCTGATTGGCGGCTCGACCTTCCCGCTGCTCGGCGGCATCTTCTTCTGGTTCCCGAAAATGACCGGGCGCATGCTGAGCGACCGGCTTGGCCGCGCGAGCTTCTGGCTCCTGTTCGTCGGCTTCAACATGACGTTCTTTCCGATGCACCTCCTCGGCCTGGACGGCATGCCCCGGCGCGTCTACACCTACCCGGCGTCGATGGGCTGGCACGGCCTGAACCTGCTGGCGAGCGTGGGGGCCGCGGTGATCTTCGTGTCGCTGGTCGTCTACCTGGTGAACGTTATCGTGAGCCTTCGTGCCGGCGCGGTCGCCGGACCCAATCCGTGGGGCGCCGCCACGCTCGAATGGGCGACCTCGTCGCCGCCGCCGGCTTACAACTTCTCGCCGCAGCCGACGGTCGCCAGCAGCGAGCCTCTGTGGCACACCGAACTCGCGCCGCCCCCGATTGTCGGACTCGCGAGCGACACGCGCGAGGTCCTCGTCACGTTCCTGCTCGACGCCGAACCGGATCATCGATACCCGATGCCGGGTCCCTCCCTCTGGCCGCTGCTGACGGCGATCACGACCAGCGCCATGTTCGTCTGGTCGATCTTCCAGGCGCAGGGCGTCGTCTGGGGATCGATTCCAATCTTCATCGCGCTGGTCGGCTGGTTCTGGCCGACCAAAGGCAAAAAGGCGTTGGAGCACGGCGCGCCGACCCGGCTCACCGCGCGGGAAAGCCTGTCGTGATGGCGTCGTCGCGTGTCGCGCTCGACGTCTCCGATATCCCGGAATACGGGTTCGGCCACCGCAGCCTGCTCTGGTGGGCGACGGCGAGCATGATGATCATCGAAGGCTCGGTCTTCGCGATCGTGATCGTCAGCTACCTCTACCTGAAGGGACGCGTCCCGCACTGGCCGCCGACCGGACCCTCGCCGCAGCTCTTCTGGGGGACGCTCAATACGATCATCCTGCTGGCGTCGTGCGTGCCCAATGCGCTCACGAAGAAGGCCGCCGAGCGATTCGACCTCGCGGCCGTCAAACTCTGGCTGGCCGTGTGCCTGCTGTTCGCCGTCGGATTCAACGTCGTGCGGTTCCTCGAATTCGGCGCGCTGAACGTGCGCTGGGACGCCAACGCGTACGGCTCGGTCGTCTGGGTCCTCCTCGGCCTGCACACCGTCCACGTCGTCACCGACTTTCTCGATTCGCTGGTCCTCGCGGTGCTGATCTTCGTCGGAACCGATCTCAACGAACGCCGCTTCGTGGACGTGTCGGAGAATGCGCTCTACTGGTATTTCGTCGTGTTCACATGGCTGCCCATCTATGCCGTCATCTACTTTGGACCGCGGATCTCTTGACTGGGGGCCGCGACTCGCGGCGCTCTGGATCGGCGTGCTGGCGGGACCGGTCGTGTGGGCGGCGCTGCTCGAGACGAACTACGTCCTTTCGTACGTCGCCTGCGAGAGCCGCCACACATGGATGCTGCACGTGGCCACGGCGGCCGCGCTCCTCCTGATCGCGCTGGCGGCCCTGGGCGCGTGGCGCGCGGCGCCGGCCGCGGCAAGCGAAGACACGGCGACGTTCGAGGCGCGCGAAACCGCACTGATCCGGGCGCGTTTCATGGCGATCGGCGGTCTGGCGCTCTGCGGCTTCTTCGCGATCGCTGTCCTGGCGGCCGAGATTCCCGTGCTGGTGCTCCACCCATGCCCTCGCTGAGCCGCTGGGAATTCGAGCCGCTCGTCGTCATTCCGCTCGCGCTCGCGGGGGGACTCTATGCCGTCGGCGTTGCCCGACTATGGCGACGCGCGGGAATCGGACGGGGCATCGCTTCCTGGGCGGCGGGATCGTTCGCGGCGGGCTGGATCGCCCTGGCCGTCGCTCTGCTGTCGCCGATCGCGTCGGCCGCCGAGAGCCGGCTCTCTATTCATATGACGCAGCACACGCTGCTGATGCTCGTCGCGGCGCCGCTCCTGACGTTCGGACATCCGGGCCTCGCCTGGATCTGGGCGTTCGGCGACGCAGACCGCGAACGGGTCGCGCGGATGTTCCGCCGGCCGCCCATGGTCCGGGCATGGCACGCCGCCACGGCACCGCTGGCCGCATTCCTGATCCAGGCCGCGGCACTCTGGATATGGCACATCCCCTCGTGGTACGAAGCTGCGCTCGGCAACGAAGCGATACACGCGCTTCAGCACCTGTCCTTCGTTTTCGCCGGATCGATCTTCTGGTGGGCGATGGTCCACGGACGCTACGGCCGGCTCGGATATGGTCTTGGCGTGCTCTACGTGTTTTTGACCGGGGTCCACACGAGCGCGCTCGGCGCCCTGCTGACCGTCGCGCCGTCCGTGTGGTACCCCCATTACGTCAAGTCCGCGCAGTCCGCGTACTCCGCGGCCGGCCAGTCCGCATACGCCGCGGCGGCGGCCGATCAGCAGCTCGCCGGCGTCATTATGTGGGTCCCCGCGAGCGTCGTGTTCATCGTCCTGGGCCTGGCGCTGTGCGCGGCGTGGCTCGGCGAAGCCGAACGCCGCGTCCGCCTCGGCGCCGCCGACGCCGCGTCGCGCCTGCTGCCGCTGGTCGTGCTGGTCCTCGCGCTCGGGTCCTGCGCGTGCCGCTCGGCAGTCGAACGCGACGCGGAAACCCTCACCGGCGGCCGCGTCGCGGCCGGCAAAACCGCCATCGGGAAGTACGGCTGCGCGGCGTGCCACACCATCCCCGGCATTGCGGGGGCCACCGCCGTCGTCGGTCCACCGCTTTCCAACATCGCTGTCCGTCAGTATCTCGGCGGCCACCTGATCAACACGCCGGACAACATGGAGCAGTGGATCCAGCATCCGCAGAAGATCGATCCGAAGAACGCGATGCCCGAAATGGGAGTCACGGACGAGGACGCGCGCGACATCACTGCGTACTTGTATACGCTTCGCTGAAAGACGGAAGGCGGAAGACGGAAGGCGGAAGTTCGGGCACAAGTACGAAGGAGAAGAAAAGAGGCCGGCTCCGACGCTGCTTGACGCGCGTCGAAGCTGCATGCTGATTCGCTCCAACATCGCGTCAGAGAAAGCTGCCGCAGCGCTCCGGAAGGAGGCGGACGAACTGGCCAAGATCTTTCTGAGCTGTCGCAGCACGGCTAGAGGCCGCCGGGAGCGAGTGAAGGCCTCCAAGCGCAAGGCGCCTTGAACTTTCCGTTTCCCGTCTTCCGCCTTCCGTCTTCCGTCTTTTAAACCGTCTGCCCCAACTGCTGACGGACCAGCATCGCACGCACGACGCGCACGACCTGCGACGGGAGGCACGGTTTGGTCAGGCACAAATCCGCGCCCGCTTCACGCGCCTGCACCGGTTCGTCGCCGAAGGCATAGGCGCTCACGACGACGATAGGGATCTTTGCGGTCAAGGGATCGGCGCGCAGGCGGCGCATCGCCTCCCACCCGTCCAGCCGCGGCATGGCGAGGTCCATGATGATCATGGCGGGCGAATGCGCCCGGGCGGCCGCAATCGCCGCTTCGCCGTCTTCGGCGGTGGTCACACGGAATCCCGCGTGTTCGAGGCAGTCCCCGAAGATCGCGCGGGTGTCGACGGAGTCGTCGACGACGAGGATCAGGGGCTGGGTGGGTTCAACCGGTTCGGTGTCATCCTGCGACGAGTTGATCACGCGTCGGGCCAGTGCCTTACGGATGCCAGGGCTGGATCCGCCGGAAGCTTCGATTTTCCACGGCCCCGAAGCGGCGGCTCAACGACAGAATCGTATCCGGGAGGGCCAAATCTGCAGCCGCCTCTGCCGTGTCGTCGTTGTCTCCTGCCTCCAGCCTCCCGCTCAGTGCACCGTCGCCGATCCCTCGCCGGCGACGGCCTTCACGACGTCGCCGAGAACCTGCTTCGCGTCGCCGAAGGCCATCAGCGTCTTGTCGTCGTAGTACAGCTCGTTGTCGATTCCCGCGAACCCGGGGTTCATCGAGCGCTTGATCGCGATGATCGTCTTCGCCTTGTCCGCGTCGATGATCGGCATCCCGAAGATCGGGCTGCCCTTGTCGTGCCGCGCCGCCGGATTCACGACGTCGTTGGCCCCCACGACGAGGCACACGTCGGTCTGCGGCATCTCCGGATTGATGTCGTCCATCTCCACCAGCGACTCATACGGGATCTCCGCCTCGGCGAGCAGGACGTTCATGTGCCCGGGCATCCGGCCGGCGACGGGATGGATGGCGAACTTCACGTCGATCCCCCGCTTGGTCAACTGGTCGTACAGCTCGTGCACGCGGTGCTGCGCCTGCGCCACCGCCATCCCGTAGCCCGGGATGATGACGACGCGATCGGCGGCGGTCATGATGTCGGCGACGTCCTGCGGCGTCGCGCTCTTGACCGTCTTCGCTTCGCCCGCCGCCGCCTTCGCCTGGACCTGGCCGAACGCGCCGAACAGCACGTTCGTGAACGACCGGTTCATCGCCTTGCACATGATGACTGACAGGATGAAGCCCGAGGATCCGTCGAGCGCGCCGGCGATGATCAGCAGCTTGTTCGAGAGCACGAAGCCCATCGCGACCGCCGACAGGCCGGCATATGAGTTCAAGAGCGAGATGACGGTCGGCATGTCCGCGCCGCCGATGGGGATGATCAGCAGGACGCCGAAGATGAGCGACAGCACCACGATCGCCGCGTACGCCTGCCAGTAGTTGTGATCGACGAAGCCGAGATAGATGCCGGCGACGACGGCGAGCGCGAGCAGGGACAGGTTGACCAGGTTCTGATTGCGATAGGTGATCGGCCGGGTCGGGATGATCTCGCGCAGCTTCCCGGCCGCCATGAGGCTGCCGGTGAACGTCAGAAATCCCAGAATGACCTCCAGCGCAATCGCGGACGTCCGGAACGTCGTCAACTGCGACTGCTGGCGCCACATGATGTATTTCGCCGTGCCGACCAGGCCGGCCGCAAGGCCGCCGAACGCATGCGACAGCGCGGTCCGTTCCGGGACGGCCGTCAGCGGTACCCACGACAGCGGAATCCCGACTGCGAACCCGACCACGACCGCCGCGGCGACCCACTTGTAGTCGACGATCTCCGGCGCCATCAGCGTGCCGACGACCGCCATCGTCATGCCGAGCACGCCGGCGAGCACGCCGCGGCGCGCCGTGCGCGGATGGTTCAGCCACCGCAGCGACATGATGAAGAGGACGGCGGCGGCGAAGTAGCTGAGCTGGATGAGATGCTCGTTCATCGCGCGCTCCGGACCGTCTTCGCGCTCTGCTTCTCGCGGAACATCTTGAGCATGCGATCCGTGATCAGAAAGCCGCTGACGATATTCGTCATCGACGCCGCCACGGCGACGGTGCCGAGGATCGTCGTGAGATCGGACTCGCGCTCGCCGGCAATCAGGATCGAGCCGACCACGGCTATCGCCGAGATCGCGTTCGTCAGGGACATCAGCGGGGTGTGCAGAAGGCGGGAGACGTTCTGGATCACTTGAAACCCGACGAACGTCGCCAGCATGAACACGAAGAGCATCGACCAGAAATCAAACGCAGGCATATGGCGGGACTATATCCTTTCCCAGGCGGTTAACGGAGGACTCGCGGGAGCGTCCTTCACATATGCGGGCATTCCCTCACGAGCTCCGGCAGGCCGTCCGTGCCCTTTGCCGGATTCCCGGCACCGCCGCCTTGTCAATCGCGACGCTCGGGTTCGGCATCGCCGCGGCGACCGGCACGTTTTCAGCGGTTTACGCGGCATGGCTGCGCCCATTGCCATTCGACCACCCGGATGGCCTCGTCTATCTGCACACGACGCGCCAGACCCAGGCGGGCGGGACGACAATGTTTCGATGGTCCGTTGCCGCGGCCCGCGCTGTCCGCGACTCCGCGCGCTCGTTCGAGCACCTCGGAACGTACTCGCGCACAACCGTCGGGATCGCCATCGCCGGAGATCCCGCGGAACAAGTCGATGGCGAAGTCGTCTCCGCCGGCTACTTCGAAGCGCTGCGCCTGACGCCGGCCGTCGGTCGTCTCTTCACGCCCGACGAGGAGCCGCCCGGCCACGCGGTTGCGATCCTCAGCGACAGCCTCTGGAAGCGCCGGTATGGATCGGATCCTGCCGCCGTCGGCCGGACGCTGCTGGTCAACGGCGTGCCGTTGACGATCGTCGGCGTGATGCCCCCTGGCTTCGAAGGGATCAGCGGACGCGCCGCGCTCTGGTTTCCAGTCGGGATGGCGCCGGCGCTCACCTATCGCCAATACCTGACGACGCCCCAGCTTTTCATCAACCTGATCGGGCGCTTGCGCGAGGGCGTGCGGCTCGAGCAGGCGAACGCCGAGCTCGCGACGATCGGATCCGGGCTGCCCATTATCGTGCCGCCTGGCGCGCCGCCCGCACGCTGGAGCGCGACGGCCGTGCCGCTCGGCGACGCACGCGTCGATCCGCGCGAGCGGCGTTCGCTGACGCTGCTGCTCTCGGGCGCCGGCGGCCTGCTGCTCGTTACATGCGTCAACGTCGCGCTGCTGCTGCTCACGCGGGCGCGATCGAGGCGCGGCGAAATGGCGGTCCGGCTCGCGCTCGGCGCCTCGCGCGGACGACTCGTTCGGCAGTTGCTGGCGGAGAGCGCGGTGATCGCGGGAGCCGGGGGCGCCCTTGGCGTCGTCCTGGCGTCGTGGGGTCTGGCATGGCTGCGGACGGCGGCACCTGCGGCCATTCCGAGCGCGCAGAACAACTACGGCCAGATCTCGTCCTTTTCGACGCCGGCGATTGATGCCGTCTCGCTGCTCTTCGCCGCCGCGATCGCGGCCGGTGCGACGATCGCGGCCGGCCTCGCGCCGGCATGGACGTCGACGAACACCGATCCCGCCGCCGCTCTCGCGGCTTCGTCGCGCGCGCTCGCCGGGCGCGGCCGCGAACGAGTGTTCTCGGCGCTCGTCGCGTCTCAGATCGCGATTGCCGTCCTGCTCCTGACCGGCGCGCTGCTGCTCGCCTCCACCGTGATGCACCTGCAGGACGCGCGGTCCGGATTCGACGGAAGCGCCGTGGCGTTCTGGATCAACGCGCCCGCGTCGCGATACGTCGACATCGAGGGTCCCGCAGTCGTCCAGCGAGTACTCGAGCGCATCCAGCGCGTGCCCGGCGTTCTCGAAGCCGCGGTCAATCGGTGCACGCCGTACGGCGCGAGCTGCGCGCGGACGATTGCGTTCTTTCCCGAACATCCCACGGCGCCCTCCGACGCGCCCGTGGTCGGCCGTCACTACGTATCGCCCGGTTACTTCCACGTCGTCGGCGTCGCGCTCAGAAAAGGACGGCTGCTGACGGACGACGACCGGGCCGGACGCCCATTCGTCACGGTGATCAACGAGACGGCGGCGCGCCGGTTCTGGCCCGGCGAGGATCCGATCGGCCGGCGCGTGTGGTTCGGCTCCGGGACCGGCTTCACGAGTCCCTCGACGCCGCTCGAGGTCGTGGGAGTCGTCGCTGACGTGAAATACTGGCCGCTCAACGAGCCCGTGGGGCCGGACTTCTATACGTCCTATCTGCAGTTCACCTATCCATCCTCGCTGTATGTGGTGAAGGCGAACGACGCGGCCACCGTGGTGCCCGCCATCAGGCGCGCCGTCGCGGAGATCGATCCGGCGATGCCGATCTATGACGTGCAGCGCATCGACGAGCGGGCGACGAACGCGGTGGCGCCCGCGCGGTTCACGGCGACGGTGACGACGCTTTTCGCGGCGTCGGCGGCCGCGCTCGCGGCGCTCGGGATCTTCGGCGTCATGGCGTATTCCGTCGCTTCGCGGCGGCAGGAATTGGGTCTGCGGATGGCGCTCGGCGCGACCGCAGCCGACCTGCGCGTCGACGTCCTCCGCCACGCCCTTGCGCTTGCGATCGCGGGGAGCACTGCCGGGCTGATCGCGGGCTTCTGGCTGCTGCGCTCGCTGCGCGTCGCGCTGTATGGGATCTCGTCAACCGATCCGCGCGTGCTCGCCGCCGCCGTCGCGTCCATGTGTGCGGTGGCGCTTCTCGCGGCGATGCTGCCGGCATGGCGCGCGAGTGCGATTGATCCGATGATCGCGCTTCGACAATCGTAGCGCGGCGATCTCGTGCACGACCTACCCGTCTCCGCAGCGCGGCGCCGCGAACCTGTTGCGCGGTCGATGCGTATTCAGGTGCATGTCCGCACCGCGACGACGAACGATCAAACGCTACGGATGGATTCCGGATCTGCCCGATCGCCGCGATCGGATGTTCACCGGGCGGCCGTCGCTGCTCGGCGAGCTGCCGCCGCGCGTCGACCTGGGTCCGCTGTGCCCGCGTGTCTACGATCAGGGCGCGCTCGGGAGCTGCACGGCCAACGCGATCGCCGGGGCGCTGCAGTTCGATCAGGCGAAGCAGCGGCAGACGGACCTTTTCACTCCGTCGCGGCTCTTCATCTACTACAACGAGCGCACGATCGAGGGCACCGTCGACGAAGATTCCGGCGCGACGCTGCGCGACGGGATCAAGAGCGTTGCGAGGCAGGGCGCGCCACACGAGCCCTTGTGGCCGTACGTGATCGCGCGGTTCCGGAAGAAGCCCTCGGCGGAGGCGTATGTCGACGGCCGCCGCCACCAGGCGCTCTTATACCAGCGCGTCCCTCGTACGCTCGACCAGATGCAGGCGTGTCTTGCCGAGGGCTATCCGTTCGTGCTCGGCTTCTCCGTGTACGAAAGCTTCGAGAGCCGCGTCGTCGCGAAAACCGGCGTCATGCCGATGCCGGGACCAGCGGAAACGCTGCTCGGCGGCCACGCCGTCGTGGCGGTCGGCTACGACAACGACGAACGCCGGTTCCTGGTCCGCAATTCGTGGGGTCCGGCATGGGGCCGCGGCGGCTATTTCACGATGCCCTACGACTACCTGCTGGACCCCGGTCTCAGCGATGACTTCTGGACGATCAGGACGGTGGAATAGGTGGAGACGCCCAAGGCCTAAGGCCCAAGGCCCAAGATCCAGTTGACACACGGCCATGAGGCGAGATATTTGTTGTAGCCATATATGGCCATTCGCAAGCTCGAACGCGAGCTGAAGCGCGGCAGCGCGGAACTGTTGATCCTGGCGCTGCTCGAAGAGCGGCCGCGCCATGGCTACGAGATCGGCCAGTTGATCGCCCGGCGCTCCGACGGCGCCATCAACTTCCACGTCACGTCGCTCTACCCCACGCTCTATCGCCTCGAGGATCGCGGCCTGATCGAAGGACGCTGGGTGGAGCGCGCCGGCCAGCGGCGCCGCCGGTACTATAAGCTCACGCCCGCCGGACGCCGGACGCTCGCGAGCCAGAGAGACGTGTGGGACAACTTTTTCTCCGCGCTCAATCGCGTCGCGAAGATCAGGACGGCATGACAACTCCCGACCCCCAAGACGCGCGAGAGCGGGCGGGGGTGGGATCTCGCGAGCACTGATGAAGGCTGACCTTTCATGAATTGGAAGACGCGGCTCAACGACGCTTTCCGCCCGACTCAGCTCGACGAAGACGTCCTCGAAGAACTTGCGGAACACGCCGCGGCGACGTATGCGGCAGCGCGCGCGGAAGGCTGCGACGCCGTAGACGCGATGCGGCGCGTCGACACGCAAATCGCGGCGTGGGTCGGCGATCCCGCGAGCCTGACGCGCCGGCCGCGCCGCGAACCCGCCGTCGTGCCTCCCGCGGGCACCGCCGGCGTCGTCGGATCGGTCCTTCAGGACGCGCGCTACGCATGGCGCCTGCTCCGCAAGCAGCCCGGCTACGCCGCCCTCGTCATCGCAACGATGGCGCTGGGTATCGCGGCAACGACGGTGCTCGGGAGCGTCGCCTATGGCGTGCTGTTGAAGCCGCTCCCGTGGGCCGGCGCGCCGCGGCTGGTGCGGCTCTACGAAACGCGGCAGGGCAGCACGCGCCGCCTCCGTCCGACGATGACCAACCTGACGTATCGCGCGTGGGAAGAAAAGCCTTCCACTACGCTCGACGGCCTCGGCGCATGGTCGATCGAGCAGGTCGCGATCCCGGGCAGCGGCGCGCCGCGAATCACGATCGCCGACGTCACGCCCTCGCTCTTTCCGCTGCTCGGTGTCGCGCCCGCGATCGGCCGCGGCTTCGCGCCCGGCGACGGCCAGCCGGGCAAGCCATCGATCGTGATTCTTTCATATGGTTTCTGGCAGCAGCAGTTCGGCGGACGCCCCGACGCGATTGGCGCGCCGCTGAGACTCGACGCGACCACCTACACGATCGTCGGCGTGATGCCGGCCTCGTTCGTGTTCCCGGATCGCGAGACGCGCGCGTGGACGCCCTTTTACGTCGAGCCCGTGACGCGGCCGGGCCGCGACGGCTTCATGATCTCCATCTTCCAGGCGATCGGGCGGCTGCGGCCGGGCGCCACGCCGCAGCAGGCGGCCTCTGAAGGCACCGCGCGAGGACGGAGCGTTCCGGATCCCGGCGTCGTCGCGATGGCCGTGTGGGGCAGCAACGGCCCGGTCGACGTGACGGTGACGCCGATGCTCGACGCGCTGACGAGCGATGTGAAACCCGCGATCCTGATCCTGCTGGCGGCCGTCGTGCTTCTGCTCGTGACGGCGACGGCCAACGTGGCGAGCCTGCAACTGGCGCGGGCGACCGGACGGCGCCGCGAGATGGCGATCCGCGCCGCGCTCGGCGCCGCGCGGGCGCGCCTCGTCCGACAGACGCTCGTGGAGAACGTCGTGCTCGGCGCGTTCGGCGGCCTCGCGGGCCTGGCGCTCGCGGCGGCGATGCACCGCGTGCTTCCCGCGATCCTCCCCGCGAATTTTCCGAGACTGCAGGATCTCGCGTTCGACTGGCGGATCCAGACCTTCGCGATCGCGATGTCGCTCGCCGCGGGCCTCGGCTGCGGCCTGCTGCCCGCGCTGCACGTCGCCGGCGCGAGCGTCGTGCCCGCACTCGGCGAAGATGCGCTCGCCTCGGCGGGCGGCGGCCTGCGGACGCGAACCTCCCGCGCGCGCGCCGCGATCATGGCGGGCCAGGTCGCCATCGCGTCGGTACTGCTGGTCGGCGCGCTGCTGCTGGCGCGCAGTTTCGTCTCGCTGTTGAACGCAAACCTGGGTTACGACGCGACGAACGTGTTGACCGCGCATCTCGTGCTGCCGGATGGCGACTACAAGCCGGAACGGCGCCTGGCGATCCTGGACGACATCGTCCACCGGCTGTCTGCCGCGCCCGGCGTGCGGCAGGTCGGATACGCGAACTCGACGCCGTTCACCAGCGGCGAATCATTGTCGTCGTTCCCCGTCAAACGCCGCGATGGCAGCTCCATCCAGGTGCAGACGGGTATCCGCCAGGTGAGTCCGGGATACTTCGCCGCCATGGGCCAGCGGGTCGTCGAGGGCCGCGGCTTCACCGACGCGGACACGGTCGGCGAAGAGCAAGTCGTGATCGTGAATCGCGAGTTCTCGCGCAAGTACCTCGAGGGACGCGCGCTCGGGTGGGGCTTGCCCCTCACGCTGAAGAACAAGGTCCGCCTCGAGACCGGCCGGCCGATCGTCGGCGTCGTGGAGGACACCGTCCGTCATGACGTGACGGACGCGCCGCTGCCCGAGGTCTATTACGTGGTGTCGCGGCGGCCCGACGCGAGCTCCACGCAGCGCATTCTCGCGAGCGATCTCCATCTGATTGTCCGCACGATCGATGACCCGCGTCCGCTGACCCCGTCGCTGCGCGCGATCGTGGCCGGCGCCGCTCCGGGCGCGCCGCTCGAGTCCGTCATGACGATGCGCGATCGCGTCGCGGACAGTCTCTCGAAACCGCGGCTCTACGCGGTGTTGCTCGGCACCTTCGCGGCGTTCGCGCTGGCGATCGCGGGCGTGGGGCTCTTCGGCGTGCTGTCCTACAGCGTGGCGCAGCGCGCGCGCGAGATTGGCGTCCGCTCCGCCCTCGGCGCGCAGGTGCACGACATCGTGCGCCTCGTCGTGGCGCAGTCGATGACGATCGCTTCTGTTGGAGTCGCGACAGGACTGATCGCCGCGTACTGGGTGTCGAAGGCGCTCGAAAGATTCCTCTACGGCGTGACGGCGCACGACGCCCTCAGCTTCGGCGCCGTCGCGGCGCTGCTACTCGGGGTCGCCGCGGTCGCGACCATCGTCCCGGCGAGGAGAGCCGCGGCTGTCGACCCCGTCAAAGTCTTGCGGGCTTAGGCGCGTCTCAGCGAAGCGCCTTCGCGATGGCGGCCTCGGCCAGCGGCCCCATGATGGCGTAGCCGGCCGCGTTCGGGTGCAGATCGTCCGCCGTCAGCTCCGCCTTCATCACGCCCGACTGATCGACCATCGCGGAGAAATAATCCAGGTAGACGTGGCCGTTCGCGGCCGCGTAGCGCTTCATCCAGTCGTTGATCGTCGTGATGCGTTCCATCGGCCGCGAGGTCGTCTGCGGGACAGCGCGTTCGGCCGTGTGGTAGGCGCTGGTCGGAGTGATGCTGGCGAGGACCACTTTGATGCCGTGCGCCTTCGCGAGCTCCGCCATCGATTCGAGGTTGCGCTCGATGTCCTCGTCGGTCATCGGACCGGTGTTGCCGGCGATGTCGTTCGTGCCGGCGAGAATCACGACAGCCTTCGGCTTCAGCTCGATCACGTCGGGACGGAAGCGGATCAGCATCTGGGGCGTCGTCTGTCCGCTGATGCCGCGATCGACGTAGGGCTTGCCGGGGAAGAAGCCGCCGAAGCGCGGCTGCTGCCAGAGATCGGTGATCGAGTCGCCCATGAAGACGACGCGCGCCGCGCCGGCCGCCGGCGCGGGGAGGTCGCGGTTCATCTCGCGATAGCGGCCGAGCTGCGGCCAGTCGCGCAGTCGCGTGGCGTCGCGGACGGCGGCTTGAACGGCGACCGCCATCTCCGGACACGTGGTATCGACCGCCGGAGACTGGGCAGGCGCCGGATTCTGAGCCGTCAGCGCCGCGGCGGCGAGGGTGGAAAGTAGCAAGCGCGTCATCGCATCTCCTGTGACAATAGTGTGGCCCGGATTATGCGCTAAACCTCTGGCGGTCCGGTGGCGTATTCAGACTGACGGTGATACCTTCCTACACCTTTCGGCGTGCTGCGCCCGCCGGCGCGGCCCTGGCGCTCGTTCTGGCCTGCGTTATGCCCTTTGATGCCGACGCGTTGCAGGGATCTCAGCCAGGCACCTGCCGGATCGCGGGACATGCCGCCAGCGGCGCGGTTCCCCTTCCGGGTGTAGCCGTTGCGGTGAAAACCGGTCAGACGCTTCGCATCGCGACCTCGACCGACGCGGATGGCGGCTATGCCGTCAATCTGCCGGCGGGACAATACACGATCACCGCCGACCTGACGGGCTTCGATCGCGTCGAGCAGACGATTACGGTGGCGGCCGATGCCGCCTGCGGACAGACGGTGAACATCTCCATGAACCTTACCGCTCGGCAGGCGCTCGCGGCCAATCCGCGCGCGCCCCAGCAGACCGCGGTCGCCGCTGCGCCCGGAGGCGGCCGCGGAGCGCAGCCTGCCGCCCAACCTGGGAGCCAGCGAGTGCAGGTGCAGCCGCAGGGAGATGCCGCAGCGGCGCAGGCGGCGGAAACGACGCCCGCGGAGGAAGCCGCGGCGACGCGCCTTTTGCTGCCCCCGGGATTTTCGAGCGACGCGCCGTCTGACGCCATCGCGCTGAACGGAAACGCGGCGAGCCTCGATCGCGGCATGATGAACGATCGCTTCGATGCGATCGGCCGCGGCATGTTCGATCCCGCGACCGGCGAATTCAACAACGCGCTCGGCGGTGCGGGCTTCGGCGACGGACAGGGCCCCGGCGGGCGCGGCGGCCCCGGAGGTCCCGGCGGGCGCGGACAGGAAGGGCGCGGCGGCCCGGGCGGTTTCGGCGGACGCGGAGGACCGGGCGGACCCGGCGGCGGGCGCGGCGGCGACGGCGGCGGCTTCTTTCTCGGCGGGCGCGGCGGACAGCAGAACCGCTACTCGGGGACGACGAACTACAGCTTCGGCGGATCGGTGCTCGACGCGAAGCCGTTCCAACTCCAGGAAGGCCAGACGGTCAAGCCGTACACCAGGAACAGCTACGGCGCGACGATCGGCGGTCCCGTCAAGATCCCGGGCGTCTACGACGGCACGCGCAAGACCAATTTCATCCTGACCTACAGCGGGACGCACAACAACAACCTCTTCGATCAGTACGCGACGGTACCGACGGCGGCGGAACGCGCCGGCGACTTCTCCGCCGCGGGCGTGGCGCTCATCGACCCCTCGACCGGACTGCCGTTTGCGAACAACCAGATACCGGCCTCGCAGATCTCGCAGGCGGCGCAGACGCTGCTGCGCTTCATTCCGGCGCCGAACCTGGACGGCTCCACGCTGAACTTTCACAACGTCGCGAACTACGGCACGGCGAACGACACGATCAACGTGCGCGTGACGCAGAACTTCACGCCGGCCGTCGCCGGCGGCGGCGGGCGCGGCGGGCGCGGCGGCGGCGGGTTCGGCGGCGGCCGCGGGGGCGGCCGCAACGCAAATGCCACCGGCACGAGCGTCAACATGACGGCACAGCTCCAATACCGCCGCAGCGACGCCGATTCGATCAACGTCCTGCCCGCTTTGGGCGGCCACACGTCGAGCCGCAGCCTGGCCGTGCCGATCTCGTTCAACATCCGCCACAAGCGGACGATGCACGCGATCAGCGTCAATTTCTCGGCGACCTCGTCGAGTGCCACGAATCATTTCAGCGGCATCGAGGATGTCGCGACCGAAGCCGGCATCTACACGGGCGTCACCAATCCGTTCGACTACGGCGTGCCGAGCCTGTCGTTCTCGAATTTCCAGGGGCTGCGCGATCTGACGCCGTCGCGCCGGACCGACAGGCGCCTGACGCTGTCGTACGCCTGGACGCAGCCGTGGAAGACGCATCTGCTGCGCGCCGGCGGCGACTTCCGGCTCGATCGCACGAGCAGCCAGACGGACGCATCGCCGAACGGCTCGTTCGTGTTCTCCGGCCTCTACTCAGCGGGCGGCCTCCAGCCGCCGCGGGGCTCCGGGCTCGACTTCGCCGACTTCCTGCTCGGCCTGCCGCAGTCGGTGACGCAGCACTACGGACCGGAAAACGTGCGGCTGCGCGGCAAGTCCGGCAGCCTCTTCGTCCAGGACGACTGGCGGTTCAATTCGAAGCTCACATTCAATCTCGGTGTCCGCTACGAGCTGATTTATCCGTTCACGGAAGTGAACGGGCAGCTCGTGGATCTCGACGTCAACCCGACATTCACCGCGGTCGCGCCGGTTCAGGCCGGACAGACGGGTCCGTTCACGGGCGTCTTCCCGAAAGGCATCCTGAGGCCGGATATCAACAACGTCGGGCCGCGCCTGGCGTTCGCCTACCGCGTACAGCCCGGCCTCGTCGTCCGCGGCGGCTACGGCATCGCCTACAACTCCGGCTCGTACTCGACGATCGCGCGCCAGCTCGCGGTCCAGCCGCCGTTTGCGTTCTCCGACACCGTCACGGCGGGGCAGGGCGCGCCGCCGCTGGTGATCGCGAATGTGCTGGCGGGCGTCAGCAACGTGCTCCAGAACAACTACGGCGTCGATCCGAACTATCAGCTCGGGCGCGTCCAGACCTGGAACGCGGACGTGCAGAAGGATCTGACGCAGGCATGGCTTGTCGGCGGCGGCTACACGCGCACGACCGGCGGCAGCCTCGACATCGTCCGCGCGCCGAATCGCACCCCGACCGGACTGAAGATCCCGACGATCCAGGCGTTCACCTATCAGACATCGCAGGGCGTCTCGGTGCTCAACGCCGGCAGCATACGGCTGCAGCGCCGCATGGTGAAAGGCATCGGCGGCTCCGTCACTTACACGCTCGCGAAGTCGATGGACGATGCGTCGACCACGGGCGGCGGCGGAACGACCGTCGCGCAGAACGATCAGGATCTGCTCGCGGAGTACTCGCTCTCCAGCTTCGATCGCCGGCACCAGGTGAGCGGAAATCTATCGTTCGAGCTGCCCTTCGGCCCGAACAAGCCGTGGCTGCACGGCGGCGGCGTGTGGGCCGCGATCCTCGGCGGCTGGCGCGGCGCGGCGAACTATGCGTTCCAGACGGGCACGCCGCTCACGCCCATCGTGCTCGGCGGCATCACCGACATCGCGCGCGGCAGCAACGGATCGCTGCGGGCTGACGTCGTGCCCGGCGTGCCGCTGTTCGCGAGCGGGCTGGCGTTCCCCTATTTCTTCAATCCGGCGGCCTTCACGGCGCCGCAGCCTGGCCAGTTCGGCGACGCGGGCCGCAACAGCATCACGGGACCGAGCACCAGCGTGCTGAACGCGCAGCTCTCACGAGACATCCGGATGAAGAACAACCGCGCATTCACGCTCCAGGCCAACTTCTCGAACATTCTCAACACGGAAAACTTCGCCGCGATCAACGTGAACGTCAACACCACGCAGTTCGGCCAGGTGACGCGCTTCGGCGCGGCGCGGTCGGCCCAGCTCAATCTGCGGTTCCGTTTCTGATGCCTGCCGCCAGACGCCTCGTCGTTTCGATCCTCGCCGCGGCGGTGTTCGCGGCGCTCCCTGCCGCCGATTACGCGGAGCACGCCGCGCCTCCTGCCGCCGATTACGCGGAGCACGCCGCGCCTCCTGCCGCGGATCACGCGGAGCACGCTGCGCTTCCTGCCGCGGATTACGCGGAACACGCCGCGCTTCCTGCCGCGGATTACGCGGAACACGCGGCGCCTCCTGCCGCGGATCACGCGGAGCACGCCGCGCTTCCTGCCGCGGATTATGCGGAGCACGCGGCGCCTTCTGCCGCGGATTACGCGGAGGACGCGGCGCCTCCTGCCGCGGATTACGCGGAGCACGCGGCGCCTCCTGCCGCGGATTACGCGGAACACACGGAGTCGCAGACTCCGCAGAAGAAGCCCGTCTTCCGCGCCAACACACAGCTTGTGTCCGTCGACGTCATCGCCCGCGACGCCCAGGGCAACGTCGTCCGCGGACTGACGGCCGCCGATTTCGAGGTCACCGAGGACGGCAAGCCGCAGGAGATCCGGAGTTTCAGCTTCCAGGAGATCAAGGACAAGCCCGCCGGCATCGAGACCGCCGACCTGCTCGGCGCCGCGAAGGAGAAGCTCGCGGAAGAAACGCGGCGGACGCCGGCAGGCGAGGGCCGGAGGGAATCGCCGCGAAGCGCCGACCCGAGCGAAGTTAAACCAATGACGTCGGAGCAGCTCGCCGGACGGAGGCTGATCATCCTCCTGTTCGACATCAGCTCGATGCAGCCGGAAGACGTACAGCGCGCGGTCGACTCGGCGTCGACGTTCGTGGACAAGAACATGACCCCGGCCGACATGGTGGCCGTCGCGACGATCAGCTCGCGCCTCGACGTGCTGTCCGACTTGTCGTCCGACAAGACGAAAGTGTCCGCGGCGCTCGCGCAGCTCGGGTACAAGGAGGGCACCGCGACGCCGCCGCCGACGGCGGACACCGTGGCCACCGACGAGCAGCTGAGCCAGGACGACACGAGCGCGCAGGACACGGCGGACATGGACATGTTCAACAACGACATCCGCCTGCGCGCGCTCAAGGCGCTCGCCGAGACGCTCACGTCGATCGAGCAGACGAAGTCGATCATGTATTTCAGCGCGGGCATGCAGCGCAGCGGCGAAGACAACCAGGTCGAGCTGCGGTCGGCGATCAACGCGGCGGTCCGCGCGCACGTGAAGATCTATCCGGTCGATACGCGCGGGCTGCAGGCGATCGCTCCCGGCGGCGACGCCTCGCGACAGAGCGGCCGCGGATCGTCGCTCTTCTCGGGGGCGAACGTGCGCCAGCAGTTCGCGCAGCTCAACGCCTCGCAGGATACGCTCGGCTCGCTCGCGTCCGACACCGGCGGGCGCGCGTTCCTCGATTCCAACGACTTCGCGCCGGCCTTCGAGCGCGTCCAGCGCGACATGTCCGCCTATTACCTGATCGGCTACGCGACATCGAATCTCGCGAAGGACGGCCGCTTCCGCACGATCAAGGTGCGCGTCAAGAAGCCGAGCGTGAAGGTGGAAGCCCGCGGCGGGTACTATGCCGATCGCGACTTCCAGCATACGGCGCGCGCGGATCGCGAGACGCAGCTTCAGGAGCAGCTCTTCTCCGCCGTCTCGGCCACGGACCTTCCCGTCCTCGTCACCGCAAGCTTCTTCCGCCTCGCCGCGGATCGGTACTTCGTGCCGATTGCCGTGGCCGTCCCGGGATCGGCGATTCCGGTGCCGGCGGACAAAGACAAGGACAAGCTGGTGCTCGACGTCCTCGGCATGGTCCGCGACGAACGCGGCATGCCGGTCGGCCGCATCCGCCAGACGATGCCGCTGCCGGCGGGATCGACGGGAACCGTGGCGTCGAAGCAGATCCTGTATCAGTCCCCGGTGACGCTGCCGCCCGGACGCTTTTCCGTCAAGGTCGTGGTGCGGGAGAACACGAGCGGCCTGATGGGATCGTTCGAGGCACCGGTCACGGTACCGGAGCTGAAGCAGGCGGCGTTGAAGGTGAGCTCGGTCCTGCTGAGCACGCAGCTCCAGCCGGCGAAGGAGACACGGGACAACCCGCTCATCCGCAACGGCGAACAACTGATCCCGAACCTGACGCACATCGTCGGCAAGGATCAAAAGATGTTCTTCTACTACGAAGTCTACGATCCGGCCACCGAGACACAGCCCGACGTCCGCACGAGCCTGGCGTTCTACCGCGGCAAGGTGAAGGTGTACGAAACGCCGGTCGTCGAGCGCGCGCAGATCGACGACCCGTCGCGCAAGGCCGCCGTCTTCCAGCTCGAAGTCCCCGCCGGCTCGCTGGCGCCCGGCTTCTACACCTGCCAGATCAACATCATCGACTCGATCGCGGGCAAGTTCGCCTTCCCGCGGCTGGTCTTCTTGCTGCGGTAAGCCGTTGCTGGAGTTCGAGGTTCCGCGGACCCTTGGAACTTCCCATCAATTCTGCAATCCTACTGTCCATGATCGCGATCATGTGGCAGTTCGACGTCCGGAGCGGGCGTGAGACCGAATTCGAACAGATGTACGGCGCCGACGGCGAATGGACCGCCATGAATCGCCACGCCCGGTCCTATCTCGGCAGCTCGTTCCTCCGCGATCAGAATCGAGCGTCCCGATACATCGTCATCGAATACTGGAGCGAGATGCTGGTATACGAGCAGCATCGAGCCTACCGCTCCGACGCGATTACTTCCCTGGAGGAGCGGCGTACCGCCCTCGTGCAGTCGATCGAGCCGGTCGGGATCTTCACCGCGCTCGACGTTCCCGATCGTACCGGACCCACCTGGTCGCAGCGAGGCTAGCGGCCTTCGCGCGCCTCTGTGGACACGGGCGGGGCATGCGGGGAAGAGGGTTCGTTCATGGGCTCACGGAAGAGGACGATCTTCCTGCGATTGCTCGCCCGGACGCGAGATATCAGCCGGTCTCCCCTTTCGCGAGCCGGGTGATCTTCTCGATGAACTCCTTCTTGCCGCGCGTGTAGGCGATCCGATCCTTCGGGTGCGCGGCGGCGAGGTGGCGCTTCAGGGCGACGTACTCCGCCGCCGCGTCCGGATGGACCACCAGATAGTCCCGGAAGAACAGCGAATCCCAGTGCTCGAAGCCGCGCTCGACCATGTGAATGTGGTGCGTGCGAACGCCCGCCGCGTCGCGCTTGATGAACCAGGCGTAGAAAGGCGGACCGTCCTCGCCGTGCGTCGGCCGCCAGAAGTAGTCGTAGCCCTGCGCCTCGAGGATCGGGGCGATGCGCTCGCGGGCGGCGGCCAGATCGGCGACTTCCACGAGCATGTCGACGATCGGCTTGGCGTCGAGCCCGGGGACCGCCGTGCTGCCGAAATGCTCGATGCGCCCGAGCAGTTCGTTCGGCAGCGACGCGAGCAGGTGCGCCTTCTCGCGCGCGAACGACTCGCGCCACCGTGGATCGTAGGCAACGATCTGCACCTCCTCCTCGATGACGCGGCGGATGCGATCCTCGAGCGACTCTGGCTGCCGGGGATTCACGGCACTCGAAATACTACTCTGTTGACGGCCGGCACCGATCGCGCGGAGACTCGCTGCTGATGCGCGGCCGGGCGCTCGCGACCCTTCTCTTCTCCGCCGCGGTGACGGCCACGCTTGTCGCCGCTTCGGCCAGGCTGCGGCAGGCCCGCACGGTGTCGTTCGAGCCGCCGGGACGCGTCTTTGTCGCGCGCATCGACGGCGACACCGCGACCCTGCCGAACGGACGCCGCGTCACGCCCGCGGGCCGCGTCATCCGCACGCAGTCGTACGGCTGGGGAATGGCAATCGCGCCCGACGGCCGGCGCGCCGCGATCGTTCACGCGGACGCCATCGAGATCGTCGACCTCGCTCCGCCATTCGGCGTCCGCCGCATCCCGCCCTACCGATCGGGCAAACATCCCGAGCTGGGAGCGGGATCCTACATGGGCTGCGCGTTCTCGCCCGACGGCGCGCACCTTTATTACGGCAGCGCGGACGCGGGCCGCATCCTCGAGCTGGACGTCGCTTCGGGCTCCGTCGTGCGCGCCTTCGATTTGAACGGCGGAGGATACGCCGACAGCTTTGCCGGCGATCTCGCGCTCAGTCCCGACGGGCGCCTCCTCTTCGTCGTCGATCAATTCAACTATCGGCTCGTGACCATCGACGTCGCCGCGCGGCGGATCGTGCGCTCCGTGCGCGTCGGCCGCAATCCGTTCGCGATCGCGCTGGCGCCCGATGGACGGACGGCCTGGGTCTCCAACGTCGGCATGTTCGAGTACCCGTTGTTGCCGGGCGTGGCGCCGTCGACGCGCCGCACGCGCGGACTCACGTTTCCCGCATATGGGGTGCCGTCCCGTGAAGCCGAAACGGGCGTCACCGTCGACGGCGTCCGCGTGCCGGGCCTGGGCGACCCCAACGCGCCCGAAGCGATGTCGGTGTTCGGGATCCGACTCGAGGACGGGCTCGTGACGGCGCGCATCAAAACCGGCTACCTCGTCGGCGCACAGCGCGACGACCTGACGACGGTCGGCGGCGCGAGTCCCGCGGCTGTCGTCGCGGATGCGCGTCGCGTCTACGTGGCCAACGCGACCAACGACACCATCAGCGTCATTGATACGGCGCGGGGAGCGATCGTACGCGAGATCGAGCTGAAGGTGCCCGGCCTCGAGCGCCTCCGCGGCGTTCTGCCGTTTGGCGAAGCCTTGAGTCCGGACGGCCGGCGGCTATTCGTCGCGTGCGCCGGCCTGAACGCCGTCGCCGTCGTCGATCCGATCGCGGGCCGCGTCGACGGCTACATTCCCGCCGGCTGGTTCACGTCGCTCGTCGAGGTCGCGAACGCCGGCCGCACGCTCGTCGTGTCCGGCGCAAAGGGACTCGGGTCCGGACCGAACGGCGGGCGCGGGTTCATCGACCCGGCCCGCGGCGCGCATCCCGGCGACATCATGCAGGGAACGCTGCAGATCGTCGACGTGCCTGACGCCGAGGGGCTCGCCGCCTTCACGCGACAGGTGATCGCGAACACGTACGTCGAACGCCCGCCCGTCACCCTCCCCGCGCTGCTGCAGGAACATCCGATCCGCCACATTGTCTTCATCGTCAAGGAGAACCGGACGTTCGATCAGGTGTTCGGACGCCGCGCGGACGTGCGGGGCGATCCGTCGATCGCCGATCTCGCGGACGCGTCTCCGAACCACCAGGCGCTCGCGTCGCGGTTTGCGATTTCCGACAACTTCTACTGCGATTCCGATCAGTCGAACACCGGCCACCGGTGGGTGGTCGGCGTCTACCCGAACGAATGGGTCGAAGTGAACGCCAGGTCGCGAATCGAGCAGCGCCTGTTCAGCACGGCGCCGGGCCGCCGCTACGTGGCGGGCTCGAGCGCGACGGTACTGCCGGAGGATTACAACGAAGCCGGCGCGCTCTGGGAACATCTGGCGCGGCACGGCGTTTCCTTCTTCAATCTCGGCTTCGGGACCGAGATGCCGGCGTCGCTCGAGGAGCGGATGTTCAAAGAGACCGGCATCCGCATGAGCGTGAGCTTCCCGCTCCCCAAGGCGCTCTTCGATCGCACGTCGCGGCGCTTTCCGACGTTCAACATGGCGATCCCCGATCAGTATCGCGCCGACGTCTTCGACCAGGAGTGCCGCGAGCGCTGGGAGAGCGGACGCGAACCGTTCCCGCAGCTCCTGACGATGGTGCTGCCGAACGATCATCTGACGGACGCGCATCCGGAATCCGGCTATCCGGCGCGTGAATCGTACATGGCCGACAACGATCTCGCGCTCGGCCGCGTCGTCCAGCGGCTCTCGCACGGCCGCTGGTGGCCCGAGACACTGGTGATCGTCGTGGAGGACGATCCGCAGGGCGGCCGAGATCACATCGATGCGCATCGCTCCGTGCTGATGCTGGCGGGGCCGCACGTCCGCCGCGGCTACGTCTCGCCGACGCTGGCGAGCTTCGGCTCGATCATGAAGCTGATCTTCGCGCTGCTCGGCCTGCCGGCGCTGAACCAGTTCGACGCCACCGCGACGCTGCCGCTCGACGCCTTCGCCGATCGACTCGACCTCGATCCCTATGCCGCGGTGCCGCCGGATCCGAGGCTGTTCGATCCCGATGCGGCGCTGAAGCCGTTCGATCGGCGCTTCAACTGGAAAGCGCTCGCCGCTTCTCCCGTGATGGACGATCCCGACGAGATGCGCGAGACGTTCGAGCGGCTAGCGGACCGTCCGCAATCCGAGTCGCCTGGGCATCAGCGGATTGCTCGTCGTCGATGACAGATCGATGTCGGGCGAGGCGGCCGGCCAGACGTCATGCTCTTGTCACCGCCTCATCACACGGGGGACGCGATGCGCCAGTCTAAGACTTACGAATGAGCTGTCATCCGTCGATCGCGACGCTGCGACTGCTCCCACCGACGGTTGCGCGAGACGGATGACGGCTCGCCAGCGGCTGAACAGGAGCGGCGCGCCGATTCTCCACTATGTGCGTTTCCAAGCCATGAAAAAACCGTGACAGAACCCCCCCTCGAGCACGCGCCGGCCCACCGGCCCGGTAGACTGGAGCGTATGCCCGCTTCCGAGCCGGCCGGTCCCGATCGGGCCGCGGCACGCGTGCTCGTCGTCGAAGACGATCCGCACATCTGCGAGCTGGTCCTGCTGCATCTCGGTCTCGAAGGGCTGGCGACCGATTCTGCGGTGGATGGACCAGCCGGCCTTCAGAAGGCGCGCTCCGAGCGATTCGATCTCATCGTGCTCGACGTGATGCTGCCGGGGCTCGACGGCATCACGGTCTGCCGCGCGATCAGGCGGGAACCGCATCTCAAGGACATGCCGATCCTCATGCTCACCGCGCGCCGGGAGGAGTCGGACAAGGTCAACGGGCTCGAGAGCGGCGCGGACGACTACCTGACCAAGCCGTTCGGGATGCGCGAATTCATCGCGCGCGTGCGCGCGCTGCTGCGCAGACGACGCGGACCGGCGAATGCATCCGCCCATCAGGCGGCCATCACCATCTCCGGCCTCCACGTCGATCCGGCGCGGCGGCTGGTGCGCGTGGAGGATCGGGAGATCGAGCTGACGGCGCACGAGTTCGACCTGCTCTACGTGCTGGCGAGCAGCCGCGGCATCGTGTTCAGCCGGGACGCGCTGATGCAGCGCGTGTGGGGCGGCGACACGCACATCACGGAGCGCAGCGTCGATACGCTCGTCAAGCGCCTGCGCCGGAAGATCGAGCACGATCCGGCACAGCCGCGGTTCATCATGACCGTGTGGGGCACGGGATACAAGTTCGCCGATGTCTGATCGCCGCGTGTGGTACCGCAGCATGTACTGGCGCATCGCGCTCGGCTACATCGCGGTGCTCGCGCTGCTGCTCATCGTGCAGGGAGGACTCGCGGTCTGGCTGACGAGCCGGCTCTGGGGCCGCGCCAGCCGCACGCCCGCGCAACTCGCCGAAATCATCGCGCAGGACCTCTCGTCGCAGCTCACGGAACAGTCCGACCTCGATCTCAACTCGTACCTCCGCAAACACTACGGGCTGGGCTATCAGCCCTTCGTCGTCGTCGTCGCCGGCGAGCGGCAGGTGTTCTCGAACCGTCCGAGCGCCGTGCCTTCGAGTCTGGGCCGCGATGCGCGCCACCGATTGGCCGGAGGCGATCCGGACGCGGGCCGGATCGGCCCAAACGGCGAACACGTGCATTTCGCGGAGTACTCGTATGTGATGATCAACGGCGTACGCGCCGCCATCGTCGCGGTGCCGCGCGTACGACCGCCGTTTTCGGTAGGTCTGCGGGAGATGGCGCCCACGCTTGGCACGGCGGCGGTCGGACTGGTCGCCGTCGGCGCCGCGCTCGTCGCGCTGGTGATCTTCCGTCCCACCCACCGCCGGCTCCGCAGCCTCGAGGAGGCTGCGCGGGCGCTCGGCGAAGGACGCACCGACGTGCGCGCCAACGAATCCGGCGGCGACGAGGTCAGCGGGCTCTCGGCCACCTTCAACCGGATGGCCGCCGATCTTCACGTACGGGCGGCCGCGCTCGACGAGTCCGATCGCGCCAGGCGCCAACTGCTCGCCGACGTCTCGCACGAGCTGATGACGCCGCTCGCCGCGATCCGCGGATACGTCGAAACGCTGAGCATGCCGGAGATCACGCTGGAAAAGGAAACGCGCGCCCGCTACCTCGACGTCGCGCGGCAGGAGACCTACAAGCTCGAGGCGATCATCGGCGATCTGCTCGATCTGGCGCGCCTCGAAGGGGGCGGCGACACACTCGAGCAGGATGAGGTACTGGTCGACGATCTGTTTCGCCGGGTCGCCGACCGCCATCGGCCGGAGCTGACGGAGCGGCACGTCTCGCTCAACTCGACGATCGCGCCCGGCACGCCGCGGATCCTCGGCGACGCCGATCGCCTCGAGCAGGCGGTGCAGAACGTGGCCGCCAACGCGATCCGACATACGCCCGAGGGGGGCGCGGTCTCGCTGCGCGCCGAGCCGGCAGGCAATTTCGTGCGGATCACCGTCACCGACGGGGGCCCGGGGATCGCGCCCGAGCACCTGCCGCACATCTTCGATCGCTTCTACAAGGCCGACGCGGCGCGCGCCGGGACCCGGATTCCATCGGGCAGCGGTCTCGGCCTGTCGATCGTTCGCGCGATCGTCGCGCGGCACGGCGGCGACGTGGAGGCGTCGAACGCGCCCGAAGGCGGCGCCACGTTCACGCTGCGATTGCCCGCGGCGTCCGGTTCAGCCGGCGACACCGTACCTCGGAGCTGACGCGGCCGCCATCGAGCCGGCTGGATCGATGGCGCGCGCCGTGTAGAAACGAGCCACACGCTCCAATGTTCCGGCGTCATCTCTCACGAGGGACACGATGGCGACCGCCGTGGCAGCTTCGAAATCGGCGCCGATCCGCGGAATCCGCGATGTGAGCGTCCACTGCGATCCCCATACTGCCGTCCCGAGCAGCAGCCTCGGCCACAGCGCGTCGGTCTCGAGCACGGAGAAATAGGCGCGCGGCTCCAGCGTGATCAGCAGCAGCAGCGCGGCCGCGCCGATCGCCGTCCACAGAACAGCGCCGGCGGCGGCCAGGGCAAGCGCGCGCCACACATCGAACCCGGCGCGCCGGACGAGCGAACGAATCGATCCGATTACGGGCGCGGCCACCGCGCAGAGCCAGATGTACGCCGCACCAGCCCAGACGAGCGTGAGCAACAGTTCGCGAAGCATGTGTCGCAGTCTCCACGCGGCGCGGGCAGGCAGTCGCGCCGTTCTCTGATTGCTATAGACCGTGGAGGTGTGACGAGAACGTGACGGGGGAGTGAGGAAAATGGTTCCAGGGTTCCGGGGGTGCCGGAACCTTGGAACTCTGGAAGGCTGGAACCCTAGATTCCCCCGTCCCCGCCCGGCGGCAGGCTGATGTTGAGCGACTGCGATTCGCCCGGACGGATCTGGATGGTGCTCGAGTACGGCTTGAATCCGTCCTTGCGCACTTCGATGCGATGCGCGCCGCCGGCCAGTTCGACCACGAGCCGGCTGCCGCCTTCCGGGCTGTCCCATCGCTCGCCGTCGATCGTGACGACTGCGTCGGCGGGCTGGACGCGGATGTTCAGCGTACCGAATCCGCCCGTCTCGCCGCGGCGATCGCCGGGCCGCTCGGGCGGCGGCGGCATGCGGCCGGGCTCACCAGGCGGCGGCTGGCGGTACGGACCCTGCCCGTAGGGATCGCGTCCGTACGGATCGCGCCCGTAGCCGCCTCGATTGTCGGGACCATTGGGATTGACGGACGGCTCGGGCTTCGGCTCCGCGGGCGCTCCCGCCGGCAGCGGCTCGAGAATCGCCTTGAAGTGATAGCTCTGACCGGGCCGGAACAGCGCGCGCTCTCGGTAGCTGCGATAGCCAGGCAGGTAGACCGTCAGTTCATGCTCGCCCGCCGGAAGATCCAGTCGCTGGAACACCCCGTCGAACTGATCGACGACGCCGACGAAGTAGCCGTCGACGTACACCTGCGCGTCGCGCGGCTTGATCTCGAGCCGCGCGCTCGCCCACGAGCCGCTGTAGTAGTACCGCGGATACCCGGGGTACGGATAGCCCGGATACTGGGCGTAGAGCGGGTACCAGCCGGAGTAGAAGGGATCGTAGAAGGTGCCGAACCCGACGCCGAACCAGAACGGGCTGTAGAAGTAGGGACTTACGTAGTAGGGGCGGTAGTAAAACGGTCGATAGGCCCCGCTGACGACGACCGCGGTGCCCACCGTACGCACCGGAGCGGGCCGACGGCGTTGCGCGGCGGCCTCCGTCGGCCAGAGCATCACCGCCATGATGCAGGCACTGACGAAAAGCACCAGTCGCTTGGGAATCACAAGAAACCTCCGGATGACAGGCGCACGGAGACAAGCAACGTGAGTACCCGTGCCATATCGCCGAAATGCAGGGCTGGCGGGAATCCGGCGTCCTCTCGCGAGCACAGCCTGTCTCCCGCCGGAGTCAGTCGCCGCTGCCACAGTTTCTTCACAGTTCCGCCACGGCTGGATGCGGGTCGTCGTAGTCAAATGGAATCGAACGCGAACGGGCCGTCACCTGCGTCTCTATCGCGACTCCTCCCAAGACGGTACAGATCGGGTGACGGTCCGCCAGTGCCTGCAGCCGTTGCAGTCGGCAGCAGCAGACGACGCGAACCGTTTGCCGCTGCTCACACCGCGCTCGGCCGTTGACCGGACGGCCGGGCGCGGCCTCTCACCGCATCAACTGCCCGCCGTTCACCTCGAGCGTTTCTCCGACCACGAAGCTGGCCGCCGGCGACGCCAGAAAGGCGATCGCGGTCGCGCACTCGACCGGAGTGCCGATCCGTCCGAGCGGGATCGCCGACAGAAACGTCTTCATGACGTCGCGCGGCGTGAACGACTCGTGAAACGGCGTGTCGATCACGCCGGGCGAGACGGCGTTGACGCGGACGCCGTGCGGCGCCAGCTCTTTGGCCATCGACTTGGTCAGCGCGATCATCGCGGCTTTCGCCGCGGCGTACGGGCCCGCGCCGGGACCGCCGCCGGTATGCGCGGCAATGGAGGTCACGTTGACGATCGCGCCGGCCTTGCGGTCGACCATGCCGCCGACCACAGCCTGCGCGCACAAGGCCGCGCTCCTGACGTTGAGCGCCATCACGCGATCCCAGTCGCCGGCGGTGAGCTGCCGAATCGGGAAACGCCCCACCAGCGATCCGGCGTTGTTCACGAGGATATCGATCGGACCGAGCGCGGCCGTCGCGCGCTCGACGATGCGCGGGATTTCCGCGGGCTGGCTGACGTCGCCGCCCACCACGGCGGCCTGTCCGCCGGCCGCCGCGATGCGCTCCTGCACGAGGCGCGCGCCGGTCTCATTCGCGTGATAGCCAACTGCCACACGAGCCCCGAGCGCGGCCATCAGTTCCGCGGCCGCGGCGCCTATGCCGGACGAGGCTCCGGTGACGAGGACGGTTTTGTTCTGGAGTGAGAAGAGGTTCATGCCACCGAAGAAGATAACGGATCTAGCCACGGACAACACGGACAACACGGACGCGCAGCCGTCGGGCCGCGCTTCGCGCGGCTGGGAGGCGAGAGAACCCCAGAAACAAGCGCCGCGTCGAATTTGTTTCGGCGTTTGTTTCTGGGGTTCTCTTCTCGCCTCCCCAGACCGGCCGCAGGCCGGTCCCGACGGCTTCGAGTCGCTTCAAGCTGATCCCGTGCGTGCCGTCCGTGTGGCCCGTGGCCTATTGAAGCAAATCGCGTCCGTGCCGTCCGTATGGTCCGTGGCCTATTGAAGCAAGTCGCGTCCGTGCCGTCCGTGTGGTCCGTGGCCTATTGAAGCAAGTCCCGTCCGTGCCGTCCGTGTGGTCCGTGGCCTATTGAAGCAAATCCCGTCCGTGCCGTCCGTGTGGTCCGTGGCCTGTTGAAGCAAATCCCGTCCGTGCCGTCGGTGTGGTCCGTGGCCTATTGAAGCAAGTCGCGTCCGTGGCTATTGACCTTTTCCGCGGCGGCCGGCGCGGTCCGCGGCCCTGCCCGGCGGCGCCGGCTCTGGAATCTCACGCGCGTAGAGAATCGACGCCGGCGTCGCGCGCCCTCCCTCGCGGACCGCGGTCATCGCGAGGATGCGCAGCTTGTCGTTGGCGGGAAGCCGGATCTCGTGGGTCCCCGCCGGCAGATCGACGGCGCCGACGAAGAGATAGCTGGGCACGTAAATCTGGTTGCCGGCCGGACTGTGGCGGTGCGTGCCAATCCATGCGATCTCGTCCCGCTTCACGAACGCGGGACGGATCTGATCGATGCCCTTGACGTCGCCTGTCGTCGAATCCCACTGCACGACAAGGCCCCCCTGGATCTCCGCCTGGCTGGGATTGCCGCCGCGTCCCGTGGTCGGCACGTTGGCGGCCGATGCGGGCACGAACGGCTCACGAAGCGCCGACGACGCCTTCAGCCGGCTCCACCACTGTCCCACCGGGCCCTCCCACTCCGGCACGGCGATCGTGCGGACGGACGGACCGATGCCGAATGACGCCGTCGCATCTTCGCCGATCGCGGCGGCAATCACGTAGAGGCGATTGAAGTCGCCGGCGGGAAGCGCGAGCCGCTCGCCACGGGGGACGAGCACGTTCTTCGCGCCGTCCGCGCTCGAGCCAAATGTGAAAGGCACTCCATCCAGATCTAGCTCCGACGGCAGCAGTTCGCCTGCGACGGTGTGCTTCGCGCCGTCGAAGTCGCCGTCGGCGCGATCCGCGTCGGTCGACACGCCGTCGAGATTGAACGGCAGCGTCACCGGGGCGGAGACGCGCGCCGCGGTGTCGGAGCCGGCCGGCGGCTGCAGCTTCACGGCGATCGCGCGCGGCTGATACGGCTTCAGGTCCAGCGAGACGGTCGGGAAGGACGTCGGCGGCGCCTGCGGCGGCTGTCCGCGCCGCCCGCCGCCGCGCCCCGCCGTCAACTCGATCGGACCGATCGGCTCCTCGGTCGCCGTGATCTCGCGCGCCGCCGTGATGTTCCCCGCAAAACGGAGCGTCGTCCGCGCCGGCATGCCGTAGCGCTCCTGCAGCCGGACGACGACTTCGTCGGAGTCCTCGGCTTTCTTGAGCGCCACCGCCGCGACCTGGCCCGTCGTATCGTCGAGGGTCAGGACGGAAAAGCTGCGGCCCAGCGGCCCTGCGTGCGCGTCGGCCTCGAAGGCGACGAGCGGCTGATTCAGTTCCGCCGCGCGAGCCGGCACGCGACCCTGGCGCCAGTCGCCCGCATGCGCGGCGATCGCGTACACGAAGCGGTGGCGGCCGAGATCGTTGCTGCTCTGGTACGTGTAGCTCGCGCGCGGCCGCGGCGTGTGGATGAGGGTGAGGCGCAGGAGGTCGTCGGCAGGCTTGTCCCAGCCGTACTTGCTGTCGTTGAGGATCGCGACGCCGAAGCTCCGGCCGGCGTCGGTGACGTCCGCCCACTTCTGCGCCGGGACCTCGTACTTGTCCGGCTCGTTGTTGGTGCGATCGATCGTGCCGACACCCAGATCGTAGGTCGTCCTGCCGTTGCCGGCCGTCAGGGGGAACGACGCTTTCAGCAGCGAGTTGGGCGAGCGCCAGTCGACGAGGTTTTCGACCTCGACGCGATCGCCCCCCTCGGACAGGCGGATCCGCTGGACGAAGGTCGATCCGGCGGCGTGGCGCGTAATCTCGACGCCCGCCCGCGCCGGCCCGCGCTCGATCACCTTGACGCTGGGGCCCGACACGTACTCGCGCGCGGGCGACTGCACCGTCTCATAAAGCACTTCCCACGCGGGCCACGAGCTGGACGGATCGTCGCGCAACTCCAGCATGATGGGCGCCTTGAGGAGCTCGCGCTTGGCATCCTTGTCGTAAATCGACGCGATGTCGCCGTTCGCGTCGATCTTCACGGCGATGCGATTGTTCTCGAGCGAGGACGGCGTGACCTTGAGGCTGGTCGGCAGCGCGGCAGCCCGAGCGCCGGGCGCGACGTGGTACACCTGAAAGCCCACCGACGGCGCCGAGGCCACGAACACGATGTGCGTGCCCGCGGCGTCCGCGGCGACGACTTGCGCGGGAACCGCGGCGCCGCTTGCCGCGTCGGTCACGCGCACTGCCGCCGTCCCAGCGGCCAGACGCAGCGTCGCCTCGACCGCGCCGCGCCGCGGCGTCGACAGCGGGTTGTAGACGACGAGCGGCACGCCGGCGCCCTGGGTGTCGAGCTGACTTGCGACGGCGCTCGCGGAGCTCGAAAGCACGCCGGCGAACTGGTTCAGCGAGGCCAGTTCGTCATTCCATGAGAACTGATACGCCTGTGGAATGCAGGTGCCGGTCAGATCGTCGTGAAACTGGTGCCAGAGCACGCGCGTCCACGCCTCGCGAAGCCGCTCCGTCGGGTAGCGCTGGCCGGCGACGAACTGCGCCGCGACCGCCGCGCGTTCGGCGTCGTCGGCGAGCAGCTCGTTCTGCCGATTGAACGTCTTCATCGCCGCCTGCGAGGTGTAGCAGCCGGTCCCGTGCGTCTTGAGAATCAGCTCGCCTTCGTACTGCGGAAGCGCGGCCTTCTGCTCCGGCGTCAGATCCTTCGCGAGCTGGTCGGGCGTGACGTTCTTGATCTGCAGGGCCTGATTCGGGTCCTTGAGCGACGCCTCGAGATTCTGGACGGATGTCTCGCTCGGGCCGCCGCCGGTGTCGCCCGTGCCGAAGTAGCGGAACTCGAGCGGCCGGCCGTTCGGGATGGGCGTCGGATCGTGGCTCCAGTACGGCACGCTGCCGCGGCCGTTGGTCGCCGTCAGGCTGATCGGCTCGTTGATACTCGTGCCGTAGCTTCCCGGATTGAGCTCCGCGACGATCTCGCTGCCGTCGACACCTTTCCAGCGGCCGATCGGAAATGGAATCGGCCGTCCCCACGTGAGCTTCTGCGTGGAGAAGGAGATCAGCCCGGAGTGCGCCGCAATGGCGGGCAGGGCGAAGCCGAACCCGAAGCAGTCAGGAAGATAGATGTCCTTCGGCTCCTTCTTGAATTCGGTACGGAAGAAGCGCTGCCCGTACAGGGCCTGCCGGAACAGCGATTCGGGCGACGGCATGTTGACGTCGACGGCGTTGATCCACGACCCGGCCAGGCGCCACCGGCCGGCGGCGACGTATTGCTGCAGCTTCGCCCACTCGGCCGGGTAGTACTCCTTCAGCCACATGTAGTGGATCGCGCCTTCCCACGTGAAGACGTAATCGGGATATTTCTCGAAGTAGGCGAAATTGACGCGCGCGGTCTTCGGGACGAAGTCGCGGATGGTGTCCTGGACGGTCCAGTTCCACTGCGAGTCGAGATGCGCCGTCGCGACCAGGTACACGGCGGGCGGCTGCGGCCCGGGCGTCTGCGTCGCGACGGTTGCCAGCCCCGCGGTCAGCGTCAGCAACGCGACCGCAAGGCCGGCGGATGGAGTCCGGGCGCTCGTCACGGGGCTAGAACATCAGCCGCAGGCCGATCTGTCCCTGACGCGGGAAGTTGATCTGGCTGTTCGACACGACGCCGAAGTTGGCGCTGGTCGGATCCGTATTGGGGCCGTTGTAGAGCCGTGTATTCAGCACGTTGAACACCTCCGCGCGGAACTGCAGCGTCCTGGCGCCGCCCGCGCGGGTGTTCTTGAAGAGCGAGATCGACCACACGGGTTTCGAGTCCTGCCGGACGTCCGGGAACCGGAGCCGTGAGACCCGGAAATCGTTGGCGCCAATGACGTCCCAGGCGTAGGTACCGTCGGGACGCGGATTCGTCTTCGTGCTGTTGTCGAACCACTTGGCGAGGGTCTGCTGACCCGAAGGCAAGGCGAAATGATCCTGCAGCGGAATCGCGGCGCTGTTCATGTTGATCGGCGTGCCCGACGAGATCTCGCCGATGACATTGAATTGCCAGCCTTCGATGAGCCGCGCGACGACGCCAGAGGTATTGCCGCCTAGAGGCTTGCCTGGACCGAATGGCAGCCCCCATAGCGCCGTGATCGTGACACGCTGCGGACGATCGTTTGGGTCGATGTCCTCGAATACCTTCTCGTCCCAGATGTTCAGCAGATCGGTCGCCTGGCGGCGCCGCGACCACGTGTAGGTCAGATACGCCGCGACGTCGTGGGCCAACCGCCTGTTCACTGTCATCTCGAGCGCACGGTACGTCGAGTAGCCGATGTTGTTGAAGTCCTCGTTGATCGCGCCCGCGAACTGCGGGAACGGGCGCAGCAGGTTCTGCCGGCTGACCGTCGCCGTGTTCAGCCCGGTTCCCGGGATAAGTCCGGCAAACGGATTCGGCAGCTGCGTGCTCAGGTACGTCGCCGTCCCCCCCAGGCGGACGATGGCCTTCACGCGTTCGCTGAGCGGCTCCGGGTTGATGTTGCGCGTCACCGGCAGCTTGCTCACTTTGTTGCCGACATAGGCCGCGTCGAAGCCGACGTTCCACGGGAGGTCCATGTTGACGCCAGCCATCCAGAGATCGGTGTAAGGGATCTGGAAGTTCGGATTGCGGAAGGAGAAGCCCTGTCCGTTCGTCGTGGCGAGGCCCAGCGAGTTGCCGATCGGCTGGAGGAAGCCGTTCGGGAACAGCGATGTCGGGAACGGGTTATCGAGCGTAGTGATGGGCACGCCGATGAGCGGCCCCGCGGTGATGATGTTCGTCGTCTGGCTGAATCCGTCCTGTTGAACGCCTCCGCAGCACGCCGTGATTCCGAGGTAGGCGCGGCCGTAATTCGCGCGCGCGCTCGCCCAGTCCGTCACCTTATAGGCGATACCGACACGCGGCTGGATGTTGTTCCAGTCGCTCTTGTAGGGCGAGCGGGACGCGCCGTTCGCGCCGGCGTACAGCAGTCCGCCGCGCAGCGTGCCGAACGGCTGGCCGGTCGCGGGATTGATCGTCCCGGCAGGGAGCTGCAGCGGATTGGGTGACGTTATGTCGAAACCGACGGTCTGCCGGTTCTTCGTCTCGATGACCGGATGCTGATAGTCCCAGCGCAGCCCCAGATTGATCGTGGCGCGCGAGGACAGTTTCCAGTCGTCCTGGACGAACACGTCATAGTTCGAATAGCGCTGATCGCTCTGCGCGTTGATGTCGACGCGGCCCGCGGACGGATAGCCGAGCAGGAACGAGGCGAGGGCAACGCCCGAGGTCGAGTCGCTGCGCGTCGGATCGCGCTGGGTGAACCCGGTGCTGAAATCGAACTGCCCGTTATTGTTGCCGACGTTCTGCCGGAACAACCGGTAGAGCCGGAATTCCGCGCCCGTCTTGAAGAGATGTGCGCCGGCCGTATGCGACAGCGTGCTCTGGGCAGTCCAGATATCGTTCAGCGTCCGGCGGAACCCCTGCGCGAACATATCCGGTAGGCCGCCAATCCGCAGGCTCGGATACCACGGCTCCGATGTGGCCTGGTACTTCCCGTTGAACGGCAGCGTCGTGCTGCCGAGCGGCCCGAACTCCTTCGGATGCGGTTCGTCGAACCGGTCGAACGCGAATCGCGTGTTGAGCAGCGTTCGCGGGCCGATCGTGATGTTGTCGTCGGCCGTTGCCAGGTAGTGCTTCCGCTGCGTCGGCCAGTTGTCGCTGCGCAGCGCGGGCGGCGGCAACGAGTTCTCGTCTCGTCGCTCCGAACCCCAGTTGCCGCTGTTGCTGAACGAGATCTTGTGTCTCGTGCTGAACGCGTGGTCGATGCGCGTCAGGTACGAGTTATAGCGGTAATGCCCGAGGTTGGGCGAATAGATGAAATTGTTCTGACCGGTGATCGTGCCCTGCGCGTTGGCGGTCGGCATCAGCGCCGCCATCGCCGCCGAGACGGCGTTGAATCGCTCGCGCGGGATGACGTTGTTCTCGAACGCCTGGCGCGTGCAGACGCCTTGCGCGTTGCAGACGGTCGTCAGCGGATCGAAGATCTGGATCAGCTGCCCGGCGGCGTTGAAGGTCTGCGAGAAATCCCCCTTGAGCTGCAGCGCCGTCGGGACCGTCTGCGTCGACGGGAATGGGATCTCCTCGTAGTAGCCCTGATAGCCGCCCATGAAGAACGTCTTGTTCTTCACGATCGGGCCGCTCAGCATCCCCTCGGCGTCCGCGTACTTGTGGCCCTTGTTGGAGATGTTATTGCGGATGTTCTGGATCTGGTTCGAGTCGAGCGCCGTGCCGCGGAAGAGCGCGGTACCGGATCCGTGCAGCTGGTTGGTGCCCGACTTGAGCGTGAGATTGACCACGCCGCCGCTCGTGCGGCCGTACTGCGCGCTCGTGCTCGCCGAGTCGACCTTGAACTCCTCGATCGCGTCCACCGGGGGTGCGTACGTCCATCCGCCAGTGCCGGCATTGGAGGCGCCATCGATCAGGAACTCGTTGTTGCCCGTGCGGCTGCCGTGAATCGTGACGCTGCCGTTCACGTCCCACGCGCGCGTCCCGGAAAAGCCGGACGCGCCGAACTGCTGCTGCGTGAACAGCGTGCCCGACGTGAGCTGCAGCAGCATGTACACCTGCCGGCCGTTGAGCGGCAGCTCCGATACTTTCTTGTTGTCCATCGTCTGCGACAGCACGGACTGGTTCGTCTCGACTTCGCTCAGCCCGGCGCTGACGGTCACCGTCTCTTCCACTTGCCCGAGATCGAGCTTGATCTCAATCGTCGCCGTCTCGGCCGTGTGCAGGACGATCCCTTCGCGCACGAAGGTCTTGAAGCCCGACAACGTCGCCGCGACTTTGTACTTGCCGGGGACGAGGTCCTTGACCGAAAAGACGCCGTTCGAATCGGTCACCGTATCCGCCGAAACGTTCGTGTCGGTGTTCGTCACGGTGACGGTCACGCCGGGGACCACGGCGCCTTGCACGTCGGTGACGCTCCCCGCCAGATTGGCTTTGAATTGCTGCGCGAAGGCAGCGGCAGGCAGCAGGATCAGGAGGAGCACGAGCGCGAACCTGCGGGACATCTGACCTCCTTGATTGCCGGAACCGGACCGGCAAGTTCGGGCATGCTAATACGTTTTAGCATTGACTTCAACCACTGTTCTATAATGCGGGCGCAATCGAGCGAGGAGGTCGGATCTGCCTGTCCGGATGAAGGACATCGCGCGTCGCGCGGGCGTGTCGCAGGCCACGGTGTCGCATATCCTGCGCGGCCGCCACGGCGATTTCCGCATCAGCGAAGGGACGGCAGGCCGCGTGCTCCAGATGGCGGCCCAGCTCGGCTACAGGCCGAGCGCGCTCGCCCGCAATTTCCAGTCGCATCGCGCGTTCTCGCTCTGCCTTGCCGTCGGCGATCTCACCGACTCGTTCTGGAGCGGCGTCGCCACGGGCGCACAGCAGGAGGCCGAGCGCCACGGCTATACCCTCGTCGTCAGCAACACCGGCGAGATCGAGGAGAAAGAGCGCCACGCGATCGATCTGCTGCGCGAGCGGCGCGTCGACGGCATCATCCTCTGCCCGATCCAGCAGAAGCCCGCTCATCTGAAGGAGCTGCGCGCGAGCGGACGGCCCTTCGTGTTCGTCGATCGGACCGTCGACGGCTTCGACGTATCCTCCGTCGTCACCGACAACATCGCGGGCATGCGGATGGCCGTCGATCATCTCGTCGGCCGCGGCCACCGCCGCATCGGCTACGTCGGCGGACCGATCGATCGATCGACGTTTCGCGATCGGCTGAAGGGATACCGCCAGGGGCTCGCGGCGCACCGCCTGCACCCGGGCCCGTATGCCGTGGCGCCGTCGGAGCCCGAAGCGGCGCGGCAGGCCGCCATGAGAGTGCTCGGCGCGCGCCCGAGCGTCACCGCCGTCATCGGCGCGAACTTCTGGCTGACCGTCGGCACGCTCCGCGCGGCGCCGGACGACGTCGTGGTCGTCGGCTTCGACGATCTGGTCCTCACCGATCTGCTGCGGCGGCCGGTGACGACGATCGTGCAGCCGGTCGAAGCCCTCGGCCGCGAAGCCGTGCGCCTGCTCATCGACGACATCACCCATCCCGGACCGCCGCGGCATCTCGTCCTCCCGCCGAAGCTGGTGGTGCGAGGCGGCGCGGGTGAGTGAGGCGCGAGCTGGGCGCGTGTCTCAGGGTGGCCACGGACAACGCGGACGAACACGGATGGGCGCGCGCACGCATACCGTTCTGCGAGGTCGCGGTTGCCGGCCTCGACGGCCGGCCACAGGAGGGGTTTCGCCTCCCGCCGCGCGAAGCGCGGCGCCGCGACCGAACCCATCGCGTTCTCGCGCGCGCGACGTTTGCGGCGCCTTATGGCGTGGGCCTCCTGAAAACCAAGTGTGTCTTCGTCCGTGCCGTCCTCGTCGTCCGTGGCCAGACTTTCTCCGTGCTCTCCGTGGCGTAAGATGGCTGTCATGCTCCAGCGCGCAGCAGTAATCATCTCGATCGCGTCGCTCTTCCTTGCCGTGGCGTGCGGCGGCAAGACCGGCGGCGCCGGCGCGGCCAAGCGTCCCGTCATCGGCGTCTCCCTGCTGACGCAGACGCACGCCTTCTACAAGGATCTCGAGGACGGTCTGCGCGAGGAGGCCAAAGCGCGAAACATGGACGTCGTCGTCGTCGCGTGCGAGATGGATCCGGCGAAGCAGGCGTCGCAGATCGAGGACTTCGTGGCGCAGCACGTGTCGGCGCTGCTGCTGGCGCCGTGCGACTCGAGCGCCGTCGGCCAGAATCTGCAGTCCGCCGAACGGGCGAACATTCCGGTGTTCACCGCCGACATCGCCGCCCGCAGCGGCAAGGTCGTGTCGCACGTGGCGAGCGACAACGTGCTGGGCGGCCGGCTCGCAGCCAGGACGCTGGCGGGGCTGCTGAACGACAAGGGGCGGATCGTCATCATCGATCATCCCACGGTGGCCTCGGTCCAGGATCGCGTCCGCGGCTTCGAGGAGGAGCTGAAGAGCCATCCCGGCATGACGATCGTCGCGCGGCCGAGCGCCGACGGCCAGCGCGCGAAGGCGATGTCGGCGATGGAAGACATGCTGCAGGCGCATCCCGACGTCAACGGCGTCTTCGGGATCAACGACGACTCCGCGCTCGGCGCCCTCTCCGTCATCGAGCCCGCCGGCCGGAAGGACATCGCGATCGTCGGCTATGACGCGACCCCGGAGGCGCAGGCCGCGATCAAGCGCGGCAGCGCGCTCAAGGCGGACGTGATTCAGTACCCGAAGAAGATCGGCCGCACCGCGATCGAGATGATCGCCCGACACCTCGCCGGCGAGAAGGTTCCCGCCGTCGTGTCGGTGGACGTCGGCGTCGTGACCGCCGAGTCGCTCAACAAACAGTGACCCTGCTCGCCGCGCGCGGCCTCACGAAGTCGTACGGCGCCGTCACCGTGCTCGACCGCGTCGACTTCGACGTTCATGCCGGCGAGGTGCACGCGCTGATGGGCGAGAACGGCGCCGGCAAGTCGACGCTCATCAAGATCCTGGGCGGCGCCGTCTTCCCTGACGCCGGCACGGTGACGCTCGACGGCCGCGCGCTGCCGGCGGGCGATCCTCTGGCCGTCCGACGCGCGGGCGTCAACACCGTTCATCAGGAATTCACGCTCGTCCCCGACATGAGCGTGGCCGACAACGTGATGCTCGGGCGCGAACGCGGTCTTTTTCTGCGCGGCGCCGAGACGCGCCGCGAGGTGCGCGCGCTGATTGCCAGGCTCGGCGTGCAGGTCGATCCTTCGGCGCCCGTCCGCGGCCTCAGCGTCGCGCACCAGCAGCTCATCGAGATCGCCCGCGCGCTGGCGGGCGACGCGCGGGTGCTGATCCTCGACGAGCCGTCGGCCACGCTGCCCGCCGCCGACGTGGAACGCCTGTTCGCCGTGCTGCGCCGGCTGCGAAGCGAAGGCATCGGGATCGTCTATATCAGCCATCGCATCGAGGAAGTGTTCAGCCTCGCGGATCGCGTGACCGTCCTTCGCGACGGCCGCCACGTCGTCACCGTCGAGGCCGGCGGCCTCGATCGCGCGCAGCTCATTCGCTGGATGGTCGGACGAGACGTATCGGAGGAGTTTCCGGCGCGCCAGTCCGCGGCCGGATCGGTCGTGCTCGACGTTCGGCACCTGCGGGCGCCGCCGCGCTTCGCGGACGTCTCGTTCGACTTGCGCGCGGGCGAGATCGTCGGCGTCGCCGGTCTGGTGGGCGCCGGGCGGACGTCGATGGCGCTCGCCGTCGCGGGAGCGCTGCCCGCCGACGGCACGCTGATCCTCGCGGGTTCGCCTGTGCGTTTTCGCGCGCCGGAAGACGCGATCGCGCGGGGCGTCGCGTACGTGACGGAGGACCGCAAGGCCCGCGGCATCATCCCGCTGCTCGGGGCCGGCGCGAACATGACGCTCACGGCGCTCTCGGCCTTCGCGCCCCACGGGCTCCTGCTTCGACGGCGCGAAGCTGCCGCAGTCCAGGCGGCGGCCCGGCGCTTCGACGTTCGCGCCGCCGGTCTCGATCAGCCGGCGGGCACGCTGTCGGGCGGCAATCAGCAGAAGCTCCTGCTCGCGCGCGCGACGATGAAGCGTCCGGCGGTCCTGCTGCTCGACGAGCCGACGCGCGGCGTCGACGTGGGCGCGCGCGCCGAGATCTACGCGCTGATGAACGCGCTGACGCGCGAGGGCCTTGCGATCCTGATGATCTCCTCCGATCTGCCAGAGATCCTCGGCATGTCCGATCGCATCGTCGTCATGCGCGAAGGACGGACGCGGGGCGAGCTGCCGCGCGCGGAGGCGACGCCCGAGCGCGTGATGGCGCTCGCGACGGCCGCATGACGCGCCGCCGGTGGATTTCCGACTACGCGATCTTCATCGCGCTGGCGATCGAGTGCGCGATCCTGGCGACCGCAACCGATACGTTCCTCGGGGCGGGGAACCTGATGAACGTGCTGCGGCAGAACGCGTTTACCGCGATTCTCGCCGCCGGCATGACCTTCGTGATCCTGACGGCGGGAATCGACCTCTCGGTCGGATCCGTCGTCGGGCTGTCGGGCATGCTCTGCGCGGACGCGATGGCGCGCGGCCACGGCGTCGCCGCGGGCGTCGCCGTCGGGCTGCTGGCGGGCATCGCGATCGGCGCGATCAACGGACTCATCGTCACGCGCGTCCGCATTCCCGCTTTCGTGGTGACGCTCGCGATGATGATGGTCGCGCGCGGAGCGGCGCTCAAGTACACGGATGCCCGGACGATTTCCGGGCTTCCGCCGTCGTTCGGCGCGCTTTCCGGCAACCCGGCCTCGCTCACGATCGTGGCCGCCGTGTTCGCGCTGTCGTGGCTCGCGCTGATGCGGACGCCGTTCGGGCGTCATGTGTACGCCGTCGGCGGCAATCAGGATGCCGCGTGGCTCTCCGGCGTGCGCGTCTCGCGCGTGCACATGGCCGTTTACGTTCTCTGCGGCGCGACGGCGGGGCTCGCCGGCGTGCTGGTCGCGTCCCGCCTGCACGTCGGGTACCCGCGCGCGGGGGAGTTCTCCGAACTGGACGCGATTGCCGCCGTCGTCGTCGGAGGAACCAGCCTCTTCGGCGGCAGGGGGTCGATCTGGGGCACGCTGGCCGGCGTGTTCTTCATCGGGATCCTGAATAACGGCCTGAATCTGTTCAACGTCAGCCCGTACGACCAGATGGTCGTCAAAGGCGGCGTCCTCCTCGTCGCAGCGTCCCTTGATCGGTGGAGGTCCTCGTAGCAAGATCGAACCGTGGCCGTGAAGGTCCGGCGACTCGCATTCGTCCCACTGCTGATCGCGGCGGTGATCGCCCCGATCGGCGCGGCGCCCGATGCCGTGCGCATCGCCGCGATCGTCACGGATCGCCAGGGGCGAAGCGTGCGCGGGTTGACCGTCAAGGATTTCGAGCTGCGCGAGGACGGCGTCTCGCAGAAAATCGATCTGGTCGAGGCGCGAGTTCCGGCGCCGCGCCAGCTCGCCATCCTGCTCGATGAATTTCACGTGGCGCCGGCCGACGGCCCGCGCGTCCGGGACGCGGTGTCGGCTCTCCTCGACGGCCTTCGGCACGACGACGCCGTCGTCGTGCTCAAGCCGCTGGATCCGCTGACCACCATCCGGCTCAGCGCCGATCTCGAATCCGCGCGCGCGGCCGCGGCGACCTTCGAAGGACGCCTCGGAAACTACCAGCCGCGCACGCCGCTCGAGGAAGAGACGCTGGGGCGGGCGCCCGCGCTCGTCGAGGCCGGACGCGCGCAGGTGGTGCTGTCGGCGCTGCGCGCGCTGACCGCGCAGCTCGGATCGCGGCCGGGGCGGCCGGCCATCCTGCTCGTCAGTGAAGGGTTCACGCCGCAGCCGCGGCGCGCGTCGAGCCGGGGGCTTCCCGACGTCGGCCTCGTCGACCGCTTTGCCAATCGATACGACGTGCCGATCTACGCCGTCGACCCGAGCGTCGCCCAGTCGGACGATGCCGATGCGGGCGCCGCCACGCTCAACACGCTGGCGACCGACACCGGCGGCAGCCTCGCGCGAGGCGGCGATCTGGCCGGCAGCCTCCTGCGCGCGGCGGCGGATCTCGACGCCGGTTACACGATCGCGTATACGCCGGGCCATGGCGACGACGGCCGGTACCATCCTGTGCGGGTGACGCTGGTGCGCCGCGCCGCCGAGACCGCGGATGCGCGCGCGCGCGCCGGATACGTGTCGCAGCCCTCCGCGGACATGCGGCGCGCAATGCGCGCGGCGCTCGCCGGCGGGCCGATTCTGCCGACACGGCTGCTCCACCGCAGCCCCCTCGTTGACGTCTGGTCGGGAGTGACGCGCATGACAGGATCGCAGGCGCGCGTCGCCGTCACGTGGGAGCCGGGACGACCATCGCCGAGCGCGGGCAAGTCGAGCGCCGCGCGCGTGACGCTGAAGGCGACGACCGCCGAGGGGACTGTGCTCTATGAAGGCATGCTCGCGCCGGCGCGGATCGGCGAGGCCGCCGACGCGGCGTCGCCCGATCGCGCGGAGTTCGACGCCCCCGCCGGCCGCGTGCAGCTCGACATGACGATTGTGGGGCTCCGCGGAGAGAAGCTGGACGTGGACGCGCGCGATCTCGAAGTGCCGGCGTCGAAAGACGCGACGCCGATCGTGCTGCCCGCCATCGTCATCCCGACCCAGTCCGCGCGCGAATTCCGTCAGGTCGCGGCGGACGCCGGCGCGGCGCCGGATCCGTCGCGCGAGTTCCGCCGGACCGAGCGTCTCGTCATCCGCGTCCCGGCCTACGCCGACGGCGAGCCCGTCCGCGTCGAAGCGCGTCTACTGAACCGGCTCGGCCAGCCAATGCGCGATATCGACGCGCTGCCGGACGCGCCGGCCGGCGTGACGCAGTTCGATCTGCCGCTCGCGCCGCTCGCGCCCGGCGACTACTTCCTGCTCTTCACGGTCGCCGGTCCGTCGGGTCCCGTCAATCAGCGCGTCGGATTCAAGATCACGGGGTAGGAGGTAGGAGTCAGGAGGCACGAGGCAGGAGCCTTCGGCCGCTACTCGGTTCTCAACGCAATCAGCGGATCGACTGAGGCCGCCCGCCGAGCCGGGAGCGCGCTTGCAAGAAGGCCCGCCGTGGCCAGAACGGCGAGCGCGCCGGCAAAAATGCCGATGTCGTTCGGCTGGACGTCGAACAGGAACGTCTTGACGCCTGCGCTGAGGTACCAGGCGCCGGCCGCGCCGAGCGTCAGCCCCGTCACCAGCAGCGCTCCCGCGCGCCGCAGCACCATCGTCACCACGTTGCCTCGCGTGGCGCCGAGCGCCATCCGGACGCCGATCTCGTTGGTGCGCTGCGCGACGACGTACGCCATCACGCCATAGATGCCGACCGCCGCGATCACGAGACCGAGCACGCCAAACAACGCGAGGACCGCCATGTTGAAGCGCCGCTGCGCGATCAGGCGATCCATGTAGCGCTCGAGCGTCACGGTGTCGCCCGTGAGGCGCTGCTCTCTGTTGACGGACCAGATCGCCGCCTTGACCGCGGGCAGCACGGCCATCGGATCGCCGGCCGTCCGGACGGCGATGGTCGCGCCGAACTGCCGGTCCTGCATGTACGGCAGGTAGCATTCCTGGCGCGGCGCAATCTCGGGACCGAGATGATGGATGTTGCCGACGACGCCGACGATGACACGATCGTCCTTGCCGCCGTTCATCTTGAAATGCTGCCCGAGCGGATCCTGTCCGGGCCAGTAGCGCTGCGCGGCGGCCTGGTTGATCACGGCCACCGGCGTCGAGCCGGCGCGATCGGCGTCATTCAGATAGCGTCCCTTCAGGAGCGGAATGCGCAGCAGTTGCAGGTAGTTCGTCGACACGCTGCGGCGGTCGATGTCGTCCCCTTCGCCTTTCAGTTCCCCGCGGCCGGGAAGCTCGATCGACGTGCGGCTCCAGCTTCCGGTGAGCGGCAGGCCGCCGTTGACATAGCCGACCATCTCCGAGCCCGGGACGCGACCGACTGCTTCGGCAACCTGCAGGGTGTACTGCCTGCTTCGCGCCGCATAGTCGTCGTCGAACTTCTGTCCGGGCATCAGACGCAGCCCGATGCTCAGAGCGATGACGTTGTGATAATCGAAGCCTGGATCGACCCGCATCAGCTTGATGAAGCTGCCCGCGAAGAGCCCCGCGCCGACGAGCAGGACAACGGCGAGCGCGACCTCGGCGATGACCAGAATGCTGCGAAGCCGCTGGGCGCGGCCGCCGGCGGTGGCGGAACGTCCGCCTTCCTTCAGCGCGCCGGTCAGGTCGGGCCGCGCCGACTGCAGCGCCGGAACGATGCCGAACACGATGCCGGTGATCAGCGCGGCGGACATCGCCGCGGCGAGCACCCGGGGGTCGATGCCGATCGACGCGACGCGCGGAAGGCCCGCCGGCAGCCACGCGCGGAGCACGGCGACGCCGCCGGCGGCGAGCGCCAGACCGAGGCATGCGCCGCCGAGCGCGAGGAGCACGCCTTCCACGAGCAGCCCGCGGACGAGCCGCCACGGGCTCGCGCCGAGCGCCGCGCGCACGCCCATCTCGCGGCTCCGGCCCGTCGCGCGCACCAGCATGAGGTTTGCGACGTTCGCGCACGCGATGAGCAGCACGAGCACGACCGCGCCGAGCAGCATCAGCATCCACCCGCGCACCTTGCCGACCAGATGATCGTGGAGCGTGATCACGTAGGCGCGGCGCCCCGGCGCCCACTTCGGATCCTGGGCGTCGAGCTGTTCCGACAGCCGCCACATCTGTTCGGTCGCCTGCTGGAACGACACGCCGTCTTTCAGCCGTCCGATGATCGTGAAGTTGTAGTTGTGGCTGCCGCCCTTGACGCGATCGTCCCGGGAGAACGTCATGGGCACGAACACCTCCGCAGGCCGATCGCTCCCCACGGGATACGAGAACCCCGGCGGCATCACGCCGACGATCTCATAGCTGCTGTCGCTGAGATCGAGCGTCTTCCCGAGGACGTCGCGCGACCCGCCGAAGCGGCGCTGCCAGAATCCGGAGGAGAGGATGACGACGCGATTCTGCCCTTCTATTTCGTCGGATGCATTGAACACGCGTCCGATCGTCGGCGCTACGCGCAGAACGGGAAAGAATTCCGAAGTCACGCGCTGGGCGCGGGCGTCGGCGGGCTCGCCCGCCTCGGTCTTCAGGCGGAACTGCGTGCCGCCAACCGCGGCGATCTGCTGAAACGGCTGCTGCAGGCGACGCCAGTCGAGGTAGGTCTGCGTCGTGATGCTCCCGAGGCCGAATGTCGTCGCGTGCTTGGTGTCCTTCTCGTAGACGACGCCGAGCCGATCGTGCTCGTCGAACGGCAGCGCGCGCAGCACGACGGCATCGACCACCGAGAAGATTGCCGTGGCCGAGCCGATGCCCAGCGCGAGCACCGCCAGGGCGACGGCCGTGAAGGTCGGGGACGAACGAAGGGACCGGATGGCCGTCCTGATATCGTCGCGCACGGCTGGTTTAGACGGCGTGACGTGGGAATCAGTTGGCGCGGACGAGCAACGAGCGCGCGCGTCGCCGCCGGATTACCGTCAGCCCTCGTCGGGATTCTAGCAGCCCCCCGATCGATCGCCCGGCATGGGGCCTGGAATCCAGCCTGATTCCCTCGGGGCCCATTGGCGAGCCCATTGCTCTGGCCATAGGGCAGGAATCATCATCATGAGACGCAGATTGCGGAACCTCGCCGTCCTCGTCGCAGCGGTGAGCGCGGCCGGCATCATCGGCTGCGGCACGAAGAGTACGCCGACGCAACCCACGCCCGTCTGCACGGTCGCGATTTCACCCGGGACCCTGTCGTTTGGCAGCGATGCCGGAACAGGTACGGTGACAGTGACGGTCGCTGGCGGCTGCGCGTGGAACGCCACCGCGAGCGCCGGCTGGATCAGCATCACCGGGGGCGCGACGGGCAACGGGCCCGGGACCGTCACGTATGCGGTGACCGCGAATTCTTCGGCCGACGCGAGAAACGGCTCGCTGACGATCGGCGGACAAACACATGGGATCGCGCAGCAGGGTCGGCCGCCGGCTGCGTGCGCCTACGAGGTGTCGCCCGCGAGCGCCGATTTCGTGAAGGATGCGGGCACCGGCACTTTCAGCGTGGCCGCGCCGGCGGGCTGTTCGTGGACCGCTGTGAGCAGCGCCTCGTGGCTCGTCGTGACATCAGGCGGACAGGGATCGGGCAGCGGCAGCGTGTCGTATGCGATCGCGAGGAACGTCGACGTCGCCGAGCGCACGGCGGCGATCTCAGTGGCCGACCGCAGATTCACGGTCAGGCAGTCAGGCGACGCCGGCAGCTGTCAGTACTCGGTGACGCCGGTGGACGTCAGACCGTGCATGCCTGGCGGCAGCGTGAACGCCACCATCACCACGCAAGCGGCGTGTCCGTGGACGGCGGCGTCCAATGCGTCGTGGCTGACTGTTTCCAACGGCGCTGCCGGCAGCGGCAGCGGAACCGTCACCATGACGTTCGGTGACAACTACGATGCCCCACGTCAGGGCATCATCATGGTCCGGTGGCCCACGCCGACTGCGGGGCAGAACATTCTCGTATCGCAGGCGGGCTGTCGGTACGGCGTGAGCCGCAGCGCGTTCACGTTCGCCGCGGCGGGCGGGACCGACACGTTCGACGTCATTCAGGAGAGCGATCCGAATACGTGCGGCGGCGCCACGCAGGACCGGTGTGTCTGGACGGCGCAGTCCACCGTCCCGTGGATCACCGTCACCACCAGCATGCCGCGGGCTGGCGACAATCCCGTCGCTTTTGCTGTTGCCGCCAACGACAGCGCGGCACCGCGGGTGGGAAACATCACGGTGCGTGACAAGCTGGTCGCGATCACACAAGCAGGCAAGTGATGCGCTGACGGTTCGAGGTCTCCGACCTCCGAGGTTCGGAGTGTTATTCGATTCTCAGCACTTCGGCCGGATCGACCCGGCCGGCCCACCGCGCCGGGAGGTAGCAGGCAGCCATCGAGACCGTGAGAACAAGGCCGGCGTTGGCGAGGAACACCCCCGGATCCGTCGGCTTCACGTCGTTCAGCATCGTTGCGACAAAGCGCGTGAGGAGCAGGCCCATGACCAGGCCCGCGGCGATGCCGACAGCCGCCACTGCGGCTCCGCGCCGGACGATGAGCCGGCGCACGGCGCCCGGCTCGGCGCCGAGCGCCAGGCGGATCCCATACTCGCGTCGCTGCCGGCGCACGTTGTACGACGTGACGCCGTAGACGCCCACCATCGCCAGAAGACCCGCGAGTCCGCCGAACAAGCCCGACAGCGCTGAGAGCAGGCGCGGCTGCCCCACCGACGCGGCCACGACGTCCTCCAGCGTCTGCACGCCCGTCACCGGCAGATTGGGATCGAGAGACGACACGATGGACCGGGCGGACGGAATCAGCGATGCAGGGTCGACGCCCGACGTGCGCAGCACGACCGTCATCGATCCGTACGGGGCCTGGTCGGTCGTCCGATAGAACTCGTACGGCGTGCGGTTCGCCAGGCCGAACGAGCGAATGTTTCCGACGACGCCGACGACCCGGTAGTACTGGGTCAGATCGGGGCCCTGGCCGAAGCGCTTGCCGATCGGATCCTCACCCGGCCAGAACTTGTCGGCCATCATCTGGTTGACAAGGACTCCGTTGGTGCGGGGGCCGTCGCGCGTATCGAGCGCACGGCCGCGCAGCAGCGGAATGTCGAGCGCCTTGAGGTAGTCCCCATAGAGATATCGGTATTCGACGAGCGGGTTCTCGTTTGGTCCCCAGGGGTTCCCGCCTTCGCGAGTCATCTCGCCGTTGTTGCCGAACCGGTACATCGGCAGATGGCTGATGAGGCCGACGTACTTCAGTCCGCCAATCTGCGCGAGGCGCTCGTCGAGAGAGCGGTAGAGCGTGCTGATCGCCGCCCGATCGCGATAGCGCGGGCCGGAGGGCGAGATGTCGAACGCAATGACGTGATCCGTCCGAATCCCCGCGTCGCGGCGCTCGAGCAGCAGGAGGTTCTTCGCCAGCAGCCCGGCCCCGACGAGCAGCGCGAACGCCAGGGCGATCTCGCCAATCACGAGCCCGTTGCCGAACGACGCGCCGCCGCCGCTGCCCGTCCGCGTATCGCCTTGGCGCAGCGCCGACGTCAGCGTCTTCAGCCGCAGCCGGAGGAGCGGCGACAGGCCGCAGACGACGCCGACGAGAAGCGACGTGATCGCGGCAAAGGCGAGGACGCGCGCGTCCACGTGAATCGTCGAGGCCCTCGGCAGATTGTTCGCGGCCAGGACGACGAAGAGGCGCACGATCCAGATGGCGAGCCCCACCCCGAGCACCCCGCCGGCGAGCGCCAGTACCAGCGCCTCGCAGGTCAACTGTCGCGCGATGTGTTGCTGGCTCGCGCCGAGCGCCAGGCGGACCGCGATCTCACGCTGGCGCGCGAGGCCGGAGGCGAGCAGCAGGTTCGCAACGTTCGCGCACGCGATGAGCAGGACGAAGAACACGGCACCGAGCAGCACCTGCAGCGGCGTGCGGATCGCGCCGACGACGACCTCGTAGTACGACCGGACGTCGATGCCGTGGTTGTAGCCGTATTCCCGCGCGAGGACCTCGCCGAGCGCGCGCATCTCGCGAATCGCGCGCTCCAGCGGCACGCCCTTCTTCAGCCGGGCGTACGTCGACAGAAAGTGATTCCCGCGCGTCGCCGGATCGAGCTTGCGCTGCAGCGGCACGTAGATGTCGGCGTTGCGGTGCGTGAACGTGGCCGGCATGACGCCGATCACCTCGTACGGCTCGCCGTCGAAGAGGAGGCGCCGGCCGATCGCGGACGGATCGGCGTTGAACGTGCGGCGCCAGAACTTGTTGGACAGCACGACGACCTTCGGGCCGGCCGGCGTGTCCTCCGCGTCGGTATACCAGCGGCCGAGCTGCGGCGGCACCTTGAACACGTCGTTCAGCGAGGCTGTGGTGGCGGCGCCGGACACCTGCTGCGGCGCGCCCATCTCCGTCATCACGAACGACGCCTGGGTCGATCCGCCCATCGCGGCGAACACCCGGTTGCGGGTTTTCCAGTCCCAATACTTGGGGTACGAGGCCGGACAGGTGGCGCACGCGGGCTGGGTGCCATAGACGGCGACGAGTTCGTCGGGATCGGGATACGGCAGCGGCGCGAGCAGGACGCTGTTGAAGATGCTGAAAACGGCGGTGGTCACGCCGATGCCCAGCGCGAACGCCAGGATGGCGAGAATGGCGACGGACTTGCTCCTGACGGCGACGCGCGCCGCATACCGAACGTCGGCCCCGAGACCCATGCGTGCCTCCTCGTCGGAGGGTTAGACGGAGAATCGACGCGTCGGGTGGCCTCGGGACAGGACAGCGGGGTCAGATCTTGATTTTCGACGCTGGGCCCAGCGTCGAAAATCAAGATCTGACCCCGCTGTCCTGTCCCGAGGCCACCCGACGCGTCGATTCTCCG
>DATJFE010000069.1:0-24508 GCA_035495955.1 Vicinamibacterales bacterium | reverse complement strand
TGATTTTCGACGCTGGGCCCAGCGTCGAAAATCAAGATCTGACCCCGCTGTCCCCTTCTCGTGACGCCGACGAGGGGGCGGCTTGCCCCCGGCGCAGGCCAGTATTACCGTACGCCCCCATGTCAGCATCACAACGTCTTGCGCTCTTCGCGATCCTGATCGGCGCCGTCTCGGTCAGCGGCGCCACACCTCAAGCTCCGCCGCAGGGCGTGACCTACACGAGCCCCGGCGGCACCCGGTTGCGGCTGATCCTCGATGACACCAACATCGGAGGCGAGATTGCCCTCGGCGAGATGATGTTCCCCGCGAACAGCGATTCCGGCGATCACCGTCACGAGGCGACGGAGATCTTCTACGTGATCTCGGGCGAGCTCCAGCACATCGTGAACGGCAACACCGAGCTGCTGAAAGCCGGCATGTCCGGCTTCGTGAAACCGCCCGATCTCGTCCGCCACAAGGTGGGCCCGGAAGGACCGGCGAAGGTAGTTGTCATCTGGATGCCCGGCGCCGAAGCCAAGCGCATCACGTCGCGATGGAAGCGCGAGCCGTGAGCCGCTGGCTCATACCGCTGGGCATATTCGCGCTGCTGGTCGCGAGCGCGCTCGGCGATCACTACTTCCGCGATGAGTTCTACTACCTCGCATGCAGCCATCGGCTCGACTGGGGATATGTCGATCATCCGCCCTTGTGCGTGGCGATCCTGTGGGCCGTGCGCCGGATCGCAGGCGATTCGCTGCTCGCACTGCGCATCACGGCGGCCGCGGCCGCCGCGGCGAGCGTGTGGCTGACGGGCTCGATCGCCCGGCGGCTTGGCGCCCGCGGCTACGGTGAAACGATCGCCATGCTCGCGACGGCCGCGGCGCCGATGCTGCTGGCGATCGGGAGCTTCTACTCGATGAACGTGCTCGACGTGCTGATCTGGACGGCAGTCCTGCGCGTGTTCGCCGGCATTCTCGATCGTCCGTCCACGGCTCGATGGGCGGCGCTCGGCGCGCTGCTGGGCCTTGGGCTCGAGAACAAGATCAGCGTGCTCTGGCTCGGAGGCGGACTCTTCGCCGGCCTGCTGCTGACGTCGGCGCGCCGGATGCTGCTCACCCGGGGTCCATGGCTCGCCGGGCTGGCCGCCGCCCTCATCTTCGCGCCGCACGTCGCGTGGCAGATCGCCCACGGCTGGCCGACGCTGGAGTTCATCCGGAACGCCAGCGCCGGCAAAATGCAGGCGAACACGCCGGCCGGCTTCGTCGGGGCCCAGATCATGGACATGAATCCGTTGCTGTTCCCGGTCTGGCTCAGCGGACTTGCGTACCTCCTCGCGTCGGACAGGGCCGTCCGGTTCCGTCCGCTCGGGATCGCGTTCCTCGCCGTTGCGGCGATCCTCGTCCTCAATCGCACCAGCCGCAGCGCCTATCTGTCGCCCGGATATCCCATGCTGATGGCGGCCGGCGGCGCGGCGATCGAATACGCGGTGGCGAAGCGCGCCTGGCGCAGGGCGATCCTGATCGTCGTGACATCGGCCGGCGCTTTGTCGGCGCCGCTCGCGATTCCGCTGTTGTCCGTTGACAATTACATCGGCTACAGCCGTGCGCTCGGCGTCTCGCCGTCGACGGATGAAAAGAAGGACGTCGGCCGACTGCCGCAGTTCTTCGCCGATCGTCAGGGATGGGATCGCATGGTCGACCAGATCGCGGCCGCGTTCGACAGGCTTTCGCCATCGGAACGCGCCTCGGCGGCGGTGCTCGTCGGCAATTACGGCGAGGCCGGCGCCATCGAGCTCCTGGGGCGTTCACGAGGGCTCTTTGCGATCAGCGGCCACAACAATTACTGGATGTGGGGTCCGCAGGGACGGACGGGCGACGTCCTGATCGTGGTGAGCCGTTCGCGCGAGCGCCAGCAGCAGCGGTTCACGTCAGTGGAACAGGCCGGAGAAATCGACTGCGGCGACTGCATGCCGTACGAGAACCACCAGACGATCTTCATCGGTCGGGGAATGAAGCCCCCGCCGCTCGCGGAGCGGTGGCCGCAGTTCAAACACTACGAATAGCGGCTCCGGAACGCGCGCGGGCGCCGGTCACTGACGCATGTGCGCAAGCATCGCGGCCACCGCCTCGTCGAACGTCCCCGTACCCTGAAGATAAGGCCGCCAATAGGAGTCGAGAATCGGCTTCGCTCCTCGAAAGCTGCCGCGATCCCAGACGCCGTTCTTGATGGCGTACGGCACGTAGCCTGAAATCAGCTCGCGCACGACCTCGCCGGACGTGTAGAAGATCAGCATGTGCGAGAGGTCGCGCGGCACGCGCGTGCCGTGCGCGTCGGCGATGCGCCGCAGCCGCCCTTCGATTTCGTCGTCCCACTGATGCGATGATTCGTGCAGGAGGATCTCGAGGCCCGCAGATCCGACGAGCGCATCGTCTGTCGACGAAAACACGATCAACCCGCCGTCGGTCGAGTAGGCTCCCGCCCAGTTCGTGTAGGCGCTCAGGTTGACGACCCGCGGCTGCGCGGGCCACGCCGTGCCATAGATCGAGGTTAACCGCCGCACAGCGGCGGCTCCGTGCGCGGCGAGCTGCTGTTCGAGGTCGCGCTGCCGCGCGGCATCCGCGCGCGATTGCCGCGGCCACCACACCGCGCGATAGACGGGCGCGGCGCGGCGCAGCGTTTCTGTCAGCGCAGGATCGAGCGGTGCGCCCCTCAGGTCGGAGTCGTCTGCGACCTCCGCGAGGATCCGCGTCGTGTCGATGAGGCTTTTGTCGAAGACGAGGTCTTGCTTGGACAGCCCGCCGGCGTAGAAACGGACCGCCTCCTCCCACGCCTGACGGTCCGCCTCGGGCCGCTCCGCGAGGCCCCCGACATCCTCGGGCGCTCTGGCTACGGCTTCACGCCGGCTGTCGGGCTCCCCGTTTCGCGCGCGTCCGAGGACGTACAGAAAGTGATGAAGATTGTTCCAGAAGCCCGCGCGGAAGGTGAACGGAGATGGCGCATTCGGCGGCGCGGAGGCGAGCAACAGGAAGACCATCGCAACAGAACGAGTCATGCCGTTTAGACGGTCGCCGCCGCCGCCGGTTGGACTTCAGCGCAGCGTGGCGGCCGGATCCAGGCGCGTCGCGCGCCGCGCCGGAATATAGCAAGCCGCCAGGGCGACGACGGCGAGCATCCCGGACACCGCCGCGAACGTGACCGGGTCGAGCGCATCCACGTTGAACAGCAGCGTCTGCATCACTCGCTCCAGGACGGCCGACGCGCCGAGCCCGATCAGGATGCCGGCCGCGACGGGCGCCATGCCTTCGCGCAGCACCAGACGAAGCACGTCCCCCGCATCGGCCCCGAGCGCGATCCGCAGTCCAAGCTCCGTCCTGCGCTGAGTCACGGAGAACGCGACCACCCCGTACAGCCCTACCGCGGCGAGAGCGAGAGACACAGCGGCGAAGACCGAGAGCAGCACGGCGCGAAACCGCGGCTGCGCCACCGACGCCGCGGCGATCGCGTCGAGCGTGCGCACGTGTCCAATCGCAACGTCCGGCGCCATCGCCGAGAGCACGCCCTTCAGGCCCGGCAGCGCCAGCAGCGGATCGCCGGCCGTGCGCGCCATGATCGTCATCGTTTCGGGGCCGTACTGCGTGTGAGGCACGTAGATGACGGGAACCGCGTCGATGTCCAGCCGATGGATGTGCACGTCGCCGACGACGCCGACGATCTCACGCGGCGCCCTCACCGATTCGTTCACGTGCAGGCGGATGCGCTTGCCGATGGGGCTCTCTCCAGGCCAGTAGCGGCGTGCCGCCGCCTCGCTGACGATCGCGACGCGCGGGGCGCTTTCAGCGTCCCGCGCGTCGAAGAAGCGGCCCGCCCGAAGCGGCATCGCGACGGTCTCCATGTAACCGGGCGTCACCGAGCGCACCTGGGCGTTCCCTTCGCTCGCGGCCTGCGGGCGGTCGAGCAGCGTGAACGTTCCGCCGAATCCCTGCGTCGTGAGCGGAGCGAAGCTGATCGCGCCGGCGGTGGCGATGCCGGGCTCACGCTGGATGCGTTCGATGTAATCCCGGTAGAACTGCGCGATCGATACGAGCGACGGATAGGCAGCCTCCGGCAGAACGATCTCGAACGTCAGCACGCCGGACGTCCGAATGCCGGGATCCACCTGGACCAGGCTCGAGAAGCTGCGCGCCGCCAGACCCGCGCCGGTCAGCAGCACGAGCGCGAGCGCCATTTGCGCCGCGACGAGCACGCTGCGCAGCGCGCGACGTCCGCCCGCCGACCCGCCGTCGCGTCGCACGTCTTTCAGAAACACTGCCAGATCCGGCCGCGACGCGACCAGCGCCGGGGCGCTGCCGAAGACGATGCCCGCGACCAGCGAGAGGACGAGGCTGAAGAGGAGCACTCCCGGGTCCATCCGGACGTCGCCGGCGCGCGGCAGATCCGCCGGCGCGATCGCCATGAGCGCGCGCACGCTCCAGCTTCCGATCAGCGCTCCGGCCGCGCCGCCGGCGAGCGCCAGGACGGCGCTCTCGGCGAGCAGTTGACGCACGAGCCGCCACCGATCGGCGCCAAGAGCGCTCCTGACCGCGATTTCTCCCGTGCGCGTCGACGCGCGCGCGAGGAGCAGGTTCGATACGTTGACGCACGCGATCAGCATCACGAAGCCGACGGCGCCGAACAAAATCCAGAGAGGCCGCTGGACGCCGCCGACCATCGAGTCGCGCAGCGGCTCGACGCTCACGGCATAGCCGGTCACCTTGCTCGGATACTGTCGGGCGATGGCCTGTTCGATGCCGTTCAGATCGTCGCGCGCCTGGTCGAGCGACGCGCCGTCCCTCAGCCGTCCGACTGCGCTCAGGTAGTGCGCGCCGCGCTGATTCGGTCCGGTGTCCCGGCTCGTCAGCACGAGCGGAATCCAGACCTCTTTTTCCTCCGGAAAGTCGAACCCGGGTGGCATGACGCCGATCACTTCGCAGGGCGCGCCCTCGAGCGCAATCGTCCGGCCGATGATGCCGGGATCCGCGCCGAACAGCCGCTGCCACGCACCGTGCCCCAGGATCGCCACCGCGCGCGCGCCTTCGCGCGCATCGTCCTCCACAAACCCGCGGCCGAGTGCAGGCGCGACGCCGAGGACGGGCAGGACCTGCGCGTCGATCGCGGCGCCCTCCAGGCGCAGGGCCTCCCGTCCGCCGCTGAGCGTCACGGTACGCTCGCTGTAAGCCGCGAGCGCCGCCAGCGTCCGGTTCTGCGTCCGCCAGTCGAGGAAATTCGGCGGCGACACCGTGGTTGAACGGCCATTCGCGCGTTCATCGACGTCCACGATGCGCGCGGGGCCCGGATATGCGAGCGGCTGCAGCAGCACGCGCTCGACGACGGTGAAAATCGCCGTGTTGGCGCCGACGCCCAGCGCGATCGCGAGCATCGCCGCCATGGTGAAGCCGGGCGCCTTGCACAGCATCCGCAGCGCGAAGGTGACGTCATGTCCAATCATGAGGTTCCTCCTGAGGGGACGATCGAAGGCGTGCCCCGGACTACGCCGATGACGCGGAGGTTGGCGGCGCGCCATCGCGCGGCACTCGATGGCGGCCCGGACCGCACAGATGATGAAGCGCAGCTCCACGGCGGTCCGCGACAACGACCCACGCGCGCGGCGCCGACGGGCGCGACGCTCGCGCACGAGATCCGCGAAGGCAAGATCGAACACGCTCGCGCGCAGCGGCGGGGGAACGAGCGTGCGCGCCCACGCGGCGGGATTACGCATGCGCGATCCGCGCCCGCGCCGTGCCGTATTCATCGATGGCGTCGGCATAAAACGCCCTGGTTGAAGACCATGCCGCATCGCCGCGGAGGGTGAGCGTGTACCGGCGCTCCTTGATGATCTGGCCGTCGACGATCCTCTGATCGTACTCGCCGTCGACGAGCGCTGCGTCTTCGAGCCGCGCCATCATCTGGTAGAAGGCCGGGCCCGTGCGCCGGACGCCGTGCCGCGCGAGCGCGCGGCGGATGAAGCGCCCCGGGCGCGCGCCGCCGCGGAGCATGCCGAGCACGAGAAACTGCAGGTGCGTGATTTCTGGAATAGCCCTGCGTGACATAATGCCGCATTATGTCACATCGTCTGTCCGGGATGAATGCTGTGGCGGCCGGCTACCAACCATCTCAGAAGTGCCGATGGCTACGCGGTCGAGCCACGCGCGCGGAGCGCGCCGGCGACAGTGGCGCGCGCGAGCGTGTAGAGGAGTCCGAGGGCAAAGCCCCTCGGATGGGACTAGATTTCGAGCGGGCCGGGGCCGACGGCCGCCGGCTGCACCGAGTCGAGCAGCCACGAGGCCAGTGCGTCCGCGGAATGGCGGTGGACGCCGCAATGCGAAGCGCAGATCTCGAGAAGCGCGCGGTGGGTCGACGCTTGGACGAAATGCGCCGCCGAATAGCCGCACATCAGCGAGAACGGCACGCGCGTGGCGAGACCGTTCCACAGCCGTTCGAGCTTGATGGCATCGCTCAGGTCGCCAACCTGGGCGAGCATGTCGACCATCTCCCCATAGACACAAACAGGCTGGTCGCGATGGAGCGCCGCCAGGGCGCCCCCGACGACGGCCTCGAACGCGGCCGCATCCGGGGAGCCGTTGCGCGTGATCCTCCGAAGCGTTTCGGCGGCGTCTCTGACCACCAGGCGCCCGGCCGCCACGGCGGGCTGCACGGGAACGCCGCGGGCTTGAAGCTGCTGGCTGATCTCGATCCAGTGACGTCCCTGCGCGACGACAAGCAGGGGTTGACGCGCGAAATAGCCGCGCGCCAGATAGGCCGCGACCGATTGCGCGCGAGAATCTTCGGCGTCGAAGAACTGCACGAAATGCTCACCGGCCAGGTGGCCCGGCGCGATGGGTTCCGCAACGCTCATAGGGCGCCTCTGTATCATCCGAAGACACTCTTCCCCGGGATCTGGGTTATGGAAGGCGTCTAGAGCCAAGGCCATGCCAGCGTTCCGATTCTTACTCGGATCGGAGGGCCACAACCGGATCGACCTGGGTAATACGCCGGGCCGGCCACCAGGACGCGGCCGCGGCGACACACAGCAGGACGGCGGGAACACCCGCGAAGACGCCAGCATCCACCGAAGCGTCGAGCACGTCCAGGACGAACATGAAAGCCAACAGCCAACCGGCGAGCGCGCCGATGGAGACCACGATCATGTGATCGCCGACAAACCGCGCAACCAGGAGGCGGGGCGTCGCGCCGAGCGCCATGCGGACGCCAATTTCCCTCGACCGCAGCGACACCGCGTAGGCGACCGCCGCATAAATGCCCGTGGCTGCGAGCAGGAGCAGCAATGGACCGAGCACCGCGAACATGCGCGCCGGAATGCGGCGGAAGATCAGGTTCGACTCGATGTAGTCGCCCAGCGTGCGGACGTCGTACAAGGGCAATTCCGGATCGAGCTCGCCGACGATCCGCCGCAGCCCGGACACGACGGCGGCGTCGGCGCCGGGCCGAGGCCGCAGATGGATCTCGGCCGCCGCGGACGGGCGGTCACGGAACGAGTAGTACAAGATCGGGGTCGGCGGCTCGCCGAAGGCATTGTAGACAGAATTGCGGACGACCGCGGTGATGATCGCCCTGCGTCCCCGGGTCTCGACCCAGCGGCCCAGCGGCTCGGCGCCGTCCAGATATCGGCTCACGAAGGCTTCGTTGACGATCACCTGCGGCGGCGCCGACGCGTCACGCACGTCGGCGAAGTCGCGTCCGCGCAGCAGTGGAATGCCCATGAGCGCGAAGTATCCGGGCGTGACGACGTTCGCGAGCGCCTGGTCCTGTCCGTCCTCTGACGGCGGACGCCCTTCGAGGATGAACGCGCGCATCGGCATGCCGTGGAGATCGAGCGGAACCGATGTCGCGATCGCGACAGCCTGGACGTCGGGCTCCGATCGCAGACGTTCGAGGAGCGACGCGGCGAACGTCCGCAATCTGCCTTCGTCGACGGCGCGGCCGGTCAGATCGTATCCCGCCAGAAGGACGCCGTCGCGCGCGAAGCCGGGATTGTCCTGGCGGGTCGCCATGAAGTTGCGAAGGAACAACCCCGCCGCGACGAGCACGACCGTCGCGAAGGCGACTTCCAGGCCGATCAGGGCCCTCCGCGTGCGGCTGCGCGGAGCGGTCGTGAAGCCGCTGTGCAGCGTGAGCTGCGGATCGAGTCGCGCGAGCTGCAGCGCCGGCGCGAAACCGAAGAGCAGCCCGGAGGCCACGCCGAGCCCGACGGCGAAGAGCAGGCTGGCGCCCTCGACAGGCGTCTCGAACGAAATCGGAATGCCGCGAACGCGCAGGGGGGGAACGGCGCTGAGCGCCGCGGTGCCCCAGGAGCCCAGCACGGCGCCGACCACGGCGCCGCACAGCCCGAGGACGAGATTCTCCGTCAGGACCAGGCTCATCACGCGGGTGCGTCCGGCGCCGAGCGCCATCCGGATGCTCATCTCGCGCTGACGCGCGCTGGCGCGCGCCAGCAGCAGATTCCCGCTGTTGCCGCAGACAGCGAGGAGCAGCAGCAGCGTGATGCTCTGCAGGATGACGAGCGAGGTCGCCATCAGCCGCTGCGGCCCGCGCGGCGATTCCCAGAACGGCAGCACTTCGCCGCGCATCGTCTTGTTGCTGCCCGGATACGCGGCCGCAAGCTGTCGCATCAGGACGTCGACTTCCGTCTGCGCGCGCGCACGCGCGACGCCCGGCGCCAGGAATCCGGTGACCGAGTATCCGCGGGCGCTCCGATCCTCGAGATCTCGCGCGCCGTTCAGCAGGACGGGCGCGAGCGTCGCGGGCAGCCAGACGTCGAACGTGAGGCGCATCATCGTCCCGTTGAACGCCCGCGGCGCCACGCCGACGATCGCCAGATCCGCGCCGTTCACGCGGATCCGCTGGCCGAGCGCGGCGGCCCGGCCGCCGTAGCGCGTCTGCCAGTAGTCGTACGAGATCACCGCGACGGGCGCCCCGCCGGGCGCCTGCACTTCGTCCGGCCGAAAGAACCGGCCGAGCGCCGGCGTCAGCCGCAGCGACGAAAAGTAGTTGTCCGAGACCAGCAGCCCGCTCGACCGCTCGACCCTGCCCCGCTCGCCGACGTACAGCGGAAGCATCTTGAAAGCGATCAGGCCCTCGAACGCATGGAGCTGCTCGCGCAGATCGCGGTATTCGAGCCACGACGCGCCCGGATACATCGCGGTGTCCGACCGCGGCTCGACGAGGTACAGCCGGCCGCTGTCCGGCACGCCCGCCACCGGTTTGAAGACCACCGACTCGATCCATGAAAAGACGATGGTGTTGGCACCGATCCCGGCGGCGAGCGATCCGATGACCACCGCCGCAAGCGCCGGCATGCGGACGATCGTGCGCACCGCGAAACGCAGATCGCCAAACAGAAACATCTTGGGCTCTCCTTCCGCCTTCCGCCCCCCGCCTTCCTGCCCCCTCCCCCCTCACCTTCCCCCATGCAGCGCCGGCATCCACCGCCGCATGAACCGGTGCCCGTGTCCGTGCATGGCGACCGCCCCCGTGACCGCCAGGCCTGCGAGGATCAACACCACGATCATTGTTTTGGCATGCATCGTCTTCGGCCTCTTCACCGGCACTTTACCGATCGGCGGCTGAACGGCGCTTGAACGGGTCGTTCAGGATGCGTTCAGCTTCGGGTGCGCTATAACCACATGAAGACTATCTTCCGGCCTGCGACGGAAGGAGGCCGTGTGCGAGTGTTGGTCGTCGAAGACGAATCGCGTCTGTCCCGGCAGTTGTCGAGCGCGATCCGCGCCGCGGGCTACGCCGTGGATTGCGCGGCCGACGGCGAGCGGGCGGATTTCCTGAATCACACCGAGCGGTACGACGCGGTGGTGCTCGATCTGGGACTTCCGAAGATCGACGGACTGACGCTTCTTGGACGCTGGCGCGACGCGGGGATCACCGTGCCGGTTCTCGTGTTGACCGCGCGCGGGAGCTGGCATGAAAAGGTCCTCGGCATCGACGGCGGCGCCGACGATTACGTCGCCAAGCCGTTTCGCATGGAAGAAGTGCTCGCACGGCTGCGCGCGCTGATCCGGCGGGCGACCGGGCAGGCCGCGGCGGAGCTGCGCTGCGGCGCGATCGCGCTCGATCCGCGCGCGGCGAGCGTCACGCTCCGGGGCGATCAGGTGCGGCTGACGAGCCACGAGTTCCGGGTGCTCTCGTACCTGATGCACCATCGCGGACGCGTGGTGTCGCAGACCGAGTTGAACGAACACATTTACGCCGAGAACCTCGACCGCGATTCGAACACCGTGGAAGTGTTCGTCGCGCGGCTGCGGCGCAAGCTCGGCGCGTCGGCCATCGAGACCGTGCGCGGCATGGGATACCGGATGAACTGCGGAGCGTCGAGCCGATGAGGTCGCTGCGCCGCAGCGTGCTGCTCGGCGCGGCGCTGTGGACGCTCGGCCTGCTCGGCGTCTGGTCGGTCATCATCACGATCTACGGGCCGCGATGGACGGCGATGCGCGTCGTGCACAAGCACGCACACGTCATGGTTGTCTTCGCCGCCGTCGCGCTCGCCGCCGGATACGCGGTAGTGCGCGCCGGCTTGGCGCCCTTCGCGGCGCTGCGTCGCCACCTTGGCATCGTGCGCCAGGGAGGCGCACGCCAGCTCGAAGGACGGTATCCCGCCGAAGTGCAGCCGCTCGTGAACGATCTCAACGCGCTCCTGGTCCATCACGAGCAGGCGGTCGGCCGCGCGCTCGCCAAGGCCGGCGATCTGGCCCACGGACTCAAGACGCCGCTCGCGGTGCTCGCCCAGGAGGCCGACCACGCGCAGGCGGCCGGACACGCCGAGCTCGCGGCCGCGCTCGGCGAGCAGATCGAGCGCATGCGGCGGCAGATTGAATATCACCTGGCCCACGCGCGCGCCGCGGCGTCGGGCGCCACGCCCGGAGCGCGGTGCGCCGTCGCAGCCTCCGCGGAACCGCTCGCACGCACGATGCTTCGCCTGCACGCGGGCCGCGGCCTCACGATCGACGTGCAGACGCGCCCGGATCACATCGTCCGCTGCCGGCGCGAAGACCTCGATGAGATGCTCGGCAATCTGCTCGACAACGCGTGCAAATGGGCGCGCGGGCGCGTGGCGGTGACCTCAACCGCCGGATCGGACCGCCTCGCGATTCTCGTCGACGATGATGGCCCCGGGATCGAGGCGGAGATGCGGGAAGCCGTCCTGCGGCGGGGCGTGCGGGCCGACGAAGCCGCGCCCGGCTCGGGCTTCGGCCTCGCAATCGTGCAAGAGCTCGCGGCCCTCTATGGCGGATCGATTGCCCTGTCGCCTTCTCCCTCGGGCGGCTTGCGCGCGCGCCTCGAGCTCCCGCCGGCGCGCTGACTGGTTCTTATTTGGTTCGGACCGGAGATGAGGAGCGAGATCCAATGTTGCTCTTGGTCTCTTGTTCTCCAGACCGCCCAATGGCTCGCCGGCTATCCGGCGCGGACGCCGTCAGGCACCGGCCATTCAGGCTGCGCGAAGGCCGGACGCAGGCCGTCGGCGAATCCGATGTCGACGAGCATGCCTTCAGAGATCTGACCGCGGATCGTCCGCGGGGGAAGGTTCACCACGAACAGCGCCTGCACGCCGGACAGCGCCTCGAGGGCCATGCGTTCGGTCCGTATTCCGGCGACGATCGAGCGGGTCCGATCGCCGAAGTCCACGGTCAGGAGCGCGAGTCGGTCCGCGCCGGCGACCGGAACGGCGGCTCGGATCGTCCCCGTACGCACGTCGAGGGATTCCAGTTGCGCCGAGTCGATGGCCGGCTTCAGCGGAGCCGGCGAGAATCCGGCGCGGCCCGGCTCGGCATCCGCCAGCAGCCCTTCGATCTGCGCGAGATGGTTGATGTCGTGTCCTGCGTAAAGAGTCATGAGCTGGCGAAGGCTTTCGTGACCGCGCTCGGCGTGCACGCCGAAACGATCGAGAGCCGCATCGGCGACGCTCTGCAGCAGCCGCACCTGGCCGGCGCGCACCGCCGAGAAGAGCGCGAGCGACGCGTGCGCATCACTCCGCTCGTAGTGCATCTCGCGCGCCCAGTCGTTCTGATCGTACGCCTGGATAGGCGTGCCAGGCGCGGCCAGTATGAGCCGGAATCGATAGGCGCCGACGATCTCCGCGTCCGCCAGATGGGTCACGATCTGAGCGACGGACCATCGGCCCCGCGACGGCGGCTTCTGCAGATCAAGGACGCTCCGTCCCGAAATCAAGACGCCGACGCGCCGCGGCGTCGATTGCAGGATCGCGAGAGGATCGGCGTTTCCCACGAGCGACGTGAGTCGCGCTGAGTATTCCGCGAACGTTTCACTCATCCACCCTCTTGCCTTCTCCGCTCTGCAGCAGGCTGAAGTACTTGCGCCAGGGCCCGACGTCGCGGCCGAAGGCCCGGGTGAGCACCCGCGAGATCTGCGAGACGTGCGCCATGTCGTGGGTCGCCCAGCAGGCCAGCAGTTGCTCGAGCGTCACTGTGCCAAACTCGGGGTGCTCGCCCGTCAACCGCAGGTGATCGGGCGTCAGCGCGAGTCCGTCCAGCCTCTCGACGTTCGCCCGCCGGCGCTGCCCGAACTCGCCGACGAGCGCGTCCGCCGACCAGCCGCGATAACGGGCGAAGCCGGCTTCGCGATCGAACGGAACGAATCGTCCGCCGCCGGAGACGATCAGCTCGATGCGCGGCATCCAGTCGGTGATCTCGCCGTCGGCAAGATGACACAGCACCTCGACGCAGTTCCAGACGGCATCGGCTTCCCGCCACTCCAGAAGGTCGTCTGTCGCCGCCGCGATCAGGCCTTCCACGACGCGCGGCGTCTGAAGCAGGGTTTCGCGGATCGCCTGGATCGATCTCCCCATCACGACTCCGTTTTCATCGCTTCAATCGGATCGATGTGGCGCGTCGGCAGCGCCGCGAGGGTCGACGCCCCGACGCCCGCGAACAGCAGGATCGCCGGAACGATCGAAAACGGCCCGGCCGCCACCGGCTCGACGCCGAACAGCACGCTGCGCAGCCCCGGCGCCGCCATCAGCGCACCGGCGGCGCCCAGCGCCAGACCCGCGACGATCGGACGCGCCGCATCGGCAACCACGATTCTGAGGTTGTGCGCGGCCCGCGCGCCAAGCGCCGATCGAATCGCCATCTCCCGCCGCCTCAACGCCACGCTGAACGACGTGACGGCGTAGACGCCGGCGGCTGCGAGCACGAGCGCCAGGACGCTGAACGCACGCACGAGCCACAGGTTCATGCGCCGCGGCGCCAGCGCCATGTCCAGCGCCTCCTCCATCGTCCGCATCGCGGACGCCGCAACGTCGGGATCCACTTCTCTGAGCGTGCGGCGAAACGCCTCGCGCAGCGCAGCGGGATCGCCGGACGTCCGCACGCCCCAGTACATGTTGTTGTTCAGCCACTGCACCGCCGCATCGGGCACCTGCGGAATCGGCGTGTAGATATCGGGCGTCAGCTCCGCGTCCAGTCCGTAGTGCTTCACATCGCCGACCACGCCGACGATCCGCGCCCGCCGCGGTGTATCGCTGTCGTCGATCACGAGCGTGTGTCCGGCCGCATCCGCATCGCTCCAGAAGCGCCGCGCGAGAGTGCTGCTGACGAGGACGACCGGCTCAGCCGATCCGATGTCGTGCTCGTCGAACGATCGTCCTGCAATCAGCGGCACGCCAAAGGTCCTTATGTACGATGGACTGATCATCCGGTACTGCGCCTGCTGGCGGGCGCTCGGCTCGGGCGCGGGACGATCCGTCGGCCACACGTCGGCCGTCGCGTGATAGCCGTTGAGGGGCACCACGTTGACCGCCGCGGCATCCTGGACGCCGGGCAGCGCGAGTAGACGCGGACGAAGCGTGTCGGCGAAGCGGGCGGAATCCGCGGCGCGGGGATATCGCCTCTTCGGCAGCGACAGCCGCACGGTCAGCAGGTGATCGGTGCGAAAACCGGGATCGACGGCCTGCAGTTTCGCGAAGCTCTGCGAGAGCAGCATCGCGATCGTAATCAGCGTCGAGGCGACGCCGACTTCCGCGGCGACCAGCGCCATCCGGACGCGCCGGTTCCCGGGAGAGGCGCCGCGCCCGCTTCGCAGCGTCGACCCGCCGAGACGCAGTGCGGGCACCAGCCCGTACAGCAGCGTCGAAACGAACGTCGCCGCGACGGTGAACAGCAGCACGCGAGGATTGGAGACGGCGGGCGGCGCCAGCGCCAGCAGGTCCGGCGGAGCCAGCACGGCGAGTGCGCGCGCGGTCCAGGCCTCGATCGCCAAGCCGGCCGCGCCCGCCGCTCCTGCGATCAGCGCGGTCTCGATGAAGACCTGTCGAACGCGGCGCGTGCGTGAGGCGCCAAGCGCCGCGCGTACGGCGAACTCGTGCTCGCGCCGGATCGCGGCGGCCAGAAACAGGTTGCCGACGTTCGCGCAGGCGACGAGGAGCACGAGCGCCACGGCCGCCTGCAGCAGGAGCAGGATCGATCGCTGCCTGGCCGCGAGCGCGGTACGCCATTCCGCGAGAAGCACCCCCGTATGCGTCGCGTTCGTCGTCGGATACTCCGCGCGGAGCCTGAGCATGATCGCGTCGAGATCCGAGCGGGCTTGATCGAGCGAGGCGCCCGGCCTGAGCAGGCCGATCACGCGCAGGAAGCCGGCGTCGCGGGACATTCGCCGCGGATCGGCGTCGATCGGAAACGGCGCGATGACCTCCGCGTCGCGCACGGGCGTGATGAAGGCCGGCGGGAGCACGCCGACCACTGTGTGGGCGTCGCCATTGAGGATCAGCGACGAACCCAGGGCCGCGGCGGCCCCGCCGAAGCGTCGCAGCCAGAATCCGTGCGTGAGCACGACGACGCGGGCGCCGGCGCCCCGTTCATCGTCGGCGACGAGCGTACGGCCGAGCGCCGCGCGCGCTCCGAGCAGCGTGAAAAACGAAGCGGACGCCCGCATTCCCTGGATCCGCTCGGCCTCCCCGCCCGTCAGATTGGCGCTCCACTGGAAGACCGCCGCCATCGCGTCGAAGGTGCGGTTCCCGTCGCGCAGATCGCGGTAATCCGGAATCGAGAGGGGTTCGCCCGGCGAACCGGGCCGCGCCTGGTCGATCGTCACGACGCGTGCGGCGTTCGGGAAGGGCAACGGACGGAGCAGCGCGGCGTCCAGCACGGCAAAGACCGCGCTGTTGGCGCCGACCGCGACGCCGAGAATCAACACGACCGTAGCGGCAAACCAGGGATGCGCGCGAAGCGCGCGCCAGGCGCCACGAACATCATCGAGAATGGTCATGCGCGTCAGGCTAGCGCGGCGGCGCCGCGGACTTCCAACGAAACGTTCTCCTGAGATGGATGAGCCGGCGTCATCGATCCGGGCGGATCGCAAGGGGGTAGACAGTCTCCATCCATGGATGTAGTCTGTCTACATGGTGAGGCCAGCGCGCTATCAGAACCGCATCGAGATCCTCCAGGGCACGCTGGATCTCCTCATTCTTCAGACACTGCGCTGGGGTCCGCAGCACGGGTATGGCATCGCGCAGGCGCTCCAGGCGGGCTCGGGCGACGTCCTTCAGGTCGACACCGGATCGCTCTATCCGGCGCTGCATCGCCTCGAGAAGCAGAAATGGATCGCCGCGACCTGGAAGCTCTCGTCGAACAAGCAGCGGACGCGCGTCTACCGCCTCACCGCGGCCGGCCGCCGCCAGCTCGAGACTGCGCGATCGCGGTGGGAACGGCTCGTTGACGCGATGAGCGGCATCCTCGCGAAGCCGCAGGGGTCCGAATCATGAGGCACAAAGACGACGACCTGCGCGAAGAGCTGCGGTCGCATCTCGAGATGGCGGAGGCCGATCGGGTGGCCCGCGGCCAATCGCCAAGCGACGCGGCCGCGGACGCCCGTCGTGAGCTCGGCAACCTCTCGCAGATTCAGGAGGCGGCGCGGGATCAATGGGGCGGGCGATGGCTCGTGCACGCCGCGCAGGATCTCCGCTACGCGATTCGCCTGTTTCGCCGAAGCCCCGGCTTCACGTTCGTCGCCATGCTGTCCCTTGCGCTCGGCATCGGCGCGAATAGCGCGCTGTTCCGCGTCGTCGATGCCCTGCGGCTGCAGACCCTGCCGGTCTCGGACCCGGACGGTCTGGCGCAGGTTCGCCTCGCCGACATGGACGGCGCGCGCGGTAATTTTCACCTGGGTCATCCGTCGGTCACGTATCCGATCTGGCAGGCGATCCAGGCGCGGCAGCAGTCGTTCGCGGGCCTGTTCGCGTGGAGCGCCGATACGTTCAACCTCTCCGCGGGTGGCGAGATGCGCCTCGCGCACGGACTCTGGGTCACGGGCGATCTCTTCAACGTCCTCGGCGTCCGGCCGGCAGCGGGACGACTGCTGATGCCCGACGACGACCGCCCGGGTTGCGCGCCGCGTGCGGTGCTCAGCTACCCGTTCTGGCAGCAGGCCTATACGGGCAATCCTGCCGTCGTGGGGCAAACGCTCACGCTCGACGGGCATCCCGTAGAGATCGTCGGCGTCACGGCGCCCGGGTTCGCCGGCCTCGACGTCGGCAAGTCGTTCGATTTCGCGATTCCGGTTTGCATGGAGGGTGCGCTGAACAGCGACGGGTCGGGCCGACTCGCGTCCGGCACTGATTGGTGGCTGAATGTGTTTGGCCGTCTCAAAGCGGGCTGGCGGATCGACGCGGCGTCGGCCCACCTGTCGGCGATCTCGCCGGAGCTGTTCCGGTCGACGCTGCCGCCGAAATATCCGGCCGTCAGCGTTCCGAAGTATCTGGGCTTCAGACTCATCGCGGTTCCCGGCGCGTCGGGCGTCTCTCAATTGCGCGAGGCATACGCGGCGCCGCTCTGGCTGCTGCTCGGCATCGCCGGGCTCGTGCTGCTCATCGCCTGCGCCAACCTCGCCAACCTGCTGCTCGCGCGGGCGACGGCGCGCCAGCGTGAAATCGCGGTCCGGCTGGGACTCGGAGCCTCGCGCGGACGAATCCTGCGCCAGCTGCTGACCGAGAGCGTGGCGCTGGCCGCGCTCGGCGGCGCCGCCGGAGGACTGCTGGCCACCGTACTGAGCCGGGCGTTCGTCGGCCTGCTCGATACGCAGACGAGCACCACGACGCTGCCGCTCGGGACGGACTGGCGCGTGCTGGCCTTCACCAGCGGCCTCTCGCTCCTCACCTGCCTGCTGTTCGGCCTCGCGCCAGCCGTCAATGCGACGCGGATCGGCGCAAGCGCCCTCATGCGCGCGACGACGCGCGGCGCGACGGCGAGCCGCGACGCCGCCGGGGTCCGACGGACGCTGGTGGTTGCCCAGGTCGCGCTCTCCATGGTCCTGCTCTTCGGGTCGCTGCTGTTCGCACGCAGCCTGCACAATCTGATCGCCGTCGATCCCGGTTTCAACGCCGACGGCGTCATCGCCGCAGGAATCGATTTCCGCCGGCTCGAGGTGCCTGCGGATCGACGCGCGGCGTTCCGCCAGGATCTGCTCGAGCGCGTGCGGGGCCTCGCCGGGGTGCAATCCGCGGCGGTAGTCGGAGTCCTGCCGGCCAGCGGCAGCTCCTCCGGCAACGTTTTCTGGCCCGGGACCGATCGCACGCGCGGCTTCGGCACGAACCGCAACGTCGTCGGCGCCGGATATTTCTCGACGATGGGCATCCCGATGGTGGCGGGCCGCGACTTCGACGCGACAGACACGCCCGGATCGACGCCTGCCGCCATCGTCAGCGAGACGTTCGCCGCGAAGATCGGAGGCACACGCGCGGCCATCGGATCGCGAGTCACCCGCGAAGCGACGCCGGGCCGGCCCGAGGAATCGTTCACGATCGTTGGCGTCGTGAAGAACTCGACGTATGCGGACTTGAAGGAAACGGTGAGGCCGGTCCTCTATATGGCGGACTCCCAGGCGCGGCCGGCCGGCTACGTACGCATCGCGATCCGGTCCGCGCTGCCGGCGGCGACCGTCACGGGGGCGATCACGCGCACGCTGACGCAAATCGATCCGCGCATCGCGGTCGGCTATCGGATCCTCGCGACCGACATTCGCGAATCGCTGTTGCTCGAGCGTATGCTCGCGACCCTCTCGGGATCGTTCGGGGTGCTGGCCGGCGTGCTCACGCTCGTCGGCCTCTACGGACTCATCGCGTACACGGTGACGCGGCGGACGAACGAGATCGGCCTCCGGATGGCGCTCGGGGCGGGACGGAGGGCGATCGCCGGGCTCGTGCTGCGGGAAACGGGTACGCTCGTCGCTATCGGCGCCGCCATCGGAACGATTCTGGCGCTCGCCGCGGCGCAGACGGCCGGGACGCTGCTCTTCGGGGTGCGGCCGTCCGACCCGCTGACGCTGGCGGGCGCCGTCGCCGTGCTCGCGGCGATTGCGCTCGCGGCGAGTTACGCCCCGGCCCGGCGCGCGACGCGCATCGAACCGGTCGAAGCCCTCCGCGCCGACTGAACGTCGCGCTCAGGCCGACGCGCGGATGCCGGCGCGGACAGGCAGCGCGCGAGCCACGATCAGGTCGACGAAGTCCCGCAGGTAGGGGGGATCCGGCTGGGCCGCCAGCGTCGCCGCGGCCCACACCCTCCGCATGCCGCGGCGCGTGATCGACAGCGCCGCCACCGCGCCTCCGGCGAGGGCGCGCTGCGCCGACCATCGCGGCAGGACTCCAGTTCCCACGCCGGCCTTCGAGAGCTCGATCATCGCCTCCGTCAGCATGATGAACGAGACGCGAGACGGCGCGAGTCCAAGCGGACCGAGCACCTTGCGGAGGACGAAACTCTCCTCGGGCGCGCTCGAGTACAGGAGGAGATGGCGCGCCGCGAGCGCTTCGGGCGCAATCCAGCGTCGCCGCGCGATCGGATCGGATTTCTGGACGATGGCGACCATCTCGTCGGTGAACAGCGGCCGCAGCCGAAGACGCCGATCCTCGAGCGGATCGATCAGCAGCGCGAGATCCACGCGGCCGTCGAGGAGCGCGTCGACCGGACGATCCGTCGCGTCGGCCGCGATGTTCACCGACACCCGCGGATGTTTCCGTTCGAAGGCGGCCAGCAGCGGTCCCAGCCAGTGGTACCCCGTATTGCACTGCGCGCAGATGCGGATGACGCCGTCGGTGTTGCCGGCGAGGCGGCGGACGTCCTCCTCGGCCCGCTGGACGTCGCCGATCACGCGGGTCGCCGTCTCGAGCACGCGGCGGCCCGCGGCGGTCAGCACCATGCGGCGTCCGAGCCGCACGAAGAACGGCGTGCCGAACCGCGATTCGATGTCGCGGAGCTGGTGGCTCAGCGCGGATTGCGTCAAGTGGAGGCGTGCAGCGGCCTTGGTCATCGTGCCCGCCGCGCAGATTTCCGCGACGAGCCGCAGGTGTCGGATCTCGAGGTCCATCGCGGCCCATGGTAGCACATGAGCGGACCTCATCAGTTTCTGTTATTCCATTTGGGTGTCTAATAGATGATAGGCGGCGCTACCGCGCGCTATTCGGCGCGAAGCGCGACCATCGGGTCCACGCGCACGGCGCGCCTGACCGGAATATAGCAGGCGGCCAGCGTCGCCATCGAGACGACGCCCGTGACCGCGAGCAGAATCGCGGGATCCCGCGGCGTCACGCCGAAGAGAAAACCCTGGAGCAGTTGGCCCGACAGCAGCGAGAGCGCCAGACCCGCCGCGAGGCCGGCGGCCGCGAGCCGCGCGCCCTGCCCCAGAATCAGTCGGCCGATGTTCTGAGGCGTGGCGCCAAGCGCAATGCGGACGCCCAGCTCCGGCACGCGCTGGCTGACGGCGTAGGCCATCACCCCGTAGACGCCCGCGAGCGCGAGCGCCAGCGCGACACCGGCAAACATGATCAACAAGAAGGCCTGGAAGCGGGGCGTCGCCGCAGCCGTTCCAAGCGTGGCGTCCATGGTCGACGCCTTCACGGGGACGTCGCGGCGGCGATCGGCGATCCTGCGCCGAATCATGTCCACGAGCGCCAGCGGATCGGGCGTGCCGGTGCGCACGACGAGCGACAGATTCGAGGCGGGCCCGGGATGCTGCTCGTACGGCATGTAGATCTCGGCCTGCGCCGGCTGCGACGGACCCCAGGTGCGCACGTCACCGACCACGCCGACGATCGTCATGAACTCGAGATTGTCGAGCCCGCACTTGATGCGCCGGCCGATCGGGTCCTGGCCCGCAAACGACGCGCGCACGAGCGCCTCGTTCACGATCGCTGTCAACGGCGCGTCGCCGGTGTCGGCTCCGGTGAAATCGCGTCCGCGCGTCAGCGGGATCCGCATCGTCTTGAAGTAATCGGGCGTTGTGACGGTGAAGATCGCCTGCGGAGACCGGGTGCCGAGCTGATCGTATCCGGGTCCGCCCTCGAGCCAGTAGCCGCCGTTGGAGGCCACCGCCGTCGGGAGGCTCGTCGCGCCGGCCGCGCTCGCGACTCCGGGCATTGCGCGAAGCTCGGGCAGCAGATCGCGGTAGAACGCGGCGGCGTGCGCCGCCTCCGTCCACGAGCGGACGGGGACGGTGGTCTTGAGCACGAGGAGCCGCTCCGGACTGAATCCGAGGTCGACGGCCGCCAGCGCTCCAAGGCTGCGCGCCAGCAGCCCCGCGCCCACGACGAGCACGACGGCGAGCGCGATCTCGGCGATCACGAAGGCGTTCCGGGCCCAGCCGCCCCGCGATCCGATCGACGAGCCCTTCCCGCCCTGCCGCAGCCCTTCGACGAGCTGCACGCGGGACGCCTGGAGAGCGGGCGCGAGCCCGAAGAGCATGCTCGCCACGAGGGCCACCGCGATCGCGAACCAGAGCGCGGTGAGGTCCACGCGAATCTCGTCGAGCCGCGGCAGGCTCGGAGGCGCGAGCGCGAGCAGCCCCAGCATGCCCAGGCGCGCCAGCCACGCGCCGCACAACGCCGCGACGACGCCGAGCGCGGCGCTTTCGGTCAGAAGCTGACGGATCAGCCGTCCGCGCCCGGCGCCGACGGCAGCCCGCACGACCATTTCCCGCTCGCGCGAGGTCGCCCGGGAGAGAAGCAGGTTCGCCACGTTCGCGCAGGCGATGAGCAGCACCATCCCGACCGCGCCCAGCAGCGTGTACAACGTCGCGCGTGACGTGCCGACGATGACGTCCTGCAGCGTGGAGACGTCGACGAGCTTGTTGGCATTGGTGTTCGGATATTCGGCCTCCAGGCGCCTGGCGATCGAGAGCATTTCCCTGCGCGCCTGGTCGATCGTCACGTCGTCTTTCAGCCGCGCGATCACGCGATAGTTGTGAGCGGATCTCGAGGTCGTCTCCGGGAACACCCACGAAGGCGCGTAGATGTCGGCGCCCGCTGGATACCGAATGCCGGGCTCCAGCACCGCGGCGATGACGAAGGTGCGATCGCTGAACTTCAGCGGCGTCCCGATCGCGGCGGGATCGCCGTTGAAATGGCGTTTCCAGAAGGCGTCGGTGATGACGACCGCGAGCGGGCCGTTCGGCTGCTGGTCCTCTTCGGTCGGGAGCCGTCCCGCCGCAGCGCGGACGCCCAGCACGCGGAAGAACTGCGGCGTCACCACCTGGGCGGACGCGTAGTCCGCGGTCGATCCCACCGTCACGCTCGTCTCGCCACCCTTGTGATACGCGATCGCCTGGAAGCTCCGGCTCTGCGACTGCCAGTCATGAAAGTCCGGACCCGAGACCGTCGAGGACAGCGCGCCGGTTCTCGCCGCGAGGTTTCTGATCGCGACGATGCGGTCGGCGCGCGCGAAGGGCAGCGGCCGCAGCATGACGGCGTCCACGACGCTGAAGATCGCCGTCGTCGCCGCGATGCCGAGGGCGAGCGTCACGATGGCGGTCAGCGCAAACCCCGGCTGCCGTACGAGGCTCCTCAGCGCGAAGCGCAGATCCTGGAGCAGCTTTTCCATGGACGGTTGGACGGTCAAAGCCCGTGCCAGCGTTGCCGCGAAGGAACGCGCGCGTTTTCGTCGGATCGCGCGCCTGGGCGTCGCGTTTGCTGGAAAGTGTCTTCTCAGCGGCGCGAAATCACCGGGCCAGCGTCCGCCCTCAGTCGTCGTCGAGATGCTTCTTTTCGATCTCCTGCTGATAGGCAGCCTGATCCCGGCGCTGCTGCGTCTGTTGCTTCTGAACGGCGCGGCGGGCGGCGGCACTGAGGCCGCCCGAGCGGACAGAGAAGGAGGCCGCGGAGATCAATCGCTCGAGCTCGGCGCTCCCGCATGCGGGGCAGATGGGCGCGGCCGGCGGGCGGACCAGCGTCTCGAAGCGATTGCCACATCCGCGGCAGCGAAAATCGAACAGCGGCATCGCTTATCGCTCGAAGGCGCGGCGCAGCAGCGCGATCGCCGGCGGACCCTGCGCGGCGAGATCGGGCGTGGACGCCTCGACGCTGATCCGCTTGTCGTATCCGATCGCTTTCAGATTCGCGAAGAACGGCGCGTAGTCGTATTCGTCCCACTTCTGCGGAAACACGCGGCCCTGCGGGTTGGCCATGTGCAGGTGGCGGATGTGATCCTTGGCCTTGATGACGATCGAGGGATCTTCCCGCTCGCTCGCCAGGTGATAGAAGTCGATCATGAGCTGGAAGTTCGGATCGTTGATGGCGTCAACGAGATCGAGGCCCTCGGCGGCGGTATTGATGATGTTGGTCTCCTGCCGCCGAAGCGGCTCGACGGCAATCGTGATGCCGTTGGCGCGCGCCTCGCGCGCGGCGCGTCGGCCGAAGTCGACGAGCTGCTTGAACGCTTCCTCCTTCGAAAACCCATCGGGCACACGCCGCGCGCCGCCGCTCCCGAACACCACGATCTCGGTCCCCAGCTTCGACAGGCGCGTCAGCGCCCTGCGCACGTGCTGCATCTGCAAATCGGGATCGGTTCCGGGCCCGGTGACCTTCAACGCGGCCGGAAGAAACAGGTTCGCCGCCGGCGTGGGAACTCCCGCCTCTTTCAGATGCGCCGCCGCCGCGTCGAAGTCCGCGTCCGGCAGCCCTGCGATCTCCGTCGCCGAAAGTTCGACGTAGTCGAAGCCCGCGGCCTTCGCCGCGTCCACGTTCTTCAGCCCGGTACAGTAGCCGACGCGGACCCGCGGCGCGGGCTGCGCGGCGCCCGGCGCGATCGCGAGCGCCGCAAGCCCCCAACAGACCCACGCCTTCGTCATCCCCGCATTATATGGATTCATCCCGTAGCGCGCCGCGCAAAGGCGGAGGTATCATCGCGCGCATGAAATGCTTCCATGCGCACCGGCCCTCGACGCTCGCCCTGGCGCTGCTCGTCGCGCTTGGCGCCTCTGCGCTTCCCGCCGCCCAGACGACGGGCAGAAAGCCGCTGACGATCGCGGATTACACGAAGTGGCGCAGCATCAACGGGCCGGAGATTTCGGGCGACGGCAAATGGGTCGCCTACGTGCTGCAGCTGACCAATACGGCGCCGACCGAGACGAAGCCCGTCCTCCACCTGCTGAATCTGGAGACGAACGAGGACGTCGCGGTCGCCAACGCGACAGGCGGCACGTTCTCGTCCGACTCCAAATGGATCGCGTACACGGTGGATCCGACAGGAGGCCGCGGAGGCCGCGGCCGGGGCGGACGCGGCGCGGGCCCTGCCTCCGATCCAGCCGCGCCGTCGGCGCCTGCAACGGTTCCGGATCCGGCCGTCCCGCCCGGAGCGCCCGGACCCGGCGCGCAGGGTCCACAGGGTCCGCCGGTTCCGCAGGGAGCGCCACAAGGCGCGCGGGGGCCGGCGACCCCGCCGGCGCCGCCGCAGCGCGTCGAGCTGCGTAACCTCGCGACGGGCGCCACACAGTCGTGGCAGGACATTCAATCCTTCGTGTTCTCCCCCGCCGCCTCGCATCTCGTGCTGAAGCGGCGGCCGGCCGAAGGCGTGAGCGCCGCCGGACGCGGCGGCGCGACGCCGGCCGCCGGCGGCGGCACCGGCGGCGGCGCCAACGCGAGCGGCGCGCCGGCGCCCTCCCCATCGGGTCCACGCGGGACCGACGCCATCCTCGTCGATCTCAAGACCGGACGGCACCAGATCCTCGGCAGCGTCGGCGACATCGTCTTCACGAAGAAGGGCGATCTGCTGGCCTATACCGTGGACGGCACCGCGAAGGACGGCAACGGCATCTTCGTGTTCGACGGCCGGAGCGCCCGGATCACGCCGCTCGACAACGACGCGAAGACGTACAGCCGCCTGACATGGAACGAGGACGGCACGGCGATCGCGGCGCTCAAGGGCGTGGACGTCGAGAAGATGCGCGAGCGGGACAACGTGCTCATCGCCTTCAGCGACGTGCCGGCCGCAATCGGGCGCGAGGACGTCGAGCTGAAGCCCGTGACGTTCGATCCGAAGAAGGCCGATGCGTTCCCGAAAGGCTGGGTCGTGAGCGATCGCGCGCCGCTCGAATGGAGCGACGACAACAAGCGCGTGTTCTTCGGGATGAAGGAGCAGGTGCCCGCCCCGCCCGCCGAGCGCAAGACCACCGACGAAGCCGCGGACGTCGACGTCTGGAACACCGCCGACGAGCGGATACAGTCGGTCCAGATGATCCGCGCCGAGCA
>DATJFE010000068.1:0-22207 GCA_035495955.1 Vicinamibacterales bacterium | reverse complement strand
CATCGATGACTGGCGCGAGCGGGCGCTGCAGGCGTTCGGCCTGCCCGGCGATTCCGACACGGTCACTTACGTCCTGAGAGGACTCGCCGCCGAACACTACGCGCCGGATGCCGCGACAGACGCGCTCGCGCGATTCGTGCTGAATCAGCAGGAGCCGGACGGCTCGTGGCACATCTTCGCGCACCGGCCGCCAATCGAGTCCAGCGACATCGAGGTCACGGCCTCTTCGATTGCGGCGCTGAAAGCCTACGCACCCGCCTACGACCGCCGGCAGGCCGACGAAGCGGTCAGACGCGCCGCCGCCTGGCTGACGGCCGCGGCGCCGACGACGACGGAGGATCATGCGTTCAAGGTGCTCGGGCTCGTGTGGGCGGGCGGCGACAAGGCGTCGATTCGACAAGCCGTCCGCGCGCTGCTGGCCACCGCTCGTGAGGACGGCGGCTGGTCGCAGCGCTCATCGCTGCCGAGCGATGCCTACGCGACCGGCGAAGCATTGGTGGCGATGGCCCAAAGCGGCGCCGTTCCCGCCTCCGACCCGGCGTTCGCGCGCGGGGTGCAGTACCTGTTGAAGACGCAGCTGGCCGACGGGTCGTGGCTGGTCCGGACGCGGGCACTGCCGATCCAGCCCTACTTCGAAGCCGACTTCCCGCACGGGCGTGATCAATTCATTTCCGCCGCGGCGACGAACTGGGCGACACAGGCGTTGATCTACGCGGGCGCCAAAAAGGGCACGTAGGCGCTGTCGGCGTCAATGCTGAATGCCGAATGCTGAATGCATCAGCATTTGGCATTGACGAGCGCCAGTACCTGCTCAATCACGCGCTCGATCGGCAGGCCGGTCGTGTCGACGACGACCGCGTCGGGCGCGACGGCCAGGGGCGAGGCGGCGCGCGTCGAGTCCGACCTGTCGCGCTCGGCCAGCGCCGTGGCGATGTCGGTCAGGCGCGATCCCTGCGAGCTCGCGTGCGCCGGATCGGAGGCCCGCCGGCGCGCACGCTCCTCCGGCGACGCGTCCAGGTACACCTTCACATCGGCGTCCGGAAAGACGACGGTGCCGATGTCGCGCCCTTCCATCACGACTCCGCCGGTCTGCCCGTACGAACGCTGGCGCGCGACGAGCGTCTTCCTCACGGCAGGATGCCGCGCGACGATGGCCGCGGCCATGTCGATCTCGGCCGTGCGAATCTGCGCCGCGACGTCGTGGCCGTCGATCGCGATCCGGCCGTTCCCGACATCGAAGGACGCCCGCTCGCCGAGCGCCGCGACCTGCGCCTCATCGACCAGGTCGATCCCGTCGTGCAGCGCCTTCCACGCCAGCGCGCGATACATCGCGCCCGTGTCGATGTGGCGGTAGCCGAGCCGCGCGGCGAGCGCGCGGGCCACGGTTCCCTTGCCGGCGCCCGACGGTCCGTCGATCGCGATGATTAAGCGCTTCGTCAATCTCCGACCTCCGACTGCCCGGCCTCCGGTGTCCGACCTCGCGATATTATCGCGGCGCATGCGGCCGAGGCGGGCAATCGTCATTGTTCTGGTCGTCGCCCTGACGGCCGTGCTTCTCTTCATCATGCCGCCGTACCTGCATGGAGCGGCGTTCGTCGTGCGAGCCGCCGGGATGGACGGCGTCGCCGCACGGCTGGCGAAGTGGGACGAAGTGGCCGTCGCCGAACGCGAGCTGACCATCCCCTCGCGCTTCGGCCCGCTGCGCGCGCGCGAATACACGCCTGCGCGCGGGCTTCGCAGGCGGATCCTGCTGGTACCCGGCGTGCACGCCGCCGGCATCGACGAGCCCCGCCTGGTCGGCTTCGCGCGGCAAATCGCGGCCGAAGGCCATGACGTCACGACCGTGCAGCTTGACGATCTCGCGCATTACATGATCACGACGCGCACCACCGACATGATCGAGGATGCGGCCATCGCGCTCGCGAAAAACCGCGCCGCGCCAATCGGCATGATGGGCATCAGCTTCGGCGGCGGGCTGACGATCGTCGCGGCCGGCCGGCCGTCGGTCCGCGGCCGCGTCGCCTGGGCGATGGCGCTCGGGGGCCATGGCGATCTGCCTCGCACGCTTCGATATCTGTGCACGGGCGTACAGCCCGACGGCAAGCTGCGCCCCGCGCACGATTACGGTGTGGCGATTGTTCTGCTGGGCGTCGCCGATCGCGTCGTCCCGGCGGATCAGGCCGGGCCCCTCCGGACCGCGATCCTCTCGTACCTCGAAGCGTCGCGCCTCGACATGATCGACAAGACGAAGGCCGCCGTCGAGTTCGTGCGGGCGAAGACGCTTGCCGAGGGACTGGCGGAGCCGGCGCGCACCTACATGGGCTACGTCAACGCCCGCGACGTCGCGCATCTCGGGCCGGTCCTGCTGCCTGTTGTCGGCGCGGCCGGAGGCGATCCCGCGCTCTCGCCGTCGCGTTCTGCGGCGCCGGCAGCGCCGGTGTACCTCCTCCACGGCACCGACGATAACGTCGTCCCCGCGATCGAGTCGACGCTGCTCGCGAAAGATCTGGAGTCTCGCGGCGTGACGGTCCACGTGCTCTTGACGCCGCTCATCACGCACGCGGAAGTCGATCGAAGCTCGACCGCGTCCGCCGTCTGGCGGCTGATAGACTTTTGGGCACGGCTGCTTACCGAATGAAAGACGGAAGACGGAAGACGGAGGACGGGACGTCGAGGCACGCTGAGGGAACGGAGACTGCCCAGCGTCTGCAGAAGATCCTCTCCGCCGCGGGTGTCGCGTCGCGGCGTCTGTCGGAAGAGCTGATCGCGCAGGGGCGCGTACAGGTCAACGGCAAGACGGTCACGGCGCTCGGGACGAAGGCCGACCCGGGCGCCGACGAGATCAAGGTCGACGGACGTCGGATCCAGGTGCAGCAGCGGAAGCGATACATTCTTCTGCACAAGCCGCGCGGGTACATCACCTCACGGAGCGATCCGCAGGGACGTCCGACGGTGCTCGATCTGCTGCGAGGCGTCCGCGAATACATCTATCCGGTCGGCAGGCTGGATTACGACTCCGAGGGCCTGCTGATCCTCACCAACGACGGCGAGCTCGCCGCACGGCTCACGCATCCGCGGCACGAAGTGGACAAGGTGTACGAGGCGCGCGTGCGCGGCGTCGTGGACGAGCACACGCTCGAGCGGCTCGCAAAAGGCGTGACCATCGACGGAAAGCGGACCGCGCCCGCGAAGGTGCGGGTGGTCGATCCGCCGAGCAGGCGCCCCCAGGCCAGCGACCAGACCCGGATCGAGTTGGCCATCCACGAGGGGCGGCAGCGGCAGGTCAGAAAAATGTTCGACGCGGTCGGCCATCCGGTCGTACGCCTCAAGCGCGTCCGGATCGGTCCGATCGAAGATCCCGAGATACCGCCGGGACATTGGCGGGAGCTGACGCCACGAGAAGTCGCGCGGCTCCAGCGCGCCGCGCGACTCCGCTCATAACCGCGTCATAACCCGGTCACTGACCCGCTTTGACGGCGGCCAGGATGTTCTCCATCGCCCAGATCTCCAGCTCGTTGCCACCCGTCGCGAAGGCCACGTGATGTCCGTCGGGGTGAATGCTCGTGGACGTCGTTCCCGGGTCGGCGAGTCGAGCCGCCCACTCGGCGGTGAAATCGTTCTTCCTGGCGCCACTGCCGTCGACTGAAATCTGCCAAATCTCAGTCGGCGTTTTTCGCGTCCCCTTCGCAAACACGACCGACTTCCCGTCCGAGGTGAACATCACAAACGATCCGATGATGACATCCGGAGAGGATGCCCTCAGCAACTCGCGAGGCGCGCCGCCCTCCACGGGATACAGCATCAGGTGCGTGATCGTCGTGTCTTGATTGCTCTGGTCTATTGCCGCCCTGACGATCCAGCGGCCGTCGGGAGAGAGCGCGAACCCCCTTCCCCACTGGCGTGCTCGCCGCGCGATTTCCCGCTCACGGCCGGACGAGAGATCGCGGGCGAGCATGATCTCTTCCGACGGCGGCAGGCCCATCGGGTTCCGGCTGATGTACAGGGTATTGCCGTCTGGCGAGAGCGCGCGTGCGACGACGTTTCCCTCGGTTCCCTGGCTCGGTTCGCTGAGGATCAAGGCTCGAGCCTCGCCGCTGCGCGCATCTACGCGATAAATGCCCTGCCTGCCGGCGCCATCCACGTCGAAGGCATTCACGATGAGCGCGCTGCCGTCTCGAGTCCACAACGGGCCGATGTTCAGGTAATTGAAGTAGCGAAGGCGCGGATGGAGCTCTCGCACCTGCCCGGAGTCCATCGACCGGATGAGTAACGCGTCCAATTGGCTGCTTCTCGAGTTGGGGTTTCGCTGCGACAGGTAAGCCAACGACATTCCGTCGGGCGACCAGCGCGGAAAGTCGTTGATGCCGACGTATGGCTTCGGAATGATGGCCGGCGCCGCCAGGACTCTGCCAGCCACGACGTCCATATCGGCGACGTAGACGTCCCTCGACGGATTGCCCACCGCGTAATACAACGCGCCGGCCCGAGTGATCCCCAAAGGGTTGGGCGCGATGTTCGCTCGCACCAGTTGGGGCTCCCCGTGCGCCCGTCCATCGATCACCGCGACAGCCCAGACGCCGCTGACACCGCTCCGGTCGCTGGCGAACATCAGGTATTTGCCGTCTGGAGACCATCCGAGGACGCGATCGTTGGCGGCGTGTTCGAGCAACGGCGTGTCGGAGCCAGCGCCGGCGGCGATGACATGGATTTGCCGGTTCGGATCGGCGCCGCCCTTCGGCGCCCAGTCGTAGGCCAGATACCGGCCGTCGGGCGAAAAGAGCAGTCGTCGTCCGCAGTCGTGGCCGTCGCAGTCACGATGCGATTTGAGCACGCGCACCGTGCCGTCGCCGGTCGACAATAGAGCGGTGTCAGCCGTGCCGTCCTTCTTCCCTATCGATACGGCCAGCCACTTGCCGTCAGGACTCCAGTCCATTGGCGCAATCCGTGCGACGTCTCGATGAGCGCTGTCACGGTTGCTGAAGAGGACGCGCGGTTTTCCTCCGTTCGCATCGATCACGCGGACTTCTGAAAACGCGTCTGCGCCGGGCGCCACACGGGCGATCGTCCACGTATACGCGATCAGCCGTCCGTCGCGCGAGATGGTCGACCCGTCGGCAAATTCCATCGACTCCCAGCCGCGCTTGCTCGTCACAGTCCGGTTCCGCCCTGTGACGAGATCGTGCAGCGCCAGCTCGCCCGTGGTCCAATCGGTGAAGGAGATCAAGCGCCCATCCGGAGACACCGTGCCGTACGCGTCGACGTCTGGTCCCGACCAGACCTGGCGCGTCACCACACCGCCGTTGAGCCCGGCAGATTTGTGATCGAGGCGGGCGCGCGCGACTTTGACGGCCTCGGCCTGGTCGGCATATTCACGGACGACGCGCTCATAGATCCGGCGTGACTCGGCGTCACCGAGCTTCTGATAGCACTCGCCCATCCGCACGAGCGCCTGCGCCACCACCGCGCGGCCGGCGCCGGCGGCCGCCACGATCTTCTTGTAGTCCTCGATCGCGCCCGCGAGATCGCCCTGCACGTTCGCCTTCTGCTCCGCCGCTTTCATCTGCACGTCGAGGCTTCGGCTCGATTGCGCGGTCAGCATCCCGCCGCCCCCGATCACCGTCACGATCACTCCGATTGCCCATGCACGTTTCATCGCTGCCTCCATGCCGTGCAGCGTAAAAAGCCGGCGTCGCCGTTCGACCGCCCGTCCGTCATCGCTCCGTCATCCCTTCATCGCCGTCGAACCGGTAGCCGAGCCCCCGCAGCGACAGCAGAAAGGTCGGGCGGTCGGGATTCGGCTCGATCTTCTTGCGCAGGTTGGTCACCTGGTTGTCGACGACCCGATCGGTCACATGCGTACCGGGGCCCCAGACCTCGTCGAGCAGTTGCGCGCGCGAGAGCAGGCGGCCGGATCGCTTGACGAACGCGGCCAGCAGCCTGAACTCGAGCGCGGACAATTCCACCGGCTTGCCATTGCGGCGGAGCTCGCAGCGGACGAAATCGAGCTCGGCGTCGCCGAACCTGTAGACCTCGCCGACGTGTCGTGCGCCGCGGCGCAAGTGCGCCTTCACGCGCGCCCGCAGCTCGCGCGGACTGTACGGCTTGGTCACGTAGTCGTCGGCGCCCGACTCGAGCCCGAGCACTTTCTCCGCTTCCTGCGTTCGCGCCGTCAACAGCACGATCGGCGTGTCGACGCCGGCGCGACGCAGCTCCCGGCACACCTCGAAGCCGTCGCGTTTGGGCAGCATCACGTCGAGCAGCATCAGATCGAACCCGCCGGCCCTGCCGCGCTCGACCGCCGCGTCGCCGTCACCGACGACCTCGGTCTCGTATCCCTCGAGGCGCAGGTCGTCGTTCAGCGCCAAGGCAATGCTCGGTTCGTCTTCGACGATCAGGATCCGGGTCATGACGCCTCCGGCAAATGGATCGTGAACGTGCTCCCGCGGCCCGGTTCGCTGTCGACTTCCAGCCATCCGCGATGCGCCTTCACGATCTGCTTCGCCATCGTCAGCCCGATGCCGGTGCCTTTGACGTTGAGCGCGCGCGCGGCATGGCCGCGCGTGAACTTGGCGAAGATGGCGGCGCGTTCGTCACGGGAAATGCCGGCGCCGCGATCCTGAACGGAGACCGCGACGGTGCCGTCGTGATGCGAGACGGACAGCCGGACCGGCGCGTCGCCAGGCGAGTACTTCATGGCGTTGTCCACCAGATTCCGCACGGCCAGCATCAGCGCCTCGCGATCGCCGGTGACGGTGACAGCTTCGCGGCGGGAGGGCAGCGATGTCTCGATGCGGGCCGCGGACGCGGGGGACCGATCCGCGTATTCTTCGGCCACGCGTTCGACGAGGTCCACCGCGTTCATTTCCGAGAAGTCATAGGTCCGGCGGCCGGCGTCGATGCGGCCGAAATCGAGCAGATTTTCCACCATGTCGTGGAGACGCCGGCTCTCTTTGCCAAGCGCGTGGTAATAGGCGGGAAGCCGTGCCGGGCTGCCGTCTCCGCGCTCCAGGATTTCCGTGAGATGGCACATCGCCGTCAACGGCGTCCGGAATTCATGCGACACGGCGGCGACGAACTCGGACTGCAGCCGCGCGACGCCGAGCTCACGATTCACGGCCACGCACACGAAGTAGCCCGCGGCGCCGATCACCAGCGCCATGAGGACGAATCCGGCCAGAAACAGGTTGCGCCGCGCGTCGACGAGCGGGCCGCCGGCCGGCGCGTCTGCCGCGGCCACATGCAGCGTCCATGGCAGGCCGGTTTCCCGCGACGTCCTGGTCACCTCCGGCGCCTTCGCGACGCCGCCCCAGATGCGTCGTCCGCTACGATCGTCGAGCTGCGCGGTCACGCGCAGGTTACTCAGCGACTCGGCCAGCGAAGCCGCCACGCGTTCGATGGGAGCCGTCAGCGACGCGGTTCCCGCGGCCGTGGTGCGCCAGACCGATACAAACGCTGCCGGGCCGCGCGTCCAGATGGCGCGGCCGCTTCGTTGTTCCATCCACGCGGCCGAGAGCGCGTCTACCGCGGCCGCGAGATCAGTCGCGTGAGACGGCGGCGATGACGCGAGTTCCTGGAAGTAGTCGTATGTGGCGCGGTCGATCTCGAAGCGCCCTTCCGAGAGTGCGGCGGCCAGCAGGGATTGCTCGCGCGCCGCGCCCGCGGCGTCGCCCGCCCCCTGCATCAGGACGATGCGCTCTCGATGAGCCACCAGTCCGGCCGGCGCACCCGCCACCCTCACAGGGCCGAGGGCGGCCAATGCCGCGTAGGTCACGAGGGCGTCGGCGGTGCGCTGTTGCCGCCGCAGGCAACGCGCGAGCCGCATCAACGCCTCGGCCCGCACCGGCGCGATTGGCGACAGCGACAGTTCGCGGTACGCCGCTATCGCGGCCGTCAAATCGCGATGGCCAAACTCGCTCGCCTCGGCGGCCGCGAACCGCGAGGAGGGCACCGGCGACGATCGCGGCTCGATGTGAGGATAGTACGGCAACGGCACACCTTCATGACGAACGACGCCGCTGCCGCCGCTGACGATGAAGACGGTGTCCGCGGGCAACGCGACGGCCTGTCCGGCGGCGGCGACCGGCAGCAAGCCCTCCAGCGCTGTGAGCCTGCGATCGAGGTCGCGGGTCAATGCCGCCGCGGCGTTCTCGAGTTGATCGCGCTGACGCTGCGCCTCGAGCGCGCGTTCCTGTTGCAGCACGCGGTGGCCGAGCCACCCGAGCGCGGCGAGCGGAATGCCCGAGAGCAGCAGGAAGAGCGCGAGGAGTTTCAGAGGTGCTGTACGGAGCACGCGCCCAACTCTACTGCGGCCCGGTCAGTGGTCAATCCAGGCTGCATCACGCTTGTGTCATGCCGAGCCGCCGCACGTCGCGCCGGTCGCCCTAGTGGACGGTATCCTCGGACGTCGCCGCCGGGTCAGCGCCCGCTTCGTCGGCCGGCGCCTCGTCGAACGGCAAGGGCGACGTCGCCACTGTGGGCTCGGCGAGGCCTGCCGGCAGCTCGAAGCCCAGCGCGTCCGACAGCTCGTCGACCTTCGGCAGATCGGCGAGATCGTTCAGGCCGAACCGCTCGAGGAATTCCCGCGTCGTGCCGTACATGAAGGGACGGCCCACGACGGGCTTGCGGCCGACCGTCCGGATCAACTTGCGCTCGATGAGCGTCTGCAGCACGCCGGCGCTACTGCTCACGCCTCGGATGTCCGCGATCTCGGGCGCCGTCACCGGCTGTTTGTAGGCGATGACGGCCAGCGTTTCCAGCGACTGCACCGAGAGCTTCGACGTCGTCCGCTCGTGGAACAGCTTCCGCACCCATTCGTGCAGCTCGGGCTTCGTGGTGACCTGATAGCCGCCCGCGACCTCGACGATCTGCAGTCCGCCGGGCCGTTCGTAGTCGGCGCGCACGGCCGCGAGCGCCGCATCGACGTCTTCCTTCGGTTCGCCGTCGAGCAGCTTGTAGAGCGTTTTGACCGTGATCGGCTCGGGCGACGCGAAGATCAGGGCTTCGATAATCGGTTTGAGCTCGTCAGACATCGTGGTCTTTCCTGGCTGCGGCAAGGTGTTCGGCGTGTACCTGCTCGGGATCGTGCAACGGACGCGGCGCGTCGGCCGGACGCGCACGCTTGTAAACGCGAATGGGGCCGACGACGCCGCTCTGGAAAACGCGAATCAGCTTGAGGCGGATCATCTCCAGCAGCGCGAGGAACGTGACCACCAGTCCGGCGCGCGACCGCACGTCCTCGAACAGATCCTCGAAGCCGCACGCCTCGGTCTCCGAGAGCCGCTCCATGAGCTGCTCGATCCGATCTTCGATCGGAATCTGCTCCGACGGGAGGTAGATCTTCGGCCGCGCTTTCGCGCGCTCGACGACGGCGCGGAAGGCGCTGATGAGGCTGAACAGATCGACCTCGACCTCCGGCTCGGGCGGCTCGCCGGCGATTTCAGCGATCGGTCCGTCCGGCCGCGTCCACTGGGCGCTCCGCAGCGTCTCGCGCTCGTGCAGCAGCTCCGCGGCCGCCTTGAACTTCTGGTGCTCGAGCAGGCGCCGGACGAGCGCCTCGCGGGGATCCTCCTCCGGATCCTCCTGCGTGGGATCGGGACGCGGCAGCAGCATGCGCGACTTGATGTGAATCAGCGTCGCCGCCATGACGAGGAATTCCCCGGCCACGTCCAGGTTCAGATCCCGCATCACGTCGATATAGTCCATGTACTGGGCCGTGATCGTCGTGATCGGGATGTCGTAGATGCTGACCTCGTTCTTCTTGATGAGGTGCAGCAGGAGATCGAGCGGCCCTTCGAAGTTCTGCAGGCGAACGGGGTACGCCTCGAGAATGGATTCGAATTCCTGTTCCATCAGACGTACCTCAGTTTGACCGCCGCCCTCACGCGTTCCATCGTCTGCTCCGCGACGCCGCGCGCCTTCTTCGATCCTTCATGCAGGATCTCCTTCACGAGGCCCGGCCTGGACAGGACCTCCGCGCGCCGGGCGCGAATCGGATCGAGGTGCGCGTTCAAGGCCTTCGCGAGCTTCGTCTTCACCTCGACGTCGCCGACTTTCCCGGCGCGATAGCGGGTCTTGAGGTCCTCGACCTCGGCCGCGTCCGGATTGAATGTGTCATGGTAGACGAAGACGGGGTTTCCCTCCACCGTTCCTGGAATATCCGCGCGAATCCGCTTGGGATCCGTATACATCTGCATCACGCGCTTCCTTACCGTCTCCGCATCGTCCGACAGGTGAATCGTGTTGCCGATGCTCTTGCTCATCTTCTTGTCGCCATCGAGTCCGGGCAGCCGCGACACGGAGGTCAGCAACGGCTGCGGCTCGACGAGCACCTCGCCGAAGAAGTTGTTGAAGCGCCGAACCGCTTCCCGCGACAGCTCGAGATGGGCCACCTGGTCGGCGCCGACCGGGACGAATCGCGCGTCGTAGATTGCGACGTCGGCCGTCTGCAGCAGCGGATACCCGAGAAACCCGTAGGTCGACAGATCCCGATCCTTCAGCGTCTCCTGCTGCTCCTTGTAGGTGGGCACGCGCTCGAGCCACGGGACGGGCACCACCATCGACAGCAGCAGGAACAGCTCGGCGTGCTCGGCGACGAGCGACTGCACGAAGAACGTGCTCTTCTCCGGGTCGAGTCCCGCGGCGATCCAATCCGCCACCATCTCGTACGTGCTGGGGACGATCCGGCTGGTGTCGGCGTATTCGCTCGTGAGGGCGTGCCAGTCCGCGACGAAGTAGAAGCACTCGTACTGATCCTGGAGGGGCACCCAGTTCTTCAGCGCACCCACGAGGTGGCCGAGATGGAGCTGGCCGGTCGGCCGCATGCCGGAGACGACGCGCGCCTTCACGGCAGCAGCATCCTCAACAGGAACATCGTCGGCGGCATGATCAAATCGCTGGCGATGCCGGTCAGGAGCAGCGCGTAGAGCACGATGAAGCCGTACTGTCGCACTTGCGAGTACGCGGCCGCGGCGCGGGGCGGCAGCAGCCCGAGCATCACGTTGCCGCCGTCGAGCGGCGGCACGGGAATGAGATTGAAGAACGCGAGCAGCAGGTTGATCTCGACCGCCAGGTAGAGCACGCCCGTGACGGGCGAGACGCGCAGCAGCACCGCGGCGACGACCGCCTGCAGCAGGTTACTGATCGGCCCGGCCGCCGCTACCAGCATGAAGTCGCGGCGAGGATGCCGCAGGTTCCTGGTGGCGACCGGTACCGGCTTGGCCCATCCGATCAGCGGCAGATGGCTGAAGGCGGCGATGAGCGGCAGCAGCAGCGTCCCGATCGGGTCCATGTGGACGAGCGGATTCAGCGAGACGCGGCCCAGCATGCGCGCGGTCGGATCGCCGAGACGATCAGCGGTCCAGGCGTGGGCAGCCTCGTGAATCGTGAGCGAGATCAGAAGCACGCCGAAGCCGATGACCGCGGCGAGAGGATCGATATTCAACGAAGTGTGGGACCCAAGAATACGTCAGAATCGCCGCGCCCTCAACAGTAAACGACGGGCCCGGCCGAGATCGCGCTTCCGCGCGGCATCCAGCGGCGGATACGACAGACCCAGGCCCTCGAGCGCCTCGATGATCACGCGGGCGACGATCGCGCGCGCGCGCTTCTTGTCGTTGGCGGGAACGACGATCCATGGCGCGTCCGGCGCCGCGGTATGCCGAATCGTCTGCTCGTAGCAGTCCATGTACTCGTCCCAGTGGCGGCGCTCTTCCACGTCCTGCATCGAGAACTTCCAGTTCTTCCCGGGGTGCTCGAGACGCGCGAGAAACCGGCGGCGCTGCTCGCCGCGCGAAATGTGCAGGAAGAACTTCCGAATCACGAATCCATTGCGGGTCAGATAGCGCTCGAAGGCGCTGATGTCCTCGAAGCGATGGCGCCAGACGTGCCGGTCGTCGACGGGCAGGCGCTGCGCCTGCAGCAAGCCCGGATGGACGCGGACGATGAGGGTCTCCTCGTAGTAGGAGCGGTTGAAGATGCCGATCCGCCCGCGCTCGGGCAGCGCTTTCACGGCCCGCCACAGATAATCGTGATCGAGCTCCTCCGCCGACGGCGCCTTGAACGAATGCACGCTGCAGCCCATCGGATTGACGCCCGACATCACGTGCTTGATCGCGCTGTCCTTCCCCGCGGCGTCCATCGCCTGAAAGATGACGAGGAGGCCCCACTGGTCCTGCGCGTACAGCTTGTCCTGCAGCTCCAGCAGGCGGTCGATGTCGGTGCGCAGCAGCACGGTCGCCTCTTCGTCGGACCCGATCCCCGCCCGATCGTCCGGATCGTGATCCTTCAGATGGAAGCCCTTGCCGCGCGTGATGACGCAGTGTTTCAGTTTCATATCTGTCCCGCAAAATACGCAAGCACGCGATCGGCGCATTTCGCGCCGACGACGCCCGCCAGATCCTCGCGCGTGGCGCGGCGCACGCCGGCCAGACTCCCGAACGTGACGAGCAGCGCCTTGCGCCGCCGCGGTCCCACGCCAGGAATCTGATCGAGATCGGATCGCAGATCGCGCTTCGCGCGCGACTGGCGGTGGAAGGTGATCGCGAAGCGGTGCGCTTCGTCGCGGATCCGCTGAATCAGCAGCAGCGCCGGCGCTCCTGCGGCGAGCGCGATCGGATCGTCGCGATCGCGCGTGAACAGCAGCTCTTCCTTCTTCGCGAGACCGACGGCCACGAGATTCGCCAGGCCGAGCTCCTGCAGCGCCGCATACGCCGCTGCGAGCTGGCCCTTGCCGCCGTCGATCAGGATCAGGTCCGGAAACGGCCCGCCGTTCTCGAGCACCTTGCGATACCGCCGCAGCACGACTTCGTGCATCGACGCGAAGTCGTCCAATATCAGCGCTCGCGGGGCCCCGCTCGCTGCCGCTGCAGGCGCTGATGCTCTCGCGCCACGAATTCGGTACTTCCGGTACTCCGCCCGCTTCATCCGACCGTCTTCGCAGACGACCATCGACGCGACGGTCTCGCTGCCCTGGATCGTCGAGATATCGAAGCATTCGATGCGGCGCGGCAGCGCGGGCAGGTTGAGCACGAGCCGGAGGGTTTCGAGCGCGTCGTAATGCGCGGCGACGGTCTCGTTGAAGCGCGTCTGATACGCGACCTGCGCGTTGCGCGCCGCGAGATCCAGCAGCCCCCGCTTCTCGCCGCGGCGCGGCACCACGAGCCGCACACGATGCTCCGCGCGGTCGGTCAGCCAGGCCTCGATGGTCTCCACATCGGCGGGATTCAGTTCGAAAGGGAGATGGATTTCCGGCGGCGCCGGCCGCTCGGCGTAGAACTGCTCGAGGGCGGCCTGAAGAACCTCGTTCTCGGCCTGACCGCCGTCTTCCATCTTCCGCCTTCCGTCTTCCGCCTTTTGCGCGGTGGCCAATTCCACCCGTTCCACCACTTTCCCGCCGCGGACCTGGAACACCTCCACGATCGCGCCCGCGGGGCCGGCTTTGATGCCGAACGCGTCGCGATCGCCGAGCGCCGTGCCGGCCATCTTCTGCTGCCGCTGCTGCAGCGTCTCGATCGTCCGGAGCGCGTCGCGGAGCTGCGCGGCCTGCTCGAAGCGCTCGGCAGCCGCCGCTTCCGTCATGCGGGCCCGCAAGCGGGCGATCAACTCCTCGTTGCGGCCTTCGAGGAACAGCCGGGTGTGCTGCACCGCCGACGCGTACTGCTCTTCGCTGCAGATTTCGCGCACGCACGGCGCGATGCAGCGGCGGATGTCGTATTCCAGGCAGGGGCGCGCGCGCTCGCCGGTGATGACTTCATTGCAGGAACGGATCCCGAACAGCCGGTGCGTCAGCGACATCGTGCGGCGTCCGAGCTTGGCCGGCATGAACGGCCCGGCGTAGTAGTGATCGTCCTTTTCGACGCTGCGCGCGATCAGCACGCGGGGAAACGCCTCTCCGGTCGTCAACTGCAGGTACGGATAGTTCTTGTCGTCACGCAGCAGGATGTTGTATCTCGGCGCGCGCTGCTTGATGAGGTGGTTTTCGAGCGCCAGCGCCTCGACGACCGAATCGGTGACGATGAATTCGAGCCGAGCGGCCTCGTCCAGCAGCGCGTCGATGCGCGGGCTCATGCCCTGCGCGCCCAGATAGCTGCGGACGCGGTCGCGCAGCACCCTCGCCTTGCCCACGTACAGCGTGTCCCCCGCCTCGTTGAAATAAAGGTAGACGCCGGGCTGTTCCGGCAGGCGGGCTATCCTCCCCTTGAGGTCTTGGATCGGCATGGACTACACTGGGCGTTTTCGCAGCGGCTCGAACCTTAAATTATAGCAGCGACATGACCTTTACCGGGCTCATCGGGAAGATCTGCATGTTCCCGCTGCGCGCTATCATCCGCGCGTGCGTGGCGCTGCGGATTCATCCCAACATCCTCACCTTCGTCGGCGTCCTGATCAACGGCTGGGCTGCCCTCCACCTGGCCCGCGGTGAATTCATCACCGCCGGGCTCATCATGATCGCCGCCAACATCTTCGACTTCATCGACGGCAAGGTCGCCACCGAGACCGGCCTGATCAGCAAGTTCGGCGGCTTCTGGGACTCGGTCATCGACCGCGTCTCCGACATCCTGCTGTTTATCGGTCTGATCTTTCTCTACACGAAGCTGGGACGCGCCGACTACGTCATGGTAGCGTCGTTCGCGATGATGTTCGCACTGATGACCAGCTATACGCGCGCGCGCGCCGAATCGTTGATCCAGAAGTGCAAGGTGGGCTTCATGGAACGGCCCGAGCGGATCGTGCTGTTCTGGATCGGCGCCTTCACCAATCGTATGGCGGGCGTGCTGTGGGTAATCCTCGTCCTGTCGGTCTTCTCCGTCGCCGACCGCGTCATCCTCACCTACCGTGTGCTGGAGCGCGGCACCGAAGACCGGCCCAAGGCGATCACGCGCTCGCCGCTGCCGATCCGCATGCTGTGGAACGGCTTCTTCTGGACGTTCGAGCGCGCCACCTGGCAGTACGACGTGATGGTGATCGTCATCCTCGCGTTCGTCTGGCTGACGCCGCCGGACTGGATCGGCGATCCGATGGCGCACGGCGACGGCCCGCTCGGCTGGCTGCTCACGCACATCCGGACTCGCTAGACGTCGTCCCGCTCGTCGTGGAGGCCGAGATCGAACGTTTTCCCCGTGAAGTGAATGTCGTGCGCGGCGATCTTGTCGCGCAGGACCCGCCGCGCCTCGCCGTAGTAGGGCTGCGGCACGCTCAGGCGGCGCGCGAAGCTGCGCCAGCGGTGCAGCAGCACCAGCGTGATCGGATTCCCCTCGCGCCAGGTCAGTCCGCCCACGCGCGAGTACGGCATGAACCCCGTGTCCGTCCAGATGCCGTCCTCGTAGAAGCCTCGACCGATCTTGAGACTGGCAGGCAGCGCGTACACGTAGTACACGAGCATCATCGTCTCGCCGAACACGAACTTGGGATGCAGGCGCAGGACCGCGATCTTGTAGACGATCAGGACGCCCAGGAGCGCACCGACCCAGAGGAACAGCCGATAGAGCGGCGGCCGCGCGGGCGGCCACGTGAGCAGCGCCGACGAGCGCAGCCGCGTGAAGCGGAAATACTGAAAGAAGATCCTGACGTTGACGACGAGGAAGCCGGCGCCGAGGACCAACAGGAAGCCGGACAGCAGCGCTGGACTGACCTCAACCATCAATCGACAATCCGTCGATCATCAATCGACAATCGACAATCCCACTCGCCAATCTGCAACCGCCAATCGTCAATCCGTTACTGCCCCAGTCGCGGATCGAAACAGTGGCGGCAGCGCGCCTCGTAGGTACCCTGCGCGCCCACGAGCACCCGCTCGCTGCTGGCGACGAGGCGCTGCGTATGATTCGCCGGGGCGCCGCAGACCATGCAGATCGCGAGCGTCTTCGTGATGTATTCCGCAATCGCGAGCAACTGCGGCATCGGCTCGAACGGCTTCCCCAGATAGTCCTGGTCCAGCCCGGCGACGATGACGCGCTTGCCCTGATCTGCGAGCGTCGTGCACACGGCGGGCAGCTCGGGATCGAAGAACTGCCCTTCGTCGATCCCCACGACCTCCGTCTCCGGCGCGACGCGGTCGAGCAGCTCGCGCGAGGACGAGACGCTCTCGGCCTGGATCTGCATCGCGCTGTGCGACGTGATGTGGTCTTCGCTGTAGCGGTTGTCGATGCGGGGCTTGAAGATCTGCACCTTGCGTTTGGCGATCTGCGCCCGGCGCAGCCGCCGGATCAGCTCCTCGCTCTTCCCGCTGAACATGCTCCCGGCGACCACTTCGATCCAACCGGCGCCGGCTCGATGGGCCACATCCATCTTAGATCCGGGGGCTTCGCCCCCGGTCCCCCCACACGTTCGCTCGCGGGGATCCCGACCCCGCTCCGCTCGCGTGGCTCACGTGCTGCGCTCGTTCGCGTCGCGTCTGATCGAGAGTCACAGCTTCTTCTGATACTCGCCGGTCTCGGTGCTGACGCGAATGGAGTCGCCGACGTTGACGTGCGGCGGCACCTGCACGACGAGGCCCGTCTCGAGCGTCGCGGGCTTCACCTGCGCGCTCGCCGTCGCCCGGTTGATGCCCGGCACGGTCTCGACGACCTTGAGATCGACGGTGATCGGGAGCTCGATCCCCACCGGCTCGTCGCCGTAGAACTCCACCATGATCGTCGCGTCGGGGATGATGTAGTTGGCGTTGTCGCCGAGTACTTCCCGGTCGATGTGGATCTGCTCGTACGTGTTGGTATCCATGAAATGGAACGAGTCGCCGTCGCGGTAGAGATACTGCATCTGCCGCTCGTCGAGAATCGCGCGCTCGACGTCCTCCTCGGCGCGGAACTTATTGTCCCCCTGGACGCCCGTCCGGATGTTGCGCATCTTCGCCTGCACGAAGCCGCGCTTGTTGCCGGGGGTGAAATGCTGCAGGTCGAGGACCCGGAACAGGCCGTTCTCGAGCTTGATCAGCATGCCTTTCTTCAGCCGTGTTGCCTGGATGGATGCCATAGGTTCCAAGGATCGCGGGTTACAGGAAACCTAAAGACTAGCATGGGTCGCGGGCGACAGTGCTACGATCCCTTCATGGCCTGCGATCCCCTCCGCGACCTGCGCGCGTGGCAGGAGCGGCTCGAGCGGCTCGCCACGCACCACGGTTCCGCCTGGGCGCCCCCGATCGACGTGTACGAGACCGACGATCGCTACGTGATCGCCGCGGAGCTGCCCGGGCTGTCGCGCGAGCAGATCGACCTGGCCGTGCAGGACAACCGGCTGACGATTCGCGGCACGCGGCCGGGCGGGGTGCCGGAGAACGCGACGCGCCATTACCATCAGCTCGAGCGCGGCCACGGCTCGTTTCTGCGCGCGTTCGAATTCGCCGAGCCGATCGAGCAGGACGGCATCACCGCGGACCTGCGGGACGGCGTCCTGACGGTCACGCTTCCGAAACGCGCCGCGCCGCCGCGGAGAATCGACGTTCAATAGGCGGAGTGCCCATGATTCGACGTACGTTGCTTGCCGTGATTTTCGTGGCCTCCGGCTTCGTCGCCGGCATAGTGCTCACCGGGCGGATGCGGACGGCGGAGGAGGCCGCGGCGGCGCCGAAGGCGCAGCCGGCGCCGGCGGCGCCCGCGATGCCGGCGGGGCTGCCCGATCTGTCCGGCGTCGCCGCCCGCGCGATCCCGAGCGTGATGAATATCACCTCGCTGCAGATCGTCCGGCAGCAGAATTCCCCCTTCGCCTCTGATCCGCTGTTCCGGTATTTCTTCGGCGACCGCGACGACATGTTCGGGCCTCGCAACCGCATCTCGCAAAGCCTCGGCTCGGGCGTCGTCGTCTCCCGCGACGGCTACATCCTGACGAACAACCACGTCGTCGGCGACGCGCGCGCGACGGTGTCGGTGGTGATGTCCGACAAGCGCGAGATACAGGCGAAGATCGTCGGCGTCGACGAGTTCACCGACATTGCGCTGCTGAAGATCGACGCGCCGGGCCTGCCGGTGCTGCCGTGGGGCGATTCCTCGAAGCTCAAGGTCGCCGAATGGGTCCTCGCGATCGGCAACCCGTTTCAGTTGAACCAGACCGTCACGCTCGGGATCGTCAGCGCCCTGGGGCGCACGCTGGGAGGGAACCTGGCGACGTACGAGGATTTCATCCAGACCGACGCGGCCATCAATCCGGGCAATTCCGGCGGCGCCCTGGTGAACGCGCGGGGCGAGCTGGTCGGCATCAATACCGCGATCTTCAGCGAGACCGGCGGGTACCAGGGCATCGGCTTCGCGGTCCCGAGCAATCTGGCCCGGCACGTCATGGACGACCTCCTGAAGTACGGCGAGGTGCAGCGCGGCACGATTCCCGGCGTGATGGTGACGTCGATGACGACGCAGATGGCGGCAGAGCTCGGAGCGCCCAACACGCGGGGCGCGCTCATCAACCAGATGACGCGCTCCTCGGACGCGTTTGCCGCGGGCCTTCGTCCCGGCGATATCGTGATCAGCTTCAACGGACGGCCGGTCGAGGACGCCTCCGCCTTCATGCGGATGCTGGCCGACTCCAAGGTCGGAACGGCCGCCAAGCTGGAGATTCTGAGGGAGAGCCGGCGCCTCGAGGTGACGGTACCGATCACGCGGTCGCGCAGCACGCGCGTCGTCCGATGATCTCTTCACCGGAGATCAGGAGAAGCTGTTTCTTCAGAATCTGTTTTCTCCGACTAGTCTCCTGAACTCCTGATCTGCTGTGTAGGGAACCTGCGCGGCCCCGAGACCGCGGCGCTGTCTTGTGCGGTCACGCGCCATTCCTGCTCGACGCCAACGGTGATCCCGATGCGCCGGCTCCAGGCGAGTGGCCGCGCGGGACCACCCTGGTCTTCGATGCGGAGCGGACCGCCCGTCAGGTCGAGGCCATTCTGCCGGAGGCTGATGCCGAGCGCCTTCGTGAGATTGCCGGGGCCGCGACAGAGATCGTCCGCGGCGAGCTCGGATGGACGCCTGCCCGTTCCCGCGGCGCGGCGCCGCCGCATGAGCGGCACACCGTCTTTCGCTTCCAGCGCGCGTATCAGCACCGCGCCGGGCCAGCCTTCCGCTTCCGTGACCGCGTTCACCAGATAGTGGATGCCGTAATTCAGATAGACGTACGCGATTCCCGGTGGACCGTAGAGGGGAGCGTTGCGCGCGGTGGGGCCCGGCGCCGCGTGGCACGCGGGATCGCTTTCGCCGATGTAGGCTTCGGCCTCCACGATGACGCCCGACGCGAGGCCGCCGCGCGTCTCGTGGACCAGGACCTTGCCGATGAGATCGGACGCAACCTGCAGCGTGGGACGGTTGTAGAAACTGCGCCGCAGAATCACGTCAAGGCTGGCGCGCAGCGGCCTCAATCCGGGCGATCGCGCGGCGCGCCGCAGCGGCGACCGCGGCGTTCTGATCCTTCGCGGCGCTCTGGAGCGGCGCGATGGCCGAGCTGTCGCCGATCGCGCCGAGGACGTTCGCGATGGCTTCGCGCATGTCGGGGTCCGCCTCCTGGAGTCGAGGCAGCAGGAAGCTGGCGACGGGAGGGCCGAGCTCGACAAGATACTCTTCCCCCTGCTCCATGACCTTCGGCGACGCCATCAGATCGGCGACACGTCCCGCATAATTGCGTCCGAGCTTCTGCAGCGCGAACGCGGAAGCGAGGCGGACCATCGGCGATTCGTCGGTCGTGGCGTTCCGTTCGAGTGCCTCGATCGACGCGGCGTCGCCCGCCCGGCCGAGCCCCTCGGTGGCCGCCCGGCGCAGGAAGGGATCCTTGTCAGCCAGCCGCTCCTTGAAGACGGGAATGCTGGCGGCCGAGCCGATCCGGCCCAGCGCCTCGAGCGCCGCCCATGCGCCCTCGCCCTTCTTGTAGTACGTGAGCTGCTCGGTGAGGGCGCCAATCGCGCGCGCCTCGCGAATCGCTCCGAGCGCGCGCATGGCGGAATATCGCACGTCGGCCTGCGAATCGTTGATCGCCTTGATGAGCGCGTCTCCCGCTTCGGCGATCTTGAGCCGGCCGATGACGCGCGCGGCTCCGCTGCGGATCGCCGGGTCGTAATGATCCAGCGCCTTGATCAACCGCTGCGTCTGATCCGGCGCCAGCGGGGCCTTCCCGACAATCCCGGCGGCGTAGATCGCGTCGAGCCGCACGCTGGCGTTCTCGTCGTCCACCGCCTGCAGCAGCGACGAGATCAACTCCGGCGGCGCGGCGCGCGGCGACACGACCAGCGGACCCAGATCGAAGGCCGCCGCCGCGAACGCCGGATCCCGCTTCTCCACGACGAAGCCGACCATGCGTTTCGGCTTCACGTCTTGATCGAGAAAGAACGAGAGCTCCGCCGCTATCGCCTCGAGCTGGACCTCGTCGAGCGGATCCAGGACCAGCGCCGCCATCGGACCGATCGCCTCGGGATATTTCGCGTCGCGCAGCAGCCGCACGGCGCTGAGGCGCACCTTCGGATCCGGATTCCGCAGGTTGCGGACGACGTCGTCGAAACGGAGCTGTTGCTGCGCTGATACAGACGGCGCCAGACAGGCCGCAACGAGTACAAATGCTTTCACAATACTCATCATCGATCTCGTGGATCTCGGGGGGAACGACTCAGATTCTACCAGACGTCTTGCGTGAGACGAGCCCACGGCTGCGGGGCACGAAGTCCACAAAGGGCCGTCGGGCCGCCTCAGTCGAGTTGGGATCTAGTTGGCGTAGGCATTCGACCGCCCCGTCGCGAGCACCTCGCGCAGATAGCGGCCCGTGTGCGACACGGGAACCTGTCCGACCTGCTCCGGCGTGCCGGTCGCCACGACGTAGCCCCCCTCGTCGCCGCCTTCGGGACCGAGGTCGACGATCCAGTCGGCCGTTTTGATGACGTCGAGATTGTGCTCGATGACCAGCAGGCTGTGGCCGGCCTGCAGCAGCTTGCGGAAGGCCGCGAGCAGTTTCGCAATGTCGTCGAAGTGCAGCCCCGTCGTCGGCTCGTCGAGAATGTAGAGCACCCGATCGCCGGTCTGCGTCGACAGATGTGCGGCGATCTTGATCCGCTGCGCTTCGCCTCCCGAGAGCGTCGTCGCGGGCTGGCCGAGGCGCAGGTAGCCGAGCCCGATCTCGTCCAGGACCTGGAGCCGGCGCAGGACCTTCGGCGACGTGCTGAAGAAAGTCAGCGCTTCGCGCACCGTCATATCGAGCACCTGATCGACGCCTCGTCCCCGGTATTTGACCTCGAGCACGGTCGGCTTGAACCGCTTGCTCTCGCAGACCTCGCACGGCACGAACACGTCGGCGAGGAACTGCATCTCGACCTTGACCTCGCCTTCGCCCTCGCACGCCTCGCAGCGCCCGCCCGGGACGTTGAACGAGAAATGGCTCGCCGTCAGCCCGCGCGTCTTGGCGTCCTTGGTCGACGCGAACAGCTCCCGGATGGGATCGAACGCCTTCAGATAGGTGACCGGATTCGATCGCGGCGTGCGCCCGATGGGTGCCTGGTCGACGAGGACCACGTCGCTGACGAACTCCGCGCCCTCGAGCTTGCGATGGCTGCCGACGCGGCGGTCCCAGTCGCCTTTCGATCGCTTGAGAGCGGCGTAGAGGACGTCGTGCACGAACGTGCTCTTGCCCGACCCACTGACACCGGTGACGCACGTGAGCATCCCGAGCGGGATCTCGATGTCGACGTCCTTGAGGTTGTGTTCCGACGCCCCCAGGACGCGCAGCCGTTGATTGGACGGCCGGCGGCGTGTCGGCGGCACCGGGATGGCCAGCTCGTCGCGCAGGTATTTCGCGGTCAGCGATCGCGGCTCGTGCAGCAATCCGTCGAGCGAGCCCGAGAAGATGACGCGCCCGCCCTGCTCTCCGGCGCCGAGGCCCATGTCGACGACCACGTCGGCGACGCGAATCATGTCCGCATCGTGCTCCACCACGAGGACGGTGTTGCCCTGGTCGCGCAACTGGCGAAGGATGGCGATCAGCCGATCGTTGTCGCGGGAATGGAGGCCGATCGACGGCTCGTCGAGGACGTACAGCGTGTCGACGAGCGCGGAGCCGAGCGACGTCGCGAGATTGATGCGCTGCGATTCGCCGCCGGACAGCGTCGACGACAGGCGATCGAGCGTCAGGTAGTCGAGCCCGACGTCGCGCAGGAAGCCGAGCCGCCGCAGGATCTCGCGCAGCACCTTGTCGGCGACGGCCGCGTCTTTCTCGGAGAGCTGCAGCGCCTGGAAGAAGCCCTGCGCGTCGCGCACGGTGAGGC
>DATJFE010000067.1:0-120677 GCA_035495955.1 Vicinamibacterales bacterium | reverse complement strand
AGTGCCCCCGCCAGAAATCGTGGGCACAATCTCCACCGTGTCGCCCGTCATCAGCGGATGTTGTCGCGCGCCGTGGACGACCAGCGCGTCGTTGACGGCGAAGTTGAACAGCGCGTCGTCCAGCTGCCGGGCCAGGCCGGGCAGCTGGCCGTCGAGCACGTCGACCAACTGGCCGATCGTCGTCACGGTATCGCGGATGGTGAACTCGGCGGGCACGCCCGACGGCCGGAGGATGGCGGGAAGCCGGACAGTAATCATCGGCCCTTATCCCTGCGGGCGATTGAGCACGCGCTCGAGGTCCTGCCGCCAGGCCGGCTCGGGAATCCCGTCGGCGGTCAGCCGCGAAATCTCGTAGAACCGCGAAAGCATCGCCTCGAATTCCTCACGATCGATCTTCTCGCCGGCAAACGGCCCGACCCGCACCGGCTCGGTGAACCAGCGCTGGGGCAGCGTGTCGTCGCGGCGCCGCACGCCGAGGCGATGATTGATCAGCCGCTCCACGCCCATGATATTCAGGCCGATGCCGCTCAGGTCGTCTTCGGTCAGGTCCAGTCCGGTGACGTTGCCAAGCTGCGGCGCGAATTGCTCGTAGCCGGGGAGCGACGGGCTGTTGAACAGCTTCGTCGTGAAGCGGCACATCCCGACGCTGTCCCCCACCGCATAGGTGTTCTCGCACACGCGGACGGCGCGCTCCTTCCCTTCGTAGCTGTTCGGCGCCGCGCCGACCGGACTCCCGTAGAGACGCTGCTTGAAGGCCGGATCGTCGTTGATGCGCGCGTTGATCTCGAGCGTCACGCGGTTGCGCAGGTGATCCATGCCGCGCGTGGCGACGGCGAGGCCGAGGGCGAACGCCTTGAGGATCCGCGCGTCGTGCGGATCGCTCTGCATCAGTCCCTTGACGGCCATCCGGTACTTCAGCGCTTCGGCCGGATACTGGCCGCGCTCGACGGCGCGCGTGCCCCCGCCGACCACCGCGCCGAAGCCCTCGCCGCGCGACAACTCGAAGAGCAGGCGTTCGACGGCCTCCGCGTTGCCCCACGTCAGATCGAGACCGCCCGTTTGCGCGCGCGTGATGAGGCCGCGCTGATAGAGCTCCATCGCCCAGGCGATCGACGAGCCCGTGGACGCGGTGTCGAGGCCGAGGTCGTTGCAGATGTTGTTCAGGCGGATGACGGACTCGACGCGATCGATCCCGATGTTCGGGCCGAACTTGCCCAGCGTGACGTATTCGGGACCGTCGCCGCGCCCGTACCTGTCCGACGCGTCCTGGTTCAGTTCGTTGAGCGGGCGGCAGTTCACCGGACACCGGAAGCACCCCGCCATCCCGGGACGATACGGGGTGATGTGCTCCGCGTCGAGACGATCGGTCCACGTCGTCTCCTGATTGTTCTTCGTGCCCATGGCGCCGAGCATGCGGCTCGGCTTGTACAGAAACGGCGTCCCCATGGTCTTCAGCGCATGCTTGACGACGGACGTGTCGAGCAGCTTCTGCGCGATGGTGCGGTTGTAGCCTTTGTACGGCTGCGCGGTCTCGAAGTCGCGCGTCTGTCCCTGCACGACGATCGCCTTCAGTTTCAGCGAGCCCATCTTCGCGCCGGGACCGCCGCGCGCGTAGCAGGCCTTGGGGCCGCCCATGATGGCGCTCGTCAGCGCGAGGTTCTCCCCCGCCCTGGTGATGTTCACCATCGCGAGATCGCGCGTCCATGCGCCGCCGAAATCCTCCGGGATCCGCTCGCGGAGATCGATGTTGTCCAGGGCGGCGTATCGCGCCCCGTCCACGAACGCCAGCTCGCCGTTCCTGATGTGCACGAGGGTCCACGACGCGGCGCGCCCGTACAGCACGAGGTGGTCGATCCCGTTCATGCGGATGAACGAAGGAAAGTAGTCCCCGGCGTTCGAATCGAGCAGCACGCCGGACTCCGGCGACCACGACGTCGCGTTGCCGCGCGCGGCGCTGGGCACGATGCCGGTCAGAACGCCCGAGCCGAAGATCAGCGGGATGTCCGGGTGCAGCGGCTGCAGCGATTCGTCGAGCAGCCGGTGCAGGTAGAACATGTTCGCCCCGCGCCCGGCGAGGAGCGCGCGAACGACGTGCAACGGCGTGTACCCGCGAAGGACCTCGCGACGCTCGAGGTCCACGAACACCGTGGCGCCCTGCGTCGGATACTGAGGAGCCTGCGGCAGCTCCGCGGCGAGCCGGGCCACGCGGTCCCGAATGGACATCGGATGTAGTGTACGTCTGATGCGTTGACTGCCTACATATGTCAGGTGTAGGCTTCCCACCTATATGCCGCCCGACAAGCACGACCGGAACGAGGTCCTCTACGGCAGCCTCGGTCTGATGGTCCTGAAGACGCTCGAGGCCATCGGCCCCCTTCATGGATATCGCATCGCGCGCCGCATCGAACAGATCAGCGGGAACCAACTGGCTCTCAAACAGGGGACGCTCTATCCGGCGCTGCTCAAGCTCGAGCAGATGGGCTGGATCTCGTCGAAGTGGAGCGAGTCCGACAGCGGCCGCAGAGTGAAGGTGTACGCGCTCACCCGGGCCGGCCGCAGGCAGCTCCAGACGGAAGCCGTTCAATGGCAGCGCGCGACCGGCATCGTCGAGCGCTTCTTCAGGATCTCCGAGGACATGCCGTGAGACACATCCGCAGTCTCCTGTCGCGACTGCGCGCGCTGGCCCGCTCGCCCCAAATGGACCGCGATCTGGACGATGAGATCGCCGCTCATCTCGCGGAGGCAACGGACGAATACGTCGCGCGGGGGCTCTCGCCCGAGGAGGCCCGCATGGCCGCGCTTCGCCGCTTCGGCGGCGTCGTACAGACCAAAGAGGAGTATCGGGAGGCAAGGTCGTTCGGCTGGCTGGACGACCTGGGTCAGGACTTGCGCCTGACGAGACGGACGTTCGCTGGCAATCCCGCATTCACGCTCGTCGCCATTGTCACGCTGACGCTGGGCATCGGCGCCAACACGACGATTTTCACGCTGCTCGACGCCGTGGTCCTCAAACCGTTGCCGGTGCCGGCCGCGCGCGATCTGGTGACGTTCTACGAGAACGGTCCGGAAGGGATCGCCGACGCCGCCGGCGGTACGGGGCGTTATCTGCGATTCAGTTACCCGAGGTTCATCCTTCTTCGGCAGGCGCTCGATTCGCACGGGTCCCTGGCGGCGGTGACCAGAAGCTCGAGATTCAGCGTGCACCTCCCCGGCGCTCCCGAAGCCCATTTCGTGCAGGCGCAGATGGTTTCTGGGGGCTATTTCGCCACGCTCGGCATCTCGGCTTCCCGGGGCCGGGTCCTGACCGACGACGACGTGCGCGTGGATCGCGTCTCACCGGTGGTGGTGATCAGCGATGGATTCTCGAATCGGATACTTGGAGGGGCCGACGCAGCAATCGGACAGAGCGTGATCGTCAACGGACTGACCGCGATCGTCGTGGGTGTGACGCCGCCTGGATTCTTCGGGATGTGGACCGATTCGGAGTCGGACATGTGGCTCCCGCTGACCCTACAGTCAGTCCTGCGGTACGACAACAACACGAGCGGGTACGGCAGAGTGGACAGCGCCAAGCCCTGGCTCGCCCAGGACAACGTCGCATGGCTGAACCTGGTGGGCCGCGTGCCCTCCAGTGAGCTGAGGCGCGTCGTCCCGCTCCTCCAGGCCGCCAACCAGCACGGCATCGCGGAGCTTGCCAGCACGATCCCGAATCCCAGGAATCGCCAGTCCATGCTCGCGCATACGCTCGTCGTCGAGCCGTTCTCGCGCGGATTCTCCGGCCTGCGGGCGCGGTTTTCCGGACCGCTGTTCGCCCTGACGGCGATGGTGGCGCTGGTGCTGCTCGTGACCTGCGCCAACATCGCGAATTTGCTCCTCTCTCGCGCGGCCGGACGCGCGCGGGACGTGGGCATTCGAATCTCGCTGGGCGCCACGACGGGACGCCTCGTCCGGCAGTGCCTGACCGAGAGTCTCGCGCTGGCCGTCTTCGGCGGCGCCGCCGGACTGCTGTTCGGTGAGTGGGCCAGCGGCGTGCTCGCCCGCCAGGTTCTCGGCATCTCCGGTGAGCTTCCGCTGGTGTTCTCGCCGGACGCCCGCGTGCTCGCGTTCGCCGCCGGTCTTTCCGTGACGACGGCGGTCGTGTTCGGCCTGGCGCCCGCGCTGCGGGCCGTTAGCGCGGGACGGACAGCCGCACTGGGCACGACCCAGCGGCAGGCCATGGGCCACGCGTCGATGAAGGGTATGCGCTCCCTCGTCGTCGGACAGCTCGCGTTATCGGTTGTCGTCGTCTGCGCGGGCGTGCTGCTCGGCCAGACGCTCGTCAACTTCATGCGGATCGATCCGGGCTTCTCGACGGATCGGCTCGTGACCGTGTCGCTCGATCCGATTGACAGCCAGTATCCGGCAGACCAGACGCCGGCGCTGGCGCGTCGTCTGGTTGCCGCGGCGCGCGGCGTGCCCGGCGTCACGTCGGCGGCGGCCTCGCGATGCGGCCTCATCGCGGGCTGCTCGTCATCCAGCGGGTTTCGCCTCGAAAACGGGGGCGAAGGGATCAGCCTCTACCAGAACTGGGTAACGCCCGACTATTTTCAGACCGTGGGCATTCCACTCGTCGGCGGACGGGCGTTCAACGAACGGGACACGGAGCACAGCGCGCGCGTTGCGGTGATCAACGAATCAATCGCCCGCCGCTATTTTCCCGGGCAAAACCCGATCGGCCTGCGGCTGGGATCCTCGCAACTCGACACCGAGATCGTGGGCGTCGTACGCGACGCACGCACGCAGACGCTGCACGAGATGCCGGTCCCGATGGTCTACTTTCCGATCGACCAGCAGCGCCCGGATCGGCACACGGCCCTGACGAATGTCGACGCGCGCGTTGACGGCGATCCCAGACGCGCCGTCGGGGCCGTTCGCGAGGCAATCCGACGAACCGAACCCGATCTGCTCGTCGGCGGCGTCGGGACCATGTCGCAGCGTCTGTCGCGCGATCTCAGCCGCGAACGGCTCGTCGCGTATCTCGCGCTGAGCTTTGGCGCGCTGACCCTCCTCCTGGCGTCGCTCGGTCTCTACGGCGTGCTGTCGTACGGCGTGGCGCGGCGCACGCAGGAGATCGGCGTTCGCATGGCGCTCGGCGCCCGCGGCGCGGAAGTCATGCTCATCGTGCTCGGACAAAGTGCGACGCTGACCGGCCTGGGGATTGTCCTCGGTCTGCTCGGAACGGTGTCGGCCGCGCGCTACCTGTCCACGATGCTCTACGGGATCACACCGCTCGATCCGATTACCCTGGTCCTCGTCTCCATCGTCTTTGCCGTCGTCACCACGTGTGCCGCCTACCTTCCGGCACGACGCGCCACCAGAATCGACCCGATCGTCGCGCTGAGGTGCGAGTAGGTTCCGGTCATGGATTCGGCTACCATCCGACCATGCGTTTTTCAGCGACGGCGGTCCTGTCGGCCGCAGTGGTGATGCAGCAGTTCCCGGGCGACCGTCCCGCGGGCAATCCGCACGGCACGCGCTCGGTCGTCATGGGCCGAAACGGCGTGATTGCCACGAGTCAGCCGCTGGCGACCGCGGCGGGCCTGCGCGTGCTGCAATCCGGCGGCAACGCGATCGACGCCGCCGTCACGGCCGCCGCCGTCCTCTCCGTCGTGGAGCCGACGATGAACGGGCCCGGCGGCGACCTGTTCGCGATCGTGTACGACGCGAAGACGAAGACCGTCCACGGCCTGAACGCGAGCGGCCGCGCGCCGGCGGCCGCGACGCTGCAGGAGTTCACCAGGCGCGGCCTTCAGCACATCCCCATCCGCGGCGAGCTGTCAGTGAGCGTGCCGGGCGTCGTGGACGGCTGGAACGAGCTGCTGACGAAGCACGGCACGCGCACGCTCGCGCAGGCGCTCGAGCCGGCCATCAAATACGCGCGGGACGGCTACGCCGTGAGCGAGATCATCGCGGGACAGTGGAAGGAAGTCGAGAACCTGCTGTCGCACGATCCCACAGCCGCGGCCGTGTTCCTGCCCGGCGGCAAGGCGCCCGCGCCGGGCGACGTCTTCAGAAACCCCGCGCTCGCCGCGTCACTCGAGCTCATCGCGAAGGAAGGACGCGACGCGTTCTACAAGGGCGCGATCGCCAAAGCCATCGCGGAAGACATGGAGCGGAGGCACGGGCTCCTGGCGCTGAACGATCTCGCGGCGCATCACGCTGACTGGGTCGATCCCATCTCGACGACATACCGCGGATATCAGGTCCTCGAGCTGCCGCCGAATACCCAGGGCGTCACAGCCCTGGAGATGCTGAACATCCTCGAGGGCTTCGACCTCAAGTCGCTCGGCCACAATTCCGCCGCCTACCTTCACGCGCTCGTCGAAGCCAAGAAGATTGCCTTCGCCGATCGCGATGCGTGGATCGGCGATCCTTCATCCACGCCCGCGAAGGCAGTCGAGCGAATGCTCTCCAAGGAGTACGCCGCCGAACGACGCAGGGAAATCGCTCCCGACCATGCCGCCGCGTCGTACAAGGCCCTCGGCCTCGACGGGCGTTCGACGCCCGATGGCGGCGATCACCCGATGGCGATGGGCGACACCGTCTACCTGACGGCTGCCGATGCCGAGGGCAACGCGGTCTCTCTCATCCAGTCGCTCTACGAAACCTTCGGCTCCGGCATCGTCGCGGGCGACACCGGAATCGTGCTGCACGATCGCGGCAGCCTGTTCTCGCTGACGCCCGGGCATCCCAATCAGCTCGCGCCCGGCAAACGTCCGTTCCATACGCTCGTTCCGGCGATGGTGATGAAGGACGGCGCGCCCTGGGTCTCGTTCGGCGTGATGGGCGGCGACATGCAGGCGCAGGGACATGCGCAGGTGCTCGCGAACCTGATCGACTTCGGGATGAACATCCAGGACGCGGGCGAGGCGCCGCGCTTTCGGCACACCAGAGACGGGCTCGCGCTCGAATCAGCATTCTCCGCCGAGGCCCGGGCCGGCCTCGCGTCGCGCGGCCACCACCTGATCGCAGGCAAAGGGGTCTGGGGCGGATTCCAGGGCATCATGATCGACCCGAAGACGCACGTGCTGATGGCCGGATCGGATCCGCGCAAGGACGGGATGGCAGCCGGCTGGTAGATCGGCCGATGGGCGATTGGCTACTTCAGCCGAATCACCTTCGACGAGGTGCGCGTTTCGAGCTCGCGGATGAGACGAGAAACGTTCTCGTCTGGAACGCGGACGGGGATGAACTCGCTTTTCGTCTGAACGGTGATCCAATCCGGCGACGCCCTCAGGAACGAGAGCTTCCCGCCGACCTTTCCGAGCGGCACGGGCGTGCCGTCGGGCTTCGCCCAGCGCGGCTCCCGCGAATGCGAGAGGAACACGCCGACGACGTCGCGATAGGCCGCGCTCTCGATCGGCTTCTCGCCATCGAGCACCTGCAGGCTGTCCGACCCCAGTCTCAAGGCGGCGGCGCGATCGCGCGGCTTGCCGTTCTCGACGACGAACAGCTTCGCCTCGGTAAAAGTGACGGTCGGCATGGTCGCGGCGGGCGGCGTGGCGGCCGCGGGCTCGGCCGCTGCCGGCTCGGCCTCCCCCGCTGGCGCTGTCGTCGTCCGGTTCTTGGGCGAGGCCGGGCGGTTTCGCGGTCCGCTGTCCGTCGGCGTCATCGCGGCTGCGACTGCCGACGGTCGCATCTCGCGAGGCGCGCCGGCCGGCGCGGGAGCGGGCGGCATCGGCGCGGCGGCTCCCGCGAGCATGCGCGAGATGATCACCGCCGTCGCCGGAATGCCGACGAGGAGCAGCACGCAGGCCGCGGCGACGCCGGCAGCCTTCCCGGACCATCCCGCGAAGAGACCCGGTCTCTGCGGCCGGCGAAGGACTATTGTCGGATCCGACGCCTCCGCGGCGGGAACGATCGGTATCGCCGCGATCGACGACGACGAGAGCGCGCCGCCGACCAGATTGCAGAGAGCGGCCTTGAATTCATCCGCGGTCTGATAGCGCTGCTGCGGCGATTTCGCCAGCGCGCGCGTGAGAATCTCCTCGCACAACTGCGGCAGCTCCGTCCGCAACTGCCGCACCGGCGTCGGCTGGTCGTTGATCTGCTTCTGGACCATCGCGATGCCGCTCTCGGCGTTGAACGGCAGCTGCGTCGTCAGCAGCCGGTAGAGCACGACGCCGATGGCATACAGATCCGCCCGTCCGTCGACTTCGCCGCCGAGGACTTGTTCGGGCGACATGTACGCCGGCGTGCCGACCATGAAGCCGTTGTTGGTGAGATGCTCGGTCCCGGCCATGCGCGCCAGGCCGAAATCCATCACCTTCACCAGCCCTGACGTCGTCAGCATCAGGTTCGCCGGCTTGAGATCGCGATGGACGATCCCTTCGCGGTGCGCGTGCGCGAGCGCGTCGAGAGCCTGGGCGCACAGGTTCACCGCGCGGTCGATCGGCATCGGTCCGGTCTGCTGGGAGACGATCTCGAGAGTCTTGCCGCGGACGAACTCCATGATCATCAGCAGCTCGCCGTTCTGCTCGGTGAGCTCGTACAGCGTGGCGATGTTGGGATGATTCAGGCGCGCCAGGGCCATCGCCTCGGCGCGGAAGCGCTTCAGGACGTCAGGATCCGACAGATCGGGGTGCAGGCGCTTGATCGCAACTTCGCGATGGAGCGTCTCGTCCACGGCCTTGTAGACGGAGCCCATCCCCCCGCGGCCCAGACGCGAGCCCACGCGATACTTGCCGACGCTCTGGCCCTCCATTGGCGAGCCCTCGTCAATCTGGGGAGACCAAGCAGTGTAACAGATTGCGGTGTGCAGGGGTGCGCACACCCCCCCGGGACACCGTGTGCTAACGTGCCGCTGCCATGCCCCTGCTGCTCTCGGAAAAGGACATTCGGGCCGTCGTTTCCATGGACGATTTGATTGCGGCCATGGAGGGCGCTCTGGACCAGTATTCCGCGGGGCGCGTCCGGCAGCCCCTTCGCACGATCGTCTCCGTCGGCGACGGGCACGCGTTTTATGGCGTCATGCCGGCGTTCGTGGAATCCCCCGCTTCGCTCGGCACGAAGCTGGTGACCGTGTACCACTCCAACGCGGAGCGCGGGCTTCCCTCTCACCTGGCCACCATCGTTTTGCACGATCCGGAGACGGGGGCGCTGCAGGCGATCCTCGACGGCCGCTACATCACCGAGGCGCGGACGGCGGCTGCCTCCGCGGCGTCGGCGAAACATCTCGCGCGCCAGGACGCGCGGGTTCTGGCCGTCTTCGGGTCGGGCGTGCAGGCGCGCAGCCACGTCGAGGCGATGACCCGCGTGCGCGGGATCGAGGAGATCCGAGTCTGGAGCCGAACGCCCGCGCACGTGCGGACGCTGATCGAGGACATGGGCGGATCGATCGGCGCGCGAATGGTCGGTGCGGATTCGGCGGAGACCGCCGCGCGCGGGGCGGACATCATTGCGCTCGTGACCGCGTCGCGCGAGCCTGTGCTTGCGCGCGCGTGGGTTCGACCCGGCGCGCACGTCTGCGCCGTCGGCGCGTGCCGGCCCGATCAGCGCGAGACGGAGACCGCGCTCGTCCGCGACGCGCGCGTCTTCGTCGATTCCACCGCCGGCGCGCTGGCGGAAGCGGGCGACATCGTCATTCCCATCCATGAAGGCGCGATCGAGGCGTCGCACATCGCGGGCGAGCTGGGCGACGTGATCGGCAGGCGCGCGCCTGGACGCGCCTCGGCGGAAGACATCACGCTCTTCAAGTCGCTGGGAATGGCCGTGGAGGATGTGGCGGCCGCGCGCCTGGCATTCGATCGTGCGTCGGAGCGCGGCCTTGGCCGTGGGTTCGTACTGTAGGCGATGAGCCGTTGACAGTTCGCCGTTTACAGTTAGCCGTCTACAGTTAACCGTGAAGGGTTAACCGTTCCCCGTCTACTTCTTGGTCCGCCGGCGTTCCGCCCAGCGCTTCTTCATCATTTCGGAAATGCGCTTGCGCGCCTCCGGCGACATTCGGCGGCGTCGCCGACGGCCGGGGGAGCCGGGCGCGGAGCCGGCGCTCAGGTCGGAGACGGCCGCAGCCGCCTTGGTTCCGGCGCGCCTGCGGAGCTGGGCCGCCCGCGCCGTCAACGTCGCGAGGCGGTTTCGGGTCTCGACAATCTCCCGCTCGATTCCGCCGAGCGCCCATCCGATCAGCTCGGCGGACCGTATTAACACGTCATTCTTCCGCGGTCGTCCTCTAGGCATCCGATCCTCTCCTCAGTGAGCCGTTCGGCGTCCTCTTCACGCCTTCAGCTATAAGCCGTGCGCTCTGAGCCATTCAGCCCTGAGCCATAAGCCTTCTCGCAGCCCAGCTATCATATGCCGATGACGCCGCGTCGACCACTGAAGGCGGCGCTCCTCCTGGTGATCCTTCTGCACGCGGCGCGCGGCGCGGCGGGCGCGCAATCGCCGCGTGAGCTGCGGGCCCGCGCGGCCGAGCTCTGCTACAACCTCGATTACGACCAGTCGTTAGCGCTGCTGCGGCAGGCCATCGCGGCGGACCCCAACGACTCGTCGAGCCATCGCGCGCTCGCCGCCACGTTATGGCTCGACATCCTCTTTCGGCGAGGAGCCGTGACGGTCGATCACTATCTCGGCAGCTTTACGGCTTCGACCGTCGACGTGAAGAACCCGCCGGCGGATTTGGACGCCGAGTTCAAGCGCGAAATCACGAAGGCGATCGATCTGGCGGAGCGCCGCGCGACCGCCGCGCCGCGCGACCCCGACGCGCACTTCGAGCTGGGCACGGCCGTCGGCCTGCAGGCGTCGTATACGGCGTCGGTCGAGGGGCGCCTGCTGGCCGGATTCCGCGCCGCGCGCCGCAGCTACGAGGAGCAGGAGCGCGTCCTGGAGCTGGATCCGCGCCGGAAGGATGCCGGACTGATCGTCGGCACGTACCGCTATCTCGTGTCGACGCTGTCGCTGCCGATCCGCCTCATGGCCTACGTCGCGGGCTTCGGGGGCGGGAAGGAACGCGGCCTGCGGATGATCGAGGAAACCGCGGACGCGCCCAGCGAGAATCGAACCGAGGCACAGTTCGCTCTCGTATTGCTGTACAACCGGGAAAAGCGGTACGAAGACGCCATGCGCGTGCTCGCGGACCTCCGGCGGCGGTATCCTCGAAACCGGCTCGTGGTGCTCGAAGCCGGCGCCACGGCGACGCGCGCGAACCGCCCGTCGGACGCGGACGCGCTGCTGACCGAGGGGCTGGCGATTCTCGCTCGCGACGCTCGTCCGCGGATCCCCGGCGAGGACGCGCTGTGGCATTACAAGCGCGGCGTGGCCCGCGTGATGCTGCGGCGGCGCGAGGACGCGCTGGAGGACCTGCACATTGCCCTCGCCCCCGGGGCCGCGGGCTGGGTCCAGGGCCGCGCGCACGTCGAAATGGCGCGTCTGGCGCTGCAACAGGGCGATCGCGCCGCCGCGCGGCGCGAAGCGGCGGCGGCCATCAGCGCCTGCCAGAAGAGCAGCGATCCAATCTGCGTGGCGGAGGCAAAGAGAATAGAGTGAGTAGCGAAGATCCCGAGGGCGATATTCCCCCGGAGAAAAAATGGCGTCGAAGGTAAAGACGTGGGTCTGGATCGTCGTGGGGGTCGTCGCGCTGGGGATCCTCGGCGTCATCAGCATGGCGGCGGCGGGCCTCTGGTTCGTCAAGTCGCACGTCGACATCCGCCCGACGACGACGGCGGCGGCGACGGTCGACTTTCAGTCGATGCGCGACCGCTTCTCCGGCCAGAAACCGCTCATCGAGCTCGACGATCGCGGCAACTTCGTCCACTCCAACGTCGACCGCCCCAACGGCACGCAGCGGCCCGACACGCTGAACATCATGGCCTTCGATCCGAAAGACGAGCGCGTCGTCCGCATAGAGATCCCGTTCTGGCTGCTGCGTCTGAAGATGCGCGGCACGCGCTTCGACGTGGGCGGGAACAACCTCGATCTGGCGAAGCTCAGGTTGACCGTCGAGGATCTCGAGCGTTTCGGCCCGACGCTCATCGTCGACCATCGCGACAGCGACGGCGCGCGTGTGCTCGTCTGGACGCAGTAGGTTCCTCCTGTCCTCCCTTCGCGTCACCGACTGTCCCCCGCCGACGACTCAACAGCGGACATCGCGATCTTTTCAGGCCTAATCGACAGGGTCCCGATCTTGCTGTTACGACCGGTGGGAGCGATCAACCATGACGACACGAATACTTGCGACCTCGGCCGCAGCCGCGTTCATGTTGGCGGCGATGTCATCGTCCGCGCATGCGAATCCGGCAGCGCAGCAGTGGGATCCACAAGGACGCGACTACCGCTACAGCAACGTTCAGGGTCCCGCGTACGACGCCGGCTACCGCGCGGGCATTCAGAGAGGCGAACAGGCCGCCCGCGACCGGCGCACGCTCGATATCGAGCGGGAGCGGGAGTACCGTGACGCGACGAACGGCTACAACTCGCGCTACGGCGATCGCGGCCGATACCGCGACGAGTTCCGGGCGGGCTTCGCGCAGGGCTATCGCGACGGCTTCAACCGTCTGGCCGCCCGGGGATATGACGATCGCGGACGAAATGGGGCCTACGGGTACGGCCGCGAAGGCGACCGTGGTTACGGGCGCGCAGTGGTGTCCATCGCGTTCCAGAACGGCCTGGGGGACGGCTACCAGAAAGGGCTCGATGACCTCCAGCATCGCCGCTACCCGGACGTGAACCGCCAGAAGTGGTATCGCAACGGGGACCACGATTACAACGGCCGCTACGGTCCGAAGGACTTGTATCGGGTGGATTACCGCCGCGGATTCGAAGACGGCTACAACCGCGCGTATCGCGAAGGGCGGCGGTACTAGCGGCCCGCGCTGTAACGCTTTTCAGCCGAGCCGAAGAAATCTCTTCATCCGCGACACCAGCGTGTCATTTGCGACGGTCGCCGTGCCCAGGCTGGAGGCCTTCATCTGGTCCAGCCCGGCGCGGCGCACCATCGCAACCATGCCGATTCTCTCGATCGCTTCCGGATGCACCTGGCCGAGGCGTCGGAAGAGATCGGCGCTGATCTCGACGACGGCGACATCGCCGACGGCGAGAACGGTCGCCGAACGCGGCTCCCCCGTCAACAGCGACATTTCGCCGAAGTAGCCTCCCGGCTGAATGCGCGCGACTTCGTTCCGGGATGGCTCCAGCACCACGCTGACGCTGCCGGACACGACGACGAACATCGACTGGCCTTCCTCGCCCTGGCGCACGATCGTCTCGCCGCTGCCGTAGACCGCCATGGGCGCCGACATCGCGATCTGTCGGCGCTGCTCGGGCGCGAGCGGCGCAAACAGATCGACGGCGGCCAGCAGCCGCCCTTCCTCCTCGACTTTGGCGCCGGCGTCCTGTTCCTTCCATTCCCTCTCGTACTGGATCTGGATCGGCCAGGGGATCTCGATCCCGTGCCGCTGGAAGGAGTAGTAGATGGCGGTTCGCACTTCATCGCGCGAAGCTTCGTCGGCCTCGTAGTCATCGATCCAGAATCGCGCCCGGTAGGTGATCGCCGAGCTGTCGAACGCGACGAGCACGACGTCGGGCGCGGGCGCGGCGAGCACGCGTGACGAGTGCCGGATCGCTTCCATGATCGCGGCCTTGACCTGGTTCGGGGGCGCGAGATAGGACGCGCCGACTTCGATCTGGAGGCGCGTCGGCGCCGCCGGCTCTGAGTAATTGGTGATGGCCTCCTTCGAGACGATGTTGTTCGGCAGGACGACGAAGTTGCCAGCCTTGGTCCGCAGCTTCGTCGCGCGCCACGTCACTTCCGCCACGCGTCCTTCGTACTCGCCGACCTTGATCCAGTGCCCGACGTGGAACGGCTTCTCGCTCTGGATCGCGAGCCCCGCGAAGGCATTGCCGAGCGTATCCTGCAGCGCAAAGCCGATGACGACGGCGCTCACCGCCGACGTCGTGACGAGCTGCTGGCTGAGGAAGGTCGACGTCAGCAGGACGAGGCCGATGACGACGGCGTCCTGGAGGATCGTCGGAAACCGGTCCGGCACGCGGTCGACTCTGAGCGGATTGATCACGACGGTCACGAAGGCGTTGATCAGCGAGGCTGCGAGCGCGAGCTTGCCGAACGCCGCCAGCTGGATCTGCGTCTCGGACGAGAAGCGCGCCAGCGCGATCGCCAGGTCGGCGGCGAGGTACGCCGCCAGGAGGACCAGCGACAGCCGGAGCTTGCGCCGGACGAGCCTGTTGACGGCGAGGCTCATCGTCCCGAGCATCACGACGAACGCCGCGATGCCCAGGATCAGATGCTCGGGGTGCTGCGTCAATTAGCCGGAGAGGCCTTTCTTGAAGGCGTCGAGGTCCGCCGCCGTAATCTTCACGTTGATCGGCGCCGGGTTCGATCCGCCCTTGGCGTCGCGATCGGGACCGACGCCCCGCGCGCCGGCCGATGCCACCTGCTGGCTCGACTTCGCCTCTTTGCTGCCGCCCGTGATGCTGGACAGCCCAAAGCCGCGCTTCTTCGGCTCTTCCTTCTTGTCGTCGGCTTTCTTCTCGTCGTCGTCTTTTTTCTTGTCGCCGCTCGCGAGCCCGGCCGCGCCGCTCGTGTCGACGGCGATTTCGGTGACGGGCTTCGCGTCGAACGAGATGTGCTGCTTGTAGCGGGCGTCAGCCGTCGCGCTGCCCGTCAGCTTCTCGGCGGCGATCTGCTTCTCCAGCTTTTGAATCCGATCCTTGGTCGCCGGATGCGAGGCGAAGAGGCCGTTCCGATCCTCGCGCCCGTTGTTGCGCGCGTCGATCAGCTTCAGCACGTCGACGATCCCCTGCGGCCCGTATCCAAGCTTGCTGGCGAGCCGCACGCCGACCTGGTCGGCCTCATTTTCGTCTTCGCGGCTGAATTCACCGTTGAACAGCGTCTGGAACGCCTTGTCGGCGAGCCTCGCGATCAATTCGTTGCGAACGCTGCCGCTCCCGGCCTGCTCCGCGCCCATGCTGATGGCCTTCGACCGCTCGATCGCGCGTACGGTGTGCTTGACGTTCACGTGCGTGATCTCGTGTCCGAGCACGCCGGCGAGCTGCGCCTCGTTCTTCATCAGTCCAAGGAGTCCGCGCGTGATGTGGACGATGCCCCCAGGGGCGGCATACGCGTTGACGCCGTCGGAGTCGAGCACGATGAACTTCCAGTCGAGGTTCGGACGGGTGCCTGCCGCGGCGACCAGGCCCCCCACGAGACTGACGTACTTCGCGACGTCTGCATTCTGATAGACGCCGAACCGGCTACGGAGCTTGAGGCTCACCTGCTCGCCGAGCTGCCGCTCTTCCTTGTCATTGATGTTCAGGTCGTCGAGCTTCTGCTTCGTGTCGGCGGCCTTGTCGGCCCCCTTCTTGATCTTCCCGAGCGCGCCAAGCTGCGCGTGCGCCGGGACGGCGACCGATACCGCGACCAACGCCGTCAGGACGATTCGTGCTGCTTTCATGTGGTCTGTACCTCTTGAACCAGGGGAGCCTCAACCTTGATCTCGTAAATGGCGACCGCCTTGCTCTTGCCCTTGACGACGACGTCTCCGAGAGGGCGCATTTCGTAATTCCCCTTGAGGCGAAGCCGGGTCGCGTCGCTGATGATAATGCGCGTTTTGTACTCCTTGTTCAACGATTCCAGCCTGGAGCCCAGGTTGACGTTGTCGCCAATCACGGTATAGCTCATGATCGAGGACGATCCGATGTTGCCGGCGATCATGTCGCCGGAGTTCACGCCGACGCCGACGTCGAGCTGCGCCATCCCTCTGGCCGCCCACGCGCGGTTCATCCCGCCGAGCTCCCGCACCATGTGGACGGCCGCCGCGACAGCGTGCTCCGCATGCTCCGGATCGTCCAGCGGCGCCCCGAACAGCGCCATCACCATGTCGCCGACGAATTTGTCGACCGTTCCCTTGTGCTGGAAGACGATCTCGACCATCCGGGAGAAATACTCGTTCAATTGACTGACCAGTTCCTCGGGATTGCCGCGCTCGGTGACGGTGGTGAACCCACGGATATCCGAAAAGAGCACGGACATGTCACGCCGTTTGCCGCCCAGCTCCGCCTGATCCGGATTCGCCATCAACTGCGAGTACACGTCGCGTGAGACGTATCGGCCGAACAGCTTCGAGACTTTCCGCTTCTCGCGGCCTTCGATGAAGTACTGGTACGCGGCGCCGAAGAAGAGCGCCAGTCCGCCGACGGCGATCGGTTGAGCCAGATTCAGCCAGTTTCCCTGTTTGAACGCCGCGACCGTGAACCACGTCCATCCGCCGAGAATCGCCATCGACGCGACGGCCGCGCCGCCGAACGGGAGCAGCGCGGAAAGCATGCCGATGGCCGTCGCAGTGATGATGACCGCCGCGATCCGCGAGCGCGTCGACACCGGGCGGATGAACCGGTTCGCCAGAATGCTGTCGGCCATGCTCGCATGCATCTGGATCCCCGGCATCGTGCCGGACTGCGAGGTCGACATGGGTGTGCTGAACACGTCGACCAGACCCGAGGCGGTGAAGCCGATGAACACAATCTTGTCCTTGAACACCGCGGGATCGATCCTCGGCTTCATGCCCTGAAGAATCTCCTGCTCCGCGGCGAACAGCTCCCTGATCTCGTAGGACGGATACGGACTTTCCAGGCCCGATGGGCCAGGCACCAGCGCCGGCGCACGATAATTGATCAGCATCGTCCACTGGTCGTGGTCGGGACGCCGGTTGAGCACGAGCGGAATGCGGCGATCCCCGACTCGCAACGTGCCTCCCTCCGCGGCGACATCCGACGGCATGTACCCGCCCGCGCGCAGAGCCGCGGCGACGCCGAGCGAAGGCAGCTCCTTGCCGTCATTGCGGATAAACGGCGGAAGCCGCCGCAACTGCCCGTCGTCGTCCGGCGTCGCGAAGTTGTGTCCAAGGGCGGCTGCGGCATCGGTCAGGGCCTGATACGGCGCGAGGACGACCGGGCGCGGCTCCGCGAGTGGACCGGCGTGATAGGGCAGCGCCGTCCAGCGCGCTGCGGTCGTATCCTTCGCGCCACCCACGACGCCCTCATACACCGCGTCGGCGAGCATGACGACGCTGCCGGCTTTCCTGACGGAGTCAGCCATGGCGTGATCGCTCTGCGATCCGCTCCAGGTCTCCTGATCCAACTGGTACGCCTTGACGGCGTCATTCTCCGGCAGGCTGATGTCGACGGCGATCACCTTGGCCGGCGCGCGATGAAGAAAGTCGATCGCGAACGAAATCGCGAGCCGCGGCCACGGCCAGCGACCGAACGTGGCTGACATTTCGCGGATGCTGAGATTGTTGATCTCGACGAGGACGATGTTTCTGTTGACCGAGCGGGGGTCGGCTGCCAGGCGCATGCGCCAGTCGTAGGTCGTCAGCTCCAGGCGATCGAACAGATCGGCGGACGCCGCGAGCGTGAGGACGATCGCCGCTGCCAGCGCGCCCAATCCGAGACCCGCCGCCAGTTTCCGAAGAGTCATTGCTCGGGTCTCAATGGTACCCGTTTCGCCGCCGCAATAGCAGCGCCGACAGCACGGTCACGCCGGCAAGGCTCCCCAGCAGCCAGGCGACGGTGGAACCCGCCGGCGCGGCACGCAGGATGTATTCGACGACGAGCTCGGTCTGATCGGCGTCGCGCCGCTGCGCCGTGATCACGATTCGATGACTCCTGGGCGCCAGCGCGTTCGCCAGATAGACGCTGCGTGCCGGGTGGTGGCGGTTGCGGAACCGCAACTGATGCACGCCGTCGGACAGGCGCGGCAGCATCGCGGACGACTGAAGCCGGACGGTCCCCTCCCCGCGCCTTACCGCGCCGGCCTCGGGAAAGCTGAAGCTGCCCGGCTGCAGCGGTACTCTCGTCCCATCGATCTCGAGTTCCAGCGCGCTCAGTACCAGGCGCCCATACGCCCGCTGTTCCTCCGCGGACAGCGAGCCGTCGCGATTGCGATCGATGTCGGCGAGGACTGCGTCGGCCAGCGCGATGCCGGGCGTCACGTCGAGCTCGATTTCCACCCGGCCCGGATCGATGGACAGCAGTGCGGCCTGAAGATACTCGTCGATCCGGTGCGCCGAGACGCCGGTACCGCCGACGATGACCATGGTCACAGCCAGGAGCCTGGCGGCGTGACTACTTCCGCGCGAACTTCGCACCGTAGTCGTTGGTCGGATCGCGGTAGATGGTATGGATGTGATCGACGCTGCCCTGCGGCGCGTACTCGATGACGAGCGTCGGCCCCTGGATGCGGAAGTACGCGGCGCTGCCGTTCGTCGTCGGGCCGCTCCAGGCGAACCAGGTCTGCGGCAGGTTCGACCGGATCTCTGCCAGTCGCGGTTCCGCGAATGCATCGGTCATGATGCCGGTCCACTCTCGGATGAGATCGATCAGCATCGCCTGCTGCGACGCCGAGAGCGCCGATGCGCGGATCCCTTCGGGCTGAATGGTGCGTCCGTCCTGACCGGGCCCGAGCACGAGGTCGGCGACGCGGTAGCCAAGGATTGCCTGGCCGCGTTGACCGTTGTCGAGCGCGTTGATCAACGAGAACGCCTTGTCGTTCTCGTTGCCCAGGGGACGGATCGTCCGGCCTTCGAACGTGTAGCTCGCGGGCTGCGCGGCGGGCAGACTCGGCGCCATGCTCGATTGACTCCCCGCCATCGTCAGATTGATCGCCAGATGGTGGCCGCCAAACTGCAGCATCCAGGGCGCCGTTGCCGATGGCGTTCCGAGGAAGCCGAGGTAATACTCGTCCTCGCCGAACTTGACGCCGCCGCCTCCGCGGCCGGCGCCTCCGCGGCCGCCACTGCGCAGCACTTCGTCGCCGCGCATGATGTCCGTGACCTTCCGATAGCCATCCCGGCTCAATGCCGCCGTGAGCAGGCTCATCACGGAAGCGCGCTGGGCGGAGGTCAGATCGCCTATCCGCAATCCCTCCCGCTGGAAAGCGCCGGATGGAAGGTTCGACCACCTCGTCTTCTGCGGTCCCTCGAACGGGAACTGGACTTTTCTCCGACCCGCGTCGTCAAGCGTGGCCAGAACGCCTCGAGCGGCCGCAACGATGCGCGCGGTCGCGTCAGCCGGCGTGCCGGACGATGGTCCAAGCAGCGGCCGGCCGCGTTGAGCGAGACCCGTCGCGGCGAGAGCAACGAACGAGCCGACGCAGATGGTCCAAACGACTCGAACAGGTGGCGACATGGGACAATCCTAATCCCAGAACCGGCCGACATCGCCCCACTCTAATAATCGGATCCGGCAGATCTCAACGCGCTCGCGGCGCTGATCTGTGTGGCGCGGCGGGCGGGCAGATACGAGGCCAGGGCGGCCGCCGTGGACAACAGCGCGGCAACCGCACCGAAAGTAGCGGGATCGAAGGCCGTGACGCCGTACAACAGCGACGCGAGCAGTTGCGTCGACGCCAATGCGAGCGCCACCCCGGCGAGCAGTCCGCCGATTGTCATCGTCGCAGCGTTCGAGAACACGAGACGCAGAATATCGGCTCGCGTGGCGCCGAGCGCCTGGCGGATGCCGAATTCATGGGTCCGCTGTCCGACCGCCTGCGCCATCACGCCATAAATGCCGACGACGGCGAGGACGAGCGCCGTGGCGCCGAACAGGCCGACGAGCGACAAGGTGAGCCGTCGCGTCGCCAGTGCCGCCCCGGCGACCGCGTCGAGCGGCTTGATGCTGCTGAGAGGGAGTTGTGGATCGATGTCGCGGATCGCCCGCCGCATCGGCTCGACGATCGACGCCGGGTTCACCGCAGTTCGTACCACCAGCAGCATCGGCTGCGGATACCACGTCTGCGCCAAAGGAAAATAAACCGCGGCGGCGGCGCGTTCGTGCCACGGCATATCGCGCACGTCGCCGAGGACGCCTACGACGGTTCGATTCGCGCCCCACAAGGAAATGCGTGCCCCGACGGCCGCTTCCGGCGTCGTCCAGTACTTGCGCGCGGCGCTCTCGTTCATGATGACCACCATCGGCGCGTTCGCGATGTCGGACGTCGACAGCATGCGCCCGGCCACCAGCGGCGTTCCCGTTGCTCGCGCATAGCCTGGACCGACGAAATGGTACCGGGCTTCCGGGTCGCCGCCGTCCGGAAAGCTGCGCCCGGCGATCGAGAATCCCGTGTTCTCGTCGTAGCCGGTCCACGGCAAATCCGACGTGAATGCCGCTTCCTGGACGCCGGGGAGCGCGCGGACCCGTTCGGCGGCGCGGGCGTAGAAGTCGGCCGCCGCCGTAAGCGTGTAACGCGCGGTGGGGAGCTCGATCGATGCCGTGATCGCGCCCGTCGGCACGAATCCCGGGTTCATGTCGATCATCGAGACGAAGCTGCGCAGCAACAGGCCGCTGGCGACGACAAGGACGAACGCCAGCGCAATCTCGACCGCCGCGAGTCCACGCCGCATCCGATGATGCGACGGGCCCGCGATCGAGCGCGCCCCTTCCTTCAGCGTCTCGCCCACGCGCGTGCGGGCGAGCCGCAGCGCGGGGGCGAGCCCGAAGAGCAGAGCGGATGTGAATGTGGCCGCGACCGCGTAGAAGAGCACGTTTCGATCGACCGCGATCATCTCCAGCCGAGGAATGTCGGCCGGACCAAACCGCGCGAGCGCAGCCGTCGCTGCGTACGCGAGCGCGATGCCGGTCGCTCCGCCGGCCGTGGCGAGTACAAGACTCTCAATCAGCAACTGCCGCGCGAGGCGCTGCCGCGTCGCCCCAAGCGCGGCCCGAACGCCGATCTCGCGCGAACGTCCGGTGGCCCGGCCAAGCAGCAGGCCGGCGACGTTCACGCACGCAAGCAGGAGCACCACCGCGGCCGCGGCGGCCAGCGCCACAATCGTCGACTGCGCCGTGCCGACGATTTCATCCTTCAGCGGTACCGCGCGCGGCGTCCACGGACTGTTCGCCGTCGGGTATCGCCGTGCCACGCTGACGCGCGTCCGCCGCAGATCCTCCTCCATCGCGGACCACGTCACACCGGGTTTCATCCGTCCGACGACGTTGTAATAGTGCGAGAAGCGATGCCGCGGACTCTCCTCCCGCGGCACGACGAGCACCGACCAGACATCCACGGTTTCGTCGTGCCCGTAGGACCGGTAGCTGCTCCCAACGTGACGGACGCCCTCCGACAGAACTCCGACGATGCGGAAGGTACGCCCGGAGAAGGCGGCCGTGCCTCCGACGACGCCTGGATCGCCGTTGAAGCGCCGCATCCAGAGCGAATAGCTCAGGATCGCCACGCTGTCGTTGCCCTCGATCTCGTCGTTCGCCTCGAAGTCGCGTCCGTACAGCGGCGGGTAGCCGAGTACCTTGAAGAAGCCGGACGAAACCTGCATGCCCCGCAACTGCTCGGGCCGGCTGATATCCCCGATCTGGAGATCCGCGCGCATGTAGGCCGCGAGGCCGTCGAAGGTCTGCAGCGCGGCGCGATAGTCGCGAAAGTCCGCGGGCGACATCGGAAAGTGCGACTGCTTGGGCGATTCCTCGAACAGACGGACCAGGCGATCCGCGGCCGGATAGGCCAGCGGAGCGATCAGAACGCCTTTGACGGCGCTGAAGATGGCGGTATTCGACCCGATGGCCAGCGCGAGCGTCAGCATCGCGGTGGCGGCGAAGCCGGGCGAGCGACGCAGCAACCGCAACGCATATTGGACGTCGTTCAGAATCGCCTGCATGCCGCCTTCTCCTGTCGGTTTGAGATCGCGAAGCCTGTGGATCGTCGTCCTGGCGCGATGCGCGGACGTTCGCAGCGCCTCGTCGAGCAGCTTTCGGCGCGCGGCGGCGGCGCCATCGCGCGATCGGACGCGATCGTAGTCCTCGAGGACATCGCCGACGATCCACTCGCGGTCATCGCGCGGCGCCGCCGCGTGGATGACGGCGAGCGCAAAGCGTTCGGCGAGGCGCATGATCACAGGCGGTCTCCTACAGCGTCCTGAGCCGCCGCTCGAGGCCGGCGGTCATCGCGTCGAAGGCGGTGTAGGCCGAGCGCAGCGCGCGCGCGCCAAGCGGTTGCAGCGCGAAATACTTGCGTCGTCGACCGCCGCGTTGCGGCGTGGGGTTTCCGATCCGGGAGCGGACGAGTCCCTTCCGCTCGAGTCGATCGAGCGTCGTGTACACCGCGCTGATCGACAGCCGCCGGCGCGCGCGCGCCTCGATTTCGCGCCGGACCGTCGCGCCGTAGGCGTCGTCTCCCAGCCGGACGACGGCAATCAGAACGAGCTGCTCGAATTCGCCGAGGGTCATCTCCATGGACGGGCATCCTATTCCACGATGTGGAGGATATCCACTCGGAGATTGGACGGCAGTGGACCCGGGAAGGTTGCCGTGAATCCGCCGACAGTGGACACCGAACCGCCACTGCGTGTAGAACCTGGACCCACATGCGCTCCCTCTTCCGGCGGCGCCCGATTGATGGCCGCCTGTGGACGTGGACGGTCCTCGAGCAGGCGATCGCCGACGTCCGGTCGGGCTTTCAGATCCTGGCGCGATCGCCGGGCGTCAGCCTCACTGCAATCGCGCTGATCGCGCTGGTGATCGGCGGCAACACGACGATCTTCTCGAGCGTCCACGGCCTGCTGACCAAGCCCGCGCCAGCGATTGCCGCGCGCGACCTCGTCTCCCTGGGCTGGTCGGTCGATCGCCAGCCCGTCCACCCGGTGGACAGCTACGCGAATTACCTCGACGTCGCCGCGGAGGCGCGCACCGTACGTCCCCTCCTTGCGTTCGAATTCGAGCGCTTCACGCTCACCCACCGCGACGGCAGCTACGCCGTGCACGGCTGCCTGGTGACGCCGAACTACTTCGATACGCTGCGCGTGCCGCTCGCGCGCGGCCGCGCGTTCACTGAAGACGAAGCACGCGGCTCGGCGCTGACCGCGGTGATCAGCGACCGCGTGTGGCTCGAACGCTTTCAGCGCGCGGACGACGCGGTCGGCCAGATCGTGGTGCTGAACGGTTATCCGGCCACGATCGTCGGCGTCGCGGCGCCGGCGTTCCAGGGCGTGTGGCTCGGCGAGCGGTCCGACGTATGGGTGCCCCTTGTCGCCTACGCGCGAGTGCGCGGTCAGGCGCGCGGCCTGGAGGAACGCGCCGGCGGGCCTGTCGCGATGCTCGGACGCCTCGCGCCGGACTCGTCGCTGGCCCAGGCGCGATCCGAACTGACCACGATTGCGGCGCGGCTGCGGGCGTCGTATCCGGACGCGAACAAGGGGAAGACGATCGCGCTCTTCCCGTACTCCGTGACGGCCGCCGGCGACAGTCCGATCGCGCAGCGCGGCCCGCAGTTCCTCGCGATCTTCTCGATCGTCACGGCCCTCACGCTGCTCATCGTCTGCGCGAACGTCGCGAACCTGATGCTCGCGCGCGCCGTCGCGCGGCAGCGGGAAATGGCCGTGCGGCAATCGTTTGGCGCGTCTCGACTCAGGGTCGTCAGACTCGTGCTCGCCGAAGGCATCGCGATTGCCACGGCCGCATGGGGCGGGGCCTGCCTCCTCGCATGGTCCCTGTCGAAAGCGCTCGCGCGCCTGATCGCGCCCGCCGGCGAGACAGGCGTCCCGTTTGCGCTCGATTTCACGCCCGACTGGAAGGTGATCGCATATGCGATGGCGCTGGCGGCCGCGGGCACCGTCGCGTTTACCGCCGCTCCCGCCGTCCGCACGTGGCGTCAGGATCTGCTGCCGTTCCTCAAGGCTGGCGAGCAGGGAGTGGTCCAGGGACGCTCACGTCTCGCCAGCGGACTCGTCGTGCTGCAGCTCGCCTTTGCCGTGCTGCTGCTCGCTGGCGCGGGCCTCGCGTATCGATCGCTGTCGCTCGTGGACGCAGTCGATCTGGGATTCCACAAAGCGGGCCTGTTGCTGGTGACCATCGACTCCCAAGGTGTGCCTGAAGGACTGCGCGCGACGCTGATCGATCGCATGCGGGAGCGTCTGATGACCGTGACTGGAGTGGATGGCGTCAGTTATGCGAGGGTGCCGCCGAAGGAATTCTGGGCGACCGAAGAGGTTCGCATCGCCGGCGCCGCGCAGCCGATCGCCGCGGAGCGGAACAGCGTGGGACCGGACTACCTGCGCGTCCTCGGCGTGGCGCCACGCCACGGACGCGAGTTGACCCGCGAAGACGGCACGCGAACCACGACCGCGGCCGTGATCAACGAGAACCTCGCCGCCACACTGTGGCCGCGCGGGACGGCGGTCGGCCGCTCGGTGCTCATCGGTCCGGATCGCCAGCCGGTCGAAGTGGTCGGCGTCGCGCCCAACGCGTTCTTCAGCGGCTTTCGGCGCGAGGAGCGTACGTACTTCCTGTTCGTGCCCATGCGCCCGGACCCGCGCACGCCGGGCAACACGACGTTCTACGTCAGGTACGCCGGCGCGCTCGATCCAATCGCGCCGGAGGTCGGCCGCGCGCTCGTCGAAGTGGACTCCCGCGCGCCGATCGTTTACATGCGTACGATGGAAACCGAGCTCGAAGGAATCACATCCGTGGCGCGCCTTCTGACGACGCTGGTGACGCTGTTCGCCGCGGCGTCGCTGCTGATCGCGGCACTCGGGCAATATGCCGTGCTCGCGTTCACGATGAAACGCCGCACGCGGGAGTTCGGGACCCGCATCGCGCTCGGCGCGTCCGCACGCCAGATTCTCGGATCGGTGATCGGCGAAGGACTTCGCCTGACACTGGTCGGCCTCGGCATCGGATTCGCGCTGAGCCTCATCTCCGGCCGCGCGCTGCGCAGCCTGCTCTTCGGCGTCACGCCTACCGATCCGTCCACCTACGCCGGCGTCGTCGCCGTGCTCGCGACGGCATCGCTGATCGCCTGTTACGTCCCCGCGTGGCGGGCGTCACGCGTGGATCCGATGGAAGCCCTGCGACAAGAATGAGGGGGCACGAACGCCGGGTCCATTCTTGCGGCGCGCCTGGCGGGAATGAAAACTGCGGCGGCGGCAGACGCCAGCAGGACGCCGCTCGCGATCGAGAAGGCCAGAGGATCGCGCGTGCCCACACCAAAGAGGATGCAGGCGAGCAAGCGGCTGGTGAGGAGCGCGATGCCCGCGCCTGCCGTGAGCCCGATCGCGACGGGACGGAGGCCGTCCCACAGCAGCAGGCGCATCACGTAGGCCTGGCTGGCGCCGACGGCGAGGCGGACGCCGATCTCGCGCGTCCGCTGGCCTGTGACGAATGTGGTGACGCCGTAGTCAGTACAGTCTCGTCAGTTCGATGCCCTTGTAGTATTTCTTCAGAATCTCGTCGTACGTCGCGCCGTCGCGGGCCATCCCGTACGCGCCGACCTGGCACATGCCGACGCCGTGCCCCCAGCCGCGGCCGAAGAAGGTCGCGCCGATGACGGCGCCGGCGGCGTTGCGCTCGATGTCGAAGGAGAAGAGGCTGTCCCGGAGCCCGAGCAGCGTCCGCAGCCGCAGCGCCGGCACGGTCGCGCGCCCCGTCGTGCCGACGATTTCGGTGCTCACGGCCCGTTCGGACGCGCCGCGCTGGAGGACGCGCATGTCGGTGAACTCGCCGATCGACAGCGGCTTGAACGCGCCGTCCAGGTCCGTCTTCGTCTTGTGCACTTGCCAGATCGCGAGGCGCGAGTAGCGATCGGCCGCCGGGTTGGCGAAGTTGATCCTGTACACGAGCATGGGGATCACGCCGCCTTCGGCGCGGAAGTCGACGAGCTCGCCGCCAATCCACGATCCCTCCCGCATCGCGAGCCGCTCGTCGGCGATACGCTGATAGACGAGCGCGTCCGGGCTCAACGAGAACTCCTTCGGCTGTCCGCCGACCACGAGCCGCATCTTCTGCCCGTCCCAGGAGACGAGCACACCCTGCTGCCATTCGAACGCGCTCTTCTTTTCAATCAGCCGGAACAGCAGCTCTTCGACCGGCAGCGATCCCGCCGGCGGCAGGATCCCCTGATCGCTCACGAATGAGAGGTCCGATTGCGTCAGTACCGTCGGGAAGAACGTCTGGCGGATGAACGGGGCGAGGGCGGCGGGATCCATCGACGACGGTTCGCCGCGATCCGGCAGTCCCATGAAGCGCGCGGCGTCGCCGAAGGTCGACACCTTCGTGGCTGCGAGAACGCCCGCTTTCCAATCGGCGATCGATCTCGTCGTCGCGAACGGCATGGGTTTCGGATGCTTGTATTCGCAGCTCGTCGACACCAGATACGGGACCTTCTCGCCGAAGATGTTCTCCGCGTCCTCCGTCCGGCCGCCGCACGTCGAGCTGTAGAGCGCGTTGATCGGCTTGCCGTCGTACGTGGCGACGATGCCGCGCGTGTCCACGATCGCCTGTGTGGCGAGTGCGTCTTCGGTGAGCGCGCCCAGATACACCTGGCACGCGTCGGTCGCGCAGACGTCATACCCTTCCTTCTTGTACTGACCGAGGTTTCGCTGGATGTAGGTCCGCGCGGCGACCGCCTGCGCTTTGAGCGCCTCGAGCTCCCCGAACGTCGTCGGATTGAGCTCGTTCGGGACCACGCCGCGCAGATACTCCTCGAGCGGGAGCTCGTTGACCACGGTCAGAGTCCGGCGAGCGTTGGCGAAGATCTCCAGCGCGCCGCGGTACGCACGCCCCTCAATCTCGAAAGGGGCGCTGGCCGGCTCGATGCGCACATGCGCCGCGAGCGGCATCACGACGAGCGCGCCGCCGTCGAGCTCCACGGTCATTCTGTACTGCAGATCTGCCGTTTTCAGCGTCCCCGCCGCCGCCGGATCGAGCGCCAGGGCGAGGGTGAACGTCGCCGCGCGAGTCGCGTGCTGCTCCACCGTGAACGCCGCGGCCGACTTGATGGTCACCGACGCGATGTTCTGGGTGAGCCCGATACGAACGCTCGGCTCGAGTGGAGACGGCTGCGCGGCGATGACGAGCAGGAGCAGAACACAGAGAAGAAGATGACGCATATCGGGCAGTTTAGACCGACCGACGCACCTGTGCGGACTCGAACACCCTTTCCCGAGATCGGCCATCGAGGAACGCGCCGCGTTCCCTCGGTCACGGGAGAATCAGCGGCGTTCCATGGCACACTGGTTGCTCAGCCAGCGCAGCGCATGGGCAGCTTTCTGCACGAGTTTCGTGTCGCCGTACGACAACTGGCCGGCCACACCGGATTCGCGATCATTGTGGTCGTCACGCTCGCGCTCGGCATCGGCGCCACGACCACGTGCTTCGCCGTCCTGAATGCGGTCGCGTTCAAGCCGATCCCCTTTGCCGAGCCGGACCGTCTCGTCGGGTTGCGTCTCCTTGACCGCAGCGGATCCGGCAGGTCGCAGTTGTCGCTGGACACGTTCGCGGCCCTGGAGCAAACACGAGGGGTCTTTTCGAGTTCTGCTGCGTACGGGACGCGCACCGTGACGGTGGCGGGGGCCGGCGTGGCCGAGCGGGTTCAGGCCGCGGAAGTCTCGGGGGACGTGTTCTCGCTGCTCGGTGTCTCGCTGCAGCGGGGTCGACCGCTTACGGCGGCCGATGCGGGCACGCGCGTTATCGTCATCGGCGACGACCTGTGGGTCCGGGGGCTGGGATCGAACCCCGACGTCATCGGCACGACGATCACGTTGGACGGAGATGCCTACGTCGTTGTCGGCGTCGCCGGCCGCGGCTTCGGCTTTCCTCATAACTCGCGGGTCTGGATGCCGCTCGACAGGACGTCGGGAACTCGGCCCGTGGACGTCGTCGCACGCCTCGGACCGGGAGTATCGGTCGCGCGGGCCGACGTGACGCTGTCGACGATCTCTACCGACGCTCCCACGACAATCCCGTTGCGCCGCCTGATGATCGGTACCAAGCAGCGCGATATGGCTCTGTTCGTGCTGGCCGCGGCAGGGCTCGTGCTGCTCGTCGCCTGCGCGAACCTTGCAGGGCTGCTGGCGGCGCATATCCACTCACGGAAGTACGAAATGGCGCTTCGCGCGGCCATCGGGGCGGGCCGCCTCCGGCTCGTGCGGCAGCTCATGACCGAGAGTGCGATGCTCGCTGTCGCCGGCGGGACGATCGGGCTGATCTTCGCGCAGTGGGGCGTCGATCTCCTCTCGACCACGTTGGGAAAACCGCAGGGTGCGGACTGGATCACCTTTGCGGTCGACGGCCGGGTCGTGGCATTTGCGGTGGCCGCGTCAGCCATCACTGCCCTCGTGTTCGGGCTCGCGCCCGCAGTCGGCGGCACGCGGGTCGACCTTCGCGGCGTTCTCCAGGGTGACAGCGGAACGTCCGGCGCGGCGCCCGGGCCGCGTCGAGTCCGCGGCCTTCTGGTCGCCGGACAACTGGCGGTGTCGATCGCGCTTGTCTCCGGTGCGGCATCGATCGTGATGAGCTCAATGCGCTTCGACGACACCGATCCCGGCTTCGATCGAGGCGGCATCATGGCGGTGAGGGTCGCTCTCGTGGGATCCGCCTACGCGCATCCCGAACAGCGCTTCGCGTTCGTTGATGCCGCAACCAACCGCCTGCGATCGCTGCCGGGCGTCGCGTCGGTGACGGCAGTCAGCCATCTCCCTCTGATCGATCGTGACGTGCCGTACACCTCGTTCGCTCTCGAGGAGACCGCGTCGACGGCGCGGCCATCATTTGCCTCGGTTCGGTTCGTCGACGCCGGCTACATCGCCGCGATGGGTATCCCTGTCCACCGCGGTCGCGCCTTCACGACGGCGGAAGCGCGCGATCTGCGCGACCGCGCCGTCCTCATCAACGAGACGATGGCCAGGCGCTACTGGCCAGATCGCGATCCGATCGGCACGAGGCTCCGCGTGGCGGGAATTGGGGATACCGAGGGATGGCGCACGATCGTCGGCGTTGTCGGTGACGTCAGCCAACGCCAACTCCCGGCCGCGCCGGAGAATCAGATGTACCTCCCGCTGGCGCCCGCGCGCGAAGTGTCCCTGGTGGTCCGCGCTGCGTCAGACTTCGCGGTGCTTGCGCCGCGGGCCCGCGATGCCGTTCAGGCTATCGATCGCTCGCTGGCGATCGGCACGAACACCATGAAGGCGGCCTACGAGTGGTACGCGCGCGACCGACGCCTGCAGGGCCTGGCCATCGGCGTTCTGGGTGCCACCGCCGTGCTCCTGGCCGGACTCGGCGTGTACGGAGTCATGTCGCTCATGGTGAGCGCGCGCAGTCGGGAGATCGCGATCCGGATGGCCCTGGGATCCTCCCCGCACGCCGTCCAGCGTCTGATGCTGGGTCGCGGCTTGACCCTCGCATCCACTGGCGTCGCCGTGGGACTCTTGCTCGCGGGGGCACTCACCGCGTTTCTCTCGTCGGTCTTCCTCGGCGTGCGCGCCTTCGACGGGCTCGTGCTCAGCGCAGCGGCTGCCCTGCTTGGCGCCGTGACGCTGCTGTCCTCGTGGTGGCCCGCGCGCCGGGCGATGCGCGTCGATCCCATGGTCACGCTGAAGCAGTAGTTAACCTGCGGGACCGCAGACCGTAACAGAGAGCGTGATGTCTTCCCTGATCCAGGACGTCCGCTACGGCCTTCGGCTGATTGGCAAGGCTCCCGGATTCAGCGCGGTCGCCATCGTGTCGCTCGCCGTCGGCATCGGCGCATCGACAGTCGCCTTCAGTTTTGTGAACACCCTGGTCTTCCGCCCCGTGCATGCCGCGAAGTCGGAACAACTGATTCAGGTCTTTACCAGCGACTCCGGCGGGAAGCTATACGGCGCGTCGTCTTACCCCGATTACGAGGACTTCAAAGCGCTCTCCGTATTCAGCGGCCTCCTTGCGGCAACCCCGACGGAGGCGACGCTGAGCGGCCCGGAGCGGTCCGACGTCGTGAGCGGCGTGCTCACCTCCCCCAATTATTTCGAGGTCCTCGGACTTCAGCCGTCGCGCGGCCGCTTCTTTGGCGCCGCGGACAGCAGGCCGGGCGCGGACCCCGTCGTCGTCATCAGTCAGGACGCGTGGGGCCGCCGCTTCGGCGCCGATCCCGGGATCGTCGGGCGCGTCGTCGAATTGAACGGCCGACGGTTCACCGTCATCGGCGTCGGCCCGCCGCGTTTCGTCGGCACGAAGTTCGAGCATGTCGCGGATTTCTTCGCACCCGCGGCGGTGCACGAGATGTTGTCAGCGGACTCGGACCTGCTGCACGACCGGCAGCAGCGACGTTTCACGATCCTTGGCCGGCTGCGGGCCGGTGTGAGCCTGTCGGCCGCGAACGCGGCCCTCCGCGTGCTGGCTGCGAACCTCCATCGCCAGGATCCGACCGTCTGGAGCGATGGCGCGGGACGCGCCCGGAACGTCACCGCGCTGTACGAAACTGCGGCGCGCTTCGCCGGCGAGGGACCGGGCTTCGTCATGCTGATGTTCTCGGGCGTGATGGCCGCCGTCGCGGGACTGCTCGCGATCGCGTGCGTCAACGTGGCTACGGTGCTGCTGGCGCGGGCGACGACCCGAAGGAAGGAGATCGCCGTCCGGCTCGCGATGGGCGCGTCACGAGGACGGATCGTCCGCCAGTTGCTGACCGAGTGCGCGCTGCTGGCCGCGGCCGGCGGCGCGCTGGGACTTCTCCTCGCCCAGGCGGTGGCGGTGCTGTTTCTCCGCTTCAGGCCCGACGAACTGCCCGCCTTCAACCTGACGATCGACTATCGCGTCCTGCTCTTCGCCATCGTGATCTCCCTGGCCACCGTCGCGTTCTTCGGCTTGGCGCCGGCGCTCCAGACGACGCGGCCGGATGTCAACGCCGAGTTGAAGGGCACGTTTGGCGGCGTCCGGGTTCGCGGCCTTCGCTTCGGGCTTCGGTCGGGTCTCGTCGTGATCCAGGTCGCGCTGTCGCTGGCGCTCCTGGTCGGCGCCGCGCTCATGATTCGCAGCTCCCGCGCCGGCCGCACGACCGATCCCGGATTCCGACGGGATGGCGTCATGAACATCGGCGTCAATCTCTCTACGATTCCCGATCGCCAGGGCGCGCACGGGCATTACTACGAGGAGGCCGTCCGCTCGGTCGCATCCCTGCCGGGCGTCGAACGTGTGGCCCTGGCCGGGCTCGTGCCGATGGACGGGACCAACAGCCAGCGGACGATCCGGATCGGCGCGGGCTCATCGTCGTTCACGACTTCGCCGGACATCAACGAGGTCGGAGCCGGATATTTCGCGCTGCTCGACATTCCAGTGACGCAGGGGCGTGAATTCAGCGCCGTCGATCGGCCGTCGGCACCGCTCGTGGCCGTGGTGAACGAGACGATGGCGCAGCGGGCGTGGCACGGCGACGCCGTGGGGAAGGTCTTCACTGCAGAGAACACCAAGAAGCTGTTCCATGTCGTGGGCGTCGTGGGCGACCTGCGGCACCGATCGTTCGCCGAGGATCCGATCCCAATGGTGTACTTCTGCGCCGCGCAGCAGACCCGTCCGAGGATGACGCTCCACGTGCGGACGGCGTTCGCGGCAAGCGCCATCGCCCCGGCCGTGCAGAAGACGCTTCACGAGATCAACCGCTCCGCCGGGCTGACGCTGCCGGAGACGATGGCCGAGTACGTCGATCGCGTGACGCTGCCGCAACGGCTCGGCGCCGCCGGCGCGATCGGGACCGGCGCCCTCGAGCTGGCGCTGGCGGTGATGGCCCTCTACGGCGTCATCGCGTTCGCCGCCACCCAGCGCCGGCGCGAGATCGGGCTGCGCATGGCGCTGGGCGCGTCGAGCCGATCGGTGATTGCGCTCGTCATGCAGGACGGATTGCTGCTGACGGGGATCGGACTCGTTCTCGGCGTAGGCGTGGCACTTGCGGGCGCCGCCGGCCTCGGCACCATGCTCATCGGCGTCGGACCGGCGGATCCCGTGAGCTTCGCGGTTTCGGCGTTCGTACTGCTGATCGTCGGCGGCGCCGCGAGCTACATCCCGGCCCGGCGGGCCGCCATGGTCGACCCCAGCATCGCGTTGCGAAGCGAGTGACAGGCCCCGCCTCAGTGGACCTTGGTGATTCGGAAGATGTGGTCCTCGCCGAGCAGTTGGAGGTGAATCGGCGTCCCGGTGACCTCCGAGGGCCCGATGCAGAGCGACGGCGGGAGCGCGTCGGCGGGTCCCTTGGTAATCGTGATGTCGAAACACACGGTGACGTCTCCGCTTGCGTCCTCGGTCCAGACCGTCGGATCGAAATGCGCGCGCAGCTGGCCGTTGTTGTCCGAGAATGCTCCCCCGCCGCCGACGGTTCCGTCCTCGAAGAGCGGGCCGCCGATCCAGCCGTCCTGCCCCAGGGCCGCGAGCGTCCACGTATATTCCACACCGCCCGCGGCTCTGACCTTCGAAGCGCCAACCGAGACGATCAAGCCGAGCACACCCACGACGCCAGCCAGCATCGACACCCGAGACGTCAGAACTCTTCGCATCAGAAACCTCCTGGCCCTGTAGGACGGTTCCTGCCGAGAGCTTTCAGGCGACGCTCTTCGGGGTTGATCAGCGAGCGATTCTGAAGGCCGTCGTGACGCGCTGTTCGCCGCCTGGCCGGACAATCGTCACCTCGATGCCGTAGTCACCGATCCCGAGCGGCGCCAGCGTCAGGTCCCCGGTCAGCCAGCGCTGTCCGGTCTGCTCGTCGATGCGTTCGCCGCTGCCCAGCGGTATCTGCAGCGGCTGCCCTCTCATATCGAGGAGGCGGGCTGCACCGATCCTCGCGTCTGCGGTCGCGGGAATCTCGAGGCGCAGCCGCTCATTGCGTGTGAACCGCATCGATGCCGCCGGCTGCAGACGATTTCCCGTCGTCGGACCGCGGCGAAACAGGAGCGGCTGGCTGCTCGCAGTTGCCAAGTCGATCCGAATGCTCTCGCGCTCCGTGGGTGCGCTCCCCTCGAGCTGCACCCTTACTGTGACCGTCCCGGGGTGGACGTCGGACGGGAGCGTCACCGGCGCAACGAATCCTCGACTCTCGGCAGCCAGGGTCGTCTGCGCCGTCGTAAATCCCCTCGCCGATGACCTCGATGGTCGCAGTCCTGTCGGCTGCCGCGGCGTGGTCGGTCGTCCGCTGCAGCTCCAGCGCCACCCAGAGGGTGCCGCCCGCTCCGGCCCGGGCAGGCCCGGGAACCGCGGCGAGATAGAGGTTGGCGTCGGCGCGAACGTCATTGAGCCTCGCGATAGCGGCTGACACCGGCAGTAAGGGCGGGGTTAGGACGGAGGCTGCGGCGGCATTCATTTCGGCCTCGGTTGCCGCGCGGTACCCGCGCCGCGCGCGGACCTCGATGCCCGGACGCGTGACGCGGACCTTCACGGAGCGGAACTTGCCATCGAGCTTCGTATTGGTCGACGCGTAACCGAGCAGATAGTAGGACCCGCTGTCGTCGGAGATGCGTTTGAGGCCGCGATCGATGTCCGTGTTCATCACCGAGATCCCGTCGGTCTCGGCAGCCAGTTGACGAAGGACATCCTGTCGCCGCTGGAGCGCGTCGATGCCCTCGGAGGGTGCCCTTCCCCGAACGGTAGTCATGGTCATGCCCGAAGCCGTTTTGGTCGGGGTCGCGGGCGCGCCCGGAGTGCGGGCTCAGAGGAACGCGTGTCCCTCGTCGTGATCGTGCCGCCGCGACCGACAGTGATCGGTGGAGGTTCCGGCGCCGGCTCCCGTTTGTCGGTCCCCTCGATGCCGGCGAGAGAGATCTGCAGGGCGGTAGAGCTGCCATCCTTCGCTGACCGTGAGAATCGCTTTTCGTTCTTCCTTGACGACGCGCAGGTAGTCCACGAGATTCCTGAGCGATTCGAGCGTCGAACGTTCCTGGGCCCGACCGACCATCTCCTGCACACGCTCGGGATTGAGCGTGCCGTAGCAACGGCCGTAGGTCTGTTCGAGACTGCTCGGCGCGATGCTCGAGCGCTGTCCCCAGGGAGCGCCCCGAAGGAGTCCCTCGAGCGCCTTGGTCTTTCTCGCGAGCACTACCTCGCCAGGATGCATGCCCGGCATCATCACCCCAAGCAGATCGTCGGGCGCCAGCAGCCTGTCCAGCAGCCGCAGCAGCGGCGCGGCGGTATCGCGCGAAGCCTCGACGCTCACATGGGGCACATCGAGGAACAGTATGAATATGCGATTGCGCGGCTCGCTCGCGAGTTGTGCCGCTTCGCTGGTCGTGTTGGGATCGCGGCGCTCGCCCCCGGGGATCGGCTGCCCGAAGCACGACGTGCTCGAACGACGCGATCCTCTGCGGCACGCCGTCCTCGCGCACCTCGAAGTCTTCGGCGCGGAGATCGTCCACCGGCTGGCCACCGCGCGTCGGATACACGTCCACGCGGATGAAGTTCGCGCCGGTCCTGAACGTGGGACGCTGCTGCTGCGCGCCGGCGCCGACCACCGCGAAGGCGAAACAGACGGCGAGTCGGCAACACCACGCGGTGGACGAGGAATGACGCGCGGCTGAGGCCTCCGCGCAGTTTCAGCAGGCTGGCAGTAGTCAGTCTACGCTGACGTCCAGCAGGACGTACAATTCCAGTTGCCACTGATGAGGAAAAGCTGCTGGGCCATCCCCCTGCTGGCGGCATCCGTCTCGTGCCGCGGCGCCGCCGCGCCACTGGCGGGTCCTACTCCCGCTCCAACAACCACGGTCTCCGTCCCCACTTCGATCACGGTATCGACCAGGTGCTTCGGACCGTTTCACCCCGGGGATTATGTCCCCCTCGCGTGCGTTGTCGAGGTCGTGGAGGGTGCCTCGCCACCGAGCGCAGACCTGCATGCCTTTGCGGACTTGCGGATGTTCGGCGGACTCGCGCAGTCAGGAATCGTCGAGTGCCCCGCATGCGGAGGTTGGATTTTCGATCTGGACCTTCACATTCCCCCTGACATGTCACCTGGCGAGAAGACGTTCGCCGTCTGGGCGACAGACGCGGAAGGACGTCGGGCGGACACCACGGCCACATTCCAAGTCACTGCGCGGTGACAACATTCGCGCGGCTTGCCAACTGCAGCTCGCTCACATTTCAGGCGCGTAGAGGTTACCCCCGCGAGAATTGCGAGCGCGCGCAGCGCGCGAGCCAGGCGAACGGAGCGAGCGCTCCTGCGCGAGCGAGTGAGACTGTCGGGGAGTCCGAGGGGCGAAGCCCCTCGGGAAAAGGATTTACCGCTACGGGGATTCGAACCCCGGTCCCGTGGCTGAGAAACGCAGCCGGACACGTCGGCGGTGTCCGGTTGCGTCGGTTTTCTTAGGAAATTCGCACAGTCGCTTCGGACATCTCCGGTCGAAACCGCCCCTTTTCGTGCGCAAAGTTTCAAGTTTCTTTCAAGTGCTCTGACATCGGGTATCCGCATCTGGCTTTGTCACTTTCCGCAGGCCTGTGAGCAGAGGCCTTGGCCGTCGGCTTCGGCTTCCGCAGATCGCGGGGCGTTACAGATCGCGGAGCGCGACGTTGGGATCCACGCGCGCCGCTCGCGCAGCAGGGACATACGACGCTAGGAACGCCGCAATCGCGAATGGCACCGGCAGCAACAGTAGCGGCAATGGATCGACCGCCGCGACGTCCGTTACCACCCACGCCTTTACAGCAATCCGCGCCGCGACGCCGATTCCCAACCCGATCGCCAAGCCCTCGGTGACTGGCCGGAGACCATCACGCAGCACGAGGCGGAAGATGTCGCTGCGCTCGGCACCTATCGCTAGGCGAATCCCGATTTCGCGCGTGCGCTTGTTTACCAGATGCGACAGCACGCCAAACAGCCCGGCCATCGACAAGACCAGCGCGAGCGTACCCAGCGCAGCCGTCATCGCCACGATGATCCTGACGAGGACGAGCGGACCATCCAGCAGCACCGCGCCCGTTCCCGCGATGCTAACGGCCAGATCGGGATCGACTCGTTGGATGCCCATCCGCAAACCAGCGACGCCGACCGAGGGTTCGTCGGCGCGCGCGACGAAGGTGACCGGCGCGAGCGGCTGGTACCGCTGCGCGAACGGAACGAAGATAAGCCTGTCCGGCTTCCCGGATGAGAACGCCGGCTGGTCGTCCTTGCAGATGCCGACAATCGTCAGCGACACCGACTCCGCCGGAGGCGGCGCGACGCGTACAGCGTTAGGTTGGAATAGCAATTCCGTAGGCTGCCGCGGCGCATTCAGGTACACGAGGCGCCCAAGAACGTCGGTAGAACGAAACAGGTCTCGGGCGGACGCTTCGTTAATGACCGCGATCCGCGAGGCCGCCGCATCATCGAGGTTGGTGATGCCGCGGCCACTGAGGATACGGATGCCGACTGTGGACAGAAACGACGGCGTGGCCGCGATAATCGTCGTGAGCTTCGCCCCGCGGCTGCTGTCTTCAGTGAAACCGCCCTCGGTCCACACCATCGTGCGTTCGGGGAATGACAGCCGCCAGCCGAACGGCAGTCCGTTCGCCGCCGCCACGTCCCGAACTCGGCCCGACGCACGAACGTTGTCGACTATCGCAGCTGTCAAGACGCGTTGATCTTCCTGCCTGCCGTTCAATCCGAAATCGATCTGTGCGAGCGCGAGATCGCCATGCGTCGTGCGCGAAATCAACTTGCTGCCGGCGGCGGAGATGGCTTTGACCGTCAGCAGGGACACAAGAAGCAGCGCGACGGATCCGCAGATCTGCCACGTAATGATGGTCCGGTGTAGACGCCACTTCGGAGTCGTTGCGCCGAGTCCAGCGCCGAGACCTGAGCGAACGTCGGATTGGCTGGACTGAACGGCGGGCCAGAGTCCGAGGATGATCACAGCGACGGCCATCGCGATGAACGACGCAACGAAGACGGAGACGTCGACCTGAGGGAACCTCATGCCGATACCCGGCGCCATGGGTACATCAATCGCCCAGTAGTGCACTGCCTGGAGCATGACGAGCACGCCGAGCAAACCACCCGTTCCGACGATGAGGAGCGCCTCGATGAGTTGCTCGCGGATCAAACGCCACCGGCTCGCGCCCAGTGCGGTTCGGATGGCGGTCTCCTGCGCGCGCGCGGTCCCCTTGGCGAGCGCCAGATTCGCCAGATTCGTGCACGCGATCAGCAGGACGGTCGCGATCCCCGTCAGGATCATAAAGACGATCGTGTACCGGCTCTCGTTATCCGGCGGCGTTGCGGCGTCCGCCTGCACCCGCCATTGGCGCCGAGTACCGCGCTGCTCATCCTTGGGATACGCGGCTTCGAGCCGGCGGCCAATCAACGCAACTTCCGCGCTCGCGTTTCCGAAATCACGCGGAGATCGGAGTCGTCCCCAGACTTCAAAGGCAGGTGCCGCCCGTTGTTCCAAGAACCCTCGTGGCACTCGGAACCCCACTGAATTGCGAGGGATGGCGGTCACGGGTAGCCACGCCGAGTGCGGGAAGATCGGCTGCAGTCCGTGAAAAGGTCCAGCAACGACTCCTACGAGCTCGAATGCTTCGCCGCCGATCTTGATCGTCCGCCCGATCGCGGAAGGCTCGGCGTGCAGATTCACCTCCCAGAACGATTCGGACACGACCACGACACGCGCACCTTCCGACTCGTCGACGGCGTCGAGCAAACGTCCGAGCCGCGCTCGCACGCCGGCAACGGCGAAGTAATCCCCGGACACAGCCTCAGCCAGAATCGTCTGCGATCCATCTCCGGCACCGATCGCCGTCGTGATCGGATAGACAGCGGCAAGCGAGCGGAACGTCGTCTGCTGCTGGCGAAGATCGGTGAAATCCGGCCACGACGCCGACTGCCAGTTGCGTCCGTTCCGAACGGCCATCAACTGCTCCGCATTCGGGACGCCGAGCGGCCTCCACAGCAACGTACGCACGCCCGAATAGACGACCGTCGTGATGCCGATGCCAAGGGCGAGCGACGCCACAGCAAACAGGGTGAAACCCGGCGCAAGACGCAAGCGGCGACACGCGAGCCGGAGGTCGTGCGAGAGTAACCACATGGGGTGGGTTATAGCCCCATCCGCTTCACCACGCAAATAGTCGAGAAGTTCGAGCGAATCAGTACTGTAAGTCTTCGTCACTAAGACTAGATCCTGCGGTTCCTTAATGGCGAGGGAGAAGGGGTGACCGTAGTGACCCTCATTCCGGTGGGCCACGCGAACGGCCCAGCGCGAGCGAGAGCGCGTGTCGGGGAGTTCGAGGAGCGAAGCCCCTCGAAGAATATTGGTATACCCCTACGGGGATTCGAACCCCGGTCCCGTGGCTGAGAAACGCAACCGGACACGTCGGCGGTGTCCGGCTGCGTCGGTTTTCTTAGGAAATTCGCACAGTCGCTTCGGCCGTCTCCGGTCGAAACGGCCCTTTTCGTGCGCAGAGTTTCAAGTTTCTTTCAAGTGAAGGTGACCTGCCGTACTCACCCATCGAGCGCAGTGGACAGATCTCGTCGATCAGAACGGGCGGACGCTGAGGAGAAAGAACTCGAAGATCTCCGCTTTACTGCGCACGCGACGAGCCGCGAACTGAAGACGATCAAGGACCGATACGAAGCCTCGCTCGCCGACGCGGCAGCGCAGACTCAGGCCGGCGTTCCCACCCTGCCGGGCTAAAATCCGTCTCAGATGCATTTCCTTAGATCGTCTCCGCTGTTGTCATTCGTGGCGATCGTGTCCTGTGCGCTCGGGATCGGCGCCAACGCGACGATCTTCTCGATTATCGACAGCCTTCTGCTCCGCCCGCTGCCCGTGCACGACCGCGATCGGTTGGCGTTCGTTTCGTCCCCCCAGAGTCCACAGGGCCTCCTGACGTTCCCGATCTGGCAACAGATTCAGCAGCATCAGGAGCTTTTTGACGGAGTTGGCGCCTGGTCGGAGGAGCGGTTCGATCTGTCGCCACGCGGCGAGTCCGAGTTTGTCGATGGCGTGTTCGTCAGTGGCGGCTTTTTCGAGATACTGGGTGTGACCGCTGAAATGGGCCGGGCTATCTCGATGGCCGACGACCGCGCCGAGGGTCGCAACAACCCCGTGGCCATGATCAGCCACAGGTTGTGGCAGCGCAAATTTGCGGGCAGGACAGATGTGATCGGGACGACCCTCGTGGTCGGCCGGCATCCATTCACGATCGTCGGCGTTGTACCGTCACGGTTCTTAGGGCTCGATGTCGGAACGGGGTTTGATGTGGCCGTGCCGTACAGTGCCGAGCCGTTACTTCACGGGAGTCCTTCCCTCGTGTCTGCTCCGACAGCCTGGTGGGTGAAGGTCATCGTGAGAGGTCGGCCCGGCCAGTCCCTCGCGGCGAGCACGGCATCCCTTCGCGGGATCCAGTCGGGCATTCGCATGGCCACGGTGCCCAGCACGTATAGTGGGCAGGAGGCGGCGGAGTACCTGGCTGCCCCATTCGAGCTCGTGCCTGTCTCTCAGGGCCCTTCGCAGCTTGGCGCCCAGTATCAGCGACCGTTGATAATGTTACTGGCGATCACCTTTCTGGTACTCTTGATCGCGTGCGCCAACGTCGCCAACCTGCTTCTGGCACGTACGCTATCGCGACGACATGAGCTGAGCGTGCGTCGGGCACTCGGCGCGTCGGGTCGACAGTTAGCAGCGCAGTTGGCGTCCGAAAGTCTGTTGCTAGCGGGCATCGGCGCCGCCATCGGACTATGTGGTGCTGTGTGGGGCAGCCGTCTGCTCGTGCAACAGCTGTCAACCTTCAACCGCCTCATTTCTCTTGACCTCTCGGTCGACTGGCGAGTCCTCGCGTTCACGGTTGCAGTGACGCTGGGGACCGCAGTGCTGTTCGGCACGGCACCGGCCCTGGGTGCAGCGCGGACACAGGCGAGCGACGTGCTCAAGGAGCACGCGCGAAACGTCATGGGAGGTCGCAGCGTCTCGTCGAGCCAGCTGATCATGGTGGCTCAAGTCGCGCTCGCGATGGTGCTCGTGTTCTCCGCCGGATTGTTCATCCGAACGTTCCTGGCCCTTACGAAGCAACACGTCGGCGTGAATCGCGATCGCGTGTTCACGGTGCGCGTCGACAGCGACTTTCGCAGCGCGTCGCCAGAGGCTGCGCTTGCTGAATTTGAGCGCCTGCGGACCGCAGCTGCCGAGGTGCCTGGTGTCGCGAGCGCGACCATATCGGCGATGACCCCGGTGAACGGGATGCTCTGGCAATTTCTGCTCGACGTACGCGATGCGCCGTCGATGCCGGAAAGCGAACGGAGCATGGTCGCGAATCTCGTCGGGCCGAACTATTTTTCGACGCTGGGCACACGCCTGCTGACAGGACGCGAATTCGGCCGATCTGATGGACGGCTCGCGCCGCCGGTCGTGATCGTGAACGAATCGTTCGTCAAGAAGTACCTCGGAGGGCGATGTGTTGTCGGTCAGCACATCCGCCAGGCCGGTTACGCGGGCCGGCCGACAACCGAACGTGAGATTGTCGGCTGCGCGGAGGATTCCGTCTATCGCACCCTTCGAGATGTGCATGAGCCGACCGTGTATCTTCCGATCGCGCAACGTTCACAGCCGCCGCCGTATATCAATATCAGCGTGCGTGCAGCTGGAGGCGCGCCGGCACTCCTGGGACCCGGCGTCGTTCATGCCATCAGCGCGGTCGATCCTGAAGCGCGGCTCTCGCCGCGACTGCTATCAGAACAGATCGACAGCTCGGTTGCTCAAGAGCGTGTAATCGCGATTCTCTCGGGACTCTTCGGTGGACTGGCGCTGCTGCTTGCCGCGCTTGGGCTGTATGGCGTGACGGCTTACGGTGTCAGTCGCCGACGTGCTGAAATCGGAGTTCGGCTGGCGCTCGGGGCGGCGCCGGGCGTCATCGTTGTAATGGTCCTTCGACGCGTCGGGTTGCAGGTCGCGATGGGCGTGGCGCTCGGCGCCATTGCGAGTCTCTGGGTTTCGCCACTCGTTTCCACGTTGCTCTACGGTGTTCAGCCGCAGGATTTCTTCACCCTCGGAGCCGGTGCATTCTTACTCGTGGCGAGCAGCGTCGTCGCCGGCTGGCTGCCAGCACGGAGTGCATCACAGGCCGACCCGGCACAGGTGTTGCGGCACGCATAGCCGTCGCGCTGATCCATGGCGGCTCGGAGTGCGCATACGGGTCATCGCGCAGATGTGATCGATGAGCTGCGCGGAGCCGCCGTCAACGCCCGGAGGCCGCGCGCACGCGCGGTCGGAGCGCAGCGGAGAGCGTTGACGGCGACGAGCACAGCTCCACCCTGAACCGCGCGATGGCCGGCCACTCCACCCGACTGTGACCGACACCCAACAAACCAATCCGATCGTGAATTGCGATCCATCCAACGACGCGAGCTGGCGCGGCTTCATTCGCGCAAACGCAGGCAATCCGCGAAGGTAGGCGACGACGCAAGCAGCTCGCAGCCGAAAAGACGGAAAAGATGTCCGACCTACACCGGTACGGATCTTCGGGACGAGCGGCAGGGTAACGAAGATTAGCCGCTTTACACGGGACCAGGGCGGCGATACTCTTCGATTCCATTGGAGCGAAGAAAGAAGCGATGCACCGCAGGAGATTCCTAGCGAATGTAGCCGCCGCAAGTTTGGCGGGCGTGCGGGTGCCCGCGCTATTCGCGGCGCCGCAAGGGGGGCGCAGTACACAGGAGCCGGGCGGCAAGCGTCCGAATGTTCTGCTGCTGATGGCCGATCAGCACAAACGCACCTGTATGGGCGCGTACGGCGATCCAGTGGCGAAGACGCCGAACCTGGACCAATTGGCGCGCAGCGCGGTCCGCTTTACCAACGCCTATTGCACCAACCCGGTTTGCATGCCGTCGCGGGCTTCTATGCTGACCGGCCTCTACAATCACCACTTCGAAGCGCAGAACAACGGCACGCCGTTCTCGCCGCTGCGGCGCACGATGGCGCACCATTTCGGCGCGGCCGGGTACGTGACGGCGCTGATCGGAAAAATGCATTTCGTGGACGCGCAGACGCACGGGTTCGACTACAAGCTGGACTTCAACGACTGGTTCCAATACCTGGGACCGAAGACGCAGCTTTTTGCCGACGAACTGGGGCAGCCCAACTCGGGCTCGGGACTTCCGGAAATCGACGACCTGTGGCGCGACGAGGACGATCCCTGGAAGGGGCATCGCAATCTGGACGTGCGGAAGGGTTCGGTCGGGATCGGACGCGTTTCCCTGTTGGAAGAGAAGGACCATTTCGAAAGCTTCGTGGCCCGTGAATCCATCCGTTTCCTACGACGCTTCGGTAAATCCAGTCAACCGTTCTTTCTGGTCTCCTCTTTTCTCAAGCCCCACGATCCGTTCATGCCGGCACAGCGCTTCGCCGACATGTTCCGCGCCGAACAGATGCAGCTCCCGCGCAGCTTCGGGAAGGCCGACAAGAGCCGCCTTCCCAAAGAAGTGATTCGATCCATCGAGAACAACGGCCCTACACCCGAAGTCGCCGACCCCGACCGGGCTCGCGAGCACATCGCCTACTATTACGCCAACCTGGCCCAGATGGACGATTGCCTCGGCCAAGTGCTGGCCGCGATCAAGGAACTGAACCTGGAAAACGATACGATTGTCTGCTATACGTCCGATCACGGTGAAATGCTGGGCGAGCTCGGTCTTTGGCAGAAGTTCCAGTTTTACGAAGGGTCATGCGGCGTGCCGCTTCTCATCCGCGTGCCGGGACGCGCGGCCGGGGTGTGCGCAGCGCCGGTCAGCCTGGTCTCGCTCTCCGCCACACTGACAGCGCTGGCAGGAGTGGCACAGGTCGCTCCGAACGACGGGACGAGCCTGGTGCCGTGGATCGAAGATCCGAAGACGCGAAAGGATCCTGGTCCCGTATTTGCCGAATATGCGCTGCCCAGCCGCAACGCGAAGACCATGATCCGCGACGGCGCCTGGAAATACACCTGCTGGGCGCACGATATACCGGAGTTGTACAACCTGGAATCCGACCCTGACGAATTGCACAACGTGGCCGCGGAGCCGCAATACGCCGCCAAGGCCGCCGACCTGCGCTCGCGGCTTCTGGCGTGGAACCCCATCGCTTGAAATTGCACGATGAGTGGGGCGAGGACGTGAAGGATCGCGCGTGATGGCGCCGGCCTCCGATCGGCTTCGGGCCTTTCACGTCATGGCGAAGCCGATCGGCCCGATCTGCAACTTGGATTGCAAGTACTGCTTCTACCTTGAAAAAGAAAACCTCTATCCGAGGAACACGACCTGGTCGATGCCGGAGGAGGTCCTGGAAGCGTATATACGCCAGTACATCGAAGCGCAGTCCGTCCCAGTCATAACCTTCGCCTGGCAAGGGGGTGAGCCAACGCTGCTCGGTGTGGACTATTTCCGCAAGGCTGTGTTGCTTGAAAAGAAGTACGCCGGAGGGAAGCGCATCGAGAATGCGTTCCAGACCAACGGCGTTCTTGTCGACGATGAGTGGGGCGAGTTTCTGGCCGAGAACGGATTTCTGGTGGGGCTCTCGATCGACGGTCCCCGGGAGCTGCACGACAAGTACCGCGTCGACAAAGGCGGCCAGCCTACGTTCGACAAAGTCATGCGCGGACTCGGCTGCCTGAAAAAGCACGGCGTCGAGTTCAACACGCTAACGGTCGTGCAGCGCGATAATTCGTACCACCCGCTCGAGGTCTATCGCTTCCTGAAAGAGGTAGGCAGCGGATTCATGCAGTTCATCCCGATCGTCGAAAGGATTGCTGAATCCCCCGCCGATGGTCTGACGCTCATCGGTCCTGGTTACCCGACGCGGGCGCAAGTGTCGGCGTGGTCCGTGGAGCCCGTACAGTACGGGAGATTCCTAAACAGCATCTTCGACGAGTGGGTTCGACACGACGTGGGGCGACATTACGTTCAGATCTTCGACGTTGCGCTGCAAAGTTGGCTCGGGATGCAGCCGAGTCTGTGCGTCTTCCGCGAGACGTGCGGTTCGGCCATGGCGATCGAACACAACGGCGACCTCTACTCGTGCGACCACTACGTATATCCGGAGAACAGACTCGGCAACATCAGGGAAAACCCGCTGGGAGTCCTCGTCAACTCAGCACAGCAGCGCAGATTCGGCCTTGATAAGAGAGACACGCTGCCCGAATATTGTCGTGCGTGTGAGGTCCGCTTTGCCTGCAATGGTGAGTGTCCAAAGCACCGGTTCGTTCGAACGCCAGACGGGGAAGAGGGGCTGAATTACTTGTGCGCCGGCTACAAGATCTTCTTCAAGCACATCGATCCCTACATGCGATTCATGGCCGAAGAGTTTCGTCAGCAACGACCTCCTGCCAATGTCATGGATCGGGTGCGCGGACGAAATGATTCCTGTGTGTGCGGCAGCGGCAAGAAGTACAAGAGATGTTGTGGCAGGTTGACACCACGTCCATGAACAGACGCGAATTCCTCGGCACGGTGGCGCGACTACGACTCTGCTGAAGGCGCAGGGCGGGCCGCCGGCGCCTGTCTTTGGCGTTGTGGGAGCGGGAGCTCGGGCGACCACGCTCCTTGCACGCATTGGCCCAGCGCAGATTGAAGGGTAGTACGCTCACCTCGGCCAAAGTCGCTGACGCGTGCATCTACATCGGCGGAGGCGCCAAGTAGCACGCCTGGCCAACGCGATTCCTTTCCAGATAGGTCGAGAACAACGCCGACGGGTTTACCGGCCCTGACCCGTTGATTCCTCTACCCTTGCCGACTTCCGGCGACCTATCATTTGCGGGAAGCACCTCATCGTGGTCCCGATTCGGTGACAGCATCCCTTCTCGCCAAACGTTCTCCCCAACGTCAGTCGGACAGCTCGGCGATTCCTATCTATTCGTCGCGGAGCGCGGCGAGAGGTTCGATCATGAGGGCGCGACGTGCCGGGACATACGCGGCGACCAGGATCACGATTCCGAGGAATCCCACGGCAATGAGCAAGGATCTGCGGTTCGCCGGCCGACTGCTCGTCCGCAATCGTAGCTTCGCGACGGCGACGGTCCTCACTCTTGGCCTCGGTATCGGGCTGAACGGCGCCGTCCTTGCGCTCGTCGGAGCGTGCTCCTTCGGCCGCTAACATTCCGAGATCCGGATCGTGTCGTGGTTGTGTGGAAGGCGAACACCGGCGGCGGCGCCAGTAGCACCTACGATCCATCCGACGGTCCCCAAAGCGCTGGCGCGTTCCTGGACTGGCGCGCGTACAGCCGGTCCTTCGAGAGCCTCGCCACCGTTGTCATCTGGAAACATGAACTTTCACCTGAATTCGATCTGATTGCCACGGACCGCGCAGACCGATTGCGTGGCGCGTTCGCGACGCCGAACTTCTTCACGCTCGTCGGCGTACAGGCGTCGCTCGGCCGTGTGTTCACGGAGAGCGATTCCTTTCAATCCCAGGAGGCTGTAATCAGTGATGGGTTGTGGCGCAGAGCGTTCGGGGCCGACTCGAACGTGATCGGTCGCACGATTCGGCTGATCTTATTGCGCTCGAGCGATGCCTCGTATCCCTCGTTGCGGACACAGACCGCAAACGTCGGAGTCGCCCCGGCCTTACCTCTCGTCGAGGTACCGCTTGCGCTTAAATCCCTTCTTGCCGATCCCGTGCGCTTCATAACAATTTCCCTACGCGCTCACCGAGGCTGGATCGCGGCCGGCCGCCGCCGCGCATGGCGGACGTGCAGCACCTGAACGACGTCGCCTTCGATCGTGAATAGGATGCGGTAGGTATGCGGTCGACGACCGTAGAGCAGTTGGCGAACTTCTACGGGTGCGTCTCGATCTTCCGCTGCAAGCGGGCACCGGGCTGGAATGTCTGCCAACGATCCAATCGCCGTGCGTAGAGCGCGGAACCAGCGTTCGCCGGCATCTCCAGCCTGCTGCGAACAAAGCCAATCGTAGATTGCGGAGATGTCGCGCTGCGCTTGGCCGGAGAGTTCAACGCGAAAGGCCATGCTTCCGCGCGAATTCGTCGAGGCACTCCTCGGCGGGCTTCGTGCGGCCAGCTTTCACGTCCTCGATGCCCTGCTGAACCGCCTGGACGGCCTGCTGGTAGTCCTGACGCTCCCACTCCAGGTATTCGGCCAACGCTTCGTCGAGGGCATCCGCGGGCGTCTTTCCGCGTCGGCGTGCAAACTCCTCGAGTTCAGCGAGCCTCTCTGACTTGATCGGCAGCGTCCCCATGGCTCGAAGGTAGAGCTTCCTCGATATGATGTCAACGCCCGCGGCACTGTCTCAGGTTTGACGCTGTCTGCCGAAAAGTACAAGCTGGCGAGGGCCGATGACGTTTGCGAGCTGGCTACCCACGCGGATCGTGTTTGCGGTTTCCGACGATTGGCGCGCCTGGCTCGTCGGCGCCACCATCACCCTCGCCATCCTCCTCGGTGCGTGGAAGTTGATCGTTGTTTTGCGCCGAACGCCATGACCAGACCGAATCGCCTGCGCGTATGAACCAGCTCGCGAAGATGATCGTTGATCGACACCGTCACGAAACTGCTCGTTGATGTCGGCACGGCCTGCGCGCGCGGTATCACGATGAGCCCGTGCGTCGCGCCACGTCGAAGCGCATCGGGGCTGAGACAGTGCCACGCCGGCAGACGTCTGCCCTCACGGCCGTTGAGGTTGACGCCGGTTTCGCTCGGTCCTATCCTGCTGGCATCGGTGCTCTGAGAGCACCCCCTCCGCGGCACCACCTGCGGAGCGCGTTCCGACCGACGGCCCAAGCCCTCAGCCGGGACGCATCACCAAGTTCCGTGCGCACCACATGCCCACGACTTGATGCTGGTGCCGCACCAGCATCCCGCGCCTGTCACTGGCACCGCGCCGCCCGGCGCGCCTTGGCCCGTGACTCCCCATCACAACTCGTTTCGAGGTCCGCGAACGCGGACCGGGGCGGAGGGCCGTATGAAGATCTGGTTCACCGTGAGTGAGGGCGCCGAGTACGCCGGCGTCAGCCGCGACACCATCTACACAGCGTGCGAGTGGCGCGAGCTGCACCCGAGCGCTACGACAACCAGCGGCTCGAAGCGCTGCAGGCCGCGGTCGCACGGCTCGAAACCGGCAAGGCATTCGACGCCGTCACTGACGCTATGGACAGACTTTCAATAATCTTTCAAGTTCCGACCGAACAGAACCCCGCCGAAGACTCTGACGGCTCGAAGGAAATTTCTAGAAGTAACTGAAAGCCTTCGGCTTGGAAGGTTGGTACCGCTACGGGGATTCGAACCCCGGTCCCGTGGCTGAGAACCACGTGTCCTGACCCCTAGACGATAGCGGCACAGGGCCGTCGGAACTTTCGATTGTACCGGCGCTCTTCGAGCCGGTCAAGCTTCCGGCTCGCCCGTCCGCGGCTTCGCCACGCGATTGCCGCCTGCCTCGACTTTGCCCTTGACGACGGCGCCGTCGGCCATGGCCACGCGCGGCGCGCTGACGTCGCCTTCCACCGACGCCGTGGGCTGAAGATCGATTCTCTCGGTTGCCGCGACGTTCCCGGTCACGGCGCCGCTGATGAGGATGGACCTGGCGGAGAGGTTGGCCCGAATGGCGGCGCTGGCTCCGATCACCAGTCCATGGCGGCCGACCTCAATCGTGCCCTGGACCGCGCCGTCGATCCGGAGATCCTGCGTGCTCGTGATTTTCCCCTCGACGACGACGCCCTGCCCGATCCAGGCGCTGACGCGGCGCTCCTCGACGGCCGGTTTCGCCGGAGACGAGGAATCCGTCGTCCGATCATCGCGCGGTGCATCCACAGTCGCCATTCAACGCTCCTTGAGGGATTCCAGTCGACGTCGCGAGGAAGTCTAGCCCATATGCCGTCGCGCCGTGGAGGAGCGGTTATCATCGACAGATGCGCTATCTGCTCGGCTTGCTGCTCGTCATCGTGCTCCTCGCCTGTGGAATGTTCGTGTACGCCGGGCGGATGGCCGGCCCGGCCATTCAAATCGACAAGCCCGTCAAATACGTCGGCCAGTCGACGCCGGTCGAGGTGGAGGTGACTGCGCCGCGGGCGCGGTTCACGCGGATTCAGATTGCGTTCGAACAGAACGGCAAGCAGACGCCGATTTTCTCGCTCGACCAGCCGGCCGCCGACGTCAAGCAGGACGGCGCCGATCGCGTCCGGATCACGCGCAGCATCGGCCGCCAGGTCATTCCGGATCTGAAGAGCGGGGCGGCCCGGATTCTCGTGACCGCAGAGCGCCCCGTGCTGTTTGGCCTGCGCAAAGCGCAGTCGACCGCCGCGCGCGACGTCCAGGTGCGGCTCGAGCGGCCGCAGATCGCCGTCCTCTCGACGAAGCACTACGTCAACCTCGGCGGATCCGAGATGGTCGTGTATCGCGTGACGCCGGCCGACGTCGAGTCCGGCGTCCAGGTCGGCGATCTGAAATACCCGGGGTATCCCGGCAGCGGCGCGAAGATCGAGGGCGTCCACATTACCGATCCCGCCGTGAAGATCGCGTTCTTCGCGCTGCGCTACGACCAGGACGTGAATACGCCGATGTTCGCGTTCGCGCGGGACGAAGCGGGCAACAGCGGGCGCGCCGATTTCGATCGCCTCAGCTTCCCGAAGCCGTTCAAGAAGAGCCGCATCCAGCTCGACGACAAGTTCCTCGATCGCGTCGTCCCGTCCATCCTCGAGACCACCACGGAAGTGAATCCGCAGGGCAGCAATCTCGAGAAGTTCCTGGTCCTCAACGGCGAGCTGCGGCGGAAGAACGCCGAGACGATCGCCGGCTACGCGAAGCAGACGGCGCCGGAGATCCTCTGGGGCGGAGCGGTCTTTCATCCCTTCACGAACACCGCCGTCGAAGCGGCGTTCGCCGATCAGCGCACCTACATCTATCAGGGCAAGGAGGTCGATCGGCAGACGCACCTGGGCTTCGATCTCGCTCGCGTCGTCAATTCTCCCGTGGTCGCGGCGAATCGAGGCAAAATCCTCCACGCGGCGCCGCTGGGCATCTACGGCAACTGCGTGATCATCGACCACGGAATGGGCGTCCAGTCGCTCTACGGGCACCTCTCGACGATCACGGTCAAGGTCGGCGACATGGTCGAGAAGGAACAGGAGCTGGGCAAGAGCGGCATGACCGGGCTCGCCGGCGGCGATCACCTGCACTTCACGATGCTCGTCAACGGCCAGATGGTGAATCCAGTCGAGTGGTGGGACCAGCATTGGATTCAGGACCGGATCCTCAGGAAGCTGCGCGAGGCCGGCGCCAGCTAATCTGTGATATTCGTAGAAGGTTATGTCTCGTCTCTATCGAGTGTTAGCGGCGGTTGTCGTCTGCGCAGCCGTCGCCGCCTGCGGATCCGACAGCAGCAAGTCCGGGAAGCCATCCTCGCCGGCCGCGGCGCCCGACGCGAAAAAGGTGGACGAGAAAACGGCGTCGACCATCACCGGCAAAGTGGTGTTCGAAGGCACGCCGCCGCAGGCGCCGGTCATCAGCACGGCGTCGGATCCAGCGTGCACGCAGGCGAACAAGGGCGACCTGAAATCTGAAAGGATCGTCGTCGACGATGGCGGCCTCGAGAACGTCTTCGTTTACATAAAGGACGGGCTCGGAAACAAGTATATTTTCGACACGCCAACCGAGCCCGTGAAGCTGGAACAGACCGGCTGCCACTACGTCCCGCACGTGCTCGGCGTCCGGACGACGCAGCCGCTGGAGATCGTGAACAACGACAATACGATGCACAACATCCACGGCATGCCGGAATCAAACCGCGAATTCAACTTCGGGCAGATGGTGGCGGGACTCAAGAACACGGTCACGTTCACCACGCCTGAAGTGCTGATTCCGTTCAAGTGCGACGTGCATGCGTGGATGAACGCCTACATCGGCGTCGTCGATCATCCGTACTTCGCCGTGTCGGCCAACGGCGGGAAGTTCGAGCTGCGCACGGTGCCGCCGGGGACGTATACCATCGAAGCCGTGCACGAAAAGCTCGGCCGCCAGACGCAGGCGATCACGCTCGGCGAGAAGGACAAGAAAGAGATCACCTTCACGTTCAAGGCGCAAGGCTGACGGTGTGTCGATGACCTCGAACCTCGAGCCTCGAGCCTCGATCGTGTGGCACCACCGCTACGCAAAGTTCGTGGCGGCGTGCACGGTGGTGCTGATCGCGGCGGGCGGCCTGGTCACGAGCACCGATTCGGGCCTGTCGGTTCCCGACTGGCCCACGACCTACGGCCTGAACATGTTCGCCTTCCCCCTGAGCAAGATGGTAGGCGGCGTGCGGTACGAGCACTCGCATCGACTCATCGCGAGCAGCGTCGGCTTCCTGACCATCATTCTCGCGATCTGGACCTGGCGCATCGAAACCCGCCGCTGGGTCCGCTGGCTCGGCGTCGCGTGCCTGGGCGCGGTAGTCCTGCAGGGAGTGCTCGGCGGAATCACGGTGCTGTTCTTCCTGCCGCCCGCGGTTTCCACCGGACATGCCGCGCTCGCCCAGTTGTTCTTCTGCCTGACGCTGACGCTGGCCGTTGTGACGTCGCAGACGTGGCGGGACGCCGAGTCGCCAGTCGACGATCCGTCGCTGCGGCGGTTGACAGCCGCGACCACCGCCGCGATTTACGTGCAGATCCTGCTCGGCGCGACGATGCGGCACACGGGATCGGGTCTGGCGATTCCTGACTTTCCGTTGTCGTTCGGACACCTGCTGCCGCCGTCCTGGAACCCGCACATCGCCATCCATTTCGCGCACCGTGTGGGTGCCGGGGTCGTGACGCTGCTCGTTCTGGCCACGGCCGCGCGGATCTGGCGTCGCCATAGCTGCCGTCCGGGTCTGAAACGTACCGTGACCGCGCTCGTGGCATTCGTGGTTGTGCAGATCGCGCTCGGCGCGTTCGTGATCTGGAGCGGCAGGGATGTGCTGATCAACACCGCGCACGTGGTCAACGGAGCGCTGGTTCTGGGGACGTCGCTGGTCTTGTCGCTGCGCGTGTTCCGGGGGCTTTCCGCGTTTCATGGTGCCACAGTTCCGGGGGTCCGGGGTTCCGCGGGTTCCGCGTGTTCTGCGGCTTCCGCGGCGGCGGAGGCGCGATCGTGAGAACGGACGCCGTCGCGATTCCGGCTTCGCGCGCCCGCATGCTCGATTTCGTCGCGCTGGCAAAGCCGCGGCTGAACATGCTCGTCGTGGCGTCGACGCTGGTGGGCTACGGCATGGCGGATGGCGAGCCGCTCGGGGCGCTGCGGATTCTCGGCCTCCTCCTCGGCACGGGTCTGGTCGCCGGGGGCGCCTCGGCGTTCAATCAGGTGCTCGAGCGCGATCTCGATGCGCTCATGCGGCGGACCCGCACGCGGCCGCTGCCGGATCAGCGGCTGCAGCCGATCGAAGCCGTCCTGTTCGCCAGCGCCATTACGATCGCCGGCGCGCTGATGATCGCCGCGTCCTCGAACGTCCTCGCCGCGGCGGTCGCGCTGACAACGCTGACGACGTATGTGGCGATCTACACGCCGCTGAAGCGGCGCAGCTCCTTCGGCACCGTCATCGGCGCCATTCCGGGCGCCCTCCCGCCGATCATCGGCTGGGCCGCGGCGTCGGGCGAGCTCCCGGCAAAGGCGTGGGTGCTCTTCGGCATCATGTTCCTGTGGCAGCTCCCCCACTTCCTCTCGATCGCCTGGATGTACCGCGACGACTACGCGCGCGCCGGTTTTCAGATGCTGCCGGTGATCGAGCCGGACGGCCGGAGCACGGGGCGCCAGGCGGTCGTGTACGCGGCCGCCCTCGTGCCGGTCAGCCTCGCGCCGACGCTCCTGCACATGACGGCGGACGCGTATTTCGCCGGCGCGCTGGTGCTCGGCCTCGCCTTCCTCGCGCTGACCCTGAGATTCGCGCGCACCCGCTCGATCCGCGACGCCCGCCGCGTGTTCTTCGGATCCATCACGTACCTGCCGCTGCTCTGGATCCTGATGATCGCCGACAGGCTCACATGAATCGGGTCATCGCCCGATATCGTGACTCTCTCTGACCTGCCGGCGGTGAACGCGACGCTCAATGCGACCGCGGCCGTCCTGCTCGCCATCGGCTGGATCCTGATTCGCCGCGGCCGCTACCGCGCGCATCGCGCGGTGATGATTGCGGCGTTCTGCACGTCGATCCTGTTCCTGATCTCGTACCTCGTCTATCACGCGCACATCGGCTCGAAGCATTTCGCCGGCCAGGGCGTCGTCCGCGTCGTCTACTTCGGCATCCTGATCACTCACACGTTCCTCGCGGCGGCGATCGTCCCGCTCGTGCTGATCACTCTCTCGAGAGGCCTCTCGGCGCGCTACGACCGGCACCGGGCAATCGCGCGCTGGACGCTTCCGCTGTGGATGTACGTCTCGGTGACCGGCGTGGTCGTGTACTTCATGCTGTATCGGCTGTACCCGGCCGTGTAGCGGGACGATGGCCGACAACCGATGACCGATGACCGATGACCGATGACCGATGACCGACGCTACGGATAGAGGAGATATCTGGAACGCAACGATCGCCACTTCGATTCCGCGAGCGCCCACGACGCCGCGATCGCGGCCGGATCGTCGCCGTTCCTGATCCGTGCGAGTGTTTCGCGCGAGCCGAGAAGGCGCGCCGCGGTCTCGAGCTGATACTGCGCCGGATACATCCGGTTGAGCGCGGCGGCGATCTCGAGCCCGACGCGCACGGGATGCAGCGCCGTTCGATCGGTCACGATGATGAAGACGCCGCCGCACGACTCGCCGGCGTACTTGCTCGACGCCGGCGTGAAGCGGACGGGATAGAAGCGGACGCCCGGCAGCGCCCGCCCGTTGAGCGTGTCGGACAGCCGGGCGCCGTCGATCCAGGGCGCGCCGACGTGCTCGAACGGGGTGTCGGTGCCGCGGCCGACCGAGATGTTGGTCCCTTCGATCGCGCCAATGCCCGGATAGAGCGCCGCCGCGTTCATGTTGCGCATGTTCGGCGAGGGGTTGATCCAGGGCAGCGCGGTCTCGTCGAACCAGTCGTCGCGCCGCCAGTTCTTCATGCCGATGACGGTGAGATCCGCGCCGATCTTGTTTTCCGCGTTGTAGAGGCGTGCCAGCTCGCCGAGCGTCATCCCGTGCCGGATCGGCATCGCGAGAAAATAGCCGGTGAAGCCGCTCGACTCCCTGTCGAGCGCCGGCCCCTCGATCTGCCAGCCGTCTATCGGGTTCGGCCGATCCAGGACGAACACCGGGAGCCTGCGCTTCGCGGCTTCTTCGAGCACGTAGGCCGTCGTGGTCGCGTACGTCCAGAAGCGCACGCCGATGTCCTGCAGATCGACGACGATCGCGTCGAGCCCTTCGAGCATGGCGGCGGTCGGCCTCTCGGTCTCGCCGTAGAGCGAGTTGATCGTCAGCTTCGTCTTCTCGTCCACTTCGGCGGGCACATTCGCGTCGAGCACGCCGCGGATGCCGTGCTCCGGACTGAAGAGCGCCGCCAGCCTGACGTCCTTCGCGTTGAACAGCAGGTCGATCGTCGTCTCGCGATCCCGCGCGAGGCCGGTCTGATTGGTAACGAGGCCGACGCGCTTCCCGCGCAGCGGCGCGAAGCCGCCGGCCCGGAGCACGTCGAGTCCGGTCAGCACGGGGCCCGTCTTCGGCCGAGCGGGCGCGGGGCCCGACGCGCCGAAGTCGCGGCCGGTCATCGGCCGCGTGCGCGCGATGTCGGGCGCCACGTCGGTGATGGCGGCCGCGGCAATCGTTCCGATCCGGGCTCGCAGCGGCGTCACGTCGCCCTTGCCGTCGGGATGCACGCGGTTGGAAAGGAACACGACGAACTCGCGCGTCGCCGGATCGATCCAGATCGACGTCCCGGTGAAGCCCGTGTGGCCGTACGATCCAATCGGCAGCAGCTCGCCGCGGTTCGCGGAGAACGACGAGTCGATGTCCCAGCCGAGCCCGCGGACGTTCGGATCGCCGGGCGCGCTCGCGGGCGCCGTCATCTTCGCGACGGTCAACGGGGCCAGCACCCGGACGCCGTTGTAGCGTCCGCCGTTCAGCAGCATGCGGCAGAAGATCGAGAGATCCGCCGCCGTGCTGAAGAGCCCGGCGTGTCCGGCGACCCCGCCCATCCGGCGCGAGGTCGGATCGTGCACGACGCCCCGGAGCATCCGGCCGTCGACCCGCTCGGTCGGGGCGATGCGCGCCGCGAGGGCCGCCGGCGGCCGGAACATCGTGTCGCTCATCCCGAGCGGCGCGAACACGTGTTTCGCGGCAAACCGCTCGAGCGGCATACCGCCGACGCGCTTCACGATATCGCCGAGCAGAAGGTAATTGATGTCGCTGTAGACGAATCGCTCGCCGGGCGGCGCGGTCGGCGCTTCGTCGATCGCCAGTTCGATCGCCTTGTCATATCCGCTCCATGCATCGGCGAGATCCAGATCGGGACGCAGACCGGAGGTGTGCGTCATCAAGTGGCGGATCGTGATGTCCGTCTTGTTGTGGCGCTCGAAACCGGGAACGAACGTCGACACGCGATCGCTCAGACGAATCTTGCCCTCCTCCACGAGCTTCATCACGCTCGTCGTCGTCGCCACGACTTTCGTCAGCGACGCGAGGTCGAACATGGTGTCGAGCGTCATCGGCTCGGACGACGGTTCGACGGCGCGGCGGCCAATCGCTTTCCGATAGACGACACGATCGCCGCGGCCGATGAGTATGACCGCGCCGGGCAGCTTCTTGTCGGCGATTGCCTGCTCGACGATCGCCGGAATGGCGTCGAGCCTGGCGAGATCGATGCCGGTCCGCGTCGCCGCCGAGGCGCGCTGCGCCGGCTGCCCGCTCGAAGCGGCTCGCGCCACGCCGTGGAACGCCGGCGTGGCCAAGATCGCCAGCGCAGCGGCGCTCGCGAGAACGGTCCCGGAGTGAAGGCTCGACATCACCGCTGGATTATACTTTTTGAATTCCGACCGACGCGCGTGGTTGTGAAGTCAACGGAACAGATCAACACAGAGGCGCGGAGTGCACAGAGACGCACAGAGATCAGAGGGTGAGCCCGCCGCGGCCGGTCAATGGCCTCACGACTGGTCACGCGTGCGGCGACTGCGTCTGATCCCCGTGTCGTCTAGGCGAAGGCGCTTCCCCACGGTGGGACCGATCGTGAGGCTTGCCGCCGGCCCGAGCAACGCGACAGCCTGCCGACGCACAAAGATCGTCCTCCGTGCGTCTCAGTGACCTCTGTGACTCTGCGTTGTGCGTCGTCGCCGCCCAGCATGAGGATGCCGTTCGGCCGCACGGGCGCGGCCCTGCGCGCGCTTGGCGCGATCGCGCTCGGCGTGATGGCCTGGGGCTGTCACGGCCGCGAGTCCTCGAGTCTCACCCGCAGATCCGATCAGAACGTTCTCCTCGTCACGATCGATACGCTCCGCGGCGACGCGCTGTCGGTCTACGGCGGCCAGGCCCACACGCCGAACATCGACGCGATCGCCGCCCGCGGCGTCCGCTTCGACTTCGCGCACGCCCATGCAGTCCTGACCCGGCCGTCGCACGCGAGCATCCTCACCGGGCTGTATCCATACGAGCACGGCGTTCGGGATCACAGCGGCTATCGCATGAAGCCGGGGACGGCGACGATCGCGACGCGGCTGAAACAGGACGGCTTTGCGACGGGCGCGTTCGTCGGCGGCGTTCCGCTCGCGAAAACCTTCGGGCTCGACGCCGGATTCGACGTCTACGACGACCGTTTCGGCCGGAGCGGCAGCTCGTCGGACTTCACGCTGGCGGAGCGGCCGGCCGGTGACGTGGTCGCCGCGGCGCTCGCGTGGATCGGCCGCCAGCCGGGACGCTGGTTCGCCTGGGTGCACTTCTTCGATCCGCACGCGCCGTACACGCCGCCCGCGCCGTTCGACGCCGAATACGCGGGCCGCCCGTATTACGGCGAGATCGCCTATGTCGACCAGGCGCTGGGGCCGCTCTTCGATGCGGTCGGCCGATCGTCCCGTCCGACGTTCCTCGTCATCACGTCGGATCACGGCGAAGGGCTCGGCGATCACGGCGAGCTGACGCACGGCCTCTTCGCGTACGAAACGACGCTGCGCGTGCCGCTGATTCTCGCGCAGCTCGGCGCGCGGACGACGGCGGGGACGGTCTCCCGATTTCCCGCGCGTCACATCGATCTCGTGCCGACGCTCCTCGATGCGGTCGGGATCGCGCGGCCATCCGGCCTCCAGGGCCGCTCGCTGTTGACAGGCGCGTCTCTGCCGAATGAGGGCGACGTGGCGTCGTACTTCGAAGCGATGTCGGCCATGCTCAATCGAGGGTGGGCGCCTCTGTCGGGCGTGGTGGCGGGACGCCAGAAGTACATCGACCTGCCGATTCCGGAGCTGTACGACCTGGACCGCGATCCCTCCGAGAAGGCGAACCTCGCGGATCAGCGCGCCGACCGGCGGCGTGTTCTGGAAGCGAGGCTGCAAGACTTCCATGCGGCGCCACCGGGCGAACGCGTTGCCGAAGCGCCCGAGGTTGCCGCAAAGCTGCAGTCGCTCGGCTACACGTCCGGCCGCGCGTCGCGGCGGGCGAACTACACGCGGAACGACGATCCGAAGGAGCTCACGCAGCTCGATCGCTGGATCCAGGAGGGCATCGACGCCTGGCAGCACGGGCGGCGGGACGAGGCGCTGCGCACCTACGAACGGATCATCGAGCAGCGGCCGTCGATGGCGATCGGCTATCGGAATCTCGCGTTCCTGCAGTGGCAGAACGGCCAGGCCCGCGCGGCGATCCAGACGCTCGAGCGCGCCTTTCACGCGGACGCAATCGAACCGGACATGACGACGCAACTCGGATCGTATTTGGCCGAAGCGGGACGTCCCGCGGACGCGATTGCGCTGCTCGAGCCGCTCGCGTCGCAGACGCACGCGGATCCGGATGCGCTGAACGCGCTCGGGATCGCCTACGCGCGCGACGGACGAACGGACCGCGCGGACGCCATGTTCCACCGCGCGCTCGACGAAAGCCCCGCCAACGTTCAGGCGCTGGAGAATATCGGGACGCTGGAGATGCAGCGCGGCAATCTCGCCGGAGCGCAGCGCGCGCTCGAACAGGCCCTCGCCGTCGACGCCCGATCCGCCAGGGCGCACAACGGCCTCGGCGTCGTCGCGATGAAGGCCGGCAAGCGCGACGAGGCGTTCGCGCACTGGAAGCGCGCCGTGGAACTGTCGCCGAGCGATTTCGACGCGCTCTACAATCTTGCGGTGGAGCTCGACGCCGCGGGCCGGCATGACGAGGCGCGGCCGTACCTCGAGCGCTTCGTGCGGGAGGCTCCGCCCGCACAATACGCGGCCGACGTCGCCAGGGTGAAGCGGATGCTCGGTCGATGAGCGCGAGGCGCGAGCCGCGAGGTCCGAGACGCGAGGCGCGAGGGGCGAGGCGCGCTGCATGGATCGCCATCACGCTGGTCATCGTTCTGGGCGTGGCCTGGGCGCTCTGGCGGGCAACGCGGCCGCCGGCGCCGGGACCGATCGTCCTGATCTCGATCGATACGCTCCGCGCCGATCATCTTCCGGCGTACGGATATACGAAAGTCCGGACACCGAACATCGATACCCTGGCGGCCGAAGGCGTCGTGTTCGAGCACGCCTGGTCGCACGCGCCGCAGACGCTTCCGGCCCACACCAGTCTCCTTTCGGGCCAGCTCCCCTTCGAGCACGGGGTCCGTGACAACGTCGGCTTCACGGTCAAGAAGGGCCAATGGTTCATCCAGCGCGCGCTGCAGGAGCGCGGGTGGCCGACCGGCGGGTTCGTCTCCGCGTACGTGCTGCGCGCGGCAACCGGGATCAATCAGGGATTCGATACGTACGACAGCGACATGCCGGCTTCGTCCGGCGAGCGATCGATCGGCCAGGTTCAGCGCGGCGGCGACAAGACGCTGGCGGCGGCGATCTCCTGGATCGACGCGCGCGATCGCGCGAAGCCGTTCTTCCTGTTCCTGCACTTCTACGAGCCGCACAAGCCGTACGCGCCGCCGGCCCGCTTCGCCGCCTACAGCCCCTACGACGGCGAGATCGCCTACAGCGACGAGCTGGTCGGCCGTTTCCTCGATCGCCTGCGATCCGCGGGTCTCTACGATCGCGCGACGATCGTATTGCTCGCGGATCACGGCGAAGGTCTCGGCGATCACGGCGAGCAGGAGCACGGCTTGTTTCTGTATCAGGAAACCACCCGCGTCCCGCTGATCGTCAAGCTGCCCGGACGCCATCGAGGACGCCGCGTGGCGGCGCCGGTGCAGCACATCGATCTGGCGCCGACGATCCTCGATCTGGCCGGCGCGCCCGCGCGGACGGAGCTCCGGGGCCGGTCGCTGCGACCACTGCTCGAAGGTACCGGCGCCCTGCAGGATGCGCCCATCTATTCCGAAGCGCTCTATTCGCGGTACCACTTCGGATGGAGCGAGCTTTACGGGCTCGTCGATTCGCGGTATCACTTCATCCGCGCTCCGCGCGACGAGCTGTACGACCTGGAGCGCGATCGATCCGAATCGCAGTCGATCGGCGCCGATCGGCCCCAGGTCCGCCAGGCGATGCGCGGCGCGCTCGAATCGATGATTGCGAAGACGTCGATCGCGGCGCCGGCGGCCGTCGACGAGCAGGATCGCCAGCGCCTCGCGGCGCTGGGCTACGTCGGCACCGGCAGCAGCGCGTCGCTGTCGCTGCCGGGCGATTCGCTGCCGGATCCGAAGGACAAAATTCAGGTCCTCGAAAAGTATCGTCGCGCGTCGGACCTGGCGGGCGCGCTGAAGTTCGCGGATGCGATGGTTCTTTATCGCGAGTTGCTCGCCGCCGATCCCGAAATGACGGACGCGTGGCTCCAGCTCGCGGAAGTCTGCCTGCGCCAGGGACTCACTGAAGACGGCGTGCGCGCGTACCGGGAAGTGATCAAGCGCAATCCGAAGGACGCGGGCAGCCTGCTCGGCGCGGGCGGCGGACTGCTCCGACTGGGCCGCCTCGACGAAGCGCAGAAGCATGCGGAGCTCGCCGTGAGCGTCGCGCCCGCGGCGGCGCACGAGCTGCTCGCCAAGATCGCGCTGGCGCGGCACGACCCCGACGCCGCGTTGCGCGAAGCCCGCCTCGCCCAGCAGGCGGATCCGACGCTGCCGATGCCGCTGTTCGTCGAGGGGCTGATCGCCTACAACCAGGGCAGGTACGCCGAGGCGCTCGGGCCGTTCATGCGGGCCCGCGACGCGCTTCGCGGACGCACCATCCAGATCAACGAGCTCAACTATTACCTCGGCGATTCCCTCGCTCACCTCGAGCGCTACCCGGAGGCCGAGCCCTGCTTCCAGGAAGAGATTCGCCTCTTTCCGCACAACACCCGGGCCCGCGCCGGCCTCGCCATGCTGTATCGCGCGATGGGGCGCGACGCCGATTCCGAGCGGGCGATCGACGATTTGCTGCGGGCCTCGCCGACGCCCGAAGGACGCGCGCTGGCGGCTCAACTGTGGACGATGTTCGGAGAACCCGAGAAAGCGCGGCAGGTTAAAATTCGTTGAAGGTGCGCGCACTTCCGCTCGCGACGATCGTGGCAGCCGCCGCGTCCGTATCGATGGCGGCGCAGACCGGCCAGCCCGTCTTTCACTCGGGCGTGGATCTCGTCCGCTTCGACATCCGCGTGACCGACAGTTCCGGACGGCCCATCGCCGACGTGCGCCCTGGCGAGGTGCAAGTCATCGAGGACGGACACGTCCTGCCGCTGCTGCTGTTCCAGCACATCGAGGAGCCCGCCGGCCTCTACGCCGACGCCGCGCTGCGTTCGGTGTCTGCCGAAGTCTCGAGCAATCGCGGCGCGCCGCGGGGCCATCTCTATCTCCTCGTGTTCGATCAATCGCACATCGCCCCCGGCAACGAACAGACCGCGCGTCGCGCCGCCGAGACCTTCATCAGGACGCGCGTGCGGCCGTCGGATCGCGTCGCCCTCGTCGGCATCCCCGGACCCGGTCCATCGGTCGGCTTCACGGCGGATCGCAACCGTGCGATCGCGGAGCTCGCCAAAGTCCGCGGAGGACTCGAGCGCAACGTCACCACGGCCGTGGGCAACCTTACGCTGCAGGAGGCGTACGAGATCGCCGGCGGCAACGATCGCATCACAACCGACGTCATGACACGCCAGCCGCTGGCTGCGGGAGCGGACGTGGGCGGCGCCGCCGATCCGACGGGGACGCGCGTCACGAGCCGCGCGGCCGAACGGCAGGCCGAGGACCCCGCGGCCGTGCGGCACGCGATTCTCGAGAACGCGCGGACGATCGTCGCGCAGGCCGACGCCGCATCGCGCGACTTCACGCAGCGGCTGTCGGACGTGATCGAGCAGTATCGCGCGATCGAGGGACGAAAGATCGTTGTCCTGTTTTCGGAAGGCTTCCACCAGGAGAGCGTCACGCGCGAGCTCGAACAGGTCGAGGCGGCCGCCGCCGACACCTACGCCGTGTTCTATGCTTTCGATCTGAATCGCCGGGCCGAGGGCGATGCGAGTCAGCCGGAAGTGTCCTCGACCAGCACCTCGAGCGAGATTCAGGCGCGCCTCGAGCCGCTGGGGAGCCTTGCGGCCGAAACCGACGGCGCGCTGATTCCAGACGCCGTCAGCCATCTCGACGCGGCGCTCGATCGCATCGCCGATCAGGCGCAGGACTATTACCTCGTCGGCTTCACGCCCGGCAGTACGGCGCTCGCCTCTCCGGGCCAGTACCGGCACGTCTCCGTCAGGGTCACGCGCGCGGGCGCGCACGTCAGCGCGCGCACGGGGTATGCCGTGCCGAAAGCCGCCGCGGGATTCGATCGCCGCGCAACAATCGACGCGGCGCTGGCCGCGCCGTTCGCGCAGCAGGCGCTGCGCGTCGATTACACGACGTACGCGCTTCGCTCCGACAATCCCACGCTCGCCCGCATCGTCCTCTCCCTGGACGCCGACCTGCCCGTGCGGGACGCGACGCACGAATCCGCGGACGTCGTCTTCGTCGTCCGCAACACCAGAGACGGGCGCGTCGCGTCGAGCGGGACCGACACGATGCCGCTGCCGGCGGCGGCCGCGGCCGGCGCGGCGACCGGGCGGTCGGCGTTTCGGGTCCAGTTCGAAGTGCCGCCCGGCGCGTATCTGATGCGCGTCGTCGTGCGCGAACCGGGTGGCCTCGTGGGCAGCGCGGATCGCAAGCTCGACGTGCGCCCGCTGTCGGGACCCGATGTGGCGGTCAGCGATCTGATTCTTGGTTCAATGAACGGCGCGCTTCCCGTGCGCGCGCGGGCGTACGCAGACGATGGTCTGGCGGGCATGATCGAAGCCTATGGCCGGACGGCGGAACAACTGAAGGGACTCGTCGCCACGGCGTCGCTCGTGCCGGCCGAGGCCGGCGGCCCCACCGAGACCGTCCGTGCGGAGATGGGAGACACCGTCGATGCGCGCGCGGGCGTGATGCGCCGCGCAAGGTTCTCGTTTCCACTCGCAAAGGTTCCGCCCGGCGCGTATGTGGCGCGCGTCAAGGTCACGGACGGCTCCGAGACAATCGCGGACGTGTCGCGCGAGTTGGACGTGTCGGCCGGAACCGCGCCGCCTGCCCCGATCGATCTTCCGTCGGCGTTCCGGCCGTCGGACATCCTGAACGGGGATTTCGTCCGCGGCGCGCGGGCATCGCTGAGGCTTTCAACGGCGCCCGCCGCCGTTCGGGCGACGAAAGGATTCGAGGCATTCGCGCAGAGCGATTACGCCGGGGCTGCGGCGGAGCTCGATGCCGCGATGCACCTCGATCAGACGAACGCCTCGGTGGCGTTCGTTCTCGGCTGGGCATGGGAAGGCCAGGGCGATCATCGGCGGGCGATCGGCGCGTGGCGCGCCGCGGCGTCGATCGATCCGAAGATGGTGCCCGCGCATCTGGCGCTGGCCGACGCGTACTTGCGGATCGCGCAGCCGGCGCTTGCCGTGCAGGCCGTGCGCGCCGGACTGCAGGCGCTGCCGGACTCAACCGAGCTTCACGCAAAGCTCGCGCAAATCGAGCGAGCCCGCTAGGAGGATTCCATGGTGCTCACGCTGCTCATCGTCGCGTCGGGTCTCCTGCAGACGCCGTCCGCAAAGACGCTGACCGTCGAGGTGCCGGCCAGGGTGGCCGAGATCGATACCGGCAGGCTCAAAGGCGAGCCGACGGAGCTGGCATGGTCGGACGACGGCACGAAGCTCTTCCTGCAGACGTCCGATCGCGACGGGCGCGGCATGGTGACCAATCCGCGCTACTTCGTGATGTCGGCCGCGGATGGCAAGCCCGAGCCGGTCTCCGCGAAGCCTGAGTGGGAGAGCGGATACTGGACGTGGAAGTCGAACAAGTACGCGCCAGGATCGAAGACGTGGGGGATCGACATCAAGGAGGACCAGCGGATGGCCACCGCCACCGCGTCGCCGATGGGCGGCTCTCTCGCGAAGGGAGGCACGTCCGCCAGTGCGACCGGTTCGACGGTCGAAGAGGCGACGACGCAAGCGAGCCAGACGCAGCACCTGCACGTCTTCACGCTCACGCTGAAGGGTGAGACTGTCGGCGAATTCATCAACCAGCAGTTCCTGCCCGGCTACACGTTCGGCTGGTCGCCGGAGCGGCTCGGGATGATCGCCTACACCAACCAGTCGGGCCACCTCGCGCTGATGGATCAGCAGGGCCAGAGGCAGCAGATCGACGCGACGAAGAGCGTGCTCCTGCCCGCGTGGTCGGCCGACGGCACGAAGATCGCCTTCCTGCAGCGCGCCGGCAAGAACAAATACGACCTCTTCATCGCCAACGTGCGTCAGTGATCCCGCTGGTGTTCGCGGCGCTGCTCGCGTCGCAGGCCCCCTCGCCGCCGCAGCCGCCGCAAACGTTCCGCTCCGGAACGGATGTCGTCGAAGTCGACGTGCGCGTGTTCAAGGACGGCCGCTTCGTGATGGATCTCGGGCCGGACGACTTCGTGCTGACCGAAGATGGAGCGCCGCAGAAGATCCAGTCCGTGGTCCTCGTCGGCGCGCAGGCGGCTTCCGCGCATCCGTCAGCTCCGGAAACACCCTTGGCCGCGCACCCCGCAGCACCGCTCGCACCTGCAGCCTCCGCGGCACCGGCAGTCTGGCTGTTCCTCTTCGATTCCAACCACCTCTCGGCCGGCGGCCTCCAGCGGACGCGCGAAGCCGTCGTGAAGTTCGTCGCCGAGCGCTGGCGGCAGGGCGACATCGGCGGGGTCGTCGTCGACGGGAAGATGGCCAACAACCGTCTGACCACGGATCGCGAGGAGCTTCGCGCCGCGGCGCAGGCTGTCAAGATGCCGGGCGACACGCGCAGCAGGCAGATCGAGTTGACGCGCGACTGGCCTCGGATTCAGGACGAGGGCGAGTTATTCCGACTCGCGGACAACGACCGCGAAACGATGGAGATCGTCGTCACGCGCGCGTGCGTGGACGACCCGGACTACTGCAAACGGGGGAGCCCTGACGTTGAAGTCCGCGAGAAGGCAAACCGCCTGATCGGCGATATTCAGCGAGATACGATGAGCACGCTGACGACCGTCGGGGCGCTGGCCAACGGACTGGCGCGATTGCCGGGACAAAAGACGGTCGTTTTCCTGTCGGAAGGCTTCGTGGCCGAGAAGCTCGAATCGCAGGTCCGTCAGGCCGTCGGCCTGGCCGCCCGCGCGGGAGCGCGCTTTTACGCACTCGACGCGCGCGGGCTCAACAAGGGCGCCCAGGCGACCATGATTGACCAGTTGGCCGCGGAGAGCACGATAAGCGGCGGCGGGCCGCACTTCGACCTGCAGACGGACGCCCCCAACAGCCTCGCCGTCGACACCGGCGGATTCGCGATTCGCAACGAAAACAATTTCGGGCGGGCGCTCGACGAAATCCAGCAGGACGCCGGCACGTACTACCTGATTGCCTACAGTCCGGCCAAAGCGGCCTTCGACGGGAAGTACCGGACGATCGCGGTCAATGTGGCCAGACCCGGCGTCAAAGTGCGCGCGCGGCGCGGATACGTAGCGCTGCCGCCAGCGCGAATCACGACGGATACCATGGGACCTGCTGGGCCTAAAGGGGCGACGGCTGCTACGGATGCTCCACCACGATCCGTCGCGCCAGTACCCGTCGCGCCAGCTCCGCCGGCACCTGCAGCACCCGAAGCACCGCATCCCACGGAACCAGTGGGCGGCGTAACACCCACGGTGGCGCCCTCTCCGGCGTCCGCGTCCGCCTCGTTGGCGCGTTTAGCGCCCACCGGGCCCTCCGCCACCGACTCGCCCGCGGCCGTGGCGGGCTGGGGCGCGTATCAACGCGGCGACGTGGAGTCGGCGGCGCGCACGCTGGCAACCGCGGCGGCCGCGCCCGACGCGCGGCCGTGGGTCCACTACGCGCTGGGGCTGTCGCGGTACGCTCTCCAGCGCTATCACGACGCCGCCGAGGCATGGGAGCGCGTTCGCCGGGCGGTCCCGGAGTTCGAGCCCGTGTACTTTTCGCTCGCGGACGCGTACGGCCAGCAGCACGACGAGGGGACGGCCATCAAGACGCTGCGCGACGCCGAGCAGCGCTGGCCTCAGGATCCGGAAGTGTCGGACGCGATCGGCGTGATTCAGGTCCGGCGCGGCGCGCTGGACGCGGCCATCGAATCCTTCGAGCGCGCGACGACGGTAGGCCCTGCGGACGCGCTCGGATACTTCAACCTGGCGCGCGCCCACCAGATGCGCCTCGCCAAATCGCAGCGCTACGACCAGTTCACGCAGAAATGGATCGGCGGCGATGAGGATCGCCGCCGCGCGATCGCGAATTTCGAGAGATACGTGGAACTCGGCGGCCCCTACGAGCGACAGGCGAAGGAAGCGCTCGCCGCGCTGTCCTGGAAATAGACGGGCGTCGGCGTCGGGCGTCGGGGGTCGGAGGTCGGGCGTTGGGGGTGGTCGGGCGTCGGGGAGGTCGTCCTCCGACACCCCTCCCCTGTCCCCCGTCACCCGCTAATGAAGTCGCGTGACGGCCGTCATGCGGCCTTCTGTCGCCTGCGCGAAAAACGGCTCCCACGCCGAGCGAACGCGATCGAGCTTGGCCACCTGGCCCGAATCCGTGCCGCGTCCGGCGCCGACGATGTAGATGAAGGCCTGACGATGGGTCTTCGATGAATCGGCGGACGCGGGCGCGCGCGCTCCCTCGATCGCGATCACGTCGTCTACGAGCACGTCGCGGCGCGTGCCCGTGAACGAGACGCCGATCTGCGGCGCGTCCTCCCGCGAATGCGTGGTGGTCGGGCTCTCGACGTAGAAGAACGGCGGCACGGCGCTCGGCGGCACGAGCCCCATCGCGTACTGATCGAGGCGGTTGTAGCGCTTGACCGCATCGACCGTCCTAAACTGGCCGCCGCCTTGATCCTCGATCTGGTTGCCTTCCATCACCGACGCGTCGGAATTGAAGAAGAAGCTCCAGTGCGCCAGATCGCGTCCGAGCAGCACGTCGGAGCGCGCGCCGGTCCGATCCCGGAACTCGAGGTACGCCAGCCACCGGTGGCCGACCTCCTGGCCCATGACGCTGAGCGTGTTGTTCTCGCCCAGGAATTTCGCCGTCGGATCGTCAGGGTATTTTCCGAGATAGTCCATCACGACCAGCGAGCGAAGCCGTCCGGCGCTGCCGAAAGCCGTCGACAGGTCGAAGATGTCCTGTCCGATGCCGCGGATCTCGTTCGCCACCGTGACCTCGTACGCGAACGCGTCGTGTATGAGCGGCTGATCGCTCCACAGCAGGATCTGGTCGTAGTTGTCCGGATGCGACGCGTAGAACTTCTTCGCGACCGCCTGCGTATCGAGCGTGCCGGATTGCGCGAAGCGCTCGCCGATGGCGCCGCTCGAGGAAACGGCAGCGGCGACGCTCAAATCGGCGGTCGTGAAGGTGCCCGTGTGGCCCGGCGAGATCCCGACCACCGCGTCGGTCAGCGTGATGGTGTCGCCGTACTTCATCTCGACGCTTCCGTCGGGCAGCAGCGTCGCCTGAGCCGTCGTCGTGCGCGTCGAATCGAATCCGCGTACGCTGCACCACGTCACGGTGTACTGATCCGCCGCGGCATTGACGAAGATCTTTCCGCCGGACGTGGGATCGAGATCCGCGAGGAACGGCGCGACGCGTGGGGCGCCGGCGAGCAGGCGCGAGACGTTGCGCTCGGTGCTCTCCTTGTCTTCCTCGCCGAACGTGATGTTGCCATCGGAATTGACGAACGCGGAGGTCTGCGCGATTCCGTAGAACGGAAATGAGAATGGAATCGCGACGCCGGTGCTGTCGTCGTCGCCCAGCGTGACCTGGTTGCCGAGCGACGTCCGGAAGGTTCCGTCGATCTTCGACAGCGTGTAGCTCGAGCCGTTGCGGGTGAAACGTATGCCCGTACTGCGGAGATCGTACGGATTCGCCGCCAGTATGAGGTCGCCCTGATCCTGGAGAACGGCGATCTCTCCGACGTCGTCCGCGACGGGAGACGGCGTGGTGAGGGACGGCTGGGCGCCCGCTCCCGCGGGGCGTGCCGCGCGCCGCTGCTGCGCCTCCTGGTGGATCCAGAGCGCCTCGGCGAGCCGGCCGCGCGGGTTGCCGTCGATGAGCGTTTTCTTGTCCGGCACGCCGGCGCCGGCCGCGACGCTTCCGACGGCCTGCACGTCCGCCGCGCCGGCCGCGGTGCACGGATTGGCCGCGGGCGTCGTGCCGCCGCCAGGATTGGAGCCCGAGTTGCTGCCGCTGTTTCCGCCGCCGCCACCGCAGGCCGCGATCAGTACCGCGAGCGCGAGCGCCGCGCCCGACTTCTGCATCCGGGACATTGAGACCTTGAGGTGCGAGGATGTGCGCGAAGTGCGAGGCGTGCGAGGGGTGCGGGGAGTGCGCACGTCACGCACGCCACGCACCTCGCGCACCCCACGCACCTCGCGCACCTCGCGCCTTGGAAAATGGCGCTGGCACGCCTCCGCTTCGCTTCGGCGAAACAGGTTCGCAAAAAAAACCCCGGAGCCGCCGCAGCCGCTCCGGGGGTTTAGTGTACCGCGTTTACGTTCCGTACTCCGCGTATTCCGCGTATTCCGCGGCCGTAGTCCGCATGTTCCGCGGCCGTAGTCCGCGTATTCCGCGTATTCCGCGGCCGTATTCCGCGGCCGTAGTCCGCGGCCGTAGTCCGCGGCTAGAAGTTGAACCGGACTCCTATGCGAGCGACCCTCGGATCCATGATCTCCAGGACATGGTTGAACCCCGTGGGACTGCTGGTGCTCAGACGCAAGTCGTACTGGCGGCCGAGCACGGTCGCGGCGTTGCCGATGTTGAAGATGTCCAGGTCGACGGCAGCTTTTGCACGACGAATCTGGAATGCTTTCTCCACACGTACGTCGAGCGAGCTGACGGCCGGCAGCCGGAATTTGGTGACGTCTGTGACGGCCAGTACATTTCTAAACCCCAGTCCGTCCCCGGGATTCACGCGGCTTCGATAGAAGGGCTCAGCATATCCCTGCCGCAAGACCCAGTTCGCGCCGAGGTTGATGCCCCAGCGAGCCTGGTACATCCCGTTGGCCGTGAACTGATACTGCGGCAGCACGAGGAAGATGTTGCTCTTGCCGCTCCCGCCCGATCGGGTGATGACGTGCCCGCCGTTGATGTTCGGGTTGTCGCGCGTCGATGTCGGATCGAGCTGCGACGTGTTCGAATTATCGAAGTACTCGCGGTGATCGTTTGTCGAGAAACCGAACCTGGCCATCCAGCGATCGGACATGCGCTTGGTGGCGCTCAGCTCGGCTCCGAGGAAGCGCTGGTGGTAACCATTCCGCGCCTCATAGCTGGTGCCCTGGCCGGGAGGGATCTTCGCAGGATTTATCCCGAAATACGGCGTGCTGAACGAACCGACGGGACCCGTGTCCCCGTTCGCCGGCGCGCAGGGGGCAGCACTCGACGTACACACACCCGCCTGGCTGTAGTCCGCGCGCGTGACGCCGATGAGCGGATACCAGTCGAAGTGGTTGTAATAGCGATACGTGAACGTCGCGCTGACGCCGAAGTTGGCCATCAGCTCGTGATCGATGCCAAGCAGAACCTCCTGCGTGCGCGGCGTCGTATACTTGCCGATCTTGTTGTTGGTCGTCGCGCTGGTCGGATTGCTCGGATCGAAGCCGTAGTAATTGATCGGTCCCAGATTGAACAGTATCTCGTTCGGATCCGCGAGCTTGTTTCCGTTGAGATCGATCGCGTAGTAGTAGATCCCGGTGTATTGAATCGTCGAGATCTGGCTCGCCACGGCGTCGCCCAGCTGAGACGCGAACATCGCGTAGCTGCCGCGAAGGATCGTCTTGCGATTCTCGTCAATCGCGTAGGTGACCCCGAGCCGCGGCACCACCGTATTCCACACGACGGCGTTCTTCACGGCCGTGGTCGAGATCGCGGGCAGGAGACTCGGCAGGACCGTGCTGCCGGGAACCGACGCCGCCTCGAGCGAGCTGACCTGGCGATCCCAGCGAAGGCCGAGATTGGCGGTCAGTCGATTCAACGTCCAGGTATCGGAGGCATAGGCGCTGTTATAGACGCCGGTTTCCGAGCTGGCCCAATTGCGCCGGATATACGCAATCATCTCGGGATATCCGTTGTGCGCCGTGATGACGCCATTGCCCGGATAGACGTCGGACGACTGCACCGGCGCCCGGCGCCAGCCGTAGCCGAATTTCAGCTCGTGGTGCCCGCGGAACACGCTCCCGTCCAGGCCAATCGAGTCCTGCGGGCGGTTCGATTTATAGAGGTCCGCAGTCCCGTGCTGGACGCCGGCATCGTCAATCCACTCCTGCGCGTTGATGCCGCCTTCAGGCGCCAGTTGGAATCCGCCGTGGATGTGGGCGCCCTTCGCGACGAGGAAGATGTTGTTCCCGAGCACGAAGTTCACCTCGCCCTTGTACATGTCGGTCGGGCCGCTCTGATCGTAAGTCGTCTCCGGCGGCCGGGTCGAGCTCGCGCTACGGCCGAACTTCTGCTTGTTGCCGCGGAAGAACGTGAAGTTCGCGCGCGTTGACGTCGACAGTTGTCCGGTGCCCTTGAACGAGGTGTCCTGAAGGATTGTGTGATCCGGATACCCCGTGAGCGTCAGGAGCTGGATGTCGGTCTTGCCGGCTGCGCCCCAACCCCAGAGGCGGTCCTTGAGAATCGGCCCGCCGAGCTCGAATCCGTAGTCCTTGTACTGATGGATCCGGTTGCCCTTGCCGCTCGTGCCGCCGATCGTCGCGGCGAGATCCGACGGCATGTTGTTCGATTCGAGGCTCTCGTTCTCGAAATAGAACCGCGTCGAGCCGTGCGGCGTGTTGCTGCCGCTCTTCAGCACCATGTTCAACTGGATGCCCGGCGTCGGGTTCGATACGTCGGCGCCGCCCGTCGTGACCTGCATCTCCTGGAACATGTCGAAGTCGTAGTACGTCGAGCTGGAACCGGTGGCGGCCATGTCGGTGATCGCGATGCCGTCCATGTTCCACGTGTTGTCGCCGCCGTTCGCTCCCTTCGCCTGGTAGCCGGGCTGCTGCCCCGACTCGCCGCCGCCCACGTTCACGCGATCGAGGACGATGCCGGGGATCGTCTGCATCACGACCCACGGGTCGCGCGCAGACGGAATGTTCTGGAGCTCCTCGACGCTGACGTTGGTCGACGTCGTCATCTTCTTGGTGTCGATCACGGGCGCTTCTTTCGTGACCTGCACCTGTGTCGAGACGCCGGCGATCGACATCGAGATCTTGAGCGGGACGCTCGTGCCGGTCGCCACCGGGAGGTTCTTGTTCAGATAGTCGCTGAAGCCCGTCAACTTCGCGCTGACGCTGTAGGTGCCGGGCGAGAGATTCAGGAAGTGAACCTCGCCGAGCGTGTCGGTGACGGCGGTCCGGCTTTGAGGACCGCTGATGTCGACCGTGACTCCTGGAAGCACGGCGCCGGTTGTGTCGCTCACGGTGGCGTCGATACGCCCCGAGGCAACCTGCGCTGCTGATGGTGCTGCAAACGCCGTCAGTATCCCGACGGCCGCGGACAACACCACCGTTCTTGCCAATCGAACTCCCATCTCCATCCTCCACAGAAAGAAGACCGAATCGAATAGCACGACCGGACGGTGTACGGACCCGGACACTTCACTATGCAAACGCACGCGCGAAAAAAGCAAGGGGAACTTGCCATGATATTTCAATGACTTAGACGGGATACTACGGATGAGTCAGTTGTCCGGATCCGAACGGACGAATCCGGAGATTCAATCGGCTGGATGAAGGGACGCGCTACTTTGCGAAGCGATCGAAGATGTCGACCAGCTCGCTGAGCCGCTGGCTGCGCTCCGGATCGCCCTTGACGACTCCTTCCGGGACGCACTTCTCGACATGAAACCGGAACACCGCGAGGCTGATCCGATTGAGGGCAGCTTCCGCGGCCGCGAGCTGCTGAAGAATCTCGATGCAGAGCCGCGGCTCCTGGACCATCCGCCGGATGCCCCGCACCTGGCCCTCGATTCGATTCAATCGTGTGACGATAGCCTGCTGCTGCGCCTCGTCCAGCATGGGTCCTTCTTTTCTCGCGGGGAGCCTGGGGTCACTATACACCTGGGGTCGGACATGGGGCGCCGGGTGTCGGGTGTCGGGTGTCGGATATCGGGACTGAGCTCACATGCTGATCGTTGAATCGGTGACGCGGCGGTTTGGCGAGCGGATCGCCGTCGAGGACCTTTCTTTCGAGGTCAAACGCGGTGAGGTCTTTGGGCTGCTCGGGCCGAACGGAGCCGGAAAGACGACGACGCTGAGGATGCTCGGGGGATTGATCCCACCGTCATCCGGCCGGGTGGTGGTCAACGGGCGGCCGTTTACTCGCGCAACCGGATCCGCGCTGCGCGCCCGCATCGGGTTCCTCACCGAAACGCCCGGACTCTGGGACCACCTTACGGTCGAGGACAACCTGATCGTCTATGCGCGGCTGTTCGGGCTCGCACAGCCGGCCGCGGCCGTTGAGCGCGTCCTGCGCCTGTTCGAACTCCTGGACCGCCGAGCCGACCGCGTCGTCCTCCTCTCAAAGGGCATGAAGCAGAAGCTCGCGCTGGCGCGGGCGCTCGTCCACGATCCCGAAGTGGTGCTGCTCGACGAGCCCACCGCCAACCTGGATCCGCAGACGTCGCGCACGGTGCGCGATCTGCTTCAGCACCTTCGCAGCCTGGGCCGCGCCATCGTCGTCTCGACACACAATCTCGACGAAGCCGAGCGCATGGCTGACCGGGTGGGGCTCGTCAGCCGCAGGCTGATCGCGATCGGCGAGCCGTCCGCCCTGAGGCGCGAAATGTTCGGTTGCCGGCTGCGCGTCAGATTGAGTGGAAAGCCGGCGGCCGGCGGCCTCATCGAGGCCGCCCTGCGCGCCGGAGCGCGCGACGTGCGCGTCGAGGCCGACGGCCTGTCGATGATTGTCGATGCGCCCGACACGGGGGCGCCCGCGGTGATTCGGGCGCTCGTGACAGCGGGCGGCGAGATCCGCGAGGTATTCGACGAGGAGCCCGCCCTGGAGGCCGTGTATCTCAAGCTCCTGGCGGGCAGCGCGTCATGAACGTGCGTCGGATTGCCGTCCTCGTCGGCAAGGAGATCCGCGAATTCCGCGCGAATCCATCGGTCATCATTCCCGTGCTGATCGTCGTGGTCCTCTGCACGATCCTCCCGTTCGTCGTCGTCGTCGTGGTGCCCCGTGCCACAGGCCAGTCGATCGCGGACGACCGGAGCATGCAGCAGGTGGTCGCAGCCGCCACGGGGCATCTTCCGGCGCTTGCGGCGCTCGACGCGCAGACCGCGGCGGAGGCGTTCATGTTCCAGCAGTTCCTGATGCTGTTCCTCATGGCGCCGATCGTCGGCGCCGTCTCGCTCGCGGCGTACGCCGTGGTCGGCGAGAAACAGGGACGCACGCTCGAACCGCTGCTGACGACGCCGGTCTCGACGGTGGAACTGCTGGTCGCGAAGGCGGTGGCCGCTTTTCTGCCCGCAGTGGCGATCGAGGCGGCCGGGACCGTTGTCTACCTGGCGCTGATCGCCGCGCTCGGGTCCCCGGGCGTCCTTGCGACGCTATTGACAATGCGTACTGTGCTCCTGCTCGGCATTCTGGGGCCCTTCGCGTCGCTGGCGGCGCTGCAGGCGGCGATCGCGGTGTCGTCGCGCGTGAACGACGCGCGCAGCGCGCAGCAGATCGCGGTCCTGCTGGTGCTGCCGCTCGCCGGGATGCTCGTCGGCCAACTGTCGGGGCTGTTCTACATCTCGACCTGGATGCTCGTCGCCGCCTCGGGGGCGATGACCGCCGTCTGGGTCGTGCTGGTCCTGCTGAGCGTGGCGCTTTTCGAGCGGGAAACGATCCTTACCCGGTGGCGGTAGCGCCGTGTCCGCTTGACAGGCGCGCCTTAATGAATGACCATTCATTCAGTGGCTACCATGGCGCGTTCCGCCCGCTCCCTCGAGCGTGGAGACAAGCGCGAGGCGATTCTGCGCGCCGCGATCGACGTGTTCGCCGCGCGCGGCTTCTTCAACGCCCAGGTGGCTGACGTCGCCCGTTCGGCGGGCGTCGCCGCCGGCACGGTCTATCTGTACTTTCGGAGCAAGGACGATCTTCTCGTCTCGATCTTCGAGCGGACCATGAGGGAGGCGATCCAGGAAGGACGCGCGTGCGTGGCGCCGCTGTCCGATCCGATCGAGCAGCTTCGCGCGGTCGCGCGGGTGCATCTCGGCCGCATGGGCCGCGATCGCAGCCTGGCGATCGTCTTTCAGGTCGAGCTGCGGCAGTCGACGAAATTCATGGAGCGGTTCTCGGCGACGCTGCTGCGCGAGTACCTCGGCATCATCCGCGGCATCATCGTCTCGGGCCAGCAATCGGGCGCGTTCCGGCGCGATCTCAATGCCACGCTGGCGGCAAAGCTGTTCTTCGGCGGCCTCGACGAAATGGCGACCAACTGGATCCTCAGCCGGCGGACGTATTCACTGCGATCCGAAGCCGACGCGATCGTGGACGTTTTCGTCGGCGGCCTGGGCCGATGAGAGTCCGGTCCGCGGCCGTGCTGGGAGCCGGCGTGATGGGGGCGCAGATTGCGGCGCACGCGGCGAATGCGGGCCTGCGCGTCCGGCTGCTCGACGTGACGCGCGACGCCGCGCGCGAAGGGCTGGAGCGCGCGAAGCGGCTCAAGCCCGAGCCCTTCTTCACCGCGGACGCCGCGTCGTTGATCGCGACCGGCGGCTTCGACGAGGACCTGCCGTCGATCGGCGACGCAGACTGGATCGTCGAGGCGATCGTCGAGAAGCTCGACGCGAAGCAGGCGCTGATGGCGCGCGTCGATGGCGTCCGCCGCGCCGACGCCGTCGTCAGCTCCAATACGTCAGGAATTCCGATCGCGTCGATCGCCGTGGGACGAACGGACGGTTTCCGCCGTCATTGGCTCGGCACGCACTTCTTCAATCCGCCCCGGTATCTCCACCTGCTGGAGCTGATCCCGACGGCCGAGACCGATCCACGCGTGGTGGAGGCGATCGGGGAGTTCGCGGATCGGCGGCTCGGCAAGGGCGTCGTGCTCGCGAAAGACGTTCCCGGCTTCATCGCCAATCGGATCGGCATCTTCGGTCTCGTGCAGGTGCTGCGGGCCGTCGAGTCCGGCGAGTACACGATCGAGGAGGTCGACGCGATCACGGGACCCGTGATCGGCCGGCCGAAGAGCGCCACGTTCAGGACCGTCGATATCGCGGGCGTCGACGTTCTCGCGCACGTCGCGCGCACGCTGTCATTCGAGCTGCCTGAGTTCGTCGCCGGAATGCTCGCGCGGGGGATGATCGGGGCGAAAGCCGGCCGCGGGTTCTACGAGAAGAATGGCGACGCGATCCTGGTGCTCGATCCGCACACGCTCGAGTACCGCGCGAAGCACACCCCGAAGCTGCCGTCGCTGGAGGCCGCGCGCTCAATCGAGTCCACCGGCGCGCGTATCCGGACGCTGTACGAAGGGAAGGACAAGGTCGGCGCGTTTCTTCGGGCCACGCTCGGACCGACGCTCGACTACACGGAGAAGATCGCGGACGAGATCGCGTACTCCCCCGCCGACATCGACAAGGCGATGCGTTGGGGCTTTGGCTGGGAACTGGGGCCGCTCGAAACGCGGGCGGTCTTGACAACTCCCAACTCCCAACCTCCGACTCCCAAGGCGTCACGCGTCGTCCGCAAGAACCCCGGCGCATCGCTTGTCGATATCGGCGACGGCGTGCTGCAGGTGGTCTTCCATTCGAAGATGAACGCCATCGGCGGCGACACGATCGAGATGCTCCGCGCGGGCGTTGCGGAAGCGTCGCGCAATTTCGCCGCGCTGGTCGTCGCCAACGACGCGCCGAATTTTTCCGCCGGGGCCAACCTGATGCTCCTGCTGCTGGAAGCCCAGGAAGGCAACTGGGACGAAGTGGATCTCATGGTCCGCGCATTTCAGGCCGCCACGATGGCGCTGAAGCACGCGGACGTCCCCGTCGTCGTCGCGCCTGCCGGGCTGACGCTCGGCGGCGGCTGCGAGATCGTGCTGCACGCGAGCCGCGTGCAGGCCGCCGCCGAGGCCTATATCGGGCTCGTCGAGGTCGGCGTCGGCCTGATTCCCGCGGGTGGCGGGACGAAGGAAATGCTGGCGCGCGCTATGGAGGACGCGCCTGGACCGGGGGATCCGCTTCCCTACGTGCAGCGCGTCTTCGAGACGATCGGATTCGCGAAGGTCGGAACGAGCGCGCCCGATGCGCGCCGCATCGGCTATCTGCGCGACGCCGACGAGGTGACCATGAACCGCGACCGTCTCCTCGCGGACGCGAAGGCTCTGGCGCTCCAGCTCGCGCCGGGCCACCGCCCGGCGAGGCGGCCGCGCGACGCGATCCGCGTCGGCGGAGAAGGCGTGTTCGCGGCGCTCAAGCTCGGCGTCCATCTCGCATGGCGCGCCGGCCGCATCAGCGATCACGACGCACTCATCGGCCGCAAGCTCGCGTGGATTCTCGCCGGCGGCAGCCTCGCGCACCCGGCGACGCTCAGCGAACAGCAGTTGCTGGATCTGGAACGCGAGGCGTTTCTCAGCCTGTGCGGCGAGCGCAAGACGCTCGAGCGGATCGCGTACACGCTGAAGACCGGGAAGCCGCTGCGGAATTGATCGGGCACATGTTCGACGAAGGCGATGGTCCGCCGATCGTGGTCATTCCGGGTCTCCAGGGGCGCTGGGAGTGGATGCTGCCCGCGCTGCGGGCGCTGTCGCGCCGATGCAGGACGATCAGCTATTCGCTCGGAAAGGCGGGAACGATTGCCGAGCTCGTCGCGCAGGTGGATCGGCTGCTGGACGATCGCGGAATCCCGTCCGCCGCGGTATGCGGCGTATCGTTCGGGGGCCTGGTCGCGCTTCGCTACGCCGCGTCGCGGCGCGACCGCACGTCAGCGCTGATCATGGTGAGCGCTCCGTCACCGTCGTGGAAACCGACACCGCAGCAGGCGCAGTACCTCGCGCGCCCGTGGCTGTCGACGCCGGCATTTCTGGCGACGTCGCCGGGCCGGCTGTGGCCGGAGATCAGGATGGCGATCGATTCGCCGATCGGCCGGGTGCGGTTTGCGGCGGCGCACGTGGCGAGAATTCTCGCCGCGCCGATCGTGCCGGCCGGGATGGCCGCGCGCCTCGGCCTGCTGAACGGTCAGGATTTTCTCGCCGACTGCGCGCGCGTGACGGCGCCGACGCTCGTCGTCACCGGCGACGAGATGCTCGATCAGGTCGTCCCCGTGCAATCGACGCGGGAGTACGCGCGGCTGATCGCCGGCGCACGGTACGAGATGATGAACGGAACCGGGCACATCGGGCTCGTGACCCAGCCGGAGCGCTTCGCGCGCATTGCAGGTGAATTCGTCCATGCCAGCCATCCATGATCTGAACGGCCCGTCGGGCGCCCTCGAAGCGCTGCTGGACGAACCGAACGGGCCGCCGACAGCGGCCGTCGTGTTCGCGCATCCGCTCCCGACGCACGGCGGGACGATGCACACGAAGGCGGTGTATCAGGGCACCAAGGGACTGGTTCGCGCCGGCTGCGCCGTGCTGCGATTCAATTTTCGCGGCGTCGGCAAGAGCCGCGGCACGTTCACGGGCGGGCCGGGCGAGACGGAGGACTTCAAGGCGGCGCTCGATTACATGGCCGGACGATATCCGAAGCTGCCGCTCTGGAGCGCGGGCTTCTCGTTCGGCGCATGGATCGCGCTCGAGACGGGCGCGGCCGACGACCGGGTCAGGGTCCTCATCGGCATCGCGCCGCCCGTCACGCGGGAGGGATACGACTTCTCGCGGACGCGCACCAGCACGAAGCCGAAATTCTTCGTCCAGGGAGAAGCGGACGAGATCTGCCCCATCCAGGACATGTGGAAGTTCTACGGAGCGCTTCCCGAGCCGAAGGAGCTGGTCGTCATCGACGCCGCCGACCATCTGTTCGACGGCCATTCGTCCGAAGTCGGCGAGGCGCTCGAGGATCTGCTGATCGACTTCACGGAACCCGGAGCAAGGCCGTGACCGACGCCTACATCGTTTCCGCAGTACGGACGCCGGTCGGGAAGGCGCCGCACGGGGCGCTTCGCTACACGCGCCCCGACGAGATGGCGGCGCTCGTCATCGGGGAGGCGCTGCGCCGGGCGCCGGCTATCGATCCGGCGGAAATCGAAGACGTCATCCTGGGCTGTGCGATGCCTGAGGCCGAGCAGGGCCTCAACGTCGCGCGCATCGCGAGCCTGCGCGCCGGCATTCCGATCGGCGCGTCCGCCGTCACCGTGAATCGCTTCTGCTCGTCGGGCCTGCAGGCGATTGCGTACGCCGCGGAACAGATCCGAACCGGCGGCGCGCAGGTCGTCGTCGCCGGCGGGACCGAGTCGATGAGCATGGTGCCGATGGGCGGCAACAAGATCGCGCCGAACCCGGCGCTCGTCGACAGTTACCCGGACGTCTATCTGACGACCGGCCTCGTCGCCGAAAACCACGTCCGCGACTTCGGCATTTCCCGCGAGGAACAGGACGCCTTCGCGCTTCGCAGCCACCAGCGCGCGGCCGCGGCGATCGACGCGGGACGCTTTCTGGACGAAGTCGTCGGGGTCAGAGCCGGTGGTGGGGACGGCCCTGAGTCGGGGGCGACCGTTTTCCAGGTCGACGAAGGACCGCGGCGCGATACGTCCATGGAGGCCCTCTCGAAGCTCAAGCCGGCCTTCCACGCGACGGGCACCGTGACGGCGGGCAACTCGTCGCAGATGAGCGACGGCGCCTCGGCGGTCCTCCTTGCGAGCGCCGACCGAGTGAAGGAATTGGGACTCGCTCCCCTCGGCCGCTTCGTCGGCTTCGCCACCGCAGGCGTGGAACCGGAGCGATTCGGCATCGGCCCGGTGCCGGCCGTCCGCAAACTGCTGAAGCGGACCGGGCTGGCGCTCGACCGGATCGATCTGGTCGAGCTGAACGAGGCCTTCGCCGCGCAGGTGATTGCGTGCCTGCGCGATCTGCCGATCGATCCCGATCGACTCAACGTCAACGGCGGCGCGATCGCGCTCGGCCACCCGCTCGGCTGCACGGGATCGAAGCTGACGACGACGCTGCTGTATGAAATGAAGCGCCGGAACGCCCGATACGGCCTGGTGACGATGTGCGTCGGCGGTGGAATGGGCGCGGCTGGTATTTTCGAGAAATGCTGAAACGGAGCAATGAGATGGGCACAACACAGGTCGCGGCGCGGGGTGGAAGCTGGCTGATCGAGGACGCGCCGGTTGACGGCGTCTTCACTCGCGAGCGCCTCGACGACGAGCAGAAAATGATCGGACGGACGGCGCAGGAGTTCACCGACGGCGAGGCGACGCCCGCGCTCGATCGCCTCGAGCAGAAGGACTGGGCGCTCGCGCGGACGCTGGTGCGGCGCGCCGGAGAGCTGGGCCTGCTCGCGACCGACGTGCCGGAGGCCTACGGCGGCCTCGACCTCGACAAGATCTCGACGATTGTCGTCGGCGAAGCCGTCGGCCGATGCGCGTCGATGGCCACGACGTTCGGCGCGCAGACGGGGCTCGCGATCACGCCGATCCTCTGCTTCGGCACCGAGGCGCAGCGTCAGACGTACCTGCCGCGTCTGATCACCGGCGAGATCGTCGGAGCGTACGCGCTCAGCGAATCCGGATCCGGATCGGATGCGCTCGGCGCGCGCGCGAAGGCGACGCGCCAGGCCGACGGCAGCTACACGCTGAACGGCGAGAAGATGTGGATCACGAACGGCGGCTTCGCGGACCTGTTCATCGTCTTCGCGAAAGCCGACGGCGAGCAGTTCAGCGCCTTCATCGTGGAACGCGGCTTCCCCGGCGTCAGCAGCGGAAAGGAGGAGCACAAGCTCGGGCTGCTCGGATCGTCGACGACCCCGCTGATCCTGCAGGACGCCCGAGTGCCGGCGGAGAACCTGCTGGGCGAAATCGGCAAGGGCCACAAGATCGCGTTCAACACGCTCAACTACGGTCGACTGAAGCTCGGCGCGATGTGCAGCGGCGGCGCGCGGCTCGCGATCGAGGAGGCCGCCCGCTACGCAGCGCAGCGGAAGCAGTTCGGCAAGCCGATCGCCTCGTTCGGCGCGATCCGGCAGAAGCTGGGCGACATGGCGTCGCGGCAGTACGCGGTGGAAGCCATGCTGTACCGGACGGCCGGGCTGATCGAGGACATGCTGGAAGCCGGTCATGAGCCGGAGCGAGTGCTGGCCTCGCTCGAGGAGTTCGCGATCGAATCGTCCATCCTCAAGGTCGCGAGCAGCGAGACCCTCGATTTCATCCTGGACGAGAACGTCCAGATCCACGGCGGCAACGGCTTCGTGCGCGACTACCCCGCCGAGCGCCACTACCGGGATGCGCGAGTCAACCGCATCTTCGAAGGCACGAACGAGATCAACCGGCTGCTGATTCCGGGCATGCTGGCGCGCCGGGCGGTGAAGGGCGGGCTTCCGCTGATTCCGGCCGCGAAACGGCTGATGGACGAGATCATGTCGCCGCCTTCGATGGAGCCCTCCGCCGGCGCGCCGCTCGAAGCTGAACGCCGCGCCGTGGTCGGGTTCAAAAAGGTCGCGCTGATGATCCTCGGTACGGCGATGCAGACCTTCGGCGACAAACTCGCCGACGAGCAGGAGATCCTGCTTGCCACGGCCGACATCATCATCGACGCCTACGCGTCGGAGAGTGCGGTCCTGCGCGCGCGGCAGACGGGTGGACTCCTGCACGAAGCGGCCGCCGCCGTCTACGTGAACGACGCCGCCGGGCGCCTCGAGGCAGCGGCGAAAACCGCGCTCGCGGCGATGGCGGAAGGGGACGCGCTGCGCACGCTGCTCGCCGCGCTGCGGCGACTCCTGAAGGTGAGCCCGATCAACACGATCGCGCTGCGCCGCCGGCTCGCCGACGCCACCGTCGAGCGCAGGACATACCTCTTCTAGAGCCCGCGCCGAAATGGCCGCGCTCGGCAGCTCGGCTGGTTTTGGATGGCGCAGATTCTGCACCGCAGGGCGCCGGAGGTTCCTATGAGGCTCGCACGACCGATCCTCGCCGTCTTCATTCTGGCTTCATGGGCGTGCGGCGGCTCGAGCTCGTCGCCGACCGCGCCGTCGACCGCCGGAGCGACGCTCAACGTGATGCTCAAGGACAGTCCGTTCGGCGACGCAAAAGCGCTCCTCGTTACGTTCTCCTCCGTCAGCGCGCATCTCTCGGGCGGCGATTTCATGCCGCTCGCGTTCGCGTCTGGCGCGACCAGCCGCACCTGCGACCTGAAGAAGCTCACGACGGCGCAGGACGTGCTGGGCACAGGACCCCTGCCGACCGGTCATTACACGGAGCTGCGGCTCGTCGTGGCGAGCGCCTCCATTTACTTCGACAACGCCTCGGCGGGATCGCCGTGCGCGCCTACGATCGCCGCGCCGGGCGGCCGGAGCGCCGCCGTCGACGTTCCGTCTGGCGAGGTACGGCTCAATCGCGAGTTCGATGTCACATCGACGACCGCAACCACGATGCTGCTGGACTTCGATGGGGACCAATCGGTCAAGGACACCGGCAATGGCCGCTACCGGATGACACCCGTCATCAGCGTCGTCAGCGTCAGCGGGCCGTAAGCGATCCGTCGCTATGCCTCGGCGGGCGCGTCTTTCTTCAGCTTCGTCCGCCCCAGGAGTTTCGCGCGCTCGACGCCCTCTTCGGCCAGCGAGTAGCTGACGGGAACGAGCAGCAGGGTCAGGAACAGGCAGAGCGACTGGCCCCCGACGATCGTGACGGCGATGTCGGCCCGCTGCGCGGCGCCTGCGCCGACGCCCAGCGCCGTCGGGATCAGGCCGGCGACGATGGCCGCGGTCGTCATGAGGATCGGCCGCAGCCGGGTCTCCGACGCCTGCACCAGCGCCTCGCGCAGCGGCATCCCCTGCCGGCGGAGGACGTTCGTGTAATCGACCTGCAGGATCGAGTTCTTCTTCACGATTCCGAGCAGCAGCAGGACGCCCAGCGCGCTCCACAGATTCAGGACGCGCCCCGTCATCCACAGCGTCAACAGCGCAAAGGGCACCGACAGCGGCAGCGCCGTCATGATCACGAGCGGCTGCACGAAGCTCTCGAACTGCATCGCGAGGACGATGTAGATGAAGACGCTGGCGAGGGCAAGCGCCAGCACCATGTTGTTCGTCGTCTCGTCGAGCAGCTTCGACTGGCCCGTGAACTTCACGCCGTACCCGGGCGGCAGGCTCAGGGATTTCGCCCGCGCGCTGATTGCGCGGAGCGCCTGATCGAGCGGCTGCCCGGGCTTGATGTCGGCATAGACGCCGACGGAGAACTGGCGGTTGAGGCGCTGGATCGTGGTCGGGCCGAACCCGCGCGTGAGCGTCGCCACGTTGTCGACGCGCACGGGCTCGCCGCGCACCGAGGGCACCATCAGGCTGCCGATCGCCGCCATGTCGGATCGCTGGTTCTCGCGCACGCGAATGGTCACCGGATATCGCTCGCCGGCCTCACGGTAGCTCGAGATCTCGTCCTCGCCGCTCACCATCAGCCGGAGGGCGCTCGCGAGATCGTCCACGCGCACGCCGAGGTCCGCGGCGCGCTGCCGATCGACCGCGACGCGCAGTTCGGGGTTCGACAGATTCACGACCGCCTTCGAGTCGCTGATGTAGGGCAGCTTCTCGACGTCGCCGAGCAGCTTCAAGGCGTACACCGCCAGGGTCCGCAGATCGGGTCCCGTCAGGTTGGCCATGATCGGGTAGGCCTGGCCCTCGCCGCCGCCGATCGGCGTGCGCATCAGAATCGTCGGCTTCAGCGACGGATGGGCGGCCGCCATCGTCCGGACGTTCGCCGCAATCTCCTCCTGTGACTGGCGGCGTTCGCCGAGCGGCTTGAGCAGCACGAAGATGTGCGAATGGTTGACGCGCTCGAACACCGTGGGCATCACGTGCGCCACGCCCGGAATGTTCCTGAGCTGCCTCGTCAGGGTATCGAGCGTCTTTTCCGTGCCCCGCAGCGACGTGCCTTCCGGCGTGTCGACGATGAGCTGGAACTCGCCCATGTCCTCGTTTGGCAGGAACGATCGGCCCACGCGCCCGGTCAGCACGAAACTCGTCGCGAACACGAGCGCGCTGATTGCGACGATCACCCCGCGGTGATCGAGCGACCATTCGAGGCTCCGTCGGTACCATGCGCCCAGCTTCCCGGAGAAGCCTTCGCCGTGGCGATGCACCCGGCCGTCGGTCCGTATCATGCGCGCGCTGAGCATCGGCGTCAGCGTGAGGCTCACCAGCAGCGACACCATGACGGCAAACGCCATCGTCAGGCCGAACGGGTAGATGAAGCGCTGTGTGTAGCCCGTCATGAACGCGAGAGGCAGGAAGATGACGATCAGCGACACCGACGTGGCGATGACCGCCAGCGACACTTCGTTCGTTCCCTGAATCGCCGCCGTGAACGGCGGAACGCCCTCCTCTTCCATGTGACGGAAGATGTTCTCCAGCACGACGATCGCATCGTCGATGACGATCCCGACGGCAAGGGTGAGCGCGAGCAGCGTCATGCTGTTCAGCGTGAAGCCGGCGGCGCGGATGAGCGCGAAGCTGGCGATGATCGACGCCGGAATCGCGAGCGACGAGATGAGGACGACCCGCAGGTTCCGGATGAACAGCATGATCACGAGGCTGGCGAGCAGGCTGCCGAGCAGCAGGTGCTCGTTGAGCGACGCAATCGACGCGCGAATGAAGACCGAGTCGTCGCGCGTCGGCGTGAGCTTCACGTCCGGCGGCAGCGTCCGGCGGACCGCCGCCAGCTTCGCCTTGACGGCGTCCACGACTTTCACCGTGTTCTCGCCTGACTGGCGTCGCACGTCCATCACCACCGTCCGCTCGCCGTCGAACATCGCTTCGGAGCGGGCCTCTTCGCTGGAATCCTCGACCGACGCGATATCGCGGATGCGGATGGGCGTCGATCCGGCCGACGCGACCACGATGTTCTCGAACTGGCCGGCGGATTCGATCCGGCCGAGCGTTCGAAGCGAGAGCTCGGCGTCCCCCTGCTCGATGTAGCCGCCGGGGATCTCGACGTTCTGGGCGACAATCGCGTCGCGCACCTTGTCGACCGTCAGGCCGTGCGCGTTGAGCTTCTCGACGTCGAGAATGATGTGGATCTCGCGCGCCTGTCCGCCCTCGACCGTCACTTCGCCGACGCCGTCGACCGTCTGAATCGCGCGGGCGATTTGCTTCTGCGCGATTTCCGTCAGCGCGCGGATCGGCAGCGGCCCGGAGACCGAGAAGCTGATCACGGGATCGGCGTCCGGATCGACCTTGGTGATGACGGGCGGGAGAAGCTCTGGCGGCAAGTCCCGCCGCGCCTGCGCGACCTTCTCGCGGACATCCTGCGCGGCGTCGTTGATCTCGCGCTCGAGCACGAATCTGAGCGAGATGCGCGCCGATCCTTCCGTGATGCGCGTCGTCATCTCGTCGATGCCGGAGATGCTGCTGAGGGCCTGCTCGGTCGGCTCGACGACGGCGCTGTTGAGCTCGTCGGGACTGGCGCCCGGAAGCAGGAGCTGGACGTTGACGACGGCGGGATCGGCCTTGGGCAGCAGATCGACGCTGAGATCGCGGAACGAGAAAATGCCCGTGACGACGAGCAGCACGACGAGCATCGTCGTGAAGACGGGGCGCCTGACGCAGAAACCGGCGATGGTCATGAACTCAACGACCTCACCGAACGCCTTGGGAGTTGAGAGTTGTGGAGTTGGGAGTTACTTTCATCCCCTCCGCGAGTTGTTCGACATCGTCCGCGACGATCGGCGTGCCGGCCTCGAGCCCCTGTGAGACTTCCACGCGGTCGCCCACGCGATCGCCGAGAACGACCTCGCGCCCCACGAGCTGTCCGTTCTGCACCAGGAAGACGCGGTTGGTGCCGTAGCGGCTCTGCACCGCGGCGGCGGGGATGGTGACCGCGCGCTCGACGCGATCGGTCGCGATCTGAACGCGCGCGAAAGTGCCGGGCTTCAGCCTGCCGTCGGGGTTCGGCACTTCTCCCTCGATGGCGAACGCGCGGGACTTCAGACTGACGGCTGGAGAGATGCGCACGACCTTGCCCGCGAACGTCCGATCGGGAAACGCGTCGACCTTGATGGCGAGCGCCCGGCCCGTTTCGATCCAGGGCGCAAACTTCTCGGGCACTTCCGCCGTGAGCTTCAGCGGCTGCAGCCGGACGAGACGGACGACCGGCGCCTGCGGCTGGACGAACTGGCCCTGCGAGACGAGGCGTTCGGCGACGTACCCGTCGAAAGGCGCGCGGATCACCGAGTCGCGCAGCTCTCGCTCCGCCAGGCGGAGCGACGAGGCCTGGGCTTCGATGTCCGCCCGGAGCTGACGCGCCGATGCGAGCGCCTGATCGTGCGCCGCTTTCGCCGTGTCGTATCGCGTCTGCGCCGCCTCGAAATCCGATCGCGACAGCAGGCTGCGCGACGACAGGTTCGTCGCCCGATCGAGCTGCTGCCGCGCGTCGGCCATCTGCGCGGCCGTGCTGACGACGGTAGGAACCTTCTCGAGCGGCGGCAGCTCCCCTCCGGCAGACGCGCCGTAGCGGGCGCGCGCCTGATCGAGCGCGGCGCGCTGCGCCTCGGCGCGATATTGCAGTTTTTCGGGGTCCAGCTCCAGCAGCGGCGTGCCCGCCGCGACCCGATCGCCCAGGTCCCGAACGACGCGCGAGACCCGCCCGGCAACCTCGGCGCTGACGACGGCTTCCTCCTGCGCGGCAAGCGTGCCGACGAGATCGACCTGGCGGCGGACGTCGCGGACCTGCGCCGTTTCGATCTTGACGCGGCGCGCCTTCTGCCCTTCGGCCGCCTGGAGTCCCCGGTCGCGGCCGCACGCGGCGACGCCAAGAAGGAGAAGCAGGCCCCCAGCTATGCGGTTCATGAGAAAGGATATAAATATCACGACACGAGATGGGACCTTCGATTCGGCGGCGGCTGATGGTCGGCGCGATCGCGATTGCCGCCGGAGCCTGCAGCCGTGAACCTCTGCCTTACCCAGACCAGATCGCGGAGTGGCACGCCCAAAAGGACCGTTTCATGCGCGAATCGGCGGATTCGCCCGTTCCCGAAGCCCAGCGCGCGTCCTTCCCACCGCTGTCATATTTTCCCGTCGATCCGGCCTATCGCGTTCCCGCGGTCCTGCAGCCCGCGCCTCCGGGACCGGTCGTCGAGATGCCGACGTCGACAGGGCAGCGACGGAAGATGCAGCGCGTCGGCACGCTGTCGTTCACGCTCCAGGGACGACCGATGACGCTGGGAGCGTTCATCGAGGCGGGCGAAAAGGACATGCGGCGGCTGTTCGTGCCGTTCGGCGACCTGACCAACGGCGTCGAAACCTATCAGGGGGGCCGCTATCTCGAGCTCGAACGCACGGCGACGGGGTTTTACGATTTGGATCTCAATCGCGCGTTTCACCCGTTCTGCCTGTTCAATCCCGCCTATGACTGCCCGTACCCTCCCGCGGAGAACCGGCTGAAAGTTCCGATTCGCGCAGGCGAGCGCCTCGCTGCCCCGCACCGGTGAGGACGGCGACACAGGAGATCAGGAGAACAGGAGAATCTTCAGTACAAGGAGAGTGAGTCTCTGGTCTCCTGATCGCCTGTTGAGAGAGATGCCAATCAAAGCCATCGTCTTCGATTTCGACGGCGTCCTGGCCGACTCCGAGCCGCTCCACCTGCGGACTTATCAGGAACTGTTCGCGCCCGCCGGAGTCTCGCTGACGAAGGAGCAATACTGCGCGCGCTATCTCGGATTCGACGACGAGGGCGTGTTCAGGCAGGTGGCGTCGGATTACGGACTGCTGCTCGGCGACGAGGAGATCGAGATGCTGATCGCCGAGAAGGGCCGCCGGTTCGAGGCGCTCGTCGCGGGCACCGACGTCCTGTATGGCGGCGCGGCCGCATGCGTGCGCCGGCTGTCGGCGCACTGGCCGATCGGGATCGCCTCGGGCGCTCTGCGGCGCGACATCGAGCTGATGCTGCGCGGCGCGGGCCTCGACGGCGCGTTCCGCTTCATCGTCGCGTCCGGCGATACGGAACGCACCAAGCCGGCGCCGGACCCCTACCTCAGAGCCGCGGAACTGCACGGCGTCGATCCGGCGCGCTGCGCGGCGATCGAGGACTCGCACTGGGGGCTGCAGTCGGCGCGCGGCGCGGGCATGCGGACTATCGCGGTGACCCACACGTATTCCCGCGAGAAGCTGACCGAAGCCGACGTGGTGGTCGACTCGCTGGATGCCATCACGGCCGAGTTCGTCCGCCGCCTGTAGTCGGGAGTCGGGGGTCGGGGGGCGGGGGTCGGGGGCGGGGGTCGGATGTGGGATGTCGGATCTCGCGGATTGGGAGTGGGGATGGGGGAGCTGAGAGTTGGGAGCTGCGGAGCCTGCAGCCCACGGCGGCCGCCGTCGATATCCCCTGAGTGCGTCCGCGTTACAATCGCTCCGTGCCGCTGTCCCTGCAGTCGCGGCTTCCGCAGATCACCGAAGATCTGCTTGGCGCGCTGAACGAGCCCGGGGAGGCGCTGGCGCCGGCGGCCCTGGCGATCGCGCGCGTGGAGTACCCGGCGCTCGACCCCGCTCCGTACCTGCAGCGCCTGGAGCGAATGGGGGAAGCCGCATCGGGACGGCTGCGGCGGCAGGATGCCGCGGGCACCGCGGCGCGCATTGCGACGCTCAATACCTACCTTTACGAAGAGCTGGGCTTCAGCGGCAACCGCGATCGCTACGACGATCCACGAAACAGTTTCCTGAACGAGGTCCTCGATCGACGGCTCGGGATTCCAATCAGCCTCGCGGCGATCTACATGGAGATCGGCCGCCGCGCCGGACTCAGGCTCGAAGGCGTCAACTTCCCCGGCCACTTCCTCGTGCGCGCGCCAGGCGAGCGCGAGACGGGTGCCGAGGATGCGATCATCGATCCATTCCATGCCGGCGCCCTGCTGTCGGAAGTCGACTGCCGCCAACTGCTGCGGCAGCATCTCGGCGAGGAGGCGGCGTTCGATCGCGCGCTCCTCGCCACCGCCACCCGCCAGCACATCGTCGTGCGTATGCTGGTCAATCTCAAGCGGCTCTACGTGCGGATGCGATCGTTTCCGCAAGCGCGCGCAATCGCGAACCTGCTGCTCGCGGTCGACCCTTCGGCGCTCTCGGAGCTTCGCGACCGCGGCCTTCTCGCGTATCACATGGAAGATTTCGCGTCGGCGCTGCGCGATCTCGAAGCGTACCTACGTCTGATGCCGCACGGCGACGGCGCGGATCCGGATCCGCACGCGATGCAAGACGAGAGCAATGAAGAGGAACGCGCGTCTTCGGAGTCAGCGCAAATCTGGGAGCACGTGAAGACGCTGCGTCGCCGGGTTGCCGGTTTCAACTGACACAACTCCCGTTTGGATCTCCGGATTCAAGCCCTTGAATCCGGGCCGCGCCGACGATCGGTCCAACGAAGGTCGTTGTCAAAAGTCATCGTTGATAACTGACGGTCGCGGTGCAGGTTACCTGCAGCGTCCAGACGTCGGACCAAAGGTGCAGACGAGCGGCTGAAGCTGGCACTCCTCGTGCTAATCGGATTTCCGATTCGCTCGGGAGGGAGGCAAGGCCGGATCCGCGGGGTCCGGCCTTTCTTTTTTCGTAACGACCGCTCGGAACCTCGAACCCCCGGCACGCGACCCCCCTCACCCGACCCCCGTCACCCGACCTCCGTCACCCGACCTCCGATCAATCCCACCCCACGAGCTGCGCGAGCTTGTGCAGCAGCCGCGGCTGGGCCTGCTTCAGCGTCGCTTCTTCGAGAATCGTGAGGCACTCCGAGATCGAGGCGGCGGTGCCGATGCCGAGGCTCCGCGCGCGGGCGATCATGGCTGTGTCGCCGGATTCGACGATCAGGAGCGGCTTTGCGCTGGATTCCGCCTTGATGTCGATGCAGTTTCTGGCGCTGTCGTCGACGTGATAATCAAGCCGAAGCGCGCCGGCGGCGGCGCCGCGCGAGCCGGCGATCGGCAGCACGCTCGGCAGATCGAATCCCTGCGCGATGAGCCACTGCTGCGTCTGGCGCTGGACCGAATCGCCTTCGGTTGCGGGCCGCTGCGTGAGGAAGAACACCTCCCATCGATGGCGCAGCGCCAGCTCGTGGATGCGCCGCACGGCGTCGTCCTGCACCGGCCTGAGCGTCATCCAAAAGTCGGGAGTCGAGGCGATCGTCTGCCAGACTGCATCGCGCCGGCGCCGAAGAGCATGAACGTGCTGCTTCGCCTCTTCCGCGCCCGCCTGCCCCTCGTCGCCGCTCGCGTTTTTTTCTTCTTCTTCGGCTTGCGCGCGCGGTTCGGCTTCAGGATCGGCGTCGCCCGTCGGCGGCGTCGGCGCCCCATAGAGGCGCTCCGCGACGGCGCGAAAGGCCGAGTCGAAGTCGGCGAGCACGCCATCCATGTCGAATCCGATTCGCAGCGACATTTCTCTCAGGCCGTGCGCGCGACGTGGCCGGCGCGCAGACTTCCCTGGTGGGTGAGGAACCACTGGTAGGTCGAAGCGATGCCGTCGCGCAGGCCGATCCGATGGCGCCAGCCGAGCGCGTGTAGACGCGAGACATCGAGCAGCTTCCGCGGCATGCCGTCGGGCTTGGACGTGTCGAAGGCGAGCGTCGCGTCTGGATGGACGACGGATCGGACCATCTCGGCGAGCTCACGGATGCTCAAATCCTCGCCTGTGCCGACGTTGATGTGCGGCGCCTCGTCGTAGCGGTCCATCAGGAACATGCACGCGTCGGCGAGATCGTCGACGTGCAGGAACTCGCGCCGCGGCGACCCGGTGCCCCAAATGACGACTTCGCGTGCGCCGGCGATCTTCGCCTCGTGGAACTTACGGATCATCGCCGGCAGCACGTGCGAGCTGGCGAGATCGAAGTTGTCGTTCGGCCCGTAGAGATTCGTCGGCATCGCCGAGATGAAATCGTCGCCGTACTGGGTCCGGTATGCCTGGCACAGCTTGATGCCGGCAATCTTGGCGACCGCGTAGGACTCGTTCGTCGGCTCGAGCGCGCCGGTGAGCAGCTCCTCCTCGCGCATCGGCTGGTCGCAGTTGCGCGGATAGATGCACGAGCTCCCGAGGTACAGCAGCTTCTTCACGCCGAACCGGTGAGCCGCCTCGACGACGGTCGCGTGAATCATCATGTTGTCGTAGATGAACTCCGCAGGGCGCGTGGAATTGGCCAGGATCCCGCCGACCGTGCCGGCGACGAGGTACACATATTCCGGGCGATTGGCCTTGAACCAGTAGTTCACCGCGGCCTGGTCGCGGAGATCGAGCTGTTCGCGCGTCGCGGTGAGGACGTGGACGCTGTGATTCCGCTGGAGCCGCCGCACGACGGCCGATCCGACGAGGCCGCGGTGCCCGGCGACGTATACCCTGGGCCCTGAGGTCATGGTCTCTCCCTCACATTATTTCACCCGGACGCGCCTCGTGAACGCGCCTGTCGTGTCGGGCTCGCTTTCGATCAGAACGAGCTGTCCGTTCTCGTACGTCATCCGGCGATCGGGCTTGCCGTCGGCGTTCTCGTCGAACGCGACGATCTTGAGGGCTCCGTTCTCGTAGGTCTCCCACTTGTCCGGCTTTCCATCCCCGTTCGTATCTTCCTCCGCGCTGGCGAGCGCCTTCGACAGATCGCCGTCGGCGCCGATGCGCGCCGGATCGTAGCGCTCCCAGCGGTCGATCTTCCTCTCGTCGCCGGTCGAGGAGATTTCCACCCTGAGCACCTTGCCGTCGGGCCCGGCAAACGCCCAGGCGTCGACCTTGCCGTCGTTCTTCCGCGAGAAGCCGACCTTGAGGAGCTTGCCGTTTGGGCCGTAGTACTCCCAGCGATCGATCTTTCCGTCCTCGTCGAGATCGATCCGCGACTGGACGGGCGTCGCCCCGTTCATGTCGGTCCACGTGTCGATTTTGCCGTTCTTGTTGCGATCGTAGGTGAGCTGCGTCAGCCTGCCGGTCTTCTTGTCGTAGGTCGGCCTGGTCGTCTCCTTGATGCGCTCTTTCTCCGCATCGTGGCAGGCGCTGAGGGATGCGCACGCGGCGATGGCGAAGACGAGGGCCGCTCTATGGCTCATGGCTCAGGGCTCATGGCTCATGCCCCACCGGCCGTCAGCTCTTCGCAATCTCGTCGTACAGAAACGCGGACGCAATGATGCCGCCGTGGAAGTTGCCCAGATCCAGTTTCTCGTTCGGCGCGTGCGCGTTCTCGTCCGGAAGGCCCACGCCGAACAATACCGACGGCAGCCCGAGGATCTCCTGGAACGTCGCGACGACCGGAATCGAGCCGCCCTCGCGATTGAACACCGGCTCCTGGCCGAAGCCTTTCTGAATCGCCCGGCCCGCGGCCTGCACGTACTTGTTGTCGAAGTCGGTCATCCAGGGCTTTCCGCCGTGCATGCGCGTCACTTTCACGTCGACCGTTTTCGGCGCGACCTTCTTGACGTAATCCTCGAAGAGCTGCGCGATCTTGTCCGGATCCTGGTTCGGCACGAGGCGCATGCTGACCTTCGCCATCGCGATGGCGGGAATGACGGTCTTCGCGCCTTCGCCGGTAAAGCCCGAGAGAATGCCGTTGACCTCGAAGGTCGGCCGCGCCCAAACGCGTTCGAGCGTGGAGTATCCCGTCTCGCCCCAGAGCCGCGGCGCGCCGAGCTCCTTCGCGTACCGCTTCTCGTTGAAGGGCAGACGCCGCCACTGCTCCCGCTCCTCTTCCCGCAACTCCCTCACATCGTCATAGAAACCGGGAATCTTGACGTGACCGCCGCGATCCTTCATCTGCGCCAGGATGTTCGCCAGCACGAATGCGGGATTGGCCACGGCGCCGCCGAACGAGCCTGAGTGGAGATCGGACTTCGTGCCGCGAAGATCGATCTGGAAGTACACGAGGCCCCGCAGGCCGTAGCAGATCGAGGGGATCCCGCGGTCGAACATCGGCGAATCGGAGATGACGACCACGTCGGCCTTCAGCTCGTCCTTGTGCGCCTTCACGAAGTTGTCGAGATTGGCCGAGCCGACCTCCTCTTCGCCTTCGAGGATGATGCGGATGTTCACCGGCAGGCGGCCGTTCTGCTTCAGGTGCGCTTCGATCGCCTTGAAGTGCATGAAGACCTGCCCCTTGTCGTCGGCCGCCCCGCGCGCGTACAGCTCGCCGTCGCGCACGGTCGCCTCGAACGGAGGGGACTCCCAGAGATCCACGGGATCGACCGGCTGCACGTCGTAATGGCCGTAGAAGAGAATCGTCGGCGCGCCGGCGGCGCCCAGCCAGTCGCCGTAGACGACCGGAAAGCCCGGCGTATCGATCAGGCGGACGTTCTGCATCCCGATGCGCTGCATCTCCTCCGCGCTCCATTCGGCGGCGCGCTTCACGTCCCCCGCATGCTCGGGCAGAGCGCTGATGCTCGGAATGGCGAGGTAGGCCTTCAGCTCGTCGACGTACTTGTCGCGGTTGGTGTTGATGAAATCGATGACATTGTTCATATGAATGCTGCCGCGCCATTGTCGCTCGCAGATGGCGCCCGCTGCAAACGGCGCTTGTCACGGACGATCAAAACAAAAACGCCGCGACCCCAAACAGGATCGCGGCGATCAAGATCAGGGTCGGTTGCCGTAGGACCCTGAGCACCTGCAGCACCAGTAGGCCCCGCAGGCCCGGCAGCACCTAAAACGTGACGCGCCCTCCGAAACGCATCGATCGCTCGCCGAAGGCGCTCGTGACGACGCCGAAGTTGTTGCCGAGGTACGTCGACGCCGGATTGTTGAAATGCGGCGTATTCGTCAGGTTGAAGACGTCCACGCGGAATTCGCCGTGCGCACCGCGCGGCAGTGTGAACAGCTTCGCGATCGTCGCGTCCAGGTTCGCATAGCCCGGACCATCGAGGACGCCGTTACGCTTCGCGTTCCCAAACGTATTCGTTGCCGGCGTCGAGAACACGGACGTGTCGAACCACAGATTGCCCGTGCCGATTCCGCCCAGCACATTCGGCGTGCCGCTGACGTTGGGACGCTGCGTATTGCCCGGCGCGTGCAGGGTCGCGTTGCTCATCGTGATGTTGATCGGCGTGCCAGACTGCGCGGTGAAGAACCCGCTGACCTGCCAGCCGCCTAGAACCTGGCTCGCGACGCCGCGGTTGATCCACCGCTTGGCCGGGCCGATCGGCAACTGGTACACGAAACTCTCCACGAAGGAGTGGAGGCGATCCTGGTCGGTTCTCGCCCAGCTCAGCGCGAGATCGGCCGGCGTGGGAATGCCGCCGTTGCTGTCTCCGGTGTTGTAGCTGTAACCCCGCCCCAACGTGTACGACGTGTTCAACAGAAGGCCGTTCGAAAATCGGCGATCCACTTTCATCTGAAGCGAGTTGTACGACGTCTTCAGCGGGATCCACGTGGTGACGCTCGCCGTTTTTTTGAACGGACCGAACAGCGGCCGGCCGGCGTCATCGAGCCCTAGGACCGTCGCCGCATTCTCGTCGTACGAGGTTTCGACGTCATGGCCGCGATTGCCGACGTACGCGACGTCGAGGGTCAGTTGCCACGGCAGTTCGCGCTGCACCGCGACGTTGAACGAATGCAGTGCGCCTTCGTGGCGGTCGGGTTTGATGTGGAAGAACGACGCCGCCCTCAGTGCGGCCGTGCTCGCGTCGATGAGGCCGCTCGGCGGGATGTTCGCGACAATCGGATCGGGGAAGCCCGCCGCCATCGATCCCGCCGCCACGAAGCTGTTCGGCGCCGTAAACTGGTTGTTCTGTTTGACGGGGAAGTTGTACGCATAGCTGTTGTCCGGGAACGGCAGCGTGCTCACGCCGTAGCCGGCGCGCGCGACGGTCTTGTCATTCAAGCGGTACGAGGCGCCCAGCCGCGGCCCGAAGTTCTTCCAGTAGCTTTTCACGCCTACACTCTGAGACACGCTGCCGTAGCCCGCCACCTGCAGCGCGTTGGTCACGGGATCGTAGTTCGACAGGCCGCCCTTGTCGCTCAGCCCCTTGAAGGGCGTGTAGTACTCGTGGCGCAGGCCGATGTCGAGTGTGAGCGATTTGTTCACCTGCCACTTGTCCTGGACGAAGGTGAAGAACGCCCAGAACCGGACGCCCGGATCGACGATTTTCAGATCGCGTTCGACGACCGACGGCACGTCGAGAAGGAACGAGGCGATCGCGTTCGCATAGCCGCTGGTCGCGGCGCCGTCGCTCGGAATGGACGTCTGGCCGCCGCGGAACTGGAATCGTCCGCGCGGGCCGCCATTGTCCTGCGTCTGCAGCAGGAAATCGCGCGTGTTGCGGAAGTCCTCGCCGAATTTGATCGTGTGGTTGCCCCACAGCTTGGTGCCCACGGCGGCGAACTGGGCAGTGCGCTCCGAGCGGTCCCACGGGAGACTGTTGGCATGCCCGATCAGCGGACTGGCGGTACCGTTCCCGATATCGATCGTCGTGATGCCGCTCGTCCATTCATCGATGTTCGCCCCCCGGATACCCAGGTCTGAGGCGAGCGTCTGGCCGTGGTCGGGGGCCAGTGCTTCGTTGTGGAAATAATTCAGACCGCCGCGGAACTCCGAGATGAAGGTGCTGCTCCAGGCGCGAGTGTAGTTGGCGCCGGTGCTGTAGGTGGTATCGATGCCGGTGCCCGAAAAATCCTTTCCGCCGCCGCCATAGACGCCGAAGATCGGCGGATCGGTCTGTTTCGGCCGAAGAAAACTGAGCCGCGCCGACAGCTGATCGGACTTGCTCAATTGTGCGGTGATCTTCGTGTCGAACGAGTCGGTGTTCTTGATTCGGGTGAAGTCCTGCTGGAAGTTCGTCTGACCGTTGGCCGCCGACAGATTCGGCGCCGGGACCTTGGCGAGGAGCGCCGCCGCAATCGGGCTGATTCGGTTCGCGGGGATGACGTTGCCGACAAACGGCGTGCGGCCGGTCCCATCGGCGTTTCCGGTTGCGGGATCGTAGATGATCGTCGACGCGCTGCTGAAGTCGCCGGTCCGGAACGCAATCGGCGGAATGGTGGCGCGCTGCGTCGCGCCGCCGTGGTCGGCGGTGTGCTGGTAGTCGCCGAAGAAGAAGAGCTTGTTGTGCTGGATCGGACCGCCCAGCGTGAAACCGCTCTGGAAGTAAGACGAGGGAGGAACGGTGTGCGAAAAGTACCCGGGCGCATTCGTGCTATCGGTGTTGCCGAAAACGAACACGCCGCCTTTGAGGTTGTTCGTCCCGGACCGCAGCGTCACGTTCGTAATCGCGCCGCCCGCGCGGCCAAACTCGGCGTCGTACGCGCTCGTCGTAATGTTGACCGTCTCGATCGCTTCAATCGACGGAATCAGCGTGGTCAGCAGTCCCGTCCGGTGATTGTCATCGATGCCTTCGATCTGGACGTTGTTCGCGAGCCGCGACTGGCCGTTGACGTTCGTGGAGAGACTGTCCTGCGCGTTGAAAAACGAGGAATGCGGACGGAACGGGCGGGTGGCGCCCGGGACGGTCAGCAGCATTCCCTGAAAATTCCGGTTGAAGCCGAGCGGCGCTTCGGTCAGCTGCACGCTCTGGATCACGCGTCCGGTGTCGGCGCGGTCGGTCTGCAGGATCGGCGTCTCGCCCGTGACCGTGACGGTCTCCTGGACGGCGCCGACTTCCAGCTTCATGTCGATCCGCACCGTCGTATTGACCTGCACCTCGATATCTTTGCGGAGGCTCTTCTTGAAGCCCGTGAGCTCCGCTTCGACGCGGTAGATGCCGTCCTTCAGGTTCGAGAAGATGTAATACCCCGACTCGTTCGTCGTCGTGGTGGATTGGATGTTTGTATTCTGCTCGGTGATGGTGACGGTCACGCCCGGCAGCGCCAGTCCGGCCTGATCCACAACATTGCCGAGAAGTCCGCCTTTGACCGCCTGCGCCGAGGCGCTGGCGGCGAATAGAACGGTAAGACACGCTGCCGCAGCCGCCGCGCGCGTTGGGCGCTTCATCATGTTTCCCTCCCGAACTTAATTAAAGCGTTTTCGCAAGTGAGATGTACATGCGCTGCGGAGCGGAGTCAAGAGACTTTCGGGACTTCGACCGGGAGTTCCTCCCGGTCCCCCCACTCCTTCCAGGATCCCGTGTAATTCCGGACCTTCGGATAGCCCAGGAGTCTCAGGGCGACGTAGCTGTGGGCCGCGCGATATCCTCCCTGGCAGTATGTGATGACCTCCCTGTCCGGTGTGATCCCGGCGCGCTCGTACATCTGTCGGAGCTCCGCGGCGGGCTTGAACGCGCCGTCGGGACCGAGATTCTGGCTCCATTCGATATGGATGGCACCAGGAATGGCCCCGCCGCGCTTCGCCCTCACCGTTGTCCCGCGGTATTCGCCGTCGCTGCGCGTGTCCAGGATGACCGTGTCGGGATTCCCCAAACGGGCTTTCACGTCGCGCCATGTCGCAATCGTGCGTTCCTGCGGCGTCCCGGTCCAGGCGCTCTTCGGCGGCGCGGACACGTCCCGGGTCACCGGCAGGCCGGCGCGGATCCACGCGCCGAACCCGCCGTCGAGCATCTGCACGCGCGGGTGGCCGAAGTACTCGAGGAACCAGAACGCGCGCGCCGCCCGCATGCCCGACTGATCGTCGTAGACGACGACGGGCGTCGAGGCGTCGACGCCGCGCAGGTTGAAGAGATGATCGATCATCCACATGAACGCCTTCAGCGGCGCAGGATCCGTGTCGATCAGCGAGACGCCCCAGAGATCGAGATGGACCGCGCTCGGGATGTGTCCGGCGGCGAAGTCCTCGGAAGGACGTAGATCGAGCAGCAGCGGCTTCCGATCGCGCTTCAATGCGTCGGCCAGTTCGGTCGGTGTCGTCAAGAGCTGCGAATTCGGATAGGCCATCATTTCTTCACATGAGGAGATCGGGAGTTCGAGAGCAATTCCTTTTCTTAAGATACTCCTGATTTCCTGATCGTCTTGAAGTCTTCATCGCGAGTCGATCAGGGGGATCGTTGCAGGAGGACAGGAGCTCAGGAGTAGCTCTTCTTGTGCTCTTGCAAGAAACTCCTGCATCTCTTGTTTCCCCTGTTCAAGGTCTCGACATGATCGGTGACGTCCGTGCCGTCAGTGGCCCCCGAGCCGTCACGCCGTGGCACTTGACCGCAGCGTCTTTACGCTGCAAAGTATGATCGTGGACGTGACCCGCGCGCTCGACCAGATCGCCGAGATTCACGAACAGATCGCCAAAGGCGAGGTGTATCGCGGCTACCGCTCCGTGCCGTTTGCGGCGGCGGGCGCGATCGGCCTCGCGGCGGCGGCGCTGCAGCCGGCCGCGCTCGGTGCGGATCCGATCGGCTGGGTGATCTACTGGGCCGCCGTCGCGGGCGGGGCGGCGCTGGTCGGGTCGATCGAAATCATCTACAACTACGTCGTCCACGAGGATGCATCGCGGCGGCGCCGCACGCGCATGGTCGTCGGACAATTCCTGCCGAGCGCGATGGCGGCGACCGCGATCACGATCTGCCTGTGCCGGCTCGGCGCGGATCTCGTCCGGCTGCTGCCGGGACTCTGGGCGATCTGCTTCGGGCTCGGGACTTTCGCCTCGCGTCCGTACCTGCCGCGGGCGACGGGATGGGTCGCGCTGTTTTACTGCGCCGCGGGCACCGCGCTGTTGTGGATGGCGCGCGGGACCGCGACGGTCAGTCCCTGGTGGGTCGGCGGCCCGTTCGGCGCCGGGCAGCTGCTCGCCGCGCTCGTGCTGTGGTGGAACCTGGAGCGGTCATAGCCATGCCCAAGAAACAGCCTCATCGCGAAGAACCCGGCCGATACGCGTACGAGGGACTCGATCGGGTCCTCCACGAGAAGGCGCGGCTCGGGATCATGACCTCGCTCGTCACGCGCCCGGAAGGCGCGGTATTCAACGAGCTGAAGCGGCTCTGCGCGCTGACCGACGGGAATTTGAGCCGGCATATCGACGTCCTGCTCGAAGCGGGCCTGGTCGAAGCGTGGCGCGGCACCGACGGCGGCCGTCCACAGACGCTCTATCGCCTGACGAGCGAGGGACGCGGCCGTTTCGTGGCCTATCTCGAAGAGCTCGAACAGGTCGTGCGCGACGCGCTGCCCAAGGCGGCCAAGCGCCCCGAACGGTCGCCGGATCTGCCGCCCGGCTTTCAGCCGGCGTAGCCAACTGCCAACTCCCCACCTCCAACTCTCAAAACGCGGGTTCGATAGTCTGGGAGTTGACCTCGGCCGTCCTCTTCCAGTGACAGTGGGGTCGGATCTTGATTTTCGACGGCGCAGGAGGACGTGAAGTCCGACTGTCGTCGAAAATCAAGATCCGACCCCACTGTCCTCTCGGGCGGACGCTAGTTTCGATCCGCGTGCTGCGCCGTGGAGGACGACCGCTTCACGACCCTCACCGTCACCTGCGACGGATACTGCTTCGAATGGTGCACGACGTTGTGCGCGGCGATGCCGGTGGCCTCGTCGTAGTTCCGGCCGCCGGTGTTCAGGTTGCGGTCGAAGCGCGGAAAGTTGCTGCTCGAGACCTCGATGCGCAGCTTGTGCCCCGCCTCGAAATAGTTGCTCGTCGTCAGCGGCTGCAGCGTGACTTTGTAGGTACGACCGCGTTCCATCCAGACGGGCGGCTTCTCGTACCCGTCGCGGTACCGCATCCGTTGAATGGACTCGTCCAGGTTATAGGCGCGCCCGTCGGGATAGACGTCGATCACTTTGATCGTGAAATCCGTGTCCCGCGCGTCCGACGACACGAACAGCGTGGGCTCGATCGGGCCGCTGACTTCGGTCCCCTCCTTGAACGGCTCCGATGTGAATACGAGGATGTCGGGCCGCGCTTCCATCTGGCGCTGATCGAACGACCCCGCCTGGATCGCTGTTCCGGTGCAGCAGACGTTGCCGCCGTACGACGGGACCGGATTCATCGGATCGTACGTGAACGAATCCGGCATGTCGGTGTCGGGCGCCGAGAGGATCAGCTGCCCGTCACCGGTCAACGTGTTGGCGTGCCCGGCGCTCGATAGATAGAACGTCACGGGGCGCGCGCCAGCGGGCGGCCATGTCTCCGATGTCTGCCACTTGTTCAGGCCCATCGTGTAGTACGTCACTCTGGGCAGCTTCGCAAGTCGGTCGCTGCTCTCCCCCTTCAGGAACCTGTCGAAGAAGCCATACATGATCTCCTGGTAGTCGAGCCGGGCGTCGCCCATGTGGCGCTCGCCGACGATCGTGTCTTCCGCGGCCCGCGTGTACGAGCAGTGCGCGACAGGAGCGATGATCGCCCATTGTTGGTCGGCGATCGCCTTCGGCGCCGTCTTGCGCACGTGGTTGTAGAGCGCCAGGTTCGGGCCGACCGAGACGTCGTACCACGACATGTACCAGAGACCTGGCAGATTGATCGGCATGTCGTCGTGGTACAGGCCGCCTTTGTACCACGCCGGATCGTTTGGCTCCCGCTGAATCATGCGGCCGCCGGTCTCGACGGGCATCGCATCCGCGAAGATACCGTGCGGGGCATCGACCGACTCGAGGATGTCCTGCACCGGCAGGTGCCAGAGCGCCTTGGACCAGTCGACCGGTGGGAGCTGCTGCGCCAGATCGAACGCCCTCGAGGCGCGGATCAGATCCTCCTGCGGCGTATCGCGCGGGAACATCGGCCGCACCTGGTTCTGCTCCCCGTAGATCCAGGTGACGAACAGCATCTGCACCGCGCCGCCCCGATACCAGTTTCCCTGTTCGTAATATGGTTTCACGCGCCCCACGCCCGCGCCGAACCCCTGGACGTTCATGGCCGCGAAGCCGGGCGGCTCGGTCGCCGCCACGCCCATCTGGTACTCCGCGGTCGACGAGCAGCCGGTCGTGCCAACTTTTCCGTTGGACCATGTCTGCTTCGTCATCCACTGGATCGCATCGTACCCATCCGTCCGCGGCGGCCCCAGGATGTCGTAGTTGCCTTCGGAGAAGAAGTGCCCGCGCTCGTTCTGGACGACGTAGGCGTAGCCGCGCTTGACTGCGGTCAGCGGCGCGGTCATATCGGCCGGCACGCCGTTGCGCACGTCCCAGAAGTTGAAGTTGTAGGGCGTGCGCACGAAGATCGTCGGCACCTTCCCGGTTGCGTTCCTGGGCCGATAGATGTCGGTCGCCAGCCGAACGCCGTCCCGCATCGGCATCATCACCTTGCGATCGACCACGGCAATCGACTGGAGCTCCCGCTCCATCTCCCATCGGCGCTGCTGCTGTTCGGTCGTCATCGCTCCGCGCCCCTGCGCGAAGGGGAGCGCCGCGGCGCTGGTCAAGGCGACGATTGAGGCGAGAAACACACGACGGACGGTAAGGTTCATGGGTGGCCTCTCGCGCACGATGATACGCCTGCAGTGCTACAGTTTGAGCATGGTCCTGATCTTCGGCAAGGATACGTGCCCGTACACCCTCGCGGCGCGCGATCACTATCGGGACGAGGGCGTCCCGTTCGAATACGTGAACGTCAAGAAGAACGCCGCCGATCTGGCGCGGATGCTCGAGTACAGCCGCGGTCGGCGCGAAGTACCTGTCATCGTCGATAGGGAAACGGTGACGATCGGTTTCGGCGGCACCTGAGGGGTCTAGCGCGCGCCTGGACGGCGCCCTGGGAATCGGGGAATTGCGGAATCGGGGGGATTTACAGATTCTGCAATTCCAAGAGTCGTTTGCGGATGTCGTCTGGAATCGCGACCGGTTTCTCCGCCGCGTAATCGTACATCACCTGAACCGTCTTCGCCTCGAGGACCGTCCTGCCCTGTTCGTCCACGATCTCGTACTCGTAGCGGAAGCTCGATCGTCCGAGCGCCGCGACTTTCATCCGCACATCCAGCACGTCCCCGTAGCGTGTGGGGCGTTTGTAGTCGCACTCCACGCGCGCGAGGATGACGCCCGGCATGCCGGGCGGGAGCTGCGGGGAGCCGAATCCCCACAGCGATCGCCAGTGCGCGAACCGCGTCTGCTCCAGATAGGTGAGATAGACCGCATTGTTGGTGTGGCCCATGGGATCGCAGTCGCGGAATCGGACTTCGACTCGGTGCACGAAGGCATTCATGGCAACCACAAATGCTAACATTGGCGCGTGTCGATCTCGGCCGCGGCGGCGGAAACGTTCACGGAACGCGAGCGCCGCATCCTCCAGCCGTATTTCACGAATCTTGACGGCCACGTCTTCGCGCTGACGAATCTTCCCGAGACGGTCAAGGGCGCGCTGTTCGCGCGCTACTCGCGGTCGGCGAAGTCGCTCCGGCGCCTTTTTCTCGACGAGTTCGCGGGCAATCTCGAGGGGGCGGCCGCGGGAGGATCGGACGTCGGCGTCGAGCGCGCCGAGAAGCTGTACTCCAGGGTCTTCAACGACTACGGCGACGACTCGGTGGCGCAGCTCGGCGGCGCGCACGTCGCGTGCGAGTACGTGTCGAACGTCCTGACGAAAGTGCTGGAGTGGGGCCGCCTGATGGCGTACCTGGAACAGTCCACGCGCTACGTGCCCTACACCGACAAGCTCCACGGGCGATGGCGGTATCACGTCCCCGCGGAGGTGCAGGGCGCGCTGCGCGATCGCTACGTGGCCGTCATGGATCGTGCGTTCGAGGCCTACGCGTCGCTGATCGATCCGATGCAGCGTTTTTTCTCCGCGCGCTACCCGCGAGGGCCGCAGGATTCCGAGAGCGTCCATCGCGCGGCGATTCGCGCAAAAGCGCTCGACACGCTGCGGGGGATGCTGCCCGCCGCCACCCAGTCGAACGTCGGGATCTACGGGACCGGCCAGGCATACGAGGCGCTCCTGCTCCGGATGCAGGCGCACCCGCTCGACGAAGTCCGCGCCTGCGCGGCGCAGATGCTCGGCGAGCTGCGCAAGGTCATCCCGGCGTTTCTGACCCGCGTCGATCAGCCGGAGCGGGGGGGCCGCTGGAGCCGGTATTTCGCCGCGACGCGCGACGCGACGCGCGGGCTTGCCGACGCGCTGCTCGCCGATCTCGACCCGGAGCCGCGCGACGAGGTCACGCTGACCGGCTTCGATCCCGACGGCGAGATCAAGATCGTCGCGTCGGCGCTGTATGCCGTCTCCGGCCTGCCCGACGATCAGCTTCTCGCCGCCGCCCGAGCGATGACCCCCGCCGACCGCCTTGCGGTGCTCGACGCCTACGTCGGGGATCGCGGGAACCGCCGCCATCGTCCCGGCCGCGCCTTCGAACGCACCGCGTACCGGTTCGATGTGCTGACGGACTACGGCGCGTTCCGCGATCTGCAGCGGCACCGGCTGCTGACGATCGAATGGCAGCCGTTGTCCACCCGCCACGGCTACTCGGAGCCCGATGCGCTCGGCGAAGCCGGTGTCCTCGACGCGTGGACGCGAGTCATGGACGACTCGGCCGATCTGTACGAGGCGCTGCGCGGCGCGGCGCTCGATTCAACGGCCCCATATGCCGTCGCGATGGCGTATCGCGTGCGCTTCTACATGGAGATGAACGCGCGCGAAGCGATGCACCTCATCGAGCTCCGCACGGCCCCGCAGGGCCATCCCGCCTATCGCCGGGTGTGCCAGCAGATGCACCGTCTCATCGCGGATCGCGCCGGCCACAAGGCCGTCGCCGCGGCGATGACATTCGCGGATCACTCCGAGGTGGAGTTGGAGCGGCTGAAGGCAGAGAGGGAGCTGGAGAAGAAGCGCAAGGCTTAAGGGCTTAAGGCTTAAGGCTCACGAGGCCTGAGCCATGAGTCACTCTTCGGGCACGTCCCTCGCATTCCAGTAGCGGCCGAACTCGTCAAGGAACGTCAGCGTCTCGAAGGAATCCATCCGATCGAAGAACAGCACGCCGTCGAGGTGATCGGTTTCGTGCTGGATCACGCGCGCGGTGAAACCGCGCGCCGCCATGTCGATCTTTCGCCCGCGGCGATCGTAGGCGCGGACCGCGATGTCCGTTGCGCGCGTCACGCGTCCCCGGATGTCGGGAATGCTCAGGCATCCTTCCCAGTCGTCGGCCGTCTCGCCGCCGACGATCGTGATCTCGGGATTGATGAGGCACATCAGCGGCACCCGCACGTCTTCGTCGTCTTCGTCGTCGTCTTCGTCGTCTTCGGCTCCCGGCGGTACTGGAGGAATCCTGCGCGGGGGCAGGCCCGCTACGAACAGACGCAGGCTCTCGTGCACCTGCGGCGCCGCCAGGCCCACCCCCTGATACTCCTGCATCGTCTCGAACATGTCGTCGATCAGTTGCTGGATCCGCGGCGATCTGATGTCGCCGGGATCGACCGCCTTCGCGCGCGTGCGGAGCACGGGATGACCCATGCGCGCGACTTTCAGAATCGACATGCGGCTAGTATTCCACAGGGCGCGGCGTGATATAATTCACTTCCCCAGCCACCCAGGGTTCCCCACACCACCAAGACCAGGCCATGAAACAGCACATTCTTGCGTTCGCGTTGGCCGCTGCCGCGGCGGCCGCGGGCTGCGTGGGTTTCGAGCACAAGACCAGCGTCACCAGTCCCTCGTCGACGGGCGTCGACGCCCTCATGGGATCGTGGCAATCGATCTCCTCCGCGCCGGGCGTCATTCCGTCACCGTCGACGTGCACCAACTTCCATTGGAATCCGACGCAGCAGACGCTGACGACGGCGACGGGATCGTTCAGCGCGACGTGCGGCGACATCCAGTTCGCCGGCACGGCGTCGGGCACGCTGTCGGGACCGACGACCGTCGCGTGGAATGCGAGCGGGACGGCGACCTCGGCGAGCCTGCCGATTTCGCCATGCCCTATCTCGCTGACAGGAACGGCCGAGCTCGGCACCAACTCGATCCGCGTGCCCTATTCCGGCACCACGTGCCTCGGGAACGTATCGGGGGTCGAGATCTTGAACAAGCACTAACTGGTAACCGTTAACGGTTACCAGTTAACGGCTGAGTTCTTCAGCGCTGCCTGCCCCATAGAACTCGAACCATGGACGCGCGGGCTTGAGGTGATCGTTGACGTTCGCGATGTTCTTGACGCCTTCGTTCTGAAGCCAGGCACGGAATGCGTCGGCCCCTTGTTTCGCGTAAACAGGGATGCCGTCCTTCCACGTCGCGCGGCCGCACAGCACTCCCGAGAAGCGCACGCCCGATTCGGCGGCGAGCTCCAGCGATTCGGTGAACTCGGCATTGCTGACGCCGGCGGAGAGATAGATGAAAGGCCGGGTCGCCGCATCGGCGGCCTTCCTGAACAGATCTTTCGCGTCCTGCCGGCTGTAAACCTTCGTCCCGTCGAACGATTTCGTCCCTTCCACGTACTTCATGTTGATCGGCACTTCGACCTTCATCACGTCGACGCCGTAGCGATCCTTCGTGAACTCGCGCATGCTGCCGGCGACGACGGCCGGCTTCTTGCGCGCGAATTCCGGCCCCTTCTCGTCGGCGCCCTCTTCGTAGCCGACAAACTCCAGGAAGAACGGGATGTCGTTCGCGCGGCACTCGTCGCCGATGCGCTCGACCCACGCGTGCTTCCTGTCGTTGACCGCCTTGGGGTCGTCGGGGGTGTAGTAGAGGAGGATCTTGACGCAGTCGGCGCCGGCTTCCTTGATGCGGCGCACCGACCACTCGTCGAGCAGATCGGGGAGACGACCGGGCCCCGTCTTGTCGTAGCCGGTCTTCTCGTACGCCATCAGCAGTCCCGCGCCTTTCGCGCGCCGCTTGCTCGCCGGAAGACCCCACTCGGGATCGAGGAGGATCGCGCTGGCGTGCGGCGTCAGGACTTCGGTGACGAGAATCTTGAATTCCTCCATCTCGCGGTCGCCGACGGCGCCGCCGCGCTCCTTCGCAAGGGCCTTCTGGAGCGATCCGCGTTGATCCATGGCGGCGGCGGCGATCACGCCGCGTGCGTTCGACACCGCCTTCATTCCCGCGAGCTTGCCTTCAGTGAGTGTCACGGCCTCATTTTATATCGGGAAAATGGAAGCGCTCCAGGTCCGCGGCGGCCGCGGCCTGCGCGACGATCTCGTCGATCGGCAGGCCCGCTTCCGCGCGCTCGACCTCGTCGCGCCTCGCTTTCGTCGCGGGGTGCCTCGGGGTGAACAGCGTGCAGCAGTCCTGGTCGGGAATGATCGAAATCGGAAACGTCCCGAGGCGCTGCGCCTCCGCGGTGATTTCGTCCTTGTCCATGCCGATGAGCGGCCGCAGGACGGGCAGCGACACGACGCTGCCGATGCGCGCCATGTTCTCCAGGGTTTGCGAGGCGACCTGTCCGACGACCTCGCCCGTCACGAGCGCCTGCGCGCGATTCAGCCGCGCCAGCTTCTCGGCGATTCGCATCATCAGGCGGCGATAGATTACGACGCGCAGCGGCGGAGCGACGGCGAGCACGACGCGCTGCTGGATTTCGCCGAAGGGCACCAGGAGCAGGCGCGACTCGAACTGAAACCGGGCGAGCGCCCGCGCCAGCTCCCGCGTCTTTTCCTGGGACGCGCGCGACAGGATCGGGTAGCTGTGGAAGTGGACGAACAGCACGCGGCAGCCCCGCCGCATCATCCGCCAGGCGGCGACGGGCGAGTCGATGCCGCCGGACAGCAGGCAGGCCACACGGCCACTCGCGCCGACGGGAAGTCCGCCGGCGCCGCGGTCCTTGCCAAACGAATAGAACGCTTCGTTGGTGAGCGCCTCGACGCGGATCGTGAAGGCCGGCTCGTCGAGGTCGACCGTCCACCCGCGCGCTTCCTTGATCCGGCCGCCGACTTCGCGCTCGATCTGCGGCGACGTGAGCGGGAAGCGTTTGTCGGCGCGCCTGGCCGAGACGCGGAAGGTGGCAGGGGTCTCAGGCCCGAGCTCCTGCAGGATCGCGTCCGCGATGCGATCGACGTCGAGCTGCGCGCGTCCGGCCCGCGAGAAATTCGCGATGCCGAACACCGTCGCGAGGCGGTCCCGGACGTCTTCATACGCGCTCGATGGGCCCAGCACGACTTCGATGCGCCCCATCAGCGCCCGCACGTCCCTCACGTCGAGGCCGCGCGTCGATTCGCGAATGTTGCGGACGAGCCGGGAGATGAACCACGGGCGGTTCTTCCCTTTCAGCGCGATCTCCTGGTAATGGACGATGACGGACTTCATTTATTGCCGATTGCGGATCGCGCCGCGCGATGGCCGGCGATCGCCGCGCTCTCGATTGTGCCCGGTAAGCCGGTCGCGATCCAATCGCCGGCGAGAAACAGTCCGGCCACAGGCGTATCGACACCAGGACGCGCGGGCTGGCCGGGCGCGAGCGAGAACGTCGCGCGCTTTTCGCGGACGACGGTGCCGCGCAGCAGGACGGCGTCGCGGGCGCCGGGAATCGCGGCGGCTACCTCCCTGGCGGCCAGCGCCACCAGCGCGTCGCGGTCCTCGGCGGCCAGCGCATCGGCGCCGCTCGCCACGAGCGACAGGTGCGACGCACGTTCGCCGAACGCGCGGCGCTTGTCGAACGCCCACTGCATCCGCCGCCCCGGCAATCCCACGAATGCGTCTTCCATGACGGTCCGGTCGTACCAGAGATTCACGGTGACAATTGGTTTCGACGCCATGCGCGTCGCGGCGGACACGATGGCGGTCATCGCGGCGGGCGGCGCGCCCGTCAGCAGCGTCTCGAGCGCGAACCACGGGACGGCGGCAATGACGCGCGGCACGGCAACCGTCTCGCCGCGCACGGTCACGCCCACGACACGGCCGTTCGCGATCGCGATCCGCGCCAGCGCGTTGACGCGCACCTCTCCGCCGCGCGATTCGATGTAGCGGCTCGCCGGAAGCGCATACATCTCGCCGAGCGGCCGCAGCGGGAGCACCATCGAGGCGTCGGTCCTGCGGCCGCCAAACATCTCGGCGAGCACGCGCACGAACGGCCCGGCCGACGCTTCGTCGGGGGACTGATTGAGCGCCGCGATGGCGAGCGGCTCCCAGAGCCACTCGCGGATCCGCCCGCGCTGGCCGCGGCGCGTGAGCCAGGCCGACACGGTTTCGTCCGGCGCGACCGTCTCGGCGCCGGCGACCTCCGTCTCAGCGCGAAAAGATCGTCTCGGACGCCGCAGATCCGGCGCCAGCCGCAGCGCGCCGAGCCGTTCGGACCACGGCAGCGCGTCCCAGCCGAGGACGCCCCCGAGCAGATGCAGCGGCGAGGGCCACCTCGGGCATCGGAGGACGGAGCGCCTGCCGTCGCGATCGAGATAGGGCACCTCCAGCGTCGGCTGCACGGCCACGTTGTTCTCGGCGCCGATGCGCTGAAGGAACCGGAACGTTTCGCGGTAGCAGCCGAACAGCACGTGCTGCCCGTTGTCGACCAGCTCGCCGGTCTCGCGATCCTTGAACGCCGTCGCGCGCCCTCCCAGCCCGCCGCGCGCCTCGAGCACGAGCACGCGGAGACCCGCCTCCGCCAGCGCGCTGGCCGCCGCGAGTCCGGCGACGCCGCCGCCGACGATCGCGACCTCAAAACCGGCCATCAGCGTCCGGTCAGCGCCGTGCGCGCCCAGACGGCGGCGGCGATGACCGCGCGCTGCGGGCGCGGCACGCGCAGGACGCGGCTGAAGACGTCGTAATCGGCCGCTTCGATGCGGCGGAGGATTTGTCGATAGATGCCGCCCATGATGCGGGCGGCGACGAGGCGCCGGGCGTCGGCGCGCGGGAGCCCGCGGTCGGCGCGCCGGTAGTAGTCGCGGGCGCGCTCCGCCTGGAATGCGAGCAGTTGTTTCACCGCGGGGGATCGGACGCCGCCCGTCTGCCGCGCTTCCGCCGCGAGATCCGCTTCGCTGACGCCGAACCTTCTCATGTCCTCGATCGGAATATAGATGCGCCCGCGCGAGAGGTCTCCAGGGACATCGCGAAGGATGTTCGTGAGCTGCAGCGCCACGCCGAGGTCGATCGCGTACTGCCGCGATGCGGGATCGCGGCACTCGAATATCTCGACGCACATCAGCCCGACGGCCGACGCCACCCGGATGCAGTACTCGTACAGCTCGGCGAAGGTCGCGTAGCGCCGCGGCCGGAGATCCATCTCGACACCCTCGATCAGCGCGTCGAAAGCGGACCGCGGCAGATGAAACCGCGGAACGAGCGGCTGGAGCGCTTGCCCCTCGGGCGTCTGCGGCGCGCGGCCGTCGAAGCAGCGGGCGACCTCGCCGCGCCATCGCGCCACGTCGGCCGATCCCCCTTCTCCCTCCGCCTCATCCGCCGCATCGTCTACGGCGCGGCAGAAGTCCCAGACCGCGACGATCGCGCGGCGCTTCTCGGCCGGGAGGACCAGGAACGAATAGTAGAAGTTTGTGTCTCGCGCCAAACGATCCTAGTGCCTCGATGCCTGGTGCCCGGATCCCCGGGGTCGGGCCCACGTCATCGTGCGCCAAAGTATGTGGGGCACGTCGGCGGCGGTCAGCGTGGGCCGCGTCGTGAACACGTCGAAACTCGCGCCCTCCAGCTTATCGAGAATTCGCGTGCCGCCGAGCCAGGTCGCGCGCAGTTCCCATCGGAGCCGTCCGTGGACGCCGTCGCAGACGGGGCGTCCCGCGCGGAAGAGTTCACGCGTGCGGCGCGTCGCTTCCATCAGCGCCGCGCGCCACTCGGGCGTGACCCTGCGCGACGACAGGTCCTCCTCCCGCGCTCCGGCGGACCGCCGCAGCGATTCCGGGAGGTAGATGCGGCCTTTCATCCAGTCGATCTCGAGGTCCTGCCAGAAGTTGGTCAACTGCAGCGCCGTGCAGACGTCGTCGGACGCGGCGTCGAGATCCCGACGCTCGTATCCCGCGACGCGCAGGACCAGACGGCCGACGGGGTTCGCCGATCGGCGGCAGTAGTCCAGCAGATCCTCCCATGTCGCATACCTGGAGACGATGACGTCCTGCCGGAAAGCGCTGACCAGATCGTGGAGGAGCGGCACGGGTAGACGGCAGACGCGGATCGACTCGCGCAGCGCGATGAACACCTCCGCGTGCGGCTTGCCCGTCTGCGGCTCGCCGCAAATCGCCGCGTCGAGGCGAGCGTCCCAGCGATCGAGATCGGCGAGGCGTTCGGAAGGGGATTGCGGTCCTTCGTCGGCGATGTCGTCGGCGAGCCTCGCGAATGCGTAGATCGCGGCGACGTGGGGGCGCATCCGTCCCGGCAGCAGCCAGGACGCCACCGGAAAGTTCTCGTAGTGCGCGCGCGCCAGCGCGTCGCAGTACGCGTAAGCGCCCGCGAGCTGCGGGTTCACCACTCGATTTCTGGAACGTTGGCGCGAACGTTCGCGACCCGCGCCATGACGAAGAGCAGATCGGAGAGCCGGTTCATGTACACGAGCAGATCCGGCTCGAAGGCGTTCTCATGGTTCGTCCGCAGACCGACCATCGCGCGCTCGGCGCGGCGGCACACCGTGCGCGACACGTGGAGCGCCGCACCCGCCGGCGAGCCGCCAGCCAGAATGAACCGGCGAAGCGGAGGCAGCCGCGATTCCAGCGCATCGATCCACTCCTCGAGGCGGGTGATATCCGCCGGATTCACCGCGGCCTTCTTGACCCGCTCGGCGATGCGGTGCCCGGGATCGGCCAGACGCGCGCCGATCGCGAACAGATCGCGCTGAATCTGCTCGAGCATGCTCGTCAGCTCGGGCTCGGCGCCGACCAGATTCGAGCGAACAAGGCCGAGCCACGCGTTCAGCTCGTCGACGTCCCCGTACGCGGCCACACGAGCGTCGGACTTCGAAACGCGCGTGCCGCCGAAAAGGCCGGTTTCCCCCTCGTCGCCGGTCCTGGTGTAGATTTTCACCGCTTGGGGATTATAAAAGGTTCACGGGTTTCAAAGGGTTCAACGGGTTCAAAGGGTTCTACGGGTTCAACGGGTTCAACGGGTTCCGGTTCGAGGTTTCCCGCCCCGGCCATCCGGAAGCTGTTCCGGCGGCGTCTGCTCGACTGGTACCGCCGCAACGGACGCGACCTGCCGTGGCGCCGGACGAACAACCCGTATCACATCCTCGTGTCCGAGGTGATGCTGCAGCAGACGCAGGTCGATCGCGTGCTGCCCAAGTATCACGAGTGGCTCGACAAGTACCCGAGTCTGCAGGCGCTGGCGGAGGCGCCCGAGCAGGACGTCGCCGACACGTGGCGGCCGCTCGGCTACAACATCCGGCCGCGGCGGCTGCACGCGATCGCGCGCGAGTCGGTCGCCCGCTACGGCGGCGAGCTGCCGTCCGACGAAACGACGCTGCGATCGTTCAAAGGCATCGGTGCATACACCGCGGGCGCCGTGCTCAGTTTTGCGTTCGGCCGCCGTACCGCGATCCTCGACACGAACGTCGCGCGTGTTCTGTTCCGCGTCTTCGTCGGCCGCGGCACGCCCAAGGCACACACCACGAAAAAACGCCTCTGGGAGATCTCCCGCACGGTGCTGCCGCACAGGCACGTGTTCGATTTCAACCAGGCCTTGATGGATTTCGGCGCGACGCTCTGCACCGCGCGCAAACCGAAGTGCCTGATCTGCCCCATGCGGACGGGATGCGCGGCCTTTCCGTTCAATCCCGACAACGAGCGCGGATGATCGTCACGGTCGCGGCCGCCGTGATCGAGCGCGATGAACGTTATCTCGTGACGCGCCGGCAGAAGGGCGTCCATCTCGAAGGCCTGTGGGAGTTCCCTGGCGGCAAGTGCGAGCCCGGCGAGTCGCTTGGCGACTGCCTGTGCCGCGAGCTGCGCGAAGAGCTCGGCACAGGCGCGAAGGTAGGCGAGGAAATCTTTACGACCACGCATCACTATCCGGATCGCGGCGTCGAGCTCCACTTCATCACGTGCCATCTGATCGGCGAACCGGCGCCCCGGCTGGGACAGGAGATGCGTTGGGTCGCACGCCGCGATCTCGAGACGCTCGACTTCCCGCCCGCCGACCGGGAGCTGATCGAACGCCTCTCGCGCCTTGGGTAGTTGGGGCGTTGGAGGTTGGGAGTTGGGAGTTGATCCTTCTCACCGCGTGAAAGGCAGGTCCCGGACGACCCCCGCGGCACCGGAGACGTCCACCTCGGTTCCAGCGGCGGTATGGTCGCGATGGACATAGCCGAGCGCGATTGGCCGCGCGAGCGACGGCGACCACACCGAGCTGGTGATGCGACCCACCTCCCGATCGCCCGCGGCGATCCGCGCTCCCGCGGCGGGGATCGGCGCATCGGCCGCAAACGTCAGGCCGACCAGACGTCTCGCGACCCGGCCGTGCCCGCGGTCGATGACGCGGACGATGACTTCCTGTCCGACATAGCAGCCCTTCGTGCGCGAGATGGCGCGATCCTCCAGGCCGGCCTCGAGTGGAATCGTGTCGAGGTCCATATCGATGCCGAACCGCGGACGGCCGCTCTCGATCCGGACGGCTTCGACATCCGCGGCGGTCGCCGGGCTCGCGCCCGCCCGCTCGAGCCCCGCGCGAATCGTGCCGGAGCCGACGGCGTCCGCGATGACGTCGTAACCGAGGACGCCGGGCTCGTCGCTGCGCACGACCAGCGCGTCGACGCCCGCAACCCGGGCTCGGATGGACTCGAACAGTTTCGAGGCGGCGGCGCGTTCGGCACCCGACGCGACGAGCACGTCCGTCGCGCGCGGACCGTAAACGCCGATCTCCGTGCGCGCCTCCGAAACGTCCGCGACCTGCACGTCCTCGCTGAAGACGAACCGGTCCAGGTGATCGCGAATGGCCGTCGTCACTTCTCGCGGAACGTCGAGCAGAATCTCGTCACCGAGCTCGAGGACGCGCATGTCCGCCAGCATCCGGCCCTGCGCGTTCAACATCGCTGAATAGAGGCCGGTGCCCGCCGCCAGCGCCTCGATGTCGTTCGTCAGCAGCCCCTGCAGATAGGTCCGGCGGTCTGCGCCCGCAACGAGAATCCGTCCTGAGATCGCCGCCCGATCGATCAAGGCGGCGCCCGCGCGCAACGCGGCGTATCCGCTGCTGCTATCCTGTTTCAATGCGCATTCATTGTACTGCCCTGGCGGCGGTCCTCGCCGCCTGTGCCGGAGTCGCCGCCGCGCAGCAGGCCCAGCCGGCGCCCGGCGATTCCGCATTCAGCATCTACTTGAGGAGCAACCCGATCGGTCGCGAGCAGGTCAAGGTTTCCCGGACCGATGCCGGATGGGTGATCGTATCGACCGGCAACATCGGCGCGCCGGTCGACGTCGCTATCAATCGATTCGAGATGAAATACTCGGGCGACTGGCAGCCTCTCGAGATGAAGCTCGACGCCCGCGTACAGAACGCGCCGATCGCTGTCGCGACGTCCTTCGGCATGACGAGCGCGATCAACGAGATCACGCAGAACGGACGAACGGTCGCGAAAACCGACCAGACCAGCGCGCGGACGATCGTAATGCCCAACAACGTCTTCGGCGCGTACGAAGCGCTCGCGGCGCGAATCTTCGGATCCGCCGTCAACGCGGAGCTGCCGGTCTACATCGCGCCACAGGGAGAGATCAAGGTCCTGGTCCGCGCCGTTGCCGATCAGATGCTCACGGGGCCAGCCGGCTCGATCCCGACCCGCCGTTTCGATCTGAGCTTTCAGAACCCGTCCACCCCCGTGAACGCCGTCATGATCGTCGACAACCAGCTTCGACTCGTGCGCCTCGAAATTCCGGAGATCGGGCTGGTCGTCGTGCGCGACGACGCGGCGAGCGTTGCCACGCGTACGGAACTGGCGCGCAACCCGACCGACGCCGACGTCATGATTCCCGCGAACGGCTTTCAGCTCGCAGGCACGACGACGACTCCGCCGGCCGTGGCGGGACGCCTGCGTTTTCCCGCCGTCATTCTGGTCGGCGGCGTGCTGCCGCCCGGCCGCGACGAAACAATCGACGGCATCCCGATCTTCGCGCAGCTCGCCGGCCGGCTCGCCGACGGGGGCCACATCGTTCTTCGCTACGATCGCCGCGGCTCCGGACAAAGCGGCGGCCGCATCGACAGCGCCACGCTGGCCGATTATGCCGACGACGCGGTGGCGGCGGTGCGGTGGATGGCGAAGCAGAACGACGTCGATCGCCGGCGGATCGTCGTGGTCGGATACGCGGACGGCGGCGCCGTCGCCCTGAGCGCCGCGGCGCGCGAAAGGCAGATCGACGCCGTCGCAACGATCGACGCGTCTGGCTCGCTGGGCGCCGATCTCCTGCTCCTCCAGCAGCAGCACCTTCTGGACGACCTGAAGCTGTCGCCCTCCGATCGCCAGGCCCGGATCGAGCTCCAGAAGCGAATCCAGGCCGCGGTCATCTCGGGGAAGGGATGGGAAAGCATCCCCGAGCCGCTCCGGCGCCAGGCCGATACGCCCTGGTTCCGCAGCGTGCTGACCTACGATCCGTCGACGGTGGTGCCGCGAATCCGGCAGCCGATTCTCATCCTCCACGCGGACTCGGATCCGAACGTGCCCCCGTCGGAGGCGGAACGGCTGGTGGAACTGGCGCGGGCGCGCAAGAAGGCGGGGCCGGCAGAAATTGTGCATGTCAGCGGCGTGAATCACACGCTTGCCGATCAGCAGACGCGCGCCACGAGCCCGAAAATCGTGTCGGCGCTCGTGGAGTGGATCAGGAAGCTGTAGACTGAGGCGCCATGAACATAGGAGTCCCGCGGGAAACGTTTCCCGGAGAGAACAGGGTCGCGCTGATTCCCTCTGCCGCCGCCGCGCTGAAGAAGGCGGGGCTCGAGGTCGTCGTCGAACAGGACGCCGGAACGGCCGCGGGCTTCACGACCGCGGCCTACGAGCAGGCGGGGGCGTCCGTCGCGCCGCGCGCGGCCGTCTATTCGACAGCGGACATCCTGCTGCAGGTCCGCGCCACTCCCGCCGAGCCGTCGCGCCTCCGCCGAGGACAGGCCGTCATCGGCTTCGCCGATCCGCTTGGCGCGCCCGAGGCGATCCGCGCGCTGGCCGACGCCGGCGTGACGGCGTTTTCGATGGAGCTGATGCCGCGCATCACTCGCGCGCAGAGCATGGATGCGTTGTCGTCGATGGCCACGATTGCCGGGTACAAGGGCGTCCTCATGGGCGCGGACCATCTGCCGCGGATGTTCCCGATGCTGATGACAGCCGCCGGCACGCTCACCGCCGCCCGCGTGTTCGTCGTCGGCGCCGGCGTCGCCGGGCTTCAGGCGATCGCGACGGCGAAGCGCCTGGGTGCACGAGTGGAAGCGTACGACGTGCGGCCGGCGGTCAAGGAGCAGGTCCAGAGCATGGGCGCCCGATTCGTCGAGATGGCGCTCGAGACCGCGGATGCCGAAGACAAGGGCGGCTACGCGAAGGCGCAGGACGAATCGTTCTATCGGCGGCAGCGCGAAATGATGCTGAAAGTCGTCGCCGGCAGCGACGTCGTCGTCACGACCGCGCTGATTCCTGGCAAGAAGGCGCCAATCCTCATCACCGAAGAGATGGTCGACGGCATGGCACCAGGATCGGTGGTCGTCGATCTCGCCGCAGAGCGAGGCGGCAACTGCGAGCTCACGCGTCCGGACCAGGTGGTCGTCCACAACGGCGTGACGATCCTCGGCCCATCGAATCCGCCCGCGCTGGTGCCGTACCACGCGAGCCAGATGTATTCGAAGAACATCACGACGTTCCTCACGCATCTGCTGGGCAAGGAAGGGGCAAAGAAGCCGGCGCTCGAGCTGGACCTCGCCGACGAAATCACGAGAGAGACGCTCCTCACGCGCGACGGCGAGGTCGTGCACGCGCGGGTCAGGGAAATGCTCGGCGCGGCGGTGCGGGCCTGAACGATGTGGATGCTGCGCACCAGCGACGAGGCCGATCCGGCGTTCACATTCAGGATTCTTCCGGGCAACATCAAGACCATCGGACGGTCGACGGGTGCCGACTTCATCGTCGACGCGCCGCTCGTGTCGCGCATCCACTGCCGCCTGACCGCGGGAGCGTCCGAGCTGGAGGTGCGCGACCTCGAGAGCACGAACGGCACGTTCGTGAACGGCGCCAGGACGGATCGGGCCATCCTCAGGACCGGCGACCGCCTCGGGGTCGGACGGGTGGAGCTGATCGTCGATCGGGCAATCTCGTAATCGGGCAATCGGGTAATCGGGCACGCGGCAGCGCGCGCGAAGCAAGATTACCCAATTACCAGATTTCAAAATTACGCGATTAAGAACGGGTTCGTGCGCTTCTCGCGTCCGATCGTCGTTTCCTCGCCGTGGCCCGGCCAGACGACGGTGTCGTCCGGAAAGGCGAACAGCACGTCGCGAATCGAGCGCAGGAGCGTGTCGATGTCCCCGCCTGGCAGATCGGTGCGCCCGATCGAGCCCGCGAACAGTGTGTCGCCGACGAACAGCGTCGCGTCGTCTTCGTCGTCTCTGGTGACGGCGAGGCAGACGCCTCCGGGGCAATGCCCGGGCGTGTGGAGCGCGCGCGCCTGGTAGCGGCCGAAGCGCAGCGCGGCGGCCGGCTCGTAGAAGCGATCGATGGGCGGCTGCGGTTCCACCCGCAACCCGAACATCTGCCCCTGCTGGACGACGTGCTCGTACAGGGGTCTGTCATCGCGGTGAAGCCATACGGGGGCGGCCAGCGCGCGCTTCGCCTGAGCTACGCCGGTCACGTGATCGAGATGGGCGTGGGTCAGCAGGATGTTCGCGATCTTCAGGCGATGACGCTCGGCCGTCGCGAGCAGCTCGCCCACCTCGTCGCCTGGATCGATGACAACGCCTTCGCGCGTCTCCTCACAGCCGATGACGAATCCGTTCTTGAAGAACGGCGCGACCGCACGTCGTTCAAGAATCATCGAGCTCAGCCTACTGCATGAGCCGATGGATGTCAGTTCCACGCCTTAGAAGGCATGGGAGCCGAGGTCACCCACGTCCAGACGATCCGGGTGCATACGAGCATTCTGGCGGAATCGGAGAAGCGGCTGCTGATCCGGATGGCCCGAGGCCTGCCGCGATGGATCAATTCCGACCATCTGACGTTCATCGGGGCGGCCGCGATGCTTGGCGTCGGCGCGTGCTTCTGGGCGGGCGGCCGCGCGCTGCTGCTCGTCATCCCGCTTCTCACCGTCAACTGGTTCGGCGACAGCCTCGACGGCACGCTGGCGCGCGTCAGGCATCTGGAGCGTCCGCGGTACGGCTATTACGTCGATCACGTGCTGGATGCCGTTGGGTTCGCGGCGCTGTTCGGCGGCCTGGTGTTGGGCGGCTGGATGACCCCGTCGGTCGGCCTCGCCTTCCTCTCCGCCTACTATCTCCTGGTCGTCGAGATCTCGCTGGCGACGCACGCGCGGGGCACGTTCAGAATCTCCTTCTGGAAAGTCGGCCCGACCGAGCTCCGCATTTTGCTCGCGGCAGGCACGCTGCAGTTGATGCGGTCGGCATTCGTGACGTTCTCCGGACATCGATGGCTGCTCTTCGACGTGGGCGGCGCCGTGGGTATCGCCGGCTTCCTGCTCACGTTCGCGGTGGCGGCGGTGAAAAATGGAGCGGCGCTCTACCGGGAGGAGCGCGTATGATCGCTCTGTGGCGATCCTGGCTGCCGTCGACGACTTCCTCTTCCGTTCGAAGATCCGCGCCGTCGCGAAGCATCTGGGAATCGAGATCGTCTTCGTGCAGACGCCCGACGAAATCCTGGCCTACGCACGCCATCACAAGCCCTCGCTTGCTGTCTTCGACCTGAACAGCGTAAAGGCGGATCCGATTGCGACGCTCGCGGCGCTCAAGGCGGATGCCGAAACCGCCGGCGTCCGCGCGATTGGTTTTGCGTCGCACGTTCACACGGAACTGATCGCGGCGGCGCGGAACGCGGGCGCCGACCAGGTGCTGCCGCGGTCTGCCTTTGCGGGCAACCTCGCGGAAATCCTGCGCGCGGCCGCGCCGGACGCGGCGCCGTAGGTCGTGGCGGTCGGGCTCGAAGACGTCTACGCGGCGGCGGAACGCATTCGACGGTTCGTTCTGCGGACGCCGGTGCGCGAGTCTCCGTGGCTGTCGAGCGTCGCGGGCGCGGCGGTGCATCTCAAGCTGGAAGCGATCCAGATCACCAGCTCCTTCAAGCTCAGGGGGGCCTTCAACGCGTGCCTGCGGCTTCGCGAGGAGGCTGCAGTCGTCCGGCCGCGGCTGGTGACGGCGTCGGCCGGCAATCACGGCCGCGCGCTCGCCGTCGCGGCCCGCGCGCTGGATCTGTCGGCGACGGTGTTCATTTCCGCGGATGCGCCGCGCGCAAAGGTCGACGCGATTCGCGGCGCGGGGGCGGAGCTGCGCGAGTGCCGCGACTACGATGAAGCCGAGCGCCAGGCCAAGGCGCACGCCGCGTCGGGGCACGGCCTGTTCATCTCACCCTACTCCCATACGGACGTCATCGCGGGCGCCGCCACAATCGCGCTCGAGATTCTCGAAGACGTGGCGTCGCCGTCGGCCATCATCGTGCCCATCGGCGGCGGCGGGCTGATCAGCGGCATAGGGACCGTTGTGAAAGCGCTGTCGCCATCGACGCAGGTCATCGGCGTCGAGGTCGCCGCATCCTGCCCCTTCACGAAGAGTCTGGCGGCGGGCCGTCTGGTGGCGATCGACGTACAGCCGTCGCTGGCCGACGGCCTCACGGGAAACCTCGATCCCGACACCATTACCCTCGACATCGTACGCCGGGTGGTCGATCGCATCGTCGTCGTGGATGAAGGCGTCCTGAGACGCGCGCTCGGCGGCGTCGTTTCGAACGAGCACGTCATCGTGGAGGGAGCGGGCGCGGCCGGACCGGCCGCGATACTGGCGGGTCAGATCCACGCGCAGGGAAACGTCGCCGCCGTATTGACCGGCGCCAACATCGACTCTTCGACGCTCGCGGACATTTTGCGCTCGGCGTGAATGCCCAACTTCCGCCTTCCGCCTTCCGCCTTCCAAAAGTGTCGACGAAACGGCTCAGCGGGAGAGCCACCACCAGACCGCAGCCGCGGCCGTGGCCGCCGCACCGACGGCCAGCGCGCCGATGAGAACTCCGGCGGCGCGCCTGTCGGGTGTGTCATCGATGGGAAGAAGAGCCGAGGACCGGACGGCGTCGCCCGTGCGGACGTCGAGTATGGCGCCGACGCTTCGCAGCTCGGCGGCAAACGCGGCGGCGCTCTGCTGCCGCTGCGCGATGTCGCCATGGAGCGCGCGCGCGATGACGGCATCGAGCTCCTTCGGCACCGCCGGGTTCGCTTCAGAGGGCGGCGCGAATCTGCCCTGAATGACGTTGACGATGGTGTCGGCGGCGGTCGGTCCGGCAAACGGATTGCGCCCCGTCACCATCTCGTACGTGATCGTTCCGAGCGAGAATACGTCCGTCCGTTGATCGACGCCGCTGCCGATCGCCTGCTCCGGCGACAGATAGGCGAGCACGCTTATCGAGTCTGGCGGCATCGAATCGGGAAACTGCGCCGCGCGCTCCCGCGCGGCGCCACCCTTCGTCCATGGCGCCAGGCCGAAATCGAGGACCTTCGCGCTGCCCTTGGCGGTCACGATGATCGTGTCCGGCCGCAGATCCCCGTGAAGAAGCCCGTGGGCGTGCCCGTCGGCGACGCCGTCGGCAATCTGCACGGCAAGGTCGAGCGCGCGACGCGGATTCATGGCGGCGCCGCCCATTTCCTCGCGGAGGCTGCGGCCGGCTGCGAACTCGTAGGCGAGGTAGTGACGACCGTTCGCGTCGCCGACATCGAAGAGCGTCGCCACGTTCGGATGCGAGACCGCGGTGGCCGCCGCGGCGTCCGCGAGCAGACGCTCCAGCGTCGCGCGATCCGCGGCCAGGGCGTTCGACACGATCTTCAGTGCCACAGTACGGCCGACCTTCGTGTCGCGAGCGCGAAAGACCTCGCCGATGCCGCCCTCGCCGATGCGTTCGAGCACGTTGTAGTGCGCAAGAGATGTGATTGACATGGTCAGCCCTTGCGCGGCGGCCGCGACGGCCGCAGCTCGACCCGGCTCGGCAGGCTGCGAGGCTCGTGGGACAGGAGATCCACGACGACCTTCGCGACGTCTTCCGACGAAAGCTTCCAGTCGGCTTCCCCGCCGATCCCCCGATCGCCGAATCCGGTGGAGACCGATCCCGGCAGCACGTAGCTCACACGGATGTTGTCATACCGCAGCTCCTGCATCAGCGCCTCGCTGAACTGGTTCAGCGCGGCTTTCGAGCCGCAGTATGCGGCGCCGCCCGGGAACGCGTTCTTCCCGGCAAGGCTGCTGATGTTGACGATGAAGCCGGCGCCGCGGCGCCGCATCTCCCGGATCGCGGCTCGCGTGCAGTAGAAGACGCCGCTCAGATTGGTATCGATGACGCGGCGCCACTCATCGTCCGTCATGTCGGCCACGTTTGCGAACAGGCCGACACCGGCATTGTTCACGAGGACGTCGAGGCCGCCGAAGCGCGCGACGGCGTCGCCCACGAGTCGCTCGGCCGCCGCCGGGTCCCGCACGTCGGCGCGCACGGTGAGCAGCCGGTCGCCGCCGCCGAGACGGTCCGCCGCTCGCTTCAACTCATCCGCGCTTCGCGCGCCGATCGCCACGCGATCGCCCCGCGCGAGCAGCGCCCGCGCGATCGCGAACCCAATCCCTTTGGATCCACCAGTGACGATGGCCACCATCTGCAGCTTCAGCATAAACCACGAGCGACGCGCGGCGACGGGGCAAGCCCTTCGGACAAAATCGCTACAATAGGCCCTCCGCATGTCGACCGTCGCGATCATCGGCGCCGGCGCGCTCGGGGGCGCTCTCGCACATTCGCTTGCACGGCGCTGCCGTGTCGGCGAGGTGCGCCTGATCGATCCGGAGGGGCGCGTCGCCGAAGGCAAGGCGCTCGACATCCTGCAGGCGTCGCCGATCGAACCGTTCAGCACGCGCGTGGCGGCGGCGACGAGCCTGGCCGCGGCCGCCGGCGCCGACGTCATCGTATTCGCCGACCTCGTCTCCGGCGGAGAGATCGCCGGCGAGTCTGGGCTCGCCATCCTGCGTCAGATCGCGCGGCTGGACACCGCGTCGCCGCTGCTGTTCGCGGGCGGCACCCAGCGCGAGCTGATCGCGCGCGCCGCGAGCGAGCTGCACGTGGCGTCGCGCCGGATGCTGGGCTCGGCGCCGCTTGCGCTCGAGTCGTCCGTCCGCGCCGTCACGGCCGCGCTGCTCGACGCCAGTCCGGCGGATCTCGCCATCGGCGTCGCGGGCGTACCGCCGAGCCATGCCGTCATCGGCTGGGAAGCGGCGACCGCGTTCAATCAGCCGCTCGACCGGCTCCTCGCCGCGCATCACCTGGCCTCGATCTCATCGCGGCTGCCCGCGTTGTGGCCGCCCTCGCCGTACGCGCTCGCAAGCGCCGCCGCGCGCGTGGCCGAGGCGCTGGCGAAGGGCTCGCGCCGCCGCTACACGTGCTTCGCCTCAATCGACGTCGCCGAAGGGCGCGGCTTCGTCGCCGCGGTACCCGTTCAGATTAGAAGGGGAGGGATCGCCCGGACGTTGGAGCCGTCCCTGAGCCGACACGAGTGGACGGTATTCGAGAACGGCCTTCGATAAAAGGCGACTTTGGGCGTTGGCTTTGGGCCTTGGGAGTTCGGAGTCGCCTGTCAGTTGACGGCCTCGCGCGTGTGCAGCTCAAGGCCCCCGGCGAAGTCTCCGAGCTGCTTCCGGAGGATCAAACGGCCGCGATGCAGGCGCGACTTCAGCGTCTGCGGTTTCACGTGCAGAATGGCGCTCGCTTCCTCCGTCGACAGGCCGTTGATGTCGCGCAGCAGCACCGGCACGCGATAGACCTCCGGCAGCATTGTCAGGGCATCGACGAGGCGCTTGCGCATTTCGACGCGCATCACGCGATCGTCCGCCAGCGTCGTCCAATCGGCGGGCTCGGCCCGGACGATCTCGGCCGCGTCGTTCTGCGTCTCCCGGCTCTGCACTTCCGACATTTTGCTGGCGCGCCCGGTGCGCAGGCGCGACATCGCGGTGTTGAACGTAATCCGGTATATCCAGGACGACAGCGCCGCGTCCCCGCGGAAGGCGTCGATCTTGCCGAACACCTTCATCAGGACGTCCTGAGCCACTTCCTCGGCGTCTTCCCAGTTCTTCAGATACCGTAATGCCAGTTGCTGGATCCGCGGGCCGTAGAGGGACGCCAGGTCGGCGACTGCCGAGCCGTCCCTGGCGCGCATGCGGCCGATCAGATCGCGTTCCGTGGTTTCCTGACGCATCTCATGGGCCTCCGTAACCACCCAGAACACCGGTTCGGAGGCCTTTATTCCAACCAGTAAGCCACTAATCTTCAGTAAGTTAAGTCGCCGATTCCGCGAAAACGGCCTGGAACGCCCGAATCACGGCGTCCTCAACCTCATCCATGGAAACCCGCCGGCCCAGGAGCCGCTGCATGGAAGTCACCCCTTTGTCCGCAATTCCGCACGGGATGATGAGGCCAAACTGAGAAAGGTCCGTGTTGACGTTCAGGGCAAACCCGTGGCTCGTGACCCATCGGGAGATGCGAACGCCGATCGCGGCGAGCTTGTTCCGATCGACCCAGATTCCGGTGAGGCCGGGAAGGCGCGCCGCGGCAATCCCAGATTCCGCGACGGCGCGAATGAGGACTTCCTCGAGATCGCGGACGTAGCGGTGCACGTCGCAGCGATCCGGCCTGAGATCGAGAATTGGATAGCCGACGAGCTGTCCGGGACCGTGATACGTGACGTCGCCGCCGCGGCCGCTTTCGAACACGGCGACGCCCCGCGCCGCGAGGGACTCCGGCGTTTCGAGCAGATTCGGGGTGTCGCGCCGCGCCCTCACGCCGAGCGTGATGACGGCCGGATGCTCGAGCAGCAGCAACTGATCGGTGATTTCTCCGCGTTTCCGCCGTTCGACGAGATCGGCCTGCAGGTCCAGCGCGGCCTGGTACTCAATCGTTCCGAGGCGCCTTACATCCATTCTTCGATCCGGGGGGCTTCTCCCCGCCAGACCCCGCGTCCACTACATCCACGCTTCGTCGAAGTGCTCGAGCCGCTCTTTGATGTAGGCGAGGAACCGGCCTGCGTCGGCGCCGTCGATCAGCCGGTGATCGTAGCCCATCGACAGATGGCACGTCGGGCGGATAGCAATCGCATCGTCGACGATCACCGCCCGCTTCTCGATGACGCCAACGCCCAGAATCGCGACTTGCGGCTGATTGATGAGCGGCAGGCCGTAGAGCGCGCCGAACACGCCGGGGTTCGTGATCGTGAAGGTGCCTGCCTGCACCTCTTCAGGATTGAGCTTCTTCGCGCGCGCGCGCGAGGCGAGATCCTCGATCGCGCGGCTGAGGCCCACGAGGTTCTTCTCATCCGCGTTCCGGATCACGGGGACAAGCAGCCCCTGGTCGAGCGCGACGGCGATGCCGAGGTTGATGTCCTTCTTGTAGACGACGTTCTCGCCATCGATCGAGGCATTGACGATCGGGTATCGGCGCAGCGCGTCGACGATCGCCTTGGCGATGAATGCCATGTAGGTCAGCTTCGCGCCGACGCGCTCGTACTCGCTCTTCTTCTGCTGACGGAGCTTCTCGACCGTCGAGAAGTTCACGTGGAAAACCGAGTGCACGTGAGCCGACGTGC
>DATJFE010000066.1:0-34960 GCA_035495955.1 Vicinamibacterales bacterium | reverse complement strand
GGTGCGTCGAGTGACGCACTCGGTCTTGCGTGCAATGCTGCCGGAGACCGCGCCGGACGACGCATTCGAGCGCCTGCGGATGCTGCCCTTCGCAACAAGTGGACGCGACGGTTTGATTATTCACGACGCCGTGCGCGAGGCAATTTCGGGCCAAATCCGAGCGATGGACCCGAACACTTACCGGGACTTCAAGCGGCGAGCCTGGCGCCAGCTGCATGTCGAGTCGCGCAGTGCCGGCATTGACGAACTCTGGCGCTACACCGCGGACATCCTGTACCTGCTCGACAATCCGGTGGTCCGGGAGGCGTTCTTTCCGTCCGGCGGACCGCGCTTCTCCGTACAAGACTTTCGTCCGGGTGACCTGGACGCCGTCGTCTCGATCCTCGAGAGACACGACACCGAGGAATCGCGCCTGGGGACACTGCAGTGGTTGCGAGTTCACCCCGAGACCTTCTTCGTGGTCCGGGACCAGCGCGGGGAAGTCATGGGCTTTCACTCCATCTTCGAGCCTCAGAAAGTCTCGCCTGAGCTCCTTGCCGCAGACAGGATGACGAGTGGTTGGCTAGGTCATCTCCAGTCTCAGCCGGTCGGCAACAATGAGACCGTCTTGTTTCTGCGCAGCCTTCTGTCCGCGGAGTTCGGCGAAATGCCATCGACCGTGCAGGCCGCATCCTGGCTGGAGATCAAACGTACGTACAGGGCGCTGAGGCCGCGGTTGCGGCGCATTTACGCGGCGTTGAGGGACGACGCGGCGGCGGCCTTCGCTCCCGTGATGACCACGTTGGGGTTCAAGCCCGTCGCGCGGCTTGACCTCGGTGAGGACTACAACCTTGCGGTGAACGACTTCGGACCGCAGTCCGTGGACGGCTGGCTGGCGCGCCTGGTCGCCGCTGAAATTGGCATCGACGCGTCGGCCATCCTCGACCGCGAAGCACACGAAGCTGTGATTGACGGGCGTCGAGTGCCGCTTACCAGGCTGGAGCTCGCGGTTTTCGATTATCTGCAGAGCCACGCGAACAGAGCGGTTTCGCGGGCGTCACTCCTTGAAGACGTCTGGGGATACAGCTACACCGGCGGCAGCAACGTCGTGGACGTCGTCATCCGTTCGCTCCGCAAAAAGCTCGGCGACCGCGCCGCTGTCATTGAGACGGTGAGCGGAGTCGGCTATCGCGTGCGGGAGCTGACGAACTAGCACTGATCCCTAGTGCTCGGATTTCACAACAGGAGAATGGCGGAGAGGGAGGGATTCGAACCCCCGTGCCGGTTACCCGGCAAGACGCTTTCGAGGCGCCCCCGTTACGACCACTTCGGTACCTCTCCGTATATTGGCGCTCGCGGCCGGCGCTCCGCGCCGGATCCCTCCGGCCGCTCGCTTAAGCTCGCTTCACTCGCTCGCGCTTCGCCCGCTCGCTCCGTTCCGCTCGCTCGTCTCACCAATCGTCGGCGCCAATCGGCACTCACCAATCGTCGGCGCCAATCGGCACTCATCAATCGCCGGCGCCAATCGGCACTCGTCAATCCCAATCGGCAATCGCCACTCGGCAATCCCAATCGGCAATCGCCACTCGGCAATCGCCACTCATCCTCTTCGCTCTTCGAAAAACAGCTGCATCAGCTCGCGGCACTCGTCTGCCAGCACGCCGCCCGTCACCGCAATTCGGTGATTGAGCGACGGATGTTCGTGCGCCCGCATCGCGGACTCGATCGCGCCGGCCTTCGGCTCGGGCGCGCCGTAGACCAGCCGCGCGATCCGCGCGTGCACCATCGCGCCCACGCACATCTGGCACGGCTCGATCGTGACATACAGCGTCGCGCCGCCGAGCCGGTAGTTCCCAATCCGCCGCGCGGCCTGCCGCATCGCCTCGATCTCGGCATGCGCCGTGGGATCGTGCGCCGCGATAGGCTGGTTGAAGCCGTCGCCCACGATCGCGTCGTCGATCACAACGACCGACCCGACGGGGACCTCGCCGCGCTCACGCGCCCGGCGTGCGCGGTCGAGCGCCGCACGCATGTAATCTTCGTCGGTCATCTCGCGCGCGCCAGCCGGAACCACTGATTTTAGCACGGGTTAAGGTTAACGGTGAAGCGACCGGTCCGCGCGGCCGGGCTCGTAAGGGGCTGCCTTCGTCCGGCCGATACATCGGGCATGCTCGGCCTGATTGGCATCGCCGGCTGGGTCTTTGTCGGCATCGTCGTCGCCGCCGTCGAAAAGTCCAGGCGGGGAGATCGCGGCGGCGACGGCACCATCGTTACCATCCTTTGCCTGGCCGGCGCGGTGGCGGGTGGTTTCGTCGGTCAGGCATTCGGATGGTTCGTGTTTGGACAGCCGCTCGGATTCGTGATCTCGGCCGCCGGCGCCGAGCTGCTCCTATTCCTCTACGGATCCCGGAGCGCCTCCAGACGCCCAGGCGACGGTCGGCCCTCCTCCGAACCGACGCCGCCTCGCGCCGCAGCCACCGTGCCGCCGAACCGTTCGATCGGCGCGAGCTCCGTGGAGGCTGCTTCATGGGGGGTGCTGTGCGCGGCTGCGGTCGCCGCCGGCGGCTTTTTCGCCCACCTGATTGGCGGCCGGCTGTACCCGCAGCGATACGAGCAAATCCCATCCGACTTCTTTTTTTTTCCTCTCGGACTCGTCCTCGGATTCCTCTCGGGCGCCACGGCGCGGCTCGCGTCCCCGACGTGGAACAGCACGCGGATGCTCGGAGTGGTGGCGCTGGCGACGCTGGCCTACGGTGGGTTCATGTTCGACTACGCACGGTCCCGCGCGGTGCCGGCGCGCCTCTCGGTGACGCTGGAGCCTGACCCTGGGATTGCGGTGAGCTGCGATCGCGGCGGATGTCCAGAGTCGGACCCGCCGTTCCAGTGGACCGTTCAAGGAAACGTACGGCTGCAGGAGACATCAGGCCTCGGCGCAACCGTCGACGCGATTGCGTTGGGGTCGCAGGAGGAACCGCGTGGCAGATCGCGGCCTCTCAGGATGCCGACAAGAGAGGAAGTGCTCGAAGATAACAAGTTCTCGGGGCCCAATGTCCGCTTCGCCGGGCGCGAGCTGGCCGGCCCGCATCACGTCCGATCCGGCGAAGTGGCGTCATATCCGGTCCGGTACAGCTACCGGACTCGCGCGGGAGACGCGGAACGTACGGTGTCGATCTACATCGAGTTCACCGACGGCGCGGGACATTCGTCGGTGAGCGCCGCTCAATGGAAGGTGAGATAGGCGTCATAAGCAATTTGCTGAAGGCGTCCGGCATCTCGACGTGGCAGGCGTGACCGGTCGGCAGTTCGTGATACCGCCAATGTTCGTGTTTCGCCTTCTCTGCAAAGCGCTCGAAGACGCGTCGAGAAGGGTAATCCTGGGCTACGCAAGCTATGTAGCTCCGGTCGATACTGGCCGCGCGATCGGAAGGGCATGAGACGGGCTGCTCAAAGCACCTGATGGAAAAGTCACACAGCCTCGATCTGACGAATTCCCGGGCCGCGGGGTCGTTGACGCCCCATAAATCCAGTTGCCGCTCGCTTCCATTGAGCCGCCAGCCATCTCCCTCCGCCCGCGCCAGCTCGCGGAACATCGCCTGAATCGTGTCGGGCAAGAGTTGCATCGCGGACTGGGTGTGCGCCGGAACGAAGGCATCCACATACGTGAGCCGAGCGATACGTTCGTGCGCTCGTTCGGCCACGCCCGTAATGATCATCCCGGCATAGCTGTGGCCCACCAGAGTGGCGTCCCGAAGATCCTCAGACTCCATCACGCGCACCACATCTTCGATATGCGTATCGAGCGTGATGTCTGGAGTGAGTGGACTCAGTTCGCCTTCGAGGCCGGTGAGCTCGACCGCAAAGACACGACACCCGGCTGTTCGCAGCTGAGGTACGACACGATCCCACGTTGCGGCGGTCTGCCAGGCACCGTGCACCAGGATTACCGGCGATTCGATCGAGATGGGATGCTCCTTTCGGCGCCCTTCGACGAGGCTCGTCGGGGGAGCATGATGCCACCGATCACCGCGGACGACAAACACAGCCACTGCACTCGAGGACTACGATCGCGTCATCGCCCGCGAATGGTGTCGCGGCGGCGCCGCCGGCAGCGCCCAGACGCCAACCAGAAACAGCAGGAGCGTGAAGAATGCGATGTAGCCGACGGACGGCGGCATCGGTTCCTGCGTCAGCGTGCCCAGCGTCGCCCCTTCCACGAGCAGCAGCAGCGCCCGTTTCAGACGTCCACCGGCCGGATCCGACAGCGACGCCAGGATGATGAACTTCAGCACGAAGCCGGAGCCGAAGATCACCATCAGGCTCCGCAGCAGTTCCACGCGATCCGGCGACGTCACGAACGTATTGATCAGCAGCACCAGCAGGAACCCGTCGAACAGGAGCAGGGGCAGTCCGGACGAGGGCGTCAGGAGATGGAACGCCTGCGCCGTCGCCGCATACAACGTCACGATCACGACGACGCCGTTGGCGTTGGCCAGCGCGCTTCGGGATCCGTCGACCAGGCGCGCGGGGATCAGCACGCCGCTGCGGAACAACACCGCCATGAGGAGCACGGCCAGCACGAGCGCAAAAAGCGGGGGCGGCACGAACGCGACTGGCGGACCGGGCGACACGCCGCCGAGGAGCGCGACCGTCAGGAACAGGACGGGCAGCGCGACCGCCTCGCGCGCCGCGCTCATTTCCGGCTCCTGAACACACGCAGCGGGCTGAGGTCGCGTTGCACGCCGCGCTGCAGCTCCGCCTTCAGCTCGTCCGCGCTGTGCATCTGCAGATCGGGATCGTCGACCACGAGCCGGCCCTTCGGCGCAAGCGCAATCGCGCGGTCCACGGCCTCTAGGCCGCGCGCGAACAGGCGCCGGTCGTCGTAGAGATGTCCCCATCCTTCGCGATAGTACGTGTAAGAGATGTAGAACTGCGTGGCGGCGTCGCGCTGAGCCGGATCCGCGCGATCGAATGCCGCGCGCGCTTCCATGAACTGATCGCGCCGGAAGAAGCGAAGCCCGTCGACGAACGACGCCTCGTCGATGTGGTACGCCCCAAGCCCGGCCGCAAGCCCGCCGCTGACCTGCGCCATCGTCTGCGGCTGCCGCGCGTACACCCACGCGATCGTCGCGGCATACGCGACGACAACGACGAGGCCGCCGGCCCGGACGATCCGTTCGCGCACGGCTTCATGTTAACCGCCGAGTGCCACCAGGCGGATAATGCGGTCACGATGAACGTCCAGGATGTGACGCCGATTTTGAACATCTCGAGCCTTGACGAGAGCTTTGCCTGGTTCGAGCGGCTCGGATGGAAAAAGCATTGGGACCACGGGAATCCACCGAACTTCGGCGCGGTGATCGCGGGGACGTCGGAGATCTTTCTCTGCCAGGGCGGCCAGGGCGCTCGCGGCGGACCGATGCCGCGCGAGCCCTGGGACAATCAGGCTGGCAGCACGTGGATGACGTGGTGGCTGGATTCGCCGGCCGAAGTCGACGAACTCTACGCGCTCGCGCTGAAGCTGGGCGTCGTGGCTCCCTGGCCGCCCACCGAAATGCCCTGGAACGTGCGCGAGTGCCATATCCGACACCCGGACGGCCACACGATTCGTGTGAGTGCGAGGCTGCAGGAGGAATAATGCATCGGCCTCGCGGGATCGCGAATCCTGAAGGCGCCGTCTGACGGGCGAGCGGCGTCAGCGGCCGGCGCGCGACTTCACTTCGTCGAACCAGTTCAACACGACGCAGACTTCCGGAACCGTCGCGGTTCCGGCGGCCTGCGCCGGCGTGACCAGACCCAGAAAACCGCCGTCGGGCATGATGTCGTACTGGCGACGCGCGGCGGGCGGCGCGCCCTGAAATGCGCGCGGAACGGGCTTCGGACTGCCGAAACTGAACGTGGGCCGGATCTCCACCGCGACGCGTTCGAAGGCGCCGGGCGCAGGCAGATAAATCAGCGCCTTGCCATCCGGAGACCAGATCGGATGATGGGGCGAGCTCCCTCGCGCTTTCACCAGCATGAACCGCGCGCCAGTCGCGGGAAACGGCTGCACGAAGAGACTCACCGCGCCTTCTTCGGTGGTCGAGTACGCCACCCATCGGCCGTCAGGCGAGAACGCGGCGTCGGTTTCAACCGCGGAGCGGACGCCGCCAAACGGCGCCGCGACGCGCGTCTTGACCGAAATCTGCCAGAGCGTGACGCCCGCGGGTGTGACGATGTCGAAGAGCAGTGCGTCGCCGTACCAGGAATGGGGAATGTGCGTTTCGCCAGCGCGTGGCCGCGTCAGGCGATCAGGGGCGCCGCTGCCATCGGCGGCCGCCACGAAGATCGCGGCGTCTCCGTCGCGCGTCGACTGGAACGCGACGCGTGCGCCGTCGGGGGACCACACGGGCGAATTGCTGTTCGCGTCATAGGTGATGCGGCCGAGCGTGCCGCTGCCCTTGCGGTCGAACACGCCGATGAACGATGACTTGGTATCGCTCGCCTGCACCGCGATGTGCGTGCCATCCGGCGCCGCGCGCGGCGCGACATAGGCGCCGGGCGTCAGGCCGAGCGGCGTCAGGCGGCCCTCGAGATCCGCTATTGCCAGCGCGACGGGGCCGGATGCGTCGACGGGACCGGACACGTACGCGAGCGCGCCGCTGCTCGAGACGCTGAAGTCCGCCATGCCGCTGGCGCCGGCGCCGGCGCGACGAACGCCTTCCAGAATCGGAAACGCGGCGCCGGTGACCGTCAGCGTGCGGAGATCGAATGGCACGGCGTACAGCGTGCCGCCGATCGCATACGCCAGATGGCCCGTCGCCAGGTAGCGCGCGGCGCTGCCGCCGTCGATCAGCACTTTTCGCGCGCCGGACTTCAGCGACTGCACGATCACCCGCGCCTTGTCCCAGCGATCGGCACCCAGACGCTTGTTCGTGCCCACTGTCAGCAGGACGGTCTCCCCGTCCGGCAGCATCTGCGGGCCGTCGGGCAACTCGTCGGGATGCAACGTCACGATCGCCTGGGCTGGTCCGCCGGCCGCGGGCACGCGGCGGATGACCTTCTCAGGGCTCGCCTCGGCGAAGACAATGCCCTCGCCATCCCATGACATGCCGTCGGGGTTCGAGGCGGAACAGAGCGTCACCGGAGACCCGCCTGAGAGTGGGACGCGCTTCAACGTGCCCTCGCCGGGGGAGTAGTACACGAGCGATCGGCCGTCGGGAGCAAACGTCGGACTGATGACGCCGCCCTCGTCGTCGGTTCCCTGCAGCGGCGTCGGCTGGAGGTCGCCGATCCGCCGGATGTAGATCCGCTGTCGCGCGGCATAGGCCACAACCGATCCATCCGGCGAGATCGCCACCGTGCGGCGGCCGACCGCGGCGATCCGCTCCGTCGGAATCGTGATCGAGAAACGGACGATCGGCGACTGCGGCACCGGCTTGAGCATCCAGACCGCGGCGGCGGCCAGCGCGCCGGAGGCGATCGCGCTGGCCGCCAGGGGCGCGGCGCGACGCCACAACGGCGGCGGCTTCGTTGCCGAGGAGGGGGCGAACACCACTCTCGGCGCCGCGGCGATCGTCTCGAGCTCTGCCCGCACGTCGCCGACCGCCTGCCAGCGGCGCTTCGGACTTTTTTCGAGGCAGCGGCGAACGAGCTCGACGAGACGCGGATTCAAACCAGGGGGCAGCCGGCCGAAGTCCGCTTCCCGCACCAGCACCGAGGCGAGAACCTCCGGGGCGGTGTCGCCCGGGAACGGCTGGCGTCCCGTCAGCATCTCGAAGAGGACGGAGCCGAACGAAAAGATGTCGCTGCGGTGATCGACGGGCAGGCCTTTCGCCTGCTCCGGCGACATATAAGCGGCAGTGCCGAGAATGATGCCCGCCTGCGATGCCATCATGCTGAGCGTCGGCGAATTCGCGGCATTCGCGGATGTCGCCTCGGTTTCGACGGCTTTGGCGAGGCCGAAGTCGAGCACCTTGACCCGGTCGTCGGGCGTGACCTTGACGTTGGCCGGCTTCAGATCACGGTGCACGACGCCGCGGGCGTGCGCCGCCTCGAGCGCGTCGGCGATCTGGACCGCGATCGCCAGCGCGTCGTCGACCGGCAGCGGTCCGCGCGCCAGCCGATCGGCAAGCGTCTGCCCGTCGACCAACTCCATGACCAGGAAGTGCTGGCCGGCCGCCTCTTCGAGCCCGTAGAGCGCCGCGATCTGCGGATGATTGAGCGAGGCGAGGAGCTTGGCTTCACGCTGGAAGCGCGCCACGCGATCGGCGTCGCTGGCGAAGGCCTCGAGGATGACCTTGATCGCGACCTCGCGGCCAAGCCGCGCATCGCGGGCGCGGTAGACCTCGCCCATCCCGCCCGCGCCGAGCACTGCGACGATCTCGTAAACGCCAAGCCGCGTGCCCGAAGTGAGCGGCATTATGTCGAGATGGTCTCCTTCTGCGGCTCATTGTCGCCACATCGGCCGAGAAAACCAAAGGGGAAATGACCATGGGGGACCTGAGCTGCCGGAAGTGCAGCCAGCTAGTCAAATAAATCCTACCCGCTCCTACCGCAATCCAACTTTGCCCTGGAGCAGACCTCGTGAAGAATGCGTCGTGAACGGGAGGCACAGCCATGGGATTCTCCACGACGTCGTGGGATCGTAACGTGGCCGATACACGTGATGAGCCGCGCGAATCGGCGCGGCGCGGGAGAGAGCATGAGACAGCGAACGAGCGCAGCGAAGTGAGCCACGCAAACGGAGCGCGCCGGCGAAGCGGCGCGCGAGAGAGCGTGTAGGGAGGTCCGGCGGGGCGAAGCCCCCCGGATAAAAAAGAACTGGCGCGCCCTGCAGGACTCGAACCTGCGACCTCCTGGTTCGTAGCCAGACGCTCTATCCAACTGAGCTAAGGGCGCGGCGAAACCTACATTATATATCGAGGGGCTTCGCCCCTCGAACTCCCCAACACGCTCACTCGCGGGGCGCACGGACTTCGCAGCTCGACTCTCCTCCGCCCTCACGGCATCCGTCGCTCCAGGCCCGCGCCGCGATCGGCGACGCCGGGAATGCCGATCGGCAGCTTCCCGGTAATCGGCGCATCGCCCGCGAGCGCCCTCACCGCGGAGCGCTCCGCGCGATCGTAGAAGTCGTAGGTCAGCATGATGGCGGGGGCGTCGGAGAGAAACGTCGCAGTGTACGGATTTCCGAACAGGACGGCCACGAACGGCTGGCGGCTCTGCTCCGTCTGCCGCGCGATCGCGCGCAGCAGCCCCTGCATGTTCGGCGGCAGATCCATCCGCCCGCTGCCCGACGCCGCGCGCACGAACACTGACGCGACGACGGCGTCGAACCGCGGCGCCATCGCGCGGACCAGCTCGAGCTCGTTCGCCGTCGATCGCTCGGACACCTCGACCGACGTCACCCCGCGCCACCGGCGCTTCAATTCCGGGATGAAGGTCCGGCTCGGCGCCGCGATCCGCCAGCCCCCGGGCGAATCCAGCACCGAGAGATACAGGATCTGCGCATCGCGTCCGAGCTTCAGCGGCACCTGGCTGCGCTGATCCTTCACCAGCGTGATCGACTTCTCGCTGACCTCGTCCGCCACGGCCTGGTGCGCGCGGCCGCCGACGATGTTGGCCAGCGCGTCGAGATTGACGGCGCGGACGCGATGAAGCCCCGTCAGCGCCTTCGCGCGGAGCACGCGCTCGACGGATTTGTCGATCTGCGCCTGGGAGATCTCTCCCGACTGGACGGCGGCCTTTATTCCCGCAAACGCCGCTCCGTCGTCGGGCGAATGGAGGACGACGTCGTTGCCGGCCTTGATCGCGCGGACGGCGGCCTCGCCGGGCTTGTAGAGCGCGGCGACGCCAGCCATGCCCATCGAGTCGGTGTAGATGATCCCGTCGAACCCCATCTCCCTGCGCAGCACGCCGGACACGATCGGCGCGCTCAGTGTCGTCGGCGTATTCGGCGCCGGATCGAGCGCGGGCATTTCGATGTGCGCGGTCATCACGGCGCCGGCGCCGGCGGCGATGCCGGCCCTGAACGGCGGAAACTCGATCCGGTCGAGCGTCTCGCGCGGATCCCTGATGATCGGCAGCCCGAGGTGCGAATCGACGTCGGTGTCGCCGTGGCCGGGGAAGTGCTTGAGCGTCGCGATCATGCCTCCGGCCTGAAGGCCGCGGACGTACGCGCTGCCGAGCCGGGCGACCAGAGCGGGATCTTCACCGTAGGACCGCGTGTTGATCACCGGGTTGCGCGGATTGTTGTTGACGTCGACGACCGGCGCGAAGTTCACCTGCACGCCGATCGCGCGCGACTCGACCGCGGTGATGCGGCCCGCCTCGTACGCGAGCTTCTCGTCACCCGCCGCGCCGAAGGCCATGTTGCGCGGAAACGCGGTCGCCCCTTCCAGACGGAAGCCGGCGCCCGTCTCGAAGTCGGCGGAATTGAGGAGCGGATACGGCGCGATGGCCTGCAGCCGGTTCATCAGCGACGCCGCGGCGAGCGGCTGTCCGAGCGTCACGCTGCCGTAATTCGCGTCGAGCAGGACGTCCGGGGTCCGCTCCGCGCCGCCGAACACATGGAAGCCGCCAATCCGGTACTCGTGGATCGCCTTGACGAGGACGTCGAATTCGCGAGAATCGGTGCTGAGATAGTCGGAGCCGAACGACGAGACGAGAAGCTGCCCGACCTTGTCGTCGAGCGTCATTTTCTTCAGCGTCGACGCGACCCAACGCTCCGCGTCAGGATCCAGTGTGGCGCGGCCGGCCGCCGGCTGCCCGCCCAGCAGCAACGACAGGCCCAGCGCCCAACCGAAGAAGGCCGCTTTCAGACGAGATCCCATAGGCTGGAATCGTATCGGATCTTCCGCCTGAAGGCGGAAGCCACAGGACCGACCATCCGGCATCCGGCATCGGCCCATATAATCAAGCTGTGAGCGTGGCCGACCATCGGAAGACAGCGGTGACGGGCGTGCGCTGCGCGGTGCTCACCATCAGCGACACGCGCGCGCCCGAGACCGACGTGAGCGGCCGAACGATCGTCGAGCTGCTCGAGAGCGCCGGACACGTCGTGGCCCGGCGGCAGATCCTTCGCGACGAGCCGAAGGACGTCCACGAGGCGGTCCTCTCCAATCTCGGCGGCGTCGACGCCATCGTCACCACCGGAGGCACCGGGATCACGTCGCGCGACAGCACGTACGAAGCGATCGAGACGCTGCTCGACAAACGCCTGCCCGGATTCGGCGAGCTGTTTCGATCGCTGAGCTATCAGGACATCGGGAGCGCGGCGATGATGACGCGCGCCACCGCTGGCGTCGCGCGCGGGACCGCGATCTTCATCCTGCCGGGATCCGAGCATGCCGTGCGGCTCGCCATGACGAAGCTGATAGTCCCGGAGCTCGGGCACGTCGTCCGCGAGCTGCGAAGATGAACAAAACCATGCGGCCGATTCGGGAGACGATTCCGCTCGACGAGGCGATCGCGGTGATCCTCGAGGCGGCGCCGCCGATCGAGCGGATCGAGCGGGTGGCGCTGAAAGAGGCCACGGGCCGGGTCATCGCCGTGCCGGCGCACGCCGCGATGGATGTGCCGCCGTTCGATCGGGCGGCGATGGACGGCTACGCCGTTCGTGCCGAGGACACGTTCGGCGCCGGCCGGTACGATCCGAAGATTCTGCGGTGCGTCGAGAAGGTCTATACCGGCCAGGTCCCCTCCCGCACGGTCGGTTCCGGCGAATGCACGGAAATCGCGACCGGCGCACCGATGCCCCAGGGCGCCGATGCCGTCGTCATGGTGGAAGAGACGGAGCGAGCCGCAGGAGCCGCCGAGATCAAGATCTTCACGCCGGTCTATCCGCGTCAGCACGTCGGGCGGCGCGCCGCGGACATTGCGACCGGCCAGGTCGTGCTCCAGCGCGGCGATCTGTTGACGCCGAGCCGCATCGGCGCGCTCGCCGCCATCGGCGCGCTCGAGATCGACGTCTACTCGCGCCCGCGCATCGCGATCCTGTCCACGGGAAACGAAGTCGTCGAGCCGGGCGCGCCGCTCGGACCCGGACAGATCTACGACATCAATCAGTTCACGCTCGCGTCCATCATCTCCTCGCACGGCGGGATGCCGGTGATCCTGCCGACGGCGCAGGACACGATGGAATCGCTCTCCGCGGCGATCGACGGAGCGCTCTCCGAAGACGTGCTCGTCTTTTCGGGCGGCAGCTCGGTCGGCGAGCGGGACCTGATCCTGGACGTCCTCCTCGAGCGCGGCGAGGTGGTCTTCCACGGCGTCGCCGTGAAGCCCGGCAAGCCGACCGTCTTCGGGCTGGTCGGCGGCAAGCCGGTGCTCGGCATGCCCGGCTATCCGACGTCGTGTCTGTCCAATGGCTACATGCTGCTGGTCCCGATGCTGCGCCGAATGGCTCGGCTGCCCGCGCACGAGCCCCGGATCGTGCGGGCTGCGCTCGCGCGGCGCATCGTGTCGACCACGGGGCGGCACCAGTTCTACACCGTGCGCCTCGTGGACGGACGCGCCGCACCCGCGTTCAAGGCCTCCGGCGACATCACGAGCATGGCGCACGCCGACGGCTATATCGAGATCCCCGCGCACGTGGACATCGTCGAAGCCGGCGAGCTCGTGGACGTGAAGCTGTTCTAATGCGGGCGTCACCGCTCGCGCGGGCGCCGGGATTCGCGCTGCCGGATCAGAAGGGCCGCGTGCGAACGCTCGCGGGCTTTCTCGCGGACGGGCCGCTCCTGCTCGCGTTTCATCGCGGCACGAGTTGACCGAATTGCCGCCACCGGTTCGGTGAGCTGGCCCGCGACTTTCCCTCCTACAAGGCCCGCGGCATTCAAGTGGCCGGCGTTGTCGCCCAGCCGCGCGAACGCGTGCGCCACTACATCGAGGAGACGGGATTGCCGTTCGACGTGCTCATCGACGAACGGCGCGACGTGATCCGCGCGTACGGCGTCTGGCACCGGATCGGGATCGTGACGTGGAACCGCGCGCGGCCGGCGGCATTTCTGATCGATCCGGATCGATCGATCAGGGCGTCATGGATTGGCTCGAATCAGACGGAGTTTCCGACGCGCGACGAAATACTCGGAAGGATCGGGTAATCGGGTAATCGAAGACAGATTACCGAATTACCCGATTTCCAAATTACCAGATCTATTTGAATCTCTTGTTCACCGCGTCCCAGTTGACGACGTTCCACCACGCGGCGAGGTAATCCGGACGCCGGTTCTGGTACTTCAGGTAGTAGGCGTGCTCCCAGACGTCGACGCCGAGGATCGGCTTCTTGCCTTCCATGAGCGGACTGTCCTGGTTCGCGGTGCTCTCGATCACGAGCTTCCCGCCCGCGTCGATCAGCCACGCCCAGCCGCTGCCGAAGCGCTTCACGCCCGCGTCGTTCAGCTGCGCCTTGAATTTCTCGAAATCGCCGAACGTGGACTTGATCGCGTCGGCGATCGGGCCGCTCGGCGCGCCCCCCTTCCCGGGGCCCATGATCTCCCAGAACATCGTGTGATTCACGTGGCCGCCGCCGTTGTTCCGGACCGCCGCCCGGATGTCCTCCGGCACGGTATTGATCCCCTTGACGAGATCGTCGGCGCTCTTGTTCTGCAGCTCGGGATGCTTTTCGAGCGCCGCGTTCAGATTGTTCACGTACGCCGCGTGGTGCTTGTCGTGATGGATCCGCATCGTCTGTTCGTCGATGTGCGGCTCCAGCGCGTTGTAGTCGTACGGAAGGGGTGGAACTGAGTGCGCCATCTATCTCTCCTTAATGAATCTCGAGCATGCGGTCGAGCGCCAGCTTGGCCCACTGCTTCGTCTCGTCGGGAACGACGATCTGGTTGTAGACATGACCCTCGAGAAGACCTTCGAGGATCCACAGCAGGTGGTTGGGCGAGACACGGAACATGGTCGAGCACAGGCAGCCGAACGGATCCAGCGTCACGACGGTCCGATCCGGAGCGACCTGATGGGCGAGACGGTTGACCAGATGGATTTCCGTGGCGACTGCCCAGGTTGAACCTTTCGGACTGTTCTTCACAGTCTCGATGATGAATTCGGTCGATCCGCTCAGGTCTGCCGCCTGAACGACCTCGAAGGTGCATTCCGGATGCGCGATGACCTTGCCGTCGGGATGCTTCTTCCGGAACGCGTCGATCTGGGCGACGTTGAATCGCGTGTGGACCGAGCAATGCCCCTTCCAGAGCAGGAGCTTCGCCGACTTTGCCTGATCCGGCGTCAGCGCGCCCCAGTGCTCGTTCGGATCCCACAGCGCCATCCTGTCGAGCGGTATGCCGAGCTTGTAGCCGGTATTCCGGCCGAGGTGCTGATCCGGCAGCATGAGCAACTGATCTCCGCGGACTTCACCAGATTCACGAGAGAGCGCCCAGGTCATGACCTTCGCTGCGTTGGACGAGGTGCAGACGACGCCATCGTGTCGGCCGACGGTCGCTTTGATGGCGGCTGACGAATTGATGTAGGTGACGGGAATGAGACGATCGACGTCGACTCCCATTTCGCCGAGCTCGCGCCAGGCGATCTCGAGTTGATCGCCGTCCGCCATGTCGGCCATCGAGCAGCCGGCCGCCAGGTCCGGGAGAATCACCTTCTGATGAGGCGCGCGCAGGATGTCGGCGCTCTCGGCCATGAAGTGAACGCCGCAGAAGACGATGAACTCGGCCGGCTTCGAGCCGGGTCGAAGGCCCGAGCCGTGCGCGGCGGCGGCGCGCGAGAGCTTGAGCGAATCGCCGATGTAATCGGCGAACTTGATTACTTCGTCGCGCTGATAGTGATGGCCGAGAATGACGAGCCGGTCGCCAAGCGCACGCTTCGCGTCGGCGATCCGCGCGTCCATCTCGTCGTCCGACAGACGGAGATACCGCTCCGGCAGCGGCTGCCGCTCGCCGATGCTCTGCTTCTCCACCTGATTCAGAAGCTGTATGTCCATTCTTAACCGAGAGGCTTCGCCCCTCGGACTCCCCTACACGCTCACTCGCTCGCCGCTTCGCCGGCTCGCGCCGTTCACGTGGCTCCCTCGCTACGCTCGTTCGCTCTAGCCGGGGCCTTCAGACCCGCCCCCCTACACGCTCACTCGCTCGCCGCTTCGCCGGCTCGCGCCGTTCACGTGGCTCCCTCGCTACCCTCGTTCGCTCTAGCCGGGGCCTTCAGATCCGCCTATGCCGTAAGACTCTGCAAATCGGCTTCCGGTCCCGCGATCACGTTGTAAAGCGTGTCTCTCTCGTAGGGCTCGCGGCCCGCGCTGCGGATGAGGCGGCGGATCGCTGTAGTCGTCATCGCTTCGGGCGTCTTGGATCCCGCCATGTGGTAGATCCGCTCTTCCTGAACCGTTCCATCGAGATCGTCGGCCCCGTACCACAAGGCGAGCTGAGCCGTCTCGACGCCCGCGGCGATCCAGAACGCCTTGATGTGCGGCACGTTGTCGAGCATCAGACGCGAGACGCCGTGGACGCGCAGCGTCTCGACCGCGCTCGGCGCCGGCAGCTTCCGCATCTGGTTGTTGTCGGGATGGAATGCGAGCGGGATGAACGCCTGCAGGCCGCCCGTCTCGTCCTGGAGCGCGCGCGCGCGCAGCATGTGATCGACCCGCTCTTCCATCGTCTCGATATGCCCGTAGAGCATCGTGATGTTGGTCCGCATGCCGAGCCCGTGAGCGATACGATGGATCGCCAGATAGCGATCCGCGCCGCACTTGTCGTCACAGATCTTCTTGCGGACACGGTCGGCGAACACTTCGGCGCCGCCGCCGGGCAGCGAATCGAGACCCGCGTCCTGAAGCTCGCGGAGCACCTGCTCGTCCGTCTTCCCATACAGATCGGCGAAGAACGCGATCTCGACGGCAGTGAAGCATTTCAGATGGACGTCGGGACGGATGCGCTTGAAGCCGCGCAGCATCTCCGTGTAATAGCTGAACGGCAGATCGGGGTGCAGGCCGTTGACGACATGCACTTCGGTGAGCGGTTGTCCGGCGCGCTGGCGCAGCTTGTCCCAGGCCTGTTCGAGCGACATGGTGTAGGACCCCGGGTCGCCGGGCCGCAGCCGCGCGAACGAACAGAACAGGCAGCTCGCGACGCAGACGTTCGTCGCCTCGAGCCGGATGTTGTAGTTGTAATAGGTGCGCGCGCCGTGCCGCTTCTCGCGCTCGCGATTGGCAAGCCATCCGAGCGCAAGCGTGTCGGGGCAGTCGAAGAGGCGCACGCCATCCTCGAGCGTCAGACGGACGCCCGCGTCGAGCTTCCCGGCGATCTCGCCGAGTCCCGCGGCATGAACTCTGTGCAGCACGGTTTCCGTCTTCCGCCTTCCGTCTTCCGCCTTTCAACCTTCTAGTATAATCGCCCCTCTAGCTGCCCGGCGGTCATGCGAAGTGGGTGCGAAGCCCACGCGGTGCCGCCACTGTAAGCGGGGAGCGACATCCTCACGCCGGCTGGGCCGGCGGCCACTGTGAAACTGCAGGGCGGGTTTAGAAACCCGCTCGACACGGGAAGGTCGAGGATGCACGCGAGGATCCGCGAGCCAGGATACCTGGCCGCCCGGGCCCGTCCATCTCGATCCATCGGCGCGTGAGCACGCCGAAAGGAGGCCCGTGGTGTTGTTCTTTTCCGCAGGTATTTCGCTCGTACTTTCCCTGGCGGCCGCGTCCGATTCACCCTCCATCAGCGGTCTCGTCGTGGACTCGTCGGGACGTCCGGTTCCGCGCGCGATCGTGCAGGTCGTCACGACCGGAGGCGCGATAGCGGCGTCCACGTTCAGCGATGCCGCGGGCGCGTTCCGGTTCACCATCGCGCCCGACGACTGCCGCGTGCAGGCGGCGCTGCCGGGTTTCCAGACCGCGGCCGCGCCCTGCTCGACGTCAGCGCTTCGCCTCGTGCTCGGCGTCGCCCCCGTCGCCGAGGACATCGTCGTCTCCGCCACGAGGACGGATGCGCCGGCGGGCCAGGTGGCCGCATCGGTCACCGTCTTCGACGCGGCGGAGATTGACCGCCGCCAGCAGCCGCTGCTCGCGGACCTGCTGCGCGAGGCGCCGGGCACGACCGTCGTGCGGGTCGGCGGCCTCGGCACGGTGACGTCGCTCTTCGTCCGCGGCGGCGAGAGCAATTACACCAAGGTGCTGCTCGACGGCATCCCTCTCAATGAACCGGGCGGCGCGTTCAACCTGAGCAACGTGACGACGGAAAATCTCGATCGCGTGGAGTTCGTCCGGGGCGCGGATTCCGCTTTGTACGGATCGGACGCAATGACGGGCGTCATCCAGCTTTTCACGCGCCGCGGCCGCGCCGCGCGTCCCGAAGTGCGGATGGGAATCGAAGGCGGAACCTTCTCCACCGTCCGCGGATCGTCGGGCGTCTCGGGCAAGACCGGGCGTTTCGATTATTCGGCCGACGCCGCGGGGTTGACCACGGACAACGAAGCGCCGAACAACCGGTTCAGGAACGCGACGGTTTCCGGATCGGCCGGCGCCGATCTCGGGCACGGCGCGACGCTTCGTTTCGTCGGACGCGTCGAGCGCGGCCGGACGGGCGTCCCGGGACAGACGGCGTTCGGGAGGCCCGACCTCGACGCCTTCTTCGAGCGCCATGATGACGTGTGGGGCGTGTCATTCGATCAGGCGGCGGGCGCGCTGCACCAGCGCGCGAGCTACGGGCTGGCGAGATCGCATCAGGCGTCGACCAACCTCACGCTCGACCGGCCGTACACGCCGTCGTTCGGAGGAAGCACCGCGCCGTTCCAGTTTTCGGATTTCCTGTACGACAGCCGCACGGATCTGCGGCGCCACCACGTCAGTTATCAGGCGGACGGCACGTGGGCGCCCGGGCACGCAGGCACGCACGTGGACACGGCGCTCGTCGATTGGGAAGGCGAGCGTGCGACACTGCGCGACGCGCTCGCCGGCACGACGGTTCCGGCATCGCGCGACAACGTCGGGCTGACGCTGCAGCACCAGGCGATGTGGTCGCACGTATTCATCACGGCCGGCGTCCGGCTAGAGCGCAACGCGAGCTTCGGCCGCGCGACGGTGCCGCTCGGCTCGGCGGCATGGTACGCGCGAAGCGGCGGCGGCGCGCTGGGCGCCACGCGCCTGCACGCCAGCGCAGGGCGCGCGATCAAGGAGCCCACGATCCTGCAATCGTACAGCCCGAACCCGGGCTTTCTCGGCAATCCGGACCTGCTGCCGGAGCGCACGCGCGCGGTCGATGCCGGCGTCGAGCAGCGGTTGGCCGGCGATCGGCTGAAGATCGATCTGACGTGGTTCGACAATCGGTACCGGAACATCATCTCCACGCGGACGCTGAGCTTCATTCCCTTCAGATCGCAGTACTTCAACATCGGCCTGACGCGGGCGCGGGGCGCCGAGCTGAGCGGCGATGTCGCCCTGGTCACCGGTCTGCGCGCGAAGGCCGGCTACACCTTCACCAATTCGGAGATCCTGACGAGCACGTCTGATTTCAGTCCTGTGTTCCAGGTCGGCAACGCCGCGTTCCGGCGTCCGAGGCACTCTGGCTTCGTCGACGTCGCATGGAACCGGGGCCGCGGATCCGTGGATCTGGCCGGCTCGATGGCCGGACGCCGGGTGGACAGCGACTTCTCGGCGCTGGTGCCGCCGCTGCTCTCGAACGACGGCTACGTGCAGTGGGATCTGCGCGGCGCGTGGCGAGTCGCGCCGGCATTCTCCGTGACGGCGGCGATCGACAATCTGACCGACAGCCATCGAATGGAGCCGCTCGGCTATCCGGTGCTCGACCGCGCCGTGCGCCTCGGCCTCCGCGCGCGGTTCTGATCGATGACGCGCCGGCCTCGCGCGGCGATCTCCTGGAGCGGCGGCAAGGACAGCCTTGCCGCCCTCGCCGCCGCGCGCGATCGCCTCGACGTCGTGGCGTCGCTGACGATGTTCGACGAGACGGGCGCGCGAAGCCGGTCGCACGGGCTCAGGCCAGAGCTGGTGGCCGCGCAGGCCGAACGTCTCGGATTGACCCCGCTCAGCACGTGCTGCAGTTGGGCGACGTACAACCAGGCGTTCACGACCGCGCTCCGGGGATTGGCGCGCCGCGGCATCACGCACGTGGTGTTCGGCGATCTCGTGTTCCCGGAGCACCGCGAGTGGGCCGAGCAGCGCTGTCGAGAGGCCCGGCTGACGGCGGTCGAGCCGTTATGGGGCCAATCGACGTCGGAACTGTTCGACGCGTTCGTCGCGACAGGCACGACCGCGCTGCTGGTGACCGTACGCGAGCCGTGGCTCGACGAAACGTGGCTGGGCCGCGCCCTGTCGGCCGAGATGAAGCCGGAGTTCGCCAGCCGCGGCATCGATCCCTGCGGTGAGCGCGGCGAATACCATACGGCCGTTGTCGGATCGCCGCTCTTCTCGCGTCCGATCTCCGTGACGGCCGGCGAGCGCGTCAGACGGGGCGAGTGCATCGCGCTGGATCTGGTGGTCGATGCTGCAGGCCGCTGACGTCTGGTTCGGGTACGAGGCGGCAGTGCCCGTGCTGCGGGGCATCAGCCTCGCCGTGGTTCCAGGCGCCATTGTCGGCATTCTCGGACCGAACGGATCGGGCAAGACGACGCTTCTGCGGCTGCTTGCGGGCACGCGGCATCCGCAGCGTGGGGCGATCACGTTGAACGGGGCTCCGCTCGGGCGCTTCTCGCGGGCCGCGCTGGCGCGCCGCATGGCCGTGGTCCCGCAGGAAACGCACCTCGCGTTCGACTACACCGTCGCCGAGGTCGCGATGATGGGACGCTATCCCCATCTGGGCGCGTTCGAGATCGAAGGGCCGTCCGACATCGAGGTCGTCGACGAAGCGCTCGACGCGACCGGCACGCTGCCGTTGAAGCATCGACCCTTCGCGACGCTGAGCGGCGGCGAGAAGCAGCGTGTCGTGATTGCCGCGGCGCTCGCACAGATCGTCCGCCTGCCCGGCCACCGCAGCCTTCACGAAGGTGGTCAGGCGGAAGAAACAGATGAAGGATTCCTGCTCCTCGACGAGCCGACGGCGTCGCTCGATCTCGCCTATCAGCTCGAGATCGCGGCACTGCTGAAGCGGCTGCGCGACGAGCGACACGTGGCGATCGTCATCTCGACCCACGATCTGGCGCTGGCCGCCACGTTGTGCGAACGGATCGCGCTGATCCGAACGGGCGAGATCGTGGCGGAAGGGCCCACGGCCGAGGCGCTGACCCGCGAGCGCATCCGGCAGGTCTACGGCGTCGAGGCCGACATCTTCACCCATGCGTCCGGGCAACGCATCATCGTCCCGATTCGACGCGCGCCGAACGGGCGCCCCGACGCATGACGCTCGAGCGACGGTTCGCGCGCACGCTGCTCGGATTCGGCGCGCTGCTGCTGGCGACGCTGGTCTTCGCGCCGATCGTCGGATCGACGCCGATCTCGCTCCGACGAGTCTTCGACTTCTCGGTGCCGTTTGCCGACAACACCGACGCGCAGATCTTCTTCATCGCCAGGCTGCCGCGCACGCTGGCGGGCGCGTGCGTGGGCGCGCTGTTTGCCGCCGCCGGCGTCGTGTTCCAGGGCCTGCTGCGCAATCCTCTCGCGACGCCGTTCACGCTCGGCGTCTCCACGGGCGCCGCGCTCGGCGCGGTGCTGGCCATCACGTTCAACTGGTCGATCGGCATCGCCGGCATCTCCGCCGTCCCTGCCGCGGCGTTCGCAGGATCGCTCGTCGCCGTGGCAATTGTGTACGCGCTCGCCCAGGCCCGGCACCGCGGCCTGTCGACGACGGTGCTGCTGCTGGCGGGCGTGACCATGAACGCGTTCTTCTCCGCGATGGTGCTGTTCGTCCAGTACTTCGCGAGCTTCGCCGACACGTACCGGACGCTGCGCTGGCTGATGGGCGACCTCGACGTCAGCAGCTACCAGCCGATCCTGGCCGCGCTGCCCACGACGATTGCAGCGTTCGCGATCTTTGCGTGGCTGGCGCGTCCGCTCAACCTGCTCTCGCTGGGGCCCGACAGCGCGGAGTCGCGCGGCCTCGACGTCACCCGCGCGCAGCGCGGCGCCTTCCTGAGCGCCTCGCTTGCGACGGGCGCGGCGGTGTCGATCGGCGGTCCGATCGGATTCGTCGGCATCATCATCCCGCACCTCGTGCGGCTGCTGGTCGGCCCCGATCACCGGCTCGTGCTGCCCGCGGCGGCGCTCTTCGGCGCCGCGTTCCTCGTCGGCTGCGACCTGATCGCGCGCACGATTCTCGCGCCGGTCGAACTGCCCGTCGGCATCATCACGGCGCTCATCGGAGGACCGTTTTTCTTATGGCTGCTCATTCGCAGGCCGTGAACGTACGGGCCCACTGCCTCCTCGCGGCGGCGATGGCCACGTTGGTCGCGGTGGGCCCGGTTCGCCAACCCACCAATCCACCAATTCACCAATTCACGCGGATCATCTCGCTCGTCCCCGCCGCGACGGAAATGCTGTATGCGATAGGGGCGGGACCGCGCGTGATTGCGGTCAGTTCCTACGACGCATACCCGCCGGACGTGAAAAGGCTGCCGAGCGTCGGAGCGCTCCTGGATCCGAACGTCGAGCGCATCCTCTCGCTCAAGCCCGACATGGTGATCGTGTACGGCAGCCAGATGGACCTGAAGCAGCAGCTCGCGCGCGCCGGCATCGACATCTTCGACTATCGCCACGCTGGCCTCGCCGATATCGCAGCGACGATCCGTGCGCTCGGCCGGAAGACCGGCGACGGGCCGCCGGCCGACTCGGTGGCGCTCCGCATCGAACGGGGCCTCGACGACATCCGGAGGAAGGTGGCCGGGCGCCCGCGGCCGCAGACCCTGCTCGTGTTCGGGCGCGAGCGGCTCGCGCTGCGCGGCGTGTACGCGAGCGGCGGGATCGGGTTCCTGCACGACATGCTGCAGACCGCCGGCGGCGCGAACGTCTTCGAGGACGTCAGGATGCAGGCCGTCCAGGCGAGCACCGAGCAGATCCTTGCCAAGCGTCCCGAGGTCATCCTCGAAGCGCGGGCGGCGAACAGCGCCTTTCCGACCGGCGATCGGCAGGCGGAGCTCGACGTGTGGAAAATCCTCGCCGCCGTCCCCGCGGTCAGGAACGGCCGCGTCCTGTTTCTGTTCGACGACCGCATCGTCATTCCCGGCCCGCGCGTGGTCGAGGGGACGCTCGCGATGGCGAAGGCGCTTCATCCGGAGGTGTTCCGGTGAACCAACGTTCCGGGGTTCCAAGGGTTCCGGTGGTTCCTGGGTTCTGGTTCCGGAGGTTCCGCGGAATCATGGAACGATCGGAACCTCGAGCGACCGGAACCATGGAACGCCTGGAACCAGAACCCCGGAACCCCTGGAACCCAAGGAACCCTGGAACCCTGGAACCCTACAAATGAAAATCCTACTGTCATGGAGCACCGGCAAGGACAGCGCGTGGACGCTGCACGTCCTGCGCCGCGATCGAGTCGGCGAGGTCGGCGCGCTGCTGACGTCGGTGAACGAGAGCGCAGGGCGCGTCTCGATGCACGGAGTCCGGGAAGAGATCCTGCGCGCGCAGGCGGCCGCCGCGGGTCTGCCGCTCATCACCATCCCGCTGCCGTGGCCGTGCAGCAACGCGATTTACGAGGCGCGCCTCCGCGAGGCGGTGGACCGCGCCGTGGCCGCCGGCTTCACGCACGTCGCCTTCGGCGATCTCTTCCTGGAGGACGTGCGCAAGTACCGCGAGGACCGGCTGGCCGGCACCGGACTGACGCCGCTGTTTCCGCTCTGGGGCATTCCGACGCCCCAGCTCGCGCGCGAGATGATCGCGGGCGGCATTGGGGCGCGCATCTCCACGCTGAATCCACGCGTGATGCCCCGCGAGCTGATCGGCGCCGAGTTCAACGAGACGCTGCTCGAGGCGCTGCCGGCGTCGGTCGATCCGTGCGCGGAGCGCGGCGAGTTCCATACGTGCGTCACGGCCGGCCCGATGTTCTCGACGCCGCTCGAGATCGAATGCGGCGAGGTCGTCGAGCGCGAGGGATTCGTCTACGGCGATCTGTGGTTGGCGCAAACGGAAGGCCGGTCAGCAGGCCGACATCGAGAAGAACCGCCGTCTGGCGCATGACGAGCCAGAGCACCGGCGACGGAACATTGCCTAGAAATCTATGGAAGAAGCCCCGACAGCGCGATAAGACGCTTGAAGTCGTCGCGAGCCTCCTTGGCCGCGGCGACATAGCGCGCGCGGTCGTCATTCGGCTGGCGTAGGCGGACGAGGGGAGGGAGCGCGACGCCCGGTCCGAAGATGAGGTTGAACGTCATGAAGGCGCTTCCGTCGCTGCCATGGCACAGGCTGCACCGCGTGCCGAGCGTCGAGACAATCGGCGGTCTGCCGCCGGCGCGGTCGAACGCGGGCGTGGCAAAACCGTAATCGTTCCCGGCCGCCGGGAAAAAAGCCGGCGAAGCCGACGTGAAGTGAACGAACCCGCCGCTCGAAGGATCGGTCCTGAGTTTTTCGCGAGACAGCTCGTACTCCTCCGCTATCGGCGGCACGCCGACGACGCGATCGCGCCGCAGCGTCCGAATCTGCACGTCCGATATCAGATGGGTCGGGATGGCGTGGCCCGCGGCGTCGATGACGAGCGTCTGGATCGCGAGCGCCGTCATGCCGACATTCGTCGCGGCCGAGTTGGCCAGGCTATCGAGAAAGAATCGCTCGTTTGTGCCGGAGCGGCTCGGCTTCACGAACACGCGCGACGCGCGGCGCATCCCGGCGGCAGCGTCGTGTTCACGGTGTGGAGCGTAGACCACTTCCATCCATTCGCTCTCGCGCGCGAACAGATCCGGGAGCGCCGCGGCGCGCCGCGCCGTCTCGTAGTTGTCCGGCAGAGCGGCGATCTCGCTGTCGGTCAGCGCGAGCTTCGCTATCAGCTTGGCCAGCGGGGCGATCACCTCCGCCGCCGCTCCCTGCTGCGGGTGGCGCACGTGCGGTTGGTGCGCGATGCGATCGAGCGCATCGAACGCCGACCACAGGTCCGCCTGCATCAGCGCGCGTTCGACCGGCGTGCGCCGCGTTCGATCGGCCAGCGCGTCGGTCAGCGCCGTCAGCAGCTCGGCGCGGTGGGATGCCTCGAGCACGTAGAGCGTGCCGCGGTCGGTCATGAACGACGGATACAGCGCCTCGATCGCGCGGTCGCCGTTCTCGTGCAGATCGATGATGTTCCTGCTGACCCGGTGCCGCAGGCTCGACGCGAGCAGATCGGGCGCCGGTAGAAACGGGGCGGCGTCGGCGAACTCATCCGTCTTCTGCGCCGCAATTGTTCTCGTGAAGAGCGACGCGAAAATCCGGTTCCAGGAATCGGCTGGATCCGCGGAATAGATGCGCGCGAGATCCTGTCGGGCTGAGGGCACCGGGCCTTGGACGAAGGCTGCGTGAATTGAGCCGAACGCCAGGACGAGCGCTGCGGCAAGTGCGCGCATACGCCGACCCTACGCGGCGAACTCCAGGGGCACGCGCTTCGGAATGAGGCCCTTCTCGAACGCCTCCGTCATCAGCCGCTCGACGCCGCGGCATCCACGCTCGCCGTAGCCGAGCGTGAGGTCGTTCACGTACATGCCGACGAACGTGTCGATCCGCTCCTTGTCGAGCCCTCGTCCGAACTGCTGCGCGTACTCGACGGCGTCCTTCCGATGCGAGAGCGCGTAGGCGATGCTGTCGTGCAGCAGCCTGGATACCTTCCGAATCATCTCGGGACCGAGATCGCGCCGGATGATGTTGCCTCCCAGCGGCAGCGGCAGCCCAGCCGTACGATCCGCCCACCACTCGCCGAGATCGACAATCTTGCGCAGTCCGTTGTCCGCGTACGTGAGCTGCCCCTCGTGGATCAGCAGACCGGCGTCGGCCTTGCCTTCGGTCACGAACGCCTCTATCCGATCGAAGGGGACGACGACGTATTCGAAGTCGGGTTCGTAGAGCCGAAGCGCCAGATACGCCGTCGTGAGCGTGCCCGGGATGGCGATCCTGCGCCCCTTCACGCCCGCGCTTCCGCTCGCGCCCGCGGCCGCGGCCGCGACGACGATCGGCCCGTAGCGATCCCCCATGCTGGCGCCGTGCGGCAGCAGCGCGTAGCGGTCCGCCAGGTGGGCGTACGCATGAAAGGAGACGGCCGTCACCTCGTACTTGCCCTCGAATGCGGCGCGATTGAGCGTCTCGATGTCAGACAGCACCTGGTCGATCTGGATGCCGCCCGTGTCGACGGCGCCCGACGCGAGCCCATAGAACATGAACGCGTCGTCTGAGTCGGGGCTGTGCGCGACGGTGATTCGCTGGGCCATCAGATGAGTCTATCGCAAGGGTCGTCTTCCGCATTCAGGCGGACGAAACCGTCCGCCGGCGGAGCGAGGCGACGACGGAGGCGACGCGCTCGGCGGCGAAATCCACCTCCTCCGCCGTCGTCGTACGGCCGAGACCGAAGCGGATCGAGGCGCCCGCTTGGGGGCCGACGGCTCCGATGGCCTCGAGCACGTGAGACGGCGCCTGGCTGCCCGACGCGCACGCCGATCCGGTCGAGACCGCCAAATCGCCGAGCGCCATCAGCAGCGCTTCCCCTTCGACGTCGTCGAAGCTGACGTGGAGATTGTGCGGCAGGCGGTGCGTCATGGAACCGTTGACCCGCACGTCCCCGACGCGCGTGCGAAGGCCGTCCAGCAGGCGGTCTCGCAGCGCGGCGAGCCTGGGCGTCTCTTCCGCCATCTCGAGGCGGCAGATCTCCGCGGCGCGCCCGAGTCCGACGATGCCGGGCACGTTGAGCGTGCCGGACCGGATGCCGTTTTCCTGGCCGCCGCCCGCGATCTGCGCGGCGAGATTCAATCGAGGCCTGGTCCGGCGGATGAACAGCGCGCCCGATCCCTTCGGACCGTAGAACTTGTGCGCCGTCATCGACAGCAGGTCGATCTCCAGCGCGCGGACGTCGATCGGTATCTTCCCGGCGGCTTGTGCGGCGTCGGTGTGGAAAAGTGCGCCCGCCGCATGGGCGATCGCGGCGATCTCGCCGATGGGCTGCAGCGTCCCGATTTCGTTGTTCGCGGACATGACGCTGACGAGGATCGTGCGCGGCGTCAGCGCGCGCTTCAGCGCGTTCAGATCGACGAGGCCGCCGGCATCCACGCCGAGCACCGTGACGTCGATCCCGCGTACGCCAAGACCGCGACAGACATCCAGCACCGACTTGTGTTCAGTGGCCAGTGTAACGACGTGATTGCCCCGCGCAGCCAGCGCGTCGGCGACGCCCTTGATGGCGAGATTGTTCGACTCGCTGGCTCCGCTGGTGAACACGATCTCGTTCGCGCTCGCGTTGAGGAGCGCCGCGACCTGCGCCCGCGCCTTGTCGACCGCGTCGCGCGCGTCCCAGCCCCATGCGTGCTGTTTGCTGTGCGGATTGCCGAATCGCTCCGAGAAGAACGGCAGCATGTCCGCGAGCACGCGCGGATCGACGGGAGTCGTCGCGTGGTAGTCGAGATAAAGAGGGTTCAACGGGTTCAATGGGTTCAACGGGTTCCGGTTCGAAACGACAGGCGGTTCGTGTCGGGCGGGAGCGGAACCTCCGAGGCGATCTCCGCGAGCGAGCACGTGGCCAGCGCCGCGAGGATGCGGTCCTTGATGCGCCACAGCGGATCGCGGACGTTGCACTTCGTGAACTGCTCGCACTGCTCGTCGTCGGTCGAGCAGGCCGTCACGGTGAGCGGGCCGTCGATGGCCTGGATGATGTCGGCCACCGAGATCGACGACGAGGGCTTCGCGAGCGTGTAGCCGCCGCGCGTCCCCTGATGGGACGTCAGCAGGCCGCGGCGCGCGAGCCGCTGCAGCACCTTTGCCATCAGCTCGGTCGGGATGTCGTACTGCTCGGCGATTTCGCGGGCGCTCGTGGACGCAGAATCCTGGTGCATGGCGAGGTGTTTCATCGCCATCAGCGCGTAATCGGCTTTCTTCGAAAGCCTCAGCATAAATCCGTGCAGGGGGCTTCGCCCGCTGCCCCTTTCTTCACCACAATCCGAGTTGAAGCTTCGCCGCGTCCGACATTCGATCCTTGGTCCATCCCGGCTCCCAGACGACGTCGACGGTCGCGTCGGTGACGCCGGGCACGGTCTTCGCCGCGCCGGCCACCTGACCGGGGAGGCTCTGCGCGGCCGGACATCCGGGCGCGGTCAGCGTCATCTTGATCGCGGCGACGCCATCGCTGGTCACGAACACATCGTAGATGAGTCCGAGCTCCCAGATGTCGACCGGAATTTCCGGGTCGTACACCTTCTTCAGCGCCGCCTGGATCGCCGGCCGCAGTTCTTCGGTCTTGACCGGATCGGCGACGAGCGCTTCCGTCTCGCGGCCGGATTCGGGTGTCGGTGTCGGCTCTTGCGGAATCATGGGCAGCGTGTTCATGCCTGCTCTGTCGAGACTCGCGGTTTCCTGGCCATGGCCGCCTTCAACGTATGCCACGCCAAGCTCGCGCACTTCACCCGGACCGGAAACTCCCTGACGCCCGCGAGCGACGACAGCTTCCCCATGTCCTCCACCGGCTGTTCCGGCGGCGTCGTGACCATCCGGTGGAAGCGATCGAACAGCGCGTTCGCCTCGGCGACGGTGCGTCCTTTCAGCACGTCGGTCATCATCGACGCCGACGCCTTCGAGATCGCGCACCCGGCGCCTTCGAACGCGACGTCGGCGATCACGTCCCCCTCCACCTTCAGATACAGCGTCAGCCGGTCGCCGCACAGCGGATTGTAGCCCTCGGCCGTGTGGCTGGCGTCGGCGATCGCATGAAAGTTCCTCGGCCGCCGATTGTGGTCGAGGATGACTTCCTGATAGAGGTCCGAGAGATCCGACATCAGCCGAACACCTCCCGCACGCGCCGAAGCGCCCGCCCGAGCGCGTCGAGCTCCCCGCGCGTGTTGTACATCGCGATCGATGCCCGCGCCGTCGCGGGGATGCCGAATCGCTCCATCACCGGCTGCGCGCAGTGGTGGCCGGTCCGAATCGCGACACCCTCGCGATCGACGATGGTGCCGATGTCGTGCGGATGGACGCCCTCCATGACGAACGACAGAATGCTCGCCTTCCGTGGCGCGGTTCCGATGAGGCGCACGCCCTCGATCTCCTGCAGCACACTCGTCCCGTAGTCGAGCAGCTCGCGCTCGTGCAGCCCGATCGCGTCGAAGCCGATCGCGTCGATGTAATCGAGCGCGGCGTGCAGCCCGATCGCGCCGGCGATGTGAGGCGTTCCGGCCTCGAACTTGTACGGCAGCGCGTTCCACGAGCTCCGCTCGAAGCTCACCGAGCTGATCATGTCGCCGCCGCCCATGAACGGCGGCATCGCGTCGAGACGCGACTCCCTGCCGTACAGCACGCCGATCCCGGTCGGGCCGTAGAGCTTATGGCCGGTCGCGACGAGGAAGTCGCAATCGAGGCCGCGGACGTCGATCCGCATGTGGTACGCCGCCTGCGACGCGTCCAGCAGGACGGGCACGTCGTGGGCGCGCGCGATCCGGACGATCTCGGCCGCCGGCGTAATCGTGCCGAGGGCGTTCGACATGCACGTGATCGCGGCGATTTTCGTGCGCGGCGTCAGGCGCCGCTCGAATTCGTCGAGCATCAGCTCGCCGCGATCGTCGATGGGCGCCACGCGCAGCGCCGCTCCCGTGCCCTCGCAGACGATCTGCCAGGGCACGATGTTCGAATGGTGCTCCATCGCGGAGATCAGCACCTCGTCGCCCGGCTGGAGCCGTGGCTTGACGAACGCGTAGGCGACCAGGTTGATGCCCTCGGTCGCGTTGCGGGTGAAGACGATTTCGTGCGTCGACGCGGCATTGAAGAACCGGCGCACGCGCTCGCGGGCCGCTTCGTAGGCGTCCGTCGCGCGGGCGCTCAGCTCGTGCACGCCGCGATGGACGTTCGCGTTGATGTCCGTGTAGTAGGCCGCGATCGCGTCGAGCACGCTTTGCGGCTTCTGCGTCGTCGCGGCATTGTCGAGGTATACCAGCGGCCGGCCGTTGATCTGGCGCGAGAGGATGGGAAAGTCCGCGCGGACGCGCTGGACATCCAACGCCGCACGAACCTCCGGGATCATTGTTGGCGGTCGGCGCCGCCGCTGCCGCGGCGGTCCCCTCCGGCGCCTCCCTTAGGCTCCTCCACGACGCTCGCACTTCGCTGCCCGCTCCGTTTCGTCGCGCTCTTGGCATCGGCGTCCGCGAGATCCGCCGCGAGCTGGTCGAACAGCTCCCGCTCGAGCGCCTCGCGAAGCGGCTCGACCCGGACGCCCTCCAGGATCTGTCCGGCGAAGGCGTGAATCAGCATGTCGCGCGCTTCGGCGTACGTGAGGCCGCGCGTCCGCAGATAAAAGATCGCGTCGTCGTCCAACTGGCCGATCGCCGCGCCGTGCGTGCACTTCACATCGTCGGCGAAGATCTCGAGCTGCGGCTTGGTGTTGATCGTCGCCCCGTCGGTCAGCAGCAGCGCGCGGTTGGTCTGCTTGGCGTCGGTCTTCTGCGCGTCCTGGCGCACGATGATCTTGCCGTTGAACACGGCCCGCGCCGTACCGCCGAGGATGCCCTTGTAGACCTCGTGGCTGCCGCAGTGCGGCTTCGCGTGGTCGATGCTCGTGTGGTTGTCGACCAGGCGATCGCGATCCGCGAGATAGAGGCCGTTGAGCGTGCAGTCGCCCCCCTCGCCGTCGAGGATCGCAAAGACGTCGCTGCGCGCGAGCTTGCCGCCGAGCGCGAACGAATGCGAAGAGAATCGCGAGCTGCGGGACGTGTGCGCGTGCAGGCTCGCGATATGAAACGAGTCGAGCGACTCGGCCTGCACCTTGTAGTGATCGACCCCGGCATTCTCGCCGACGAAGATCTCCGACACGACGTTGGTGAAGTAGGTGTCGCCCTGGGCGCCGATGTAGCTCTCGATCACCGACGCCTGCGCCCCGGCGCCGGCGACGATCAGCGTGCGCGGGTGCGACATGAATTTCGACCCGTCCGCGCCCGACACGAAAATGACGTGGATCGGCGTCTCGAGGATCGTCCCGTCCGGAATGTGAATGAACGCGCCATCCTGCACGAAGGCCGTGTTCAGCGCCGTGAAGCCGCGGCTGGTGAAATCGGCGAGCTGGCCGAAGTAGCGCTGGACGACGTCGGGGTAGTCGCCGAGCGCGGCGGCGAGCGAGCGCGCCTGCACGCCGGACGGCAGCGCCTTGACCCGCGACAGCGTCGTGTCGAAGCGCCCGTTCACGATCACGAGCCGGACCGGCGCATCGGTGTACGCGAAGCCGTTGAGGCGCTCGACGGCGCCCGAGATCTGTTCGGCCGGCGCGAAGTCGATCGCGCCGAGCGGCGCCACGTTCGTGAAGCGCCACTCCTCGTCGCGGACGGTTGGAATCCCGAGCGCCATGAAACGGGCGGCGCCGCGCGAACGAAGATCGTCCAGCCAGCGCGGACCGCCTCGGGGACGTTTGTCGAGCGCCGTGCCGAAAACGGACGGCTTCTCTGCTATTTGCGTCATCGAATGTTCCAAGAACCGGGCAATTCACGCGGCATCGATCCACCCGTATCCTCGCGCCTCGAGCTCGTGCGCGAGCTCCTTGCCGCCCGATCTGACGATCTTGCCGGCGCTCAGCACGTGCACGTAGTCGGGCACGATGTAATTGAGCAGCCGCTGATAATGCGTGACCACAATGAAGGCGCGGCCTGGCGATCGCATCGCGTTCACGCCGTTGGCGACCAGCTTGAGCGCGTCGATGTCGAGCCCGGAGTCCGTTTCGTCGAGGATGGCGAGCTTCGGCTCGAGGAGCGCCATCTGGAAGATCTCGTTGCGCTTCTTCTCGCCGCCCGAGAAGCCTTCGTTGACGGCGCGGGTCAACATCGACTTGTCGATCTCCAGCAGCTTCGCCTTCTCCTGGACGAGCGTCATGAACTCCATCGCGTCGAGCTCGGGCTGGCCGAGGTGCTTCCGCTTCGCGTTCAGCGCCGCCTTCAGGAAGTAAGAGTTGTTCACGCCGGCGATCTCGACCGGATACTGGAACGCCATGAACACGCCCTCGCGCGCGCGTTCGTCGGGATCCATGGCAAGGAGGTCTCTGCCTTCGTACAGCGCCTCTCCCGCGGTCACCTCGTATTCCGGATGACCGGACAGCGCGCGGGCGAGCGTACTCTTGCCCGAGCCGTTCGGACCCATGATCGCGTGCACTTCGCCCGCGTTCACCGTGAGATCGATCCCGCGCAGGATTTCCTTGCCTTCCGCGCGGACGTGGAGGTTTCTGATTTCGAGCATCAACCAACCGATCCTTCCAGAGAAACCGACAGCAGCTTTTGAGCTTCCACCGCAAACTCCATGGGCAGCTCGCGGAAGACCTCCCTGCAGAAGCCGCTGACGATCATGTTGACGGCGTCCTCGGTCTTCAGCCCGCGCTGCCGGCAGTAGAAAATCTGGTCCTCGCCGATCTTCGACGTCGACGCCTCGTGCTCCACCCGCGCCGACGTGTTGCGAATCTCGAGATACGGGAACGTGTGCGCGCCGCACTTGTCGCCGATGAGCAGCGAGTCGCACTGCGAGTAGTTGCGCGCGTTGACGGCGTTCTTGCCGATGCGGACGAGGCCGCGATACGTGTTCTGGCCGTGCCCCGCGGAAATCCCCTTCGACACGATCGTGCTCCGGGTGTTCTTCCCGAGGTGGATCATCTTCGTGCCGGTGTCGGCCTGCTGCCAGTTGTTCGTCGTCGCGACCGAGTAGAACTCGCCAATCGAGCCGTCTCCCTGGAGGATGCAGCCCGGGTACTTCCACGTGATCGCCGACCCGGTCTCGACCTGCGTCCACGTGATCTTCGACCGGCGCCCGGACGCCAGGCCGCGCTTGGTCACGAAGTTGAAGATGCCGCCTTTGCCGTCCTTGTCGCCGGGATACCAGTTCTGGATCGTCGAGTACTTGATCGTCGCATCGTCATGCGCCACGAGCTCGACGACGGCGGCGTGGAGCTGGTTCTCGTCGCGCATCGGCGCCGTGCAGCCCTCGAGATAGCTGACGTAGCTGCCTTCATCCGCGATGATCAGCGTGCGCTCGAACTGCCCCGTATCCTTCGCGTTGATGCGGAAGTAGGTCGAGAGCTCCATCGGGCAGCGCACGCCCTTGGGCACGTAGACGAACGACCCGTCGCTGAACACGGCGGAGTTGAGCGCGGCGAAGAAGTTGTCGGTGTGCGGCACGACCGAGCCCAGATATTTCTTCACGAGGTCCGGGTGGTGCTGGACCGCCTCGGAGAACGACATGAAGATGATGCCCATGCCGGCGAGCTTCTCGCGGAACGTCGTCGCCACCGAGACGCTGTCGAACACGGCGTCGACCGCGACGCCGGCCAGCAGCTTCTGCTCCTCCAGCGGTATTCCGAGCTTGTCGAACGTCCGCTTCACTTCGGGATCGACTTCGTCGAGGCTGTTCAGCGCCTTCTTCCGCTTCGGCGCCGAGTAGTAGACGATGTCCTGGTAATTGATCGGGTCGTACTTGACGTTCTGCCAGCTCGGCTCCTTCATCGTGAGCCACAGCCGGTACGCCTTGAGCCGCCACTCGAGCAGCCACTCGGGCTCGTTCTTCTTCTGCGAAATCAGACGGACGACGTCCTCGCTGAGGCCCTTCGGAATCGTTTCGGCCTCGACGTCGCTGTAGAAGCCGTACTTGTATTCGCGATTGGCAAGCTGTTCGATCGTCTCTGTTGATGTAGACATGATGATGCAGGGCTAGAGCGCCCCGCTGCTCCGACTCACACGCTGAATGACGTTCCGCATCCGCACGACGATTTCGCGTTCGGGTTGTTGAAGATGAACCCCTTGCTCACGAGGCTCGTGTCGTAATCGAGCGTCGTCCCGTCGAGGAACTGGAAGCTCTTGCGGTCGACGAATACCTTCGAGCCGTCGGGACCGTCGAAGACGTGGTCGCCGTCGCGCGGACCGGCCTCCCACGCAAAGGTGTAGCTCAGCCCGGAACATCCGCCGGCCTTGATGCCGATGCGGAGACCGCCGTCCGGCAGGCCGTTTTTCGCGGTCATTTTCCGGATCAGCCTGGCTGCGTTTTCACTGATTTGGAGCATCTCGCCCGACTCGTCCCTAACTACGACCAGAAGAGTCCTATTTTACTCCCCCGGGGTGCCCTAGATCAAGGCTGACCTGTCTGGCGGATCCACGCCAGAATGCCCCCCGACAGGTTGACGGCGCGGTGAAACCCTTTTTCGCGGAGCAGCGCCACAGCCCGGGCGCTGCGTCGGCCGGACTGGCAGTGGACGACGATCTCTGCGTCGGGGTCGAGCTCGGCAAGGCGGCGCGGAAGCTCGCCGAGGGGAATGAGACGCGCGCCCGGCAGGCTGCCGGCGGCGGCCTCCGACGCTTCCCGGACGTCCAGAATGACGGGCGGCGATCCCGCGTCGATTCGCGTTTTGAGCTCGGCGACGGACATGTCGCGGAACCCGGGACTGTCCCTGTTTTCACAGACCGCTTCGTATTCGCGCAGCTCCGTGATGGTCGGGCGCACCCCGCAGATCGGGCAGTCGGGATCCTTCGGGAGCCTCAGCTCGCGGAAGCGAAGCCGCAGCGCATCGTAGACGAGAAAGCGGCCTATCAGCGGCTCGCCCGCTCCGAGAATCAGCTTGATCGCTTCGGTGGCCTGAATCGCGCCGATGACGCCCGGCAGCACGCCGAGCACACCGGCTTCCGCGCAGCTCGGGACGAGCCCGGCGGGCGGCGGCGCCGGATGCAGGCAGCGATAGCAGGGCCCTCCGGGCGCGGCAAAGACGGATGCCTGTCCCTCGAAGCGGAAGATGCTGCCCCACACATTCGGCTTGCCGTACAGGACGCACGCGTCGTTCACCAGGTAACGCGCGGGAAAGTTGTCGGTCCCATCGACGACGATATCGAAGGCGTCGACGAGCGCTCTGGCATTCCCGGCCGAGAAGCGCGCGGGGAAACGCTCGACGCGCACGTCGGGGTTGAGCGCCTCGAGTCGCAACGCCGCCGAGTCGAGCTTGGATCGGCCGACATCGCCCGTCCCGTGCACGATCTGGCGCTGCAGATTGCTGAAATCGACGAGGTCGAAGTCCACGAGGCCGAGCGTACCCACGCCGGCGGCCGCTAGGTAGAGCAGCGCGGGCGACCCGAGGCCGCCGACGCCGACGCAGAGCACGCGGGCCGCTCTGAGGCGCCGCTGACCCTGCTCGCCCACTTCGGGGAGCAGCAGATGACGGCTGTATCTCTGGCGCTCCCTCGCCGTCAGCTCTGGCAAATCCATCGTCGTGACGATCATAAGCCGCAGATTGCGCGGCCCGACGCGGGATCGACCCAACCGCGTGGGACAGGTTCCTGGGGTTCCGGGGTTCCTGGGGTTCCGGGGTTCCTGGGGTTCCGGGGTTCGGCACTGGTCTAGTTTGCATATCGCCCCGCGCGGTATGCAGGCTGAACCGTGAGAGAATTGGCGCATGGCCGTTGCCCGCCCGAAACGCCCGCGCGATGCGAATCAATTGGGCTGGCAAATAGTCCGTGAAGCGACGGGCCAAGCACCGAAGCAATCGCCTGTCGAACTGCCGGAACCCCACCAAGCGGCCCGCGCAGCAGTCCTCGGTGGGCAGGCCCGCGCCCGGGCTCTGACTCCCGCCCGGCGTCGGCAGGCCGCCAAGGTGGCCGCTGCGGCTCGCTGGAATCGGAAGAAGCCGCGCTGATTACCTCTGTTGAAAGCTCGTAATCAAGGCCGGGAAAGCCCATTTTCAACTGAAAAACGTTGAGTTTTGCGTGTGACCTAGTCTGTCTTGGTCGGCAAGCATAATGTCCAATATGAACAGATTGGACGCCAGCCGACGCGCTCAGGTGATTCGGTGCTTGGTCGAAGGTAATGGCTTGCGCGCGACCGCGCGGATTACCGGCGTCGCGCGCATGACCGTTGAAAAGCTGTTCCGCGACTTGGGCACGGCGTGCGCCGAGTTCCACAACCGCACCGTTCGCAATCTGACCAGCCGACGAATTCAATGCGATGAGATTTGGGCATTTTGCTACG
>DATJFE010000065.1:0-20338 GCA_035495955.1 Vicinamibacterales bacterium | reverse complement strand
ACGAAGTGGCGATTGCCGATTGAATTGTCGATTGGCGATTGTTGATCGGCGAATTGCCGATAGGCCACTGGAGTCGGCAATCGCCAGCCGACAATCGACACCAATCGCCAATCGCCAATTCGTCGATCGCCAGTCGTCAATCGACAATTCACTCGGCACTCGGCACTCGCCAATCGGCAATGGAGAACTCATTCCTTGAGCTCCACCACGGTGACGCCGCCATTGTCGGGCGCCGGACCGAAGTTCGAGACGAACGGGTGCGCGCGCAGGAACTCGGTGATCGAGCGGCGCAGCTGGCCCGTGCCGTAGCCATGGATGATGCGAAGGTTGCGCAGCTCGGCGACGACCGCTTCGTCAAGGAACCGCTCGACGCGCCCGACCGCTTCTTCCGAGTTGGCGCCGATCACGTTGATCTCGCTGGTCGCCGCGCCGCGCGGCGCCATGTCCACGTTCACCCGTACTCGCGCCGGCGACGAGGCGATCGACGCCGCCGCCGTCACGACGCGCAGCTCCTCGACGCGGGCGCGCAGCCGCTTGCCGCGCACGTCGACGTCGGCGTGCCCCTCGTGGAGCGCCTGGACGATGCCTTCGAGGCCGAGCGATCCGACGATGACGCGGTCGCCCACCTCCGGCGGACGGCCGTCCGCGGCGGGCGGCGCGGGCGCGATGGGCTCGACGGCGTCGCGCAGCTTCCCGGCGACGGCGTCGAGCGCCGTGCGCGCGTCGGAGCGCGCGGCGCCGATGTCGCCGGTCGGCACCAGCCTTGCCGCGCGGCGATCGGCATCCGCGGCAATGGACGAGGCGCGTGCTTTCAGCGCGTCGACGACGGAGTCGATCTCGCGCCTGGCCTCGCGCAGCCGCTCGTCGATGCGCACGTCCAGGCGCTTGCGGAAGGTTTCCTCGCGCTCGCGCAGCTCCTGCTCCCGCCCGCGCAGCCGCTCCTGCGTCTCCTCGACGATCTGCCGCTCGCGTGCGACCAGACGCCGCTCGTGATCGAGGCCCTGCATCTCGCGCTCGACCTTTGCGAGGTGCTCGGCGAGCTGCGCTTCCCGCGCCGTTCGCTGCGCGCGCGCCTGCTCGATGATCGACGCCGGCAGGCCGAGCCGCGTCGCGATCTCGATCGCCAGGCTGCTGCCCGGCGACCCGTAGTGCAGACGGTACGTCGGCGCGAACGTGTGCGGGTCGAATCCGAATCCCGCCGAGGCGACGCCCTCGGTCGTTGCCGCATACGTCTTCAGCGCGTCGAAGTGCGTCGTCGCCACCACCATGGCCCCTCGCCGGCGGAAGTGCTCGATGATCGCCGTTGCGAGCGCGCCACCCTCGTTCGGATCGGTCCCTCCCCCCGCCTCGTCGAGCAGGACCAGCGCCGGCAGCGTCAGCGCCTCGTCCATCGCGACCACGTTCGCGATGTGCGCCGAGAACGTGCTGAGGCTTTCGGCGATCGACTGTTCGTCGCCGATGTCGGCGAAGACGCTCTGGAAGACAGGGATCTGCGTGCCGTCGGCCGCAGGCACGAGCAGTCCGGCCTGCGCCATCAGCGGCAGGAGTCCCGCCGTCTTCAGCGCGACGGTCTTGCCGCCGGTGTTCGGTCCCGTGATGACCAGGGCGCGCGTCGGGGGGATCACCAGGATATCGACCGGCACTATGTTTGATTCGGGGGGCCTCGCCGTTCGCTCGTCCGCGCTCCGCGAGATGAGCAGCGGGTGCCGCGCCGCGCGCAGCTCGAGACGGCCGTCTTCTTCTCCAGGAGGCTTCGCCCCGCCGGACCCCCCTACGCGCTCGTTCGCGGCAATTGAGAGCCGCGGCTCAATGCCGCCGATGTCGAGCGAGTAGCGGGCCTTCGCCTGCAGCACGTCGAGCGTCGTCGCGGCCCCCATCGTCCGCGACAGCTCGGCACCCCGGATCCTGAACGCGTCGGTGAGCGCCAGCAGGATCCGATGGACTTCCTCCCGCTCCTGCTGCTCGAGCGCGACGATGTCGTTGTTGATCTCGACGGTGCTGAGCGGCTCGAGGAAGAGGCTGGCGCCGCTCGCGGAACTGCCGTGGACGATGCCCGGAATCGCCGTGCGGTTCTCGGCGCGGATCACGAGCACGTAGCGTCCGTTGCGGTCGGTGACGATCTGCTGCTGCAGGTACTTCGCGGTGTCTTTGCCGCGCAGGTACGACTCGAGAGTCCCGCGTAGTCTCGCGCGCTGCTTTCGAAGCCGCTCGCGCAAGCTTTTCAACTCCGGACTGGCCTCGTCGGCGACTTCGCCGGATGCGTCGATCTTGCGGCGGATCTCCGCCGCCTCGCGCTCGAACGGCGCGGCGGTCTCGACGATGGCGCCAAGCAGCGGAAACGATCCGCGGACGCGGCGGATGCCATTGACGGCTGCGCCGACCGAATCGAGATATGTGGCGAGACCGAGGAGCGCCTGCGGCTCCAGGGCCCGTCCCTCGATGGCGAGCGCGGTCAGGATCGCATCGAGCTCGGCGGGCGCGCGCAACGCAATCTGACCCGTGCCCGACAGAAACCGGACCGTCTCGGCGGTGTTGGCGAGCGCCGAGGCGACCTCGCGGACGTCTTCGGCCGGCTGCAGGTGAGCGAGACGTGCCGCCCCGGAAGGCGTCTGCGCCAGCCGGACGACGGCCTCGACAATCCGATCGAATTCAAGCGCCTTCAGCGTGCCGACGTGCATATCGGTAGGGGGACTGCGCCCGAAGAAAAGGGCAATCCTTAAGTATACCGGATCGCGCGGCAGTCTAGGCGCGGCTGCCGTCGCGTGTCAGGAGCGTGTCGATCTTCTCGAGCAGCCGGTCGAACACCACGGGTTTGCTGTCGAAATCGTCCCCGCCGGCCGCCAGTGCCTGGTGACGGTCGTTCGGCATGGCGTGCGCGCTCAGGACGATGATCGGGATATGCCGTGTTTCGGCGTCCATCTTCAGGTGGGCGGTGGCGTCCCATCCATCGATCCCGGGCAGGCCCAGGTCCATCAGGATCAGGTCCGGCTTGGCCGAGCGGCCGATCGAGACGGCCTGGTTGCCGTCCACCGCGACCAGGATGGTGTACCCGCGGCGCTCGAGACGCCGGGCGAGCGCGTCGCGGCTGGCTTCGTGGTCTTCGACGATCAGCAGTGTAGGCATGGCTATTCCGACGTGCGAATCAGGCGATTTTGACGACGACCTTCTCTTCCACGGTCTCGATGACCTCGGCCGGGAGCCGCAGCGTAAAGCGCGAGCCGGCGCCGGGTCGGCTCTCGACCGATAGACTGCCGCCCATCAGCTTCGCGTAGCGCGAGGCGATCGTCAGCCCCAGCCCCGTCCCGCCGTACTTGCGCGGCGTGCGCACGTCGGCCTGGGTGAACGGCTCGAAGATCTTGCTGACTTGTTCCGGGGTCATGCCGATGCCCGTATCGCTGACGGTGAAAAGGACGGCCGCGAAGGGGCCGCTTCCCTCGTACGCCACCTCCAGCGCGATCGTCCCGTTCCGCGTGAACTTGGCGGCGTTGCCGAGCAGGTTGAGCAGAATCTGTCCCGTCTTCATCGAGTCCGCATACATGGTGCCGATATGGTCCGGACAGCTCAGGCTGAGCGTGTTCTGGTGCTGATGGACGAGCGGACCGACCGTGTCCACGACCTGACGGATCATGCCGCTGATGTCGAAGTGATCCAGCGACAGCGTCATCTTGCCCGCCTCGATCTTCGAGAGGTCGAGTACGCCGTTGATCAATTCGAGCAGATGCTTCCCGGATGACGTGATCCGCTGTAGAGCGCGGATCGTCTGACCGCGCGGGGCGTCGGCGTCCTCCTCCTGCAGCAGCTCGCTGTAGAGAATGATCGCGTTCAGCGGCGTGCGCAGCTCGTGGCTCATGCTCGCCAGGAAGTCGCTCTTGGCGCGCGTCGCCGACTCGGCCTGGCGTTGTGCGATGCGCAACTGATCGACCAGCCCCGCCAGCGCCTGCTCGGCCTGGTGCCGCGTCTGGATCTCCTGCTCGAGCGCCGCGGTGCGGTCGGCGGTATTCTTCATCTCCGCGAGACTCCGCCGGCAGGAGACGATGAGGAAGATGTCCTCGAATACGACCCAGGCCGCGTGCTCGACCCATCGCCAGTGGCTCGCGACCAGGACGCCGTAGACCGACTGCGGCCAGAAGATGCCGCGCAACATGTGGTCGAGGGCGACGACGATTGTCGCGGGAATAAGAACGCGCCAGTCGCGGTAGAAGGCGAGGAAGGCGAGCGAGCCGAAGACGTGGAAGTGCGTTTCGAGACGGCCGCCGGTCAGGTGGATCAGCAGCGCGCCGACGAGCATCTGTCCCACGGCAATCGTGTACCGCGTCGACGGACGACCCGGCCGCAGCACGCCGAGGGCGGCGGGGAAGAGGCAGATCGCGCCGCCCAGGAACACGGCCGCCCACACGTGAATGTGCGTGCGGCTGTACGCGCCGTACCACGCCAGCGGCGAGACCCAGACGGCGAACACGATGCCGGCAATCCACTGAAGCGCCATCAGCCCGGAGAAGAGCCGATCGGTGCGCACGTGAATATCGTGCTGGTACTGCGCGAAGAGCGTCTCCGCGCGTTTCGAACTCACGGCGCACCGTTCGCGAAGAGCGGACACCCGTACACGTTCGGCGTCCGTCCATTCGCGGAACCGCGGGTCAGCAGACTGATCAGCGCCGTTTCTCCCGCGTTCTCTCCGCCGTGCCCGCGGGAGCCGGTAATCCCGCCGCTGAAGACGAGCCTCCCGCCGCGATCGTAGAGCAGGGTCTGTCCCGAGGTTTCCACGCCGAAGCGGCGCGCTTCGATTCCGTCGTCATCCCGCACCAGCGCGACGTTCGGAAGCGACTCCGCGGCGCGCCAGAGATCCGTCTTCTCCCAGTCCGCGGCCAATCCCGTGGGCTTGAGGAACACCACGTAGGTCTTCGGGCTCCGCGGTACGCGAGCCAGTACCTGCGCCAGCTCCTCGAGGCTCGCGCGGGTGCAACTGCATTGCGGGTGCGCCAGGAAGACGAGCGTCGGACGATCCGCCGCGGCCCTCAGCGCGGTCGCGGCAGGCCAACGGACCGGAGCGTGCGCGGCTGCGCCCGGCCGGTTCTCGTATGCCAACACGATGGCCAGTCCGCAGCCTACACTGGCCAGCCATGCGCCGACGGCGGCGGCGAACAGGAGGCGCTTGATAAGGGGGTTCAACCGGGCCCTGCGAAGCAATTGCAGAGCCAGGCCTGCATGCTGATGGGCGCGTCGAGGCAAGCTACTGAATCAGCGACGCTTCAGAGGCAATCGGGCCCCCGAAGGCTGTGTCTTGAGGAGATCTTTCGATGTGCCGTTTCGAAGCGACGATGTTCGAGGATGGAACATCGAGGTTCACGGGCTTCAATCCAGATGATTGATCGATGACGCGATTGCGGCGGCGCCGAAGCCGTTGTCGATGTTGACGACGGACACGCCCTTGGCGCAACTGTTGAGCATGGCGAGCAGCGCCGTCAGGCCGCCGAAGCTCGACCCGTAGCCGACGCTGGTCGGCACGCCGATTACCGGCACATCTACCAGCCCGCCGACCACGCTGGGCAGGGCGCCTTCCATGCCGGCGGCGACGATGATGACGCGCGCGGAGATCAAGCGCGCGTGCTCGGTGAGCAGACGATGAAGTCCCGCGACCCCAACGTCATAGAGGCGATCGATCGTGTTTCCCATCACTTCCGCGCTGACAGCCGCCTCTTCAGCGACGGGCAGGTCGGCCGTCCCGGCGGCGGCGATCACGATGGTGCCCCGGCCGCGCGGCGTATGTCCTCCATCCAGCGTGATGCAGCGGGCGACGTCATGAAACCGGGCGTCGGGGACCTTCGCGGCGACCGCGGCAAAAGCCTCCGGAGTCGTCCGCGTGACGAGGAGGCTCTGGCCCGCGGAGACGAGCTGAGCCGCAATGCCCGCAATCTGTTCCGGGGTTTTGCCTTGCCCGAATACGACCTCGGGAAAACCTTGCCTGGATATGCGGTGATGGTCGACACGCGCGAACCCGAGGTCCTCGTACGGTTTCTGGCGCAGGAATTGAAGGAGCGGCTCCAGGGCCGCCTCAGGCGTACGCGCGCCGGAGCGGACCTCATCGAGCAGGACGCGCAACTGCTGGCGGTTCATCTCGCCATATGGCTGGATGCGGTTGACTTGCGTTCGAGCTGGACCGTATTATGTTCGATTGGACCGCGTAACGGTTTCACCTCTTTATGACGTCGCTGCCTGAGACACTCGTTCTCGTTCTTTACTTTTTCGTTCTCAGCGTTCTGGCCATTTACGGGGCGCATCGAACCTACCTCGTGTATCTTTACACGAAAAATCGAGGGAAGGCCCCCGCGCAGCCGGCTCCGCTGGCGACGCTGCCGCGCGTGACGATCCAGCTCCCCATCTACAACGAAATGTACGTGGCGGATCGTCTCGTCGATACGGTCTGCGAGATGGATTATCCGCGGGATCTGCTGGAGATCCAGGTCCTGGACGACTCGACCGACGAGACGCGTGAGATCGCGGACCTGGCGGTGCGCCGCCACGCGGCCCGCGGATTCGACATCCACTACCTCCACCGCGTCGATCGCACGGGTTACAAGGCGGGCGCGCTCGAGGCCGGTCTGAAAGTCGCGAAGTCGGACTACATCGCGATCTTCGACGCCGACTTCATCCCGCCGAAGGATTTTCTCCGGCGTACGCTGCCGCACTTCGGCGATCCCCGCGTCGGCATGGTGCAGGCCCGGTGGGGCCACATCAATCAGGATTACTCGCTGCTGACGAAGATCCAGTCGATCCTGCTCGACGCGCATTTCGTGCTCGAACACGGCGGGCGCAACCGCGCCGGCTGCTTCTTCAACTTCAACGGCACGGCCGGGGTCTGGCGCCGTCAGGCCATCGAGTCGGCCGGCGGCTGGCAGCACGATACGCTCACCGAGGACCTCGACTTGAGCTATCGCGCGCAGTTGGTCGGCTGGAAATTCGTCTTCCTGCCCGATCTCGTGTCGCCGGCGGAAGTTCCCGTCGAGATGAATTCCTTCAAGTCGCAGCAGCACCGCTGGGCGAAGGGGTCGATCCAGACGTGCATGAAGCTGCTGCCGCGGATCCTGCGGTCGAACCAGCCCCTCGGCGTCAAGGCGGAAGCGTTCTTCCACCTGACGGCCAACTTCAACTACCTGCTGATGTCGCTGCTCTCGATCCTCATGTTCCCGGCGATGTACGTGCGCTACAACATGGGCTGGACCGAGATGCTGGTGATCGACCTGCCGGTATTCGCGGCGGCGACGCTCTCGTTCTGCAACTTCTATCTGCTCGCGCAGCGCGAGCTCTATCCCGACTGGCGCGCGCGCCTCAAGTACCTCCCGTTCCTGATGTCGATCGGCATCGGGCTCTGCGTGAACAACACGCGCGCGGTGCTCGAGGCGATGTTCCGCAAGGAAAGCGAGTTCGCGCGGACGCCGAAGTACGGCATCGAGCGCGACAGCGACGAATGGGCGGGCAAGAAATATCACCAGACGGTCGCCGTGCAGCCGATCATCGAGCTCGGCCTCGGCCTGTATTTCACGGCGACCGTTTTCTACGCGTTGATCGATCAGATCTACGGCACCGTGCCGTTCCTGATGCTCTTCCAGATCGGCTTCCTCTACACGGGTCTGCTGTCCATCCTCCAGCAGTTCACCGGCGACGAAGAGATGGCTCCCGAAATCGCCAAGTAGCAAGGGCTGCGGGCTGAGACGCTGCCATTGGTCCGTCCGGCCTGCTGATATGATCGCGATATGGCCGTAGAGGAAGCCAAGCCGAAGGCCGGGCTCGAAGACGTCGTCGCCGCGACCTCGTCGATTTGTTATCTCGACGGCGCTCGCGGCGTCCTGGCGTATTACGGCTACGACATTCACGATCTGGCGAAAGGCGCGACCTTCGAGGAGGTCTGCTATCTGCTCTGGCACGGCCGCCTGCCGAATCGCGCCCAGCTCGGAGACCTGCAGTCGCAACTGGCGGCGGCGCGTCCGGTGTCCGAAGCCATCCTGCGGCTCATGAAGCAGTTGCCGAGTTCGGACGGGATGGACATGCTGCGAACGCTGACGTCGGCGCTCGGCCAGTACGACCCCGAAGTCAACGACAGTTCCGCCCAGGCGAACTACCGAAAGGCCGTCCGGCTCACCGCGCAGATGGGCAGCATCGTGGCGACATACGGCCGTCTGCAGGCCGGCGGCGGGGCGATCCAGCCGGATCCGGCGCTCGGGCACGCAGCCAACTTCCTTTACATGCTCACCGGGCAGCGTCCGAGCGCCCTCTCGACGCGTGCGTTCGATGTGGCGCTGGTGCTGCACGCCGATCACGAGCTGAACGCGTCGACTTTCGCTGCCAGGGTTGCCGCGGCAACGCTGACCGACCTCTATTCCGCCATCGTCGCGGCGATCGGGACGCTGAAAGGGCCGCTCCATGGCGGCGCGAACGCGGACGTGATGCGTCTGCTGATCGAGGTCGGCCCTGACGCGCCGCCGGAACGCGTCGACGAGGCGATCCGCGGCAAGCTCGCGCGCAAGATCAAGATCCCCGGGTTCGGCCACCGCGTGTACCGGACGGAAGATCCCCGCGCCACGCACCTGCGGAAGATGTCGAAGGATCTCGGGGAGCGCGCCGGCAACACGCGCTGGTTCGAAATGTCCCAGCGGATCGAGAAGCTGGTGACGGGCGAGAAGAAGCTGTATCCGAACGTCGACTTCTACTCGGCGTCGACCTACTACACGCTCGGCATTCCGATCGAGCTCTTCACGCCGATTTTCGCAGTCAGCCGCGTGTCGGGCTGGACCGCGCACTGCCTCGAGCAGTACGCGAACAACCGACTGATTCGCCCGCGCACCGACTACATCGGTCCGTCGTACCCGCAGACGTTTTTGCCGCTCGACCAGCGGTAGCCGGGGTTCCATGGGTGCCTCGGGTTCCCGAAGTTCTGGTTCCAGGGTGCTCGGTTCCAGACGAACCAGAACATGGAAACCACGGGAACGCCGGGACGCTGGAACGCGCAACAACGAATTGCCCCTTCAATTCCCGGTAGCACAGAATGGGGCCCCGACCGTAAAGTAAGCCGCATGATGCTGCTGCCACCGATCACCGAGATGTATCGTGCGCTCGTCGAGCGCGACGCGTCGTTCGAAGGGCTCTTCTACGCCTGCGTGCGCACGACGGGGATTTTCTGCCGCCCGACGTGCCACGCGCGCAAGCCGAAGCCGGAGAACGTCGAGTTCGCCGCCACGATCCAGGACGCGTTGCACCGCGGGTACCGGCCGTGTCAGTTGTGCGAGCCGATGTCGGTCGGCACCGGCGCGCCGAACTGGCTCGCCCCCCTGCTCGATGAGATCCGCAAGCAGCCCGCGCTCCGGCTACGCGACGAGGATCTGCGGGATCGCGGACTGGATCCCGTGCAGGTGCGCCGCACGTTCAAGCGAACGTTCGGGATGACGTTCCAGGCGTACCAGCGTGCGTGCCGCCTCGGTGCGGCGATGAAATCGCTGCACGGCGGCGCCCCGACGATCGACGCCGGCCTCGACGCCGGGTTCGAGTCCGACAGCGGTTTTCGCGACGCGTTCGCGCGCGTCTTCGGCGACACGCCGGCCCGCGCGCGCGGCACGGCGTTGCTCACGGCCGCCTGGATCGAAACGCCCCTCGGGCCGATGCTCGCGATCGCCGGCGACGCCGGCCTGGAGCTGCTCGAGTTCGTCGATCGCCGCGCGCTCGAGACCGAGTTGCGCGAGCTGCGGCGCACGTTGAAAGCCGGAATCGTTCCAGGTGAGCATCCGGTGCTCGCGCAAACGCACGAGGAGCTGCGCGAGTATTTCGCCGGCGCGCGCCGCGCCTTCGGCATTCCGCTCAAGCTCCAGGGATCGCCCTTCCAGCTCGCCGCCTGGCGCGGCCTGTGCGAGATTCCGTACGGGGAGACGCGCTCGTACGCCGATATGGCGCGCCGCGTGGGCTCACCCGGCGCCGTCCGCGCGATCGGCCGCGTCAACGGCCAGAATCGCATCGCCATCGTCGTCCCCTGCCACCGCGTCATTCGCTCCGACGGCTCGCTTTGCGGCTACGGCGGGGGTCGGTGGCGGAAGCAGTGGCTGCTCGATCATGAGGGATCGAATCGCTGATCCCTGATCGCTGATCCGGAATCCCCGATCCCGAATCGCGAATCCCGAATCCCGAATCCGGAATCCTCGATCGCGAATCCCCGATCGCGAATCAGGCCACGGAGGCCTCGAGTAACGCTAGAATTCCCGGCATGCGAACGTACGCTTTGATTGCCGCATGCGCGTGTGTCGCGCTTGTCTCGTTCGAACCGGTGCGTGCGCAGGCGCCATCGCAGACGACCGCGCAACACGCCCGACTGGTCGGACGACTCCTGATTCGCGGCGCGATGGTGATTCCCGGCACCGGCGTGCCGGCGTCGGGGCCGGCGGATCTGCTAATCGAAGGCGGCCGGATTGCGCGAATGGGAAGTGCGGCGGCGGAGAAGTGGCCCGCGGCCGACGCCACCATCGACGCAACCGGGAAATACGTGATGCCGGGCATCGTCAACACGCACATGCACTGGCACGAGGAGCGCGTCGGGCCGATTCCCATTCAATACGAGCGCAACCTGTATCTGGCGTCGGGCGTGACGACGGCGCGCGAAGTCGGCGGCGATTTCAACAAGGCCAGGCAGTGGCGAGAGGAAAGCGCCGCGCACAAGATCGCCGCGCCCCGCATCCTGCTGTACCCGATGCTCGTCGATCTGCTCGCGCCGGGGCAGACCTACACCGGCACGCCGGCAGAAATCGAGGCGCTCGTGCGATCGGCAAAAGAGCGCGGCGCCGACGGCCTGAAACTGATCGGCCCGATGGATCGCGATCAGGTGGCGGCAGCGCTCGGAGTGGCGAAGAGCCTGGGCCTGCGAACCACCGTTCACGTTGCCGTCGGCGAGGCGACGGCGCGGGATTTCGTCGATCTCGGCGTCAATTGCATCGAGCATTTCTACGGCATCGCCGACGCCGCGTTCGACGGCGTCCAGGACTTTCCGCCCGAGATGAATCTCGCCAACGAGATCCATCGCTTCGGTCGCGCCGGGGAGCTCTACACGCAGACCAATCTCAACAAGGAGAAGCTGGCGAAGCTCCTCGACGACATGGTGGCGCGCGGCGTGGCATGGAGCCCCACGATGTCGACCTACGAGGCGGCGCGGGACTTGGTGCGCGCCCAGAATCTGCCTTGGTACAAGGACTACCTGCACCCGTCGCTCGAGGAGTACTACAAGCCGAGCATGACGCGGCATGGAACGTTCTGGCTCGGATGGACGGCGACGCAGGAAGCGCGCTGGCGCAGGAACTATCAAGTCTGGATGGCCACGCTTCTCGAGTTCGCCCGCAAGGGCGGCACGGTGACCGTCGGAGACGACGCGGGGTATCTCTACGGATCGCTCTACGGCTTCGGCACGATTCGCGAGCTCGAGCTGCAGCAGGAAGCGGGCTTCGCGCCGCTGGAAGTCCTCCAGCATGCAACCGTCAACGGCGCCAGGGTCCTCGGTCTGCAGGACACGCTCGGCCGCGTCCGCGCGGGGTTTGCGGCCGACCTGCTCGTCGTGAACGGCAACCCGCTGGCCAACCTCCATCTGCTCAATCCATACGGAACCGATCTGATGACGATCGACGGCAAGGTCGTCGACAATTACTCGGGCGACATCAAGCCCGGCGATCCGCGAGCGGGCTCCGTCCACGGCGGCGGCATCGAGTGGACGATCAAGGACGGCGTGCCGTACCACGTTCCCACACTGATGAAAGAAGTCAAGGATATGGTGACGACGGCGCGCGCCAGCCGCGCCGGGTCGCGCACGTCGGGACGCTGAGCGCACGAGTACAGCGCCGCTTGCGAATCGCGACCCTCCAGTAACACTCTTCCCCGCGCCCCGTGTTTAAGTAAGCAACGTGAGGGAGGTCGACGTCGAGGCGCTGAGCCGCCGCTACGGACCGATGGTGCTCCGTCGGTGCCGGCGGCTTCTCGGCGACGAAGACGAGGCCCTCGATGCGTGCCAGGACGTCTTCGTCCGCGTGCTTCAGCACCGCGCGCGTCTCGACGCCCGGTATCCGTCGAGTCTCCTCTACCGGATTGCGACGAACCTCTGCCTGAACCGGCTGCGCGATCGCAGACGGGCGCCGGTCACCCGCGACGAAGCCGTCCTGTCCGACATCGCCCGCGCGGGCGAACCCGGTGGGGCAAGTGAGGCGCGGCTGTTGCTTGGACGGCTGTTCGGACGCCATCCGGAGTCCAGTCGCACGATCGCTGTGCTCCATTATGTGGACGGACTGACCCTCGAGGAGGTCGCCGCGGAAACGGGGATGTCGGTATCCGGCGTGCGGAAACGGCTTCGAAAGCTGCGAACGTCGCTGACGGAGATGATTGATGTCCAGGACCATCCCTGATCTACTGCTCGAACGCTACCGGCTGAACGAGTTGCCCGAGGCGGACATGCAGGAAATCGAGCGTCAGGCTGCCGGAAATCCGGCACTGCGTTCGCGGATCGGCGCGTTGACGGAATCCGACGCGGAGATTCGCGGTCGATATGCGCCGGAGATGTTCGTGCCGGATCGTGCGCCGCGGCGCTCTCGCGTCAGCGGCCTTGTCCTTGCGGCCGCTCTCGCCTCCGCGGTGCTCGCGATCGTCATCGCCCTGCCGCGGCTTCCGGCGTCCGTTCCCGATACGGCTCGGGTGAAGGGCGTTGCGAACGGTCGTCCGGTGCTGGCGGTCTATCGGCGCATCGCCGATGGGAGCGAGCGCCTCGCGGATGGCGACGTCGCGCGGCCCGGCGATCTCCTCCGCGTCGGATACGTGTCGGCCGGGCGCCCGTACGGCGTCATTGTCTCGATCGACGGCCGCGGATCCGTCACGCTGCATCTACCGCCGGCCGGCAATCGGGCTGCGCCGCTGTCGCAGGGCGGGACGGTCCTGCTCGACGCCGCGTACGAGCTCGACGATGCGCCGCGGATCGAGCGCTTCTATTTCATAACCGGCGCGCATCCCTTTGAGGTGGGTCCGATTCTGTCGGCGGCGCGAGCCGTCGGCACCGCGCCCGACGTCCTTCCGCTGGCGCCAGGTCTCGAGCAGGTCACCTTCGCGATTCAGAAAGAGGCACGCAAATGAAGTCCGCTCTCACGACCCTCCTGTCGGCCCTGGCGGTCGGTGCGCTCGCGACGCCGGCGGCAGGCGCGATACCCGTTCAGCGTTTTCTGCTCGTGATCGGCGCGAACGCCGGCGGAAACGACCGGCCGAAGCTGCAGTACGCGATTTCCGATGCGGAGCGCTTCGCGCGTGTGATGGTCGAGCTCGGCGGCGTTCCGCCGTCGAACGAAGTGGTGCTTCGCCAGCCGAAGCTGAAGGATCTGATCGAGGCGCTCGACGCGCTGAACGGACGAGTGAGAAGCGCGCGCCGGGATTCAGCGGTGCGGCGGATCGAAGTCATCGTGTATTACTCGGGACATGCCGACGAACAGGGCCTGCTCCTCGGAAGCGATCGGTATTCGTACCGCACGCTGCGCGATCGGCTGGACGAGATTCCTGCGGACGTGCGGATCGCCGTCCTGGACGCCTGTGCCTCGGGCGCCTTCACGCGCCTCAAGGGCGGAAAGGCGCGTCCGGCGTTCCTCGTCGATGAATCCGCCGACATGCGCGGCCACGCCTTTCTGACGTCGAGCGCCGAAACGGAATCCGCCCAGGAATCGGACCGGATCCATGCGTCGTACTTCACGCATTACCTGATTTCCGGATTTCGCGGCGCGGCGGATCTCTCCGGTGACGGCAAGGTGACGCTGAACGAGGCGTATCAGTTCGCGTTCACGGAAACCCTGGGACGTACGGTCGACACCCGCGGCGGCGCTCAGCATCCGTCGTACGACATCAATCTGTCAGGCTCCGGCGATGTGGTCATGACCGACATGCGGCAGACGACGGCCACGCTCGTGCTGGGTGAAGACCTCGACGGACGCTTCTTCATCCGGAACGCCGCGCAGGAGCTCGTCGTCGAGCTGTACAAGCCGTTCGGGCGCAAAGTCGAACTGGGGCTCGAGCCGGGAGCGTACGAAGTGCGGCTCGATCGCGCGAAGACCTCGATGCTCGCCAGGACGCGCGTCGAAGACGGCGGCAGGCTGACGCTCGACGCGAAACAATTCGGTCCGGTGGCGCTCGAGGCGACGCGGCGTCGCGGCGGGCCTCAACCGCCGTTCGCGGTCGCTGGACGCAATCGCATCGAGCTGCGCGTAGGCGGCTGGCACGCGACGAATAACAATCAGGTCGTCAGCGGCGTCAGCGACGGCAATGTCTTTGGCGGTGTGCAGTACACGCGCTACCTGTCCGAGGATCTCGCGATGACGCTGGGCGTCATGTCGCTCGGCGGAGAAACGGGATCGTCTGTCAGCACCAAAGGCGTCTTCTCTGGCACGGCCGACATCATCGGGATGCCCATAGGCGTGCGGTGGAGTCCTTCCAGGGTGCGGCAGCCGTCGGGGGCCGTGAAGCCGTTCATCGCGATCGGCGTCGGTCCGGTGTTTGGAACGTCTACCGGTTCGTTCGTCGGGTCGGGATCGGTGACCTCGGGTGTCCACGATCAGGCGACACTCGGCGGGAACGTCGGGGCCGGCGTCGACTTTCATGTCGCCCGCCCGTTCTCGATCGGTGTGAGCGCCGGCTACGACTGGATGGCCCGTTTTTCGCGGCCGGTCGGCTCGCTCGATGACCACAGCGGCGCCGAGATAGGCGTCAGCTTCGGATTTCTCTTCGGAAAGGGAAGGTAATCATATGCGCCCACGATATGGACGGTCGTGGTGTGTCTCCTCGTCGCCGCGCGCCTCTGGTGACGCCATGGCCCGCCGACTCTCGTACGCCGCCGTCGCCGTGCTTCTTCTGAGCCGGTGCGGTGGATCGTCGCCGACCGCGCCCTCGCTCCTCACAGAGCAGATCGTGTCCGATCACTACATTTTTCATTTTTCAGCCGGCGATCGCGTCGACGCCGTCTGGCAGGAGGCGTATTACCTCTGGGTGGTGGAACAGCTCGGCGTCTCTCCGCCCGTCGTGACCTACAACAAGTATCGCGATCGCGCCCAGATGGGAGCGGCAACGGGCAACTCGACCACCAACGGCTATGCAGAGCCGGCCACCGCGACGATCCACACAATCTGGAGCACCGACAACCACGAAGTCGTGCACATCTACGCCAGTCCATGGGGATCGCCGGTCGCGCTGTTCGGCGAAGGGTTCGCCGTCGCGCATCAGACCAATCCCCAGGCCGGGGACCTGACGCCGAGGTGGAGCGGCACCCCGCTGCACGATCTGGCGCGGCAGTTCCGCAGTCAGGTGCGGTTGCCGTCGATCGTGTCCATCGCGGAGACCTCGGCGTTCCGCGCCCTCGATCCCAATGTCACCTATCCGGAAGCGGGATCGTTCGTCCGCTTTCTGATCGATACGCAGGGTATGAGCGCCATGCGACGGCTGTTCGGCGCCATGAATCCCAACGCCTCGCTCGACGCCGTCCGCAGCGCGTTCCTCGCAACCTATGGATTCAGCCTCGACGAGGCCGGGGCGCGCTGGCAGCGTTTCCTTGAGGGCACATGAGCACCACGAGACAGGCGGGTAGCGCCGCACGCGTCCTGATCGTCCAACGCGCGCGCGGTCGAATCCTGAAGGCGGGCCCCGATGACCGCCACCATTCAACCCTCGTGTCAGTAGACACCGCGCCGGCGACGATCCAAAACGGCATTCCGTACCACGTTTCGTCCCTGATGCAGGAAGTGAAGGACATAGCGGCACGGTACAATGCGGCATGCGAACCGCCGCCGTCTTCGGGGGCGTCGCCGCCGCGTGTCTGCTCGCTCGCACGGCGGCCGCGCAGGCCGCGCTCTCGGGCGAGACGATTCACATCACCAAGGCCACGGGCCGCATCGTCGTCGACGGCGATCTGTCGGACGAAGCGTGGCGGCGGGCGACGAGGATTGAGAAGTGGTACGAGACCCAGCCGGGTGACAACGTCGAGCCGAAGGTCAAAAACGTCGGCTATCTCACCTACGACGACAAGTTCCTGTACGCCGCGTTCGAATTCGAGGATCCGAATCCGTCAGCCCTGCGCGCACCCTTCGCCGACCGCGACAACATCGGCAACGGATTCGACGACTATGGCGGGATCGTGCTCGACGCGCGCGCGACCGGCTCGGTCGGGGTCCTTTTCGTCGTGACGCCGCGCAACATCCAGTACGACTCCATCATCGACGACTCGTCGAACGAGGATGCCTCGCCGGACTTCTTCTGGGACTCGGCCACGAGAATCTCGGTCCACGGCTGGACGCTCGAGATGCGAATTCCGTTTTCGTCGATCCGGCACCGCAACGTCGATCCTCAGACCTGGCACATCATGCTGTATCGCAATTATCCGCGCGATCGGCATTACCAGTTCTTCTCTGCCCGCATCCCCCGCGACAGCAACTGCTTCGTCTGCCGGGCCAACGTCCTCACGGGGATCGAGCACCTTTCGTCGGGCGGCCACCTCGTCGTCACGCCGTACGTGGCCGGGAACACACTTGCCCAGGCGGACGGCGATGCCGGTGCGCCTCTCGGCGATGCTGCCGCGCGCGGGCGCGTCGGGCTCGACGTGAAGTATCTCCCGAATGCGAACAACGCAATCGATCTCACCGTGAAGCCGGACTTCTCGCAGGTGGAGTCCGACACGGCGCAGATTGCGACGAATCAGCGCTTCGCGCTGTTCTTCCCCGAGAAGCGGCCGTTCTTCCTCGAAGGGGTGGACATGTTCGCGACGCCAATCCAGGCCGTGTACACCCGCACGATCACGGATCCGATAGCCGGCGCGCGGGTGACGGGAAAGGAAGCGGGATTCCGCTACACGGCCCTCGTGGCCGAAGACCACGGCGGTGGCAGCGTCGTCGTGCCGGGCGCGACGAGCTCCTCGCTGGCGCCAGCCGACTTCGGGTCGACCGTCTTCGTCGGGCGCGCCAAGCGCGACGTCGGCCTGTCATTCGTCAGCGTCCTCGCAGCGGACCGCGAAAACCACGACGGCGCCGGGTACAACCGCGTCGCCGGGCCGGACGGCCAGTGGCGCCCGAACGGCCACAACGTCGTAGGGGGACAGATCCTCTTCAGCGATACGAAGACGCCCGACCGTCCCGATCTCGCCGACGAATGGACGGGCCAATCGCTGACAGGCTATGCCGCGGCGGCCAACTGGAGCCACAACACCAAGCATCTCGACTGGTACGGACAGTACCGCGACGTCAGCCGCGGCTTTCGCGCGGACACGGGCTTCGTGCCCCAGGTCGGCTACCGGGACATCTCCGGGTCGACCGGATGGACCGTCCGGCCGACGGGCTTTCTCTCGCGGGTGCGCACCTTCGTCAATGTCGATCGCCAGAGCGATACGTCGGGCCGGCTGATCAGCCGGGACGTGATGCCTGGGTTCGGCATGGACTCGAAGGCGAACGGTTTCATGCAGTTCCGATTGATCGACGACGCGATTCGGACGCCGGCGGGCGACGTGATCGGCCGGCGTCAATTCGGCTACATCCTGCTGTTCAGTCCGTCACGCCTGTTCTCGCAGGTCGAGGCCGACGGATTCCTCGGCCAGGACATCGACTTCGACAACTCGCGTCCCGCGCACGGTACGACGATCAACTCGAGCGCAACCATCCGTCCGACGAAGCATTTCGAGGTCGCGCTCGTCGAGAATCAGCAATGGCTGAGCGTCGCGCGAGGGCCGGACGACTGGCAGCGGCTCTTCGCCGCGCGGGTCTCGCGCCTCAAGGGCACCTACACGTTCACGGCGCGTCTCTTCGTCAGGGCGATCGCGCAATATGTCTCCACCGATCGCGATCCGGCCCTCTACCGCTTCGCGGTCACCAGTCGGTCGGCCGACTTCGGGGCCTCGCTGCTGCTGGCCTACAAGATCAACTGGCAGTCCGTGATGTTCCTCGGCTACGGTGACGATCGGGAGCTCACGGCCGTCGACGCGGCTCGCGCCCGCCGCCTGGCACCGATCGACCGTCAGGTGTTCGTGAAGCTGTCGTACGCGCTTCAGCGCTGACCGCGAACGTCGAACCTCGAGCTTTGACGTCGCGCCCCGCGCCCCGCATCTCGCACCTCGGACCTTCGACAAGTCCCCTAGATGCTATAATTTGCTGACACGCCCGCATGGATCAATCCCGCATCCGCAATTTTTCGGTCATCGCCCACATCGACCATGGCAAGTCGACCCTCGCCGACCGTTTTCTCGAGATGACCGGCGCGCTGCAGGCGCGCGAGATGGAGGCGCAGGTCCTCGATACGATGGATCTCGAGCGCGAGCGCGGCATCACGATCAAGGCGCACGCGGTCCGGCTTACATATAAGGCCGACGACGGCGAGACCTACGTTCTGAATCTGATCGATACGCCCGGCCACGTGGACTTCTCCTACGAGGTCACGCGATCGCTGGCGGCCTCGGAAGGGGCGCTGCTGATCGTCGACGCGTCGCAGGGGGTCGAGGCGCAGACGCTCGCCAATGCGTATCTGGCCGTCGAGAACAATCTCGAGATCGTTCCAGTCATCAACAAGATCGATCTGCCCGGCGCGCAGCCCGACGAAGCGAAGCGGCAGATCGAAGACATCGTCGGCCTCGACGCGAGCCATGCGATCCTGGCGAGCGCGAAGGAAGGGACGGGCGTCCACGAGATCCTCGAGGCGATCGTCCATCGCCTGCCCGCGCCAAAAGGCGATCCGGACGCCCCTCTGAAGGCCCTGATCTTCGACTCGTGGTACGACGCGTATCGCGGCGTGATCATCCTGACGCGCGTGATCGACGGCAGCATCCGGGCCGGGATGAAGATCAAGTTCATGGCCAAGGGGCAGGAATACCAGGTCGAGCAGGTCGGCACGTTCTCGCCCAAGCCGATGCCCGTCGACGAGCTCGGGGTCGGCGAAGTCGGGTTCATCTTTGCGGGCATCAAGACCGTCAGCGACGCGCAGATCGGCGACACGATCACCGAGGCGGCGAAGCCCGCCGCCGAGCCGTTCCCCGGCTTCAAGGAAATGAAGCCGATGGTGTTCGCGGGCCTGTACCCGGTCGAAGGCAGCGAGTATCCGGAGCTGCGGGACGCGCTCGAAAAGCTGCGGCTCAACGACGCGTCGTTCCACTTCGAGCCCGAGACCTCGGCGGCGCTGGGCTTCGGATTCCGATGCGGGTTTCTCGGCCTGCTGCACCTCGAGATCGTGCAGGAGCGGCTCGAGCGCGAATTCGACGTGGATCTCATCACGACCGCGCCGGGCGTCCTCTACCGCGTCACGACGACGGACGGACAGGTGCAGGAGATCGACACGCCCGCGAAGCTGCCGGACGCCGGGCGGATCGAGAGGATCGAGGAGCCCGTCATCACGGCGATGATCCTCACGCCGTCGGCGCACGTCGGCGGGATCCTGGAGCTGTGCCAGGAGAAGCGCGGCGTGCAGAAAGGCCTCGAGTATCTCGCGACCGACCGCGTGCTGATCACCTACGACCTGCCGTTCAACGAGGTCGTGCTCGATTTCTACGATCGCCTGAAGACGATCTCGCGCGGCTACGCGTCGCTCGACTATCATGTGACCGGCTACTGGGAGTCGCCGCTGGTGAAGCTCGACATCCTGGTGAACGAGGAGCCGGTCGACGCGCTGTCGGTGATCGTGCACCGCGACAACGCGTATGCCCGCGGGCGCGCGCTGGCGTCGAAGATGCGGGAGCTGATCCCGCGACAGATGTTCGAGGTCGCGATCCAGGCGGCGGTCGGCAGCCGCATCATCGCGCGCGAATCCGTCAAGGCGCTCCGGAAGAACGTGCTCGCGAAGTGCTACGGCGGCGACATCTCGCGCAAGCGGAAGCTGCTCGAGAAGCAGAAGGAAGGCAAGAAGCGCATGAAGCGGGTCGGCCGCGTCGAGATTCCGCAGGAGGCGTTCCTCGCCGTCCTCAAGATGGACACCGAATGACGGCCACCCCCACCCCGGCGTTCAAGAAGTCGGTCGTTCGAGAGTATTTCGAATCGATCGTCATCGCGGTGATCCTCGCGCTCTTCGTGCGCACGTGGGTCGTGCAGGCGTTCAAGATCCCGACCGGGTCGATGGAGAACAACCTGCTGATCGGCGATCACCTGCTCGTCAACAAGTTCGTCTTCGGGCCGACGCCGCTCGCGATCGGCCGCGCGCTGCTCCCGGTACGCCCGATCCGGCGCGGCGACATCATCGTCTTCAAGTATCCCGACGAGCCGGACCGCGATTTCATCAAGCGCGTGATCGGACTTCCCGGCGAGACCGTCGAGCTGCGGAACAAAAAGGTCTACGTCAA
>DATJFE010000064.1:0-30349 GCA_035495955.1 Vicinamibacterales bacterium | reverse complement strand
CCACACTATGAAGACATCGTTTACGCGTCTGTGCACGCTCGGCGTTCTCATGCTGCTGCCGGCGATGGCTGCCGCGCAGGGTACGACCGGCAGCATTTCGGGGACGGTCACGGACCCGCAGAAGTCGGTGGTCCCCGGCGTCTCCATCCTGGTGAGACAGGTCGAAACGGGCGCCCAGCGAACGCAGGTGTCCGACGAACACGGGCGCTATCGCGTCCTCGACCTGCCGCCCGGCACCTATCAGGTGGAAGCCGAACTCGCGGGCTTCCTCAAGGTCACGCGCAATCAGCTCGTCGTCGCGATCGGCAAGGACACGCTCGCCGACATCGAAATGAAGGTGGGCGGCGTCTCCGAAGAAGTGACGGTCACGGGCGAGACGAGCGCCGTCTCGATCGGATCGACGACCGCCGGCGGCCTCGTCACCACGAAGCAGATCGCGGAGCTGCCGCTCAACGGCCGGAGCTTCCTCCAGCTCGCGACGCTGCAGCCCGGCGTGATCACGAGCCGCGGCACCGCGAAGGACTTCACCGGCGGCTTCAGCTCGACGCAGTTGTCGATCGGCGGCGCGCGGCCGGAGCAGACCGGCTTCCTGATGGACGGCACGAACATCGCGGACGTCTCCGACAAGGCGCCGTCGAGCCTGTCGGGCGTGCTGCTCGGCGTCGACACGGTCCAGGAATTCAACGTGCAGACCCACGGCTACAACGCCGAGTTCGGCCGCGCCGCCGGCGGCGTGATGAGCACGGTCACCAAGTCCGGCACGAACCGGATCCACGGCTCGGCGTTCGAATTCCACCGCGACGACGCGCTCGACGCGAAGAATTTCTTCGCCTCCGGCGACGCGCCGCCGTTCAAGCGCGACCAGTTCGGCGGCACCATCGGCGGGCCGATCGTCACCAACCGGCTGTTCTACTTCGGCTCGTACGAGCAGCTGCGCGACCGCAATTCCGTGACGCAGTTCGCGCGCCTGCCCGACGCCAACGCGCACAACGGATTGGTGCCGGTCAACGGCGTGCTCACGAATGTCGGCGTGAATTCGATCGTCAAGCCGTATCTCGACCTGCTCTTCCCGATTCCGAACGGGCAGAACTTCGGCGACGGCACCGCGGAGCTGATCCACTCCGAGATCAATCCGACCGACGAGCACTTCGGCGTCACGAAGTTCGATTTCAACCTGGGCCAGAAAGACAACCTCATGGTCCGGTGGTCGCGCGACGACTCGAAGGAAGTCATCTCGCAGCCGCACCCGCTGTTCAACGAGCACACCACGGCCTACACGCGGTACTTCACCACGCAGGACCAGCACCTGTTCACGTCGAACCTGCTCAACACCGTCCGGTTCGCCGCGAACCGGACGAACCGGGCCGACGACCTCACGCCAGACGGCATCTCGGGCGGCATTCCGCAGGCGCTGTATTTCTCCACCGACCCCCATTTCGGCGCGATCGACATCACCGGCGTTTCCACCGCCGGCTCCATCGCAACGACCCCGGTGGACTACACCCAGGACATCTTCGAGGTGTCCGACACGATGACCTGGAACAAGGGCAGCCACGTGATGAAGGCGGGCATGGACCTGCAGAACTATCATTTCGACGGCTTCTCGTACTCGCGCTACGGCGGCACGTTCCGCTTCCGCAACGTGCAGGAGTTCCTGACGCTCCGTCGCAGCGCGACGGCGCAGGCGGATCGGTTCACGGGCAACCTCCCCGGCACCGATACGAATCGCCAGATGCGGCAGTGGTACAACGCCTTCTTCATCCAGGACTCGTGGCGCGCGGGCGACACGCTGACGCTCGACTACGGACTCCGCTACGACTTCGTGACCGATCCGAAGGAACTGCGAGGCCAGGTCGCGGGACTCCTGAACTTCAGCGATCTCAACACGACCGCGAACGGCATCACGCCGGGCACGCCGTTGTTCAAGAACCCGTCGTACAAGAGCTTCGCGCCGCGCATCGGCCTGGCGTGGAACCCGCTGGGTGACAAGAAGTCGACGATCAAGGCGGGCTACGGCAAGTTCTACCAGCCCCTGACGACGTCTTTCTATCGCGGCACGGCGTTCCGCGTCTATCCGTACTTCGCCGGCGTCGACATCCGCCTGCCGACGGTCTTCGGCCCGGCGCTGATTCCGGTGCTGCAGGCGGGCGTCGATCCCGCTACCGTGCAGAAGCGATCGGAATTCATCGCGTACGATGAAAAGCAGCCCTACACCGATCAGTGGCACGTGCACTTCGATCGCGACCTCGGCCACAACGCGACGGCCGGCGTGGGCTACATCGGATCGGCGGGGCACAATCTGCCGTTCTATGGCGACCCGAATACGACGCCGTCGCAATACGTCAACGGCGTGAAGATGCTCGTGCCGGGGGCGACGCTTCGCTTCCCCGCGTGGGGGCGCATCCGCACGCGCATCAACGAGGCGCATTCCACCTACGAAGGCGCGACCGCAAGCCTCACGAAGCGCTTCGCGGACAACTGGCAGGCGCAGGTCTCGTATACGTTCGGCAACTCGCACGACAACTGGTCCGGCGGCCAGATCGGAGGGTCGGACTTCGACAACGGCGCGGGAAGCGCCACCGACTGGTGGGATCCGGACTACGAGTGGGGCCCGTCGAGCTTCGACGTCCGCCACACGCTCGTCATGAACGCGACTTACGTGTTCCCGTTCTTCCAGTCGAAGACCGGTTTCGTGGGCGGCCTGCTGAAAAACTGGCAGATCGGCGGTGTGGCGCAGTTCTCCAGCGGCCTGCCGTTCACGCCGCTCGAGAACTACGACCAGGTCGGCGACCGCCAGAGTGACGTCGGCCTCCAAAAGCCGAACGTCAATGGAACGGTGAACTATCCGGGCACGGCGGCCATGTGGTTCGACCCGTCGGCATTCAGTGTGCCTGCGGCGGGCGTGTTCGGCAACGCTCGACGTAACTCGCTGCGCGGTCCGGGCCTGAAAGTAGCCGACCTGTCGCTGTTCAAGAACCAGAAGTTCGGGAAGTACCAGGCGCAGTTCCGGCTGGAGGCGTTCAACGCCTTCAACACCGTCAACCTGGGCCTCCCCGACTTCAACATCTTCAACTCCGGCGGCGTGCGCAATCCCACGGCCGGCCGCATCACGTCGACGTCCACGCCAGCGAGGCAGCTGCAGCTCGGCGTGAAGTTCCTGTTCTAAGCGACGCCGGGTCCGGCGCGGTCCGCTTCGGCGGACGCGCCGGATCCGATCTCGCGCCTGTCCTGTAACCGTGGCCCGAAAACACCAGCCATCCACCCGCTCCGGATCCCACGCGCGGTTGACGCAGCCGCCAGCGTCCGGGACAATGACTGCCATGCTCAGCAGCTCGAGTCGCCCTGGTCGTGTGTCGGAAGTCATCGCGCGACGCATCAAGAAGCAGATCTCCGACGGTCGACTCGCCGTCGGCCACAAGCTCCCCGCCGAACGCGACATGGCGCGCCAGTTCAAGACGAGCCGCGTCTCGGTGCGCGAGGCGTACCGGTCGCTCGAGGAAGTGGGTCTGCTCAGCATCCGGCGCGGCGCCGAAGGCGGCGCCTTCGTCGCGCAGTTCGATCATGAGCCCGTCCGGCGATCGCTGTCGCTCGTCCTCGGCCTCGGCAAGTCGTCGCATGAGGAAGTCACCGAAGCGCGCGTCCTCCTCGAGCCGCCCATCGCCAGGCTGGCCGCGCTGCGCGCCCGTCCGGAAGACGTGGCGAAGCTCGAACAGGTCCTGATGCAGGAAGAGCAGGAAGTGCGGCACTCCTCGGCCGACTCGGGCACGACCGCCGGACAGTTTCACCGGGCGATCGCCGCCTGCGCGCGCAACATGCCGCTCGTCGTGCTCATGAACGCGCTGGGCGACCTGACGGCCGAGTCGGTCTCGACGCTCGATGCCCGCACGCGGTCGCGCCACCGCCGCAAGAACTGCGAGTACCATCGTCAGATCTTCGAGGCGATCCGCGCGCACGACGGCGAGGCCGCGTATACGCTGATGCTCCAGCACGTCGGAGACATTCAGGATCGCGTCAGCCGAACGATGAAGAAGGCGGGGCGCAACGGGATCTGCGGTCCCAGCGCCGCGCCGCGACGGGCCAACGGCCGACGGCGCTGACGCCGTGGCCAGCCGCCTGCTCCTGGTCCTCGCAGCCGGCCTGGCGGCCGCTGCGTGCACGGGCGCGGAGGAACGCGGCCGACGGCTGTATGCGGAGCGCGGCTGCGCCGTGTGTCACGGCGCGAACGGCCGCGGCGACGGGCCGTCGGCGAAGCGGCTGGACGCGCCGCCGCGCGATTTCGCGGACGTCCGCGGCTACAGCCAGGGCGCGGGCCTGAATGCCATCGCGGCATCCATCCGGCGCGGCGCCGGCGCGATGCCCCCCTTTCGCGACATCACCGAGCCCGAAGCCAGGGACATCGCCGCCTGGATCGTGTCGCTCCAGCATCGGCCGGCCGAATCGGGAGGCCAGCGATGATCCGGACGCATTGCCTCGGCGCCGCGCTCGTGCTCCTCGCTGCCGGACTGCCGGCCGCCGCACAGCATGACCCTGCGGCGCGCCGAGGCTCGGATCGCGGCATCGTGATCGGCGACGCGTGGGTCCGCGAATCGACGGCGACGCGGACGTCCAGCAGCGGCTACTTGAGGATCGTGAATCGAACCGACAGGCCCGTCGCGCTCGTGCAAGTGTCTGTCGTCGGCGCGGCCGGCGCACAACTGCATGCGATCGTGGATCAGGAGGGACGGACCGAAATGCGCCCTCTCTCGAGACTGACGATCCCGGCGAACGCGTCGGTCGATCTGGCCCCTGGCGGCACACACATAATGTTGACCGACATCGCTCGTCCGCTCGCGGTTGGACGGATGGTGGAAATGCGGCTCACCTTCGATGACGGAGGCACGCGAACGGTCCGCGCCGTCGTGCGGCCGTTGAGCGCCATGAGCGTGCGATGACGCGATCGGTGGTCTGCGTCGCGCTCGCGATTGCCGCCGTGTCCGGGTGCCGCCGCACCGAGCCGGCCCCACAACCCGGCGAGGCCGATCGCCCGCCGTTCGGCGGCGATTTCACGCTGACGGACCAGGACAACAAGCCGTTCCGGCTCCAGGACCTCCGCGGCCGCCCCGCGCTGCTGTTCTTCGGCTACACGTCCTGCCCCGACATGTGCCCCGTGACGATGTCGCGCATCGTCGCGGCGCTGAGGCTCGTCGGGGCGCCGGCGCGCGATGTGCCGACGCTGTTCGTCTCCGTCGATCCGAAGCGGGACACGCCTGCCGTGCTCAAGGAATACGTCGCCAGCTTCAGCGCGCCGGTGATCGGTTTGACCGGTACCGACGAGGAGATCGGCCGGGTGGCATCCGCCTACCATGCGGCGTACGAGATCGTGCCGACGGGGACGAAGAACTATCTCGTCAACCACACGTCCGCGATCTTTGTCATCGATCGCGGGGGCCGGCTTTACCGATATTTCAAGTACGATGAGAAGCCGGAAACGCTCGCTGCCGCGCTGCGGGCCGTGCTGCGTGAAGGACCTTGAGAACGATGGCAAAGACGGCCGCCGCCGCGATCATCCTGCCGATCGCCTTCGCCGCCGCGTGCGGCCGGCGCCCGGCCGAGTCGCGCGTGAAATCGGTTGAAGCGAAAATCGACGGAATCACCTGTCCGACGTGCGTGCCGCCGCTCAAGGCGTCGCTGAAGCGGCAGTACAACGCATCCGCGATCGACGTCGACGACGATACGGACATGGCGACGGTGCGATTTGCGAAAGGCGAGAGCTTCTCGGCCCCGGACTTCCAGGCCGCCGTCGAGCGCGTCCGGATGCGCGTCGTGACGCTTCGCCTGCAGGCCTGCGGAACGGTCGAGACGGTGAACGGCAGGACGTGGATGACCGCGGGCGCGAGCCGATTCCTGCTTCACGCCGATCGCGCGGTGCCGCAGAACGGATCGATCTGCGCCGACGGCGCGCTCGACAGCCGGGCGGATCCGGCGACCTTCGAGGTTTCTTCCTTCACGGAGAACGGCAAATGATGCGGTATTTCCTTGGGGCGGTCATCGGCGCGATGCTCATGGTGTCGCACGTCGATCCGGAGGCGGCGGGCGCCAGCGGGATTCATGGCCGGCTCGTCCGCGTGGACGCGCTGCCGCCCGACGTCTGCGTCTGGCCGGCCGCAGTCCAGTGGGCCGAACAGACGGCCGGACGCCAGGGACGCCGCGCCGCCGCGCTCCCGCTGGATGATCGCACCCGGATCTACGCCGGGCCGCCGGCGCGCACAGTGCAGGATCGGTTTCCGGCGTTCGCCGCAGTCGCCGTGGATCCGGCGCGCGACGAAGTGGTCCTCACCGACGAGAATCTCTTCCAGGTGTTCGCGTACAACCGTCTCGACAACTCGCCTGCCGACGCGGTGACGACGCCCAAGCGCGTCCTCGCGGGAGAGCACACGCTTATCGAGTTCGAGTCGGGCGTCCACGTCGATCCGGCATCAGGCGACATCATCGCGCCGAACAACGACACGGTCGACACCCTCGTCGTCTTCAAGCACGGCAGCAGCGGCGACGCGGCGCCGATCCGTGCGCTCAAGACGCCGCACGGCACGTTCGGCATCGCCGTCGACGATCGGCGCAACGAAATGTTCCTGACCACTCAGCACGACGCCACGGTCGTCGTCTTCCGCAAGGACGCGGACAAGGATGACGCGCCGCTGCGGCTCCTGCAGGGGGACGACACCGGCCTCGGCGATCCGCACGGCATCGCCATCGATCCGAAGAAGGACGTGTTCTACGTCGCCAACTACGGTTCGCACGCGCTGCGGCGCGCCGATCGCGAGGTCCGCACGGGCGTCCCTGGCGCGGGCAAGGGACGCGACAAGGCCAACTGGCCTCTCGGCCGCGAGCTGGCAGTGCCCGGGAGCGGCACCAACGACGGGCCGTCGATCTCGATCCACGCGATCACCGCGAAGGGCAACGACAAGCCGCTCCGCGTCATCAAGGGATCGAAGACGCAGTTGAACTGGCCAACCGGCCTCGCCTTCGACGCCGAGCGGCGCGAGCTGTTCGTCGCCAACGACATGGGGCCGTCGATTCTTGTGTTCGACGCCGATGCGGCCGGCAACGCCGCGCCGAAGCGCGTGTTGAAGGGCCCGCGGACGGCGCTCGCGCATCCGACGTCGGTGTCGCTCGACGGCAAGAACCACGAGCTCTGGGTGGCGAACTTCGGCGGGCACTCCGCGACGGCGTATCCGATCGACGCCGACGGCGACACGCCGCCGCTGCGCACGATCCGCAGCGCGCCCGCCTCGGCGCCGTCGCTGATGATCGGCAACCCGGGCGCGCTGACCTACGACTCGAAGCGCGAGGAAATCCTCGTCCCGAATTGAGTGGCGCATCCGCAGATTGCGGCGTTCGCCCGTGCGGCGGACGGAAATGCGCCTCGCACTCGCGCCATTGAAGGACAGGCCACCATGCTCGGCCGGACGATGCACGGCGTGGACTACGACGCGCGCCGCGACGAGATCGTCGTGCCGCAGCAGTTCGGCCAGGCGATTCTGATCTTCCGCGGATCGGCCGCCGGCGAGACCAAGCCGGTGCGCGTGATCCAGGGATCGAAGACGATGCTCACCGCGCTCGATCGCGTCGCGGTTGACGGCGTCAACGACGAGATCTACGTGCCGGAAGGCGATCGCGTGCTGGTCTTCGATCTGCTCGCCGACGGCAACGTTGCGCCCAAGCGCGTCCTCAGCGGCCCCGACACCGGCTTCACCGCCGCCGGCTCTGTCGCCGTCGATCCCTCGCACAACATCATCGTCGTCGGCGCGGCGGCGCGCAGCGCGGACGGCCGGGGACTCCCCGAGCTTGCCATCTTCGACCGCACCGCGAACGGCAACGTGAAGCCGAAGCGCGTGATCACGGGCGCCAAATCGCGGCTGAACGACACGGGCAACATCCGGATCTATCCAGAGGGCGGCCTCGTCTTCACCACGCAGCAGACCGGATACGTGGCCGTGTGGAGTCTCGACGACGACGGGGACGTGCCACCGCGCTACACGGTGGGCGGCCCGAACGGCCTCCTGCAGAAGCCACGCGGACTCGATCTCGATCCCAGACACAATGCCGTGATCGTGTCGGACAAGCAGTTGAACGCGGTCCTCACGTACGAGATGCCCCAGCTGTTCCAGCCAATAACGTCGTCAAGATAGAGCAGTAGCAGGTGAGGCAGGAGGCTTGGAGGAGATTCGGACGCAGGAAAATAGGAGCTCAGGAGACGTGTCGGTCTTCGTGTTCCAAGACAGCTCCTGGTCTCCTGGTCTCCTGCCAAAGATCTCCGGCGATCTCGTCGACTCGTGCTCTCCTGTAAGAAACACGCCCGCGCGTGGTTCGCGCGGCGCTACCGAGACGATGCGGTCGCCGGTTTCTTTACGAAGAACTTCGGTACGAGATAGGTCATGACGGCGTTGCTGCCAACGCCGTAGACCTCGCCGTTCTTCGGATTGATGGCGACGCCGCCGAAGCCGTTGGCGCGCGTCGCCGGTCCGCGAATCATCATCCGCGGCGGCACGTCGCCATCGTCGGTGACGGACCACGCGCCGATGAAGCCGGCGGTGTCGCCGCCCCCTTCCTGATCGAGCGGCTCGTCGTCGCCCTTCGTCTCCCTGCGGGCCTGTTCGCGAAGGGCGGCGAGCGCTTTCTCGTTCGTGTAGAGATCCGCTTCTTTCTGCGGCGTCGCCTGCTGCCGGCGGAACGCCTGGACGGCGACGTAGATCATGCCGCGTTCGGAGTCCACCTTGAGCTGGCGGAAGCGTCCGAGCACGCCCGTATTGATGCCCCCGATGTGCCGGATCGGCGCGACGTCGCCGTCTGCCAGCCGATCGAACATGTAGATCCCGTTGGGGCCGCCGGCGGATCGGTTCGCCGCGATGATCACGTTCGCCACGGGATCGACCGCGACGCCGACGATGTCGCGGAAATCGGTTTTCAGGCCGCCGATCTTCCGCTTGGGCGCGACGTCGCCGTTGGCGAGCCGATCGAACACGAGAATCGCGCGCGAACTCGAATCGGCGGCGACGATCTCTCCGTTGACGGGATCGACTTCGACGGTCTGCGGGCGGATCAAACCCGTGTGCGAGCCCTGGATGATCCGGATGGGCATCTGGTTGCCGCGCGCGTCCCCTTTGAACACCAGCACCGCGCCGGAGAGCGCGACCGGCACGATGATCTCGTCGTGCACCGGATCGAACGCGAGACCGTGCATGGTGCGGCTCAGATGCGTCTGCTGTCCTTCGATGGTACGATCCGGCGCCACGTTGCCGCTCGCGTACCGAGCGAACGTGGAGATTCGCGGCACGCTGACGCAGTTGGGGACGAGCACCTCTTCGCGCTTCGGATCGTAGGCGGCCGAGGCCGCGTTGGTGAAGCCCGTCGTCGGCGTCCCCTCGGGCGCGTTGCGGATGATGCGCTTCGGCGCGGCGTCGCCCGACGCGAGGCGATCGAAGACGACGGCGGTGTGATCGCCGTAATTGGCGACCCAGATCTCGTTGCGCTTCGTATCGACGCTCACGCCGACGGGACCCACGATGCCGGTGTGCGGGCCGCCGATGAAGCGCGCCGGCGGGACGTCGCCGCTGGCGGTCACCGGGAAGATCAGGATCGAATTGCTCGCATAGTTGGCGACGAGCAGCTCGTTGCGCGGCTTGTCGAGGGTGATGCCCATCGGCCACGCGAGCTGGGTCTTGTTGCCCTGCAGCGTGCGAAGCGGCGGCACGTCGCCGTTGGCCGATGCCTTGTACACGCGAATCGAAGAGGGCTGGAAGCGGCCGGGAATGTATTTGCCCGGGAACGCGGGCTCGTCGCCCGCGTACGATTTCATTTCCGTCCAGTTGCCGTGGTTCGCGGCGAACACTTCGTCGCGTGCGCCGTCGAGGAAGACGCCGTGCGGATCCTCGAGCAGCGTCTCCATGCCGCGGATCGTGCGCCGCGGCCGCACGACGCCGGAATCCTCCGCCGAGTAGATCGAGATGCCCTGATACTGCTGACTGGTCACGGCGAGCTCGTCGTGCTCGACGTCCAGCGACAATCCCCACGACTGGTGCGGGACCGTCAGCGATCGTACCGGCCGCGTGTCGCCGTTCGCGTCGTAGGAGAACACCTCGACGCCGCCGCCGTCGTTGTTCGTCACGATGACCTCGCGGCGCTTCGGATTGACCGCCACGCCCGCGACGAACCCGAGCTTCACGCTGGGGCCCAGGACCCAGCCGCGGGGCGCGGTCACCTTCGCCGAGCTGCCGCCGGACGCCGCGTCGTAGATCAGGAGGCCGTGGCGGTTCTCGTCGCTCATCGCGACGATGCCGTTGTCGCCGTCGACGGCGATGCCGTCGAAGGTCGGCCACGGGTCCATCACCGCGGCGGTCGGGGGAATGTTGCCGCCGATCGTGTTCTTGCCCGGCCATCCGGGCGGCGCGCCCTGCGCGTCCTCGCCCGCGGCGCCTGCCCCGCCGCGCCTGGACTGATACGCCGCGCGCGTCGTCTGATAGGCGGCGATAGAGGCCTGGTAATCCGCCCGCTGTTCGAGCGTCGGCGGCATCAGGCAGATGCTGTCTTCGTCCTCGAGCGATGAGATGAGCGGCCTGGCCACGTCTGCCGAGACTCCGGTTCTGCCGGCCGACGTCCACGTCAGCATCAGGATGGCGATTGGTAGGGCCAATGCGCGTTTCAGCATGCGCGCAGTTTAGCGCAGGAGGGGCGGCTGCGTCTCGCGGGAAATGGTCCGACCATAGGGCATGGACGACACGGACTACAGGGCCACAGACAACACGGACTACACGGACTAATTCGGGTTTTGCCGGCCAAGTTTGACGCGGTAATGGTCCCAGGCCTTGCGGTAAAGCGACGGGGTCCCGAGGCGGCCCCGGCACGCCTCCTGCTCCGCGGCGCTGAGCACGTACGGCGACCCAATCTGCATCGCCATGTACTGGCGGCAGGCGTTTTCCTCGAGGTAGATGGCGAGGGCGAAGCACTCGACCATATCGGCCGCCACCACGACCGCCCCGTGGGACTTGAGCAGGACGGCGGGCCCGCTCCCGAGCGCGCCCGCGACGCGGGCCCCCATGTCCCTGGTGTTGACCGACATCGGTGAATCCAGCACGGGCACGTCGCCGAGGAGGGATCCTTGCGGAAAGACCGGACGGAAGGGAACCCCGACCATCGTCAGCAGCGTGGACCATCGTGGATGCGTGTGCATCACGACGCGCACGTCGGGCCGCGCGCGGTAGATCTCGGCGTGCAGGGGAAACTCGACCGGGGGCTTCGCGGTCCCGTCCAGCAGCGACCCGTCGAAGTCGATGGCGACGATGTCCTCAGCCGTCAGGATCGATCGGATGGATGCGCCGGAATTGATGAAGAACGATCCGCCGTCGCGCCGGGCGCTGCAGTGCCCACTGTAGTCGACCAGCTCCGCCTGCGTGAGCATGCGGATCGCCTCGACGAGCGCCGGAACTACTGCGTCGCGCTCCACGGCATGACCGAGACGTGGATTGCGCCCGGAGCGCCCTGGCCGGCCACCGACTTGATGGCGTAGTCCACTTCGGTCAGGCCGAAGCGGTGCGTCGTGATCAGCCCGAGCGGAAAGCGCTTGTTCGCGAGGAGCTGCAGCGCCATTTCCACGGAGCGGTACGAATGGCCGCGCGCGCTCTTGAGGGTCATCCCTTTCCGGGTCAGCCGGCCGATCGGGAAGTCGGGAAACTTCTGGTTGCCCTCCGCCTGCACGACCATCGTGCCCCCGCGGCGCTTGGTCGCCTCGATGCCGAGAAGCGTCGGCTCGACGCCGGCCCCGACGGTGCAATCGATGACGACGTCGACGCCGCGGCCGCCGGTGGCGCCCATCACACGGGCGAGCGGATCGTCCGCGCTGACATCGATGGTGACGTCGGCGCCGAGCGCCCTCGCGACTTCCAGTCGCCGTGCGTCTCTCGCGGTGCCCGTGATGATGATCGTCTGCGCGCCCGCCTGCTTCGACGCCATCACGCAGCACAGCCCCTGCTGGCCGGGCCCCTGGATGAGGACGGTGCTGCCGAACCCGACGCCGCCGTCCATGAGCGCCCACTGGATTCCGTTCGACATCGGCGTCCCGAGCCCGGCTTCCTCGGGTGTGAGGCCGGCCGGCACTCTGTGGAGCACGGCATTGATCGGCAGGTACAGGTAGTGACTGAACCCGCCCCAGAGCGCGGGTGGAATGTCGGTCGACGTATAGCCGTACCGGATCGCCGTCGGATCGTAGAACCACTCGGTGGCGGCGCAGTGGCGGTACTCGCCCATGTGGTCCCATTCGCAGTGGCCGCACGGCAGGTAGTGCTCGAGGAACATCAGGTCCCCTTCCCTCACGCCCTGCCGGTTCGCGAATTCGGCGCCGACGCGGGCCAGGTACCCGACGTTCTCGTGGCCCATGATGAGCGGACCGGCGCGCAGCGGCAGCTTGTACTGGCTGACGTCGGTCCCGCAGACGCCCGCGACTTCCACCTTCATCAGCGCCGCATCGGGAGGCATGTCCGGCAGATCCAGCTCGCGCAGCTCTGTGGTCGACGGCGCCGTCTTCAACGCGGCCAGGACTTTTTCGGGCACTCGCTCTCCTTGAACCTCGGCAAAAAGAGGGACTTTATTGCGTCCGCGCGAACAGTGTCAACGCGAGGCGGACGCGGCCGCGCGCCGATCGAGCGCGGCGTTCAGCCGCGGATAGGCCCTGCGGACGTTGCCCTCGAAGATCTTCCGCCTGTCGTCCTCGGTCAGCCACTCGAGGGCGTCGATGCAGGGTTTGTTGTCGTCGAACATCCGGCCCGTCATCGGGTCCTTCGTCGTCACGCCGCCGAGCATCTCCGAGGCGAACATCACGTTGTCGACGCCGGCGACCGTGACCAGCAGGTGCATCGCCTCCAGGTTGTAGACGGTCGTGTCGAAATAGAGCCGCCTGATGAATTGCTCGAACGGCTCCCACTTGTTCATCAGGCAGAGCGCGCGGTACCGCGCAGCCTGGTAGGGGACGTTGCCGCCGCCGTGCGAGATCACCAGCTTCAGCGTCGGGAAATCCGTGAAGACGCGCGACTCCAGCAGTTGCATGAACGCCGTCGCGTCGACGTTGAGATAGTGCGAGCCCGTGGTGTGGAACGCGGGATTGCAGGTGGCGGAGGCGTGCATCATCGCGGTCGCGTCGAGCTCCACGAGCTTCTCGTAGAGCGGGTACCACCACTCGTCGCCGAGGGGCGGATCGGTCCAGTAGCCGCCCGACGGGTCCGGGTTCAGGTTGCAGCCGATGAAGCCGAATTCCTTCACGCACCGCTCGAGCTCCTCGCAGCATTCCTTCGGCGGGACCCCGGGCGACTGCGGGAGCGCACACACGCCGACGAAGCGATCGGGGAACAGCGTACATGCGCGGTGAATCAGGTCGTTGCTCACCTCGGTCCAGAACCGGCTCACTCGGGCATTGCCGAAATGATGGCCCATGGCGGAGGCCATCGGCGAGAAGAGCATCACGTCGATGCCGCGCTCGTCGAGCAGCCTGATCTGCCCTTTTTCCAGAGAGCTGCGGATCTCGTCGTCGCTGACGCTGACCGCGCCCTTCGTCGGCCGGCCCATGTTCGAAATCTGCAGGGCGCGGAAGACGCGCATCCCGGACGGCACCGTCGTGTAGTGCCCGTGCGAGTCGATGATCATCGGTGGCTCCTGCTACAGTACATCCCGTGCCCGACCTGGCGCTCACCCTTGCCTGCTGGAATTACGATCGCACGCGCGCGCTCTTCGACGGCCGCGTGCGCCCGGACGGCATCGATCTCACCTGCCTCGATCTCCCGGTGGAAGAGACGTTCTTCCGGATGCTCCGGCACCAGGAGTTCGACGCCGCCGAAATGTCGCTCTCCTCGTACGTCGTGTCGCTCTTCGCCGACGATCCGCCCTTTGTCGCGATCCCCGTGTTCCCGTCGAGGTTCTTCCGGCATTCCTGCATCTACGTGAATGCCGCGGCCGGCATCGCGCGGCCGGAGGATCTCGTGGGACGTACCGTCGGGACGCCGGAGTATCAGATGACGGCGCCCGTCTGGATCCGCGGCATCCTCGCGGACGCCCATGGCGTCCCGGTCGACAGCGTCACGTACGTGACGGGCGGGCTCGAAGAGCCGGGCCGACAGGAGAAGCTCGCGCTCCATCTGCCGCCGGGCATTCATATCCGCCCCATCGGACCGCAGCAGACGCTCTCCGCGATGCTCGCCAGCGGCGAGATCGACGCGCTGCACACCGCCCGCGCCCCTTCGTCGTTCCGCGCCGGCGACGGCCGAGTGCGCCGCCTGTTCGAGGACTTTCCCGCGGTCGAACGCGAGTACTTCCGCCGCACGCGCATCTTTCCGATCATGCACACCGTCGTGATCCGGCGCCAGATCTATCGGCGACACCGCTGGATCGCCCAGTCGCTGCTCAAGGCCTTCACCGCCGCGCAGCGCGCCGCCTACGACGATCTCGCCCAGACCGCGGCGCTCAAGGTCATGCTGCCGTGGCTGACGGCGCACGTCGAGGAGACGCGCCGCGAGATGGGCGGCGACTTCTGGCCCTACGGACTCGCCCGCAATGCCGAGACGCTCGCGACCTTCCTGCGTTACTCCCACGAGCAGGGCCTCTCCGCCCGGCGGCTGGCGCCGGAAGCACTGTTCGCTCCCGAAACGCTGGAAACGTTCAAGATCTGACGGCGTCGCCGGCCGGCGGCTCGTAGTCGATGTAGACCTCGCCGTCCTCGACGGCCGCCGGATACGTCTTCACAGGCACGATGCACGGCGGCGCGACGACGGCCCCCGTGCGGATGTTGAAGACGCCCTGATGGAAATTGCACTCCACGCAGTCGCCGTCGATGAAACCCTCCGAGAGCGACCCCGGACCGTGGGTACAGTGGTCGTCGGTGACGTGGAACTCGCCGTCGAGATTGAACACGGCGAGGACGAGCCCGTGGGTTTCGACCTTGAGCGCCTCCCCGACCCCGACATCCGCGGCGCCGCACACGCGTATCCTCATGGCCTCATTGACGCCCGCCGAATCCGGATGGTACCTTTCTGAAAAAACCACCGCCGCACAAGTATACTGAATCAGCCATAGGTCAGACCATTGAAGGCGGGACGGTCCCATGCTCAGGAAAGAACAGAACGACCTCCTCACCCAGACCGGCCCCGGGACGCCGGGCGGCCGGCTGTTCCGCAGCTACTGGGTGCCCGCGCTCCTCGCCGAGGAGCTTCCCGAGAACGACTGCCCGCCGGTGCGCGTGAAGCTGCTCTCGGAGCGGCTGATCGCCTTCCGCGACACGGACGGCCGCTACGGGCTGATGGACGAATTCTGCGCGCACCGCGGCGTGTCGCTGTGGTTCGGCCGCAACGAGGAGTGCGGGCTCCGCTGCCCGTACCACGGCTGGAAATACGACGTCACGGGCCAGTGCCTCGACGTCCCCTCGGAGCCGGAAGCGTCGGGCTTCGCCCGGAAGATCAAGCTGAAGTCCTACCCGCTCGTCGAGCGCGGCGGCGTCCTGTGGACCTACATGGGGGACCCTGCCGCCCAGCCGCCGCTGCCGGAATGGGAGTTCATCATGGTGCCGGCGTCGCACACCTACACCTCGAAGCGGGTGCAGGAATCGAACTGGCTGCAGGCGATGGAGGGGGGCATCGACTCCAGCCATGTCTCCTTCCTCCACCGCGGGGATCTGAACTCCGACCCGCTGTTCAAGGGCGCCAAGGGCAACCAGTACAACCTGAGCGACGCGCGGCCCGTCTTCGAGGTCGTCGAGAGCCCGGGCGGACTCTACATCGGCGCGCGCCGCAACGCGGAGGACGGCAAGTACTACTGGCGCATCACGCAGTGGGTCATGCCGTCGTTCACGATGATTGCCCCGCGCGGCCATCACGCCGTCCACGGCCACTTCTGGATCCCGATCGACGACGAGAACTGCTGGGCGTGGAGCTTCGACTACCATCCCGTCCGCGAGCTCACGGCGGCCGAGCTGTCGGCGATGCGCGACGGCAAGGGCATCCACGTCCGCTGCGAGCCCGGCACCTATCGCCCGCTGGCCAACAAGGACAACGACTACCTGATCGATCGCGCGGCGCAGAAGGCCGGCCGCACGTTCAGCGGCGTCGAGGGCATCGGCATGCAGGATGCGTCGCTGCAGGAGAGCATGGGGCCGATCGTGGATCGCACGAAGGAAAACCTCGTCTCGACGGACAACGGCATCATCATGGCGCGCCACCGCCTGCTCCGCGCGGTGAGGGCGCTGGTCGACAAGGGGATCGCGCCTCCCGGCGTCGATCTCGAGCACCAGAAGGTCCGATCCGCCGCCGTCGTGCTCCCGCCCGACCAGCCGTTCCAGGACGGCGCCCGCGAGGCGATGATCGCGCGGCCCTCGGTCGCACCGGCCTCAGTCTGACGGAGCGGACGCACGTGCTCAGCGAATCAGCGCGTATGACGACCGCCGCGGAGCTTCGTTTCCGCGTGCAGGCGCCGAACTCGAAGGCGCGCACCACCTCGGTCATCGCGCTCGACGCGCCCAGCGAAGCGTTCGTCCGCCGCCTCTCCGGGGACCGCTGGAACCACGCGACCTTCCTCAGAGCGGCGCCCGGCGATCTGGACGCCGGTCCGGAGGCCGACGACGGATGGCTGACGACGCTCGGCGATCGGCGAACGCGCATTCGCGACGAAGTCAACGCCGCGGATCAAGTGATCATGGTCGCGGCGCCCGGCGGACATGCGGAGGTCGCCGCGGTGGTCGGCCGGGCGTGCAGCCGCAAGCGCGTCACGACCACCGCCCTGATCGTCGGCGCGGCCGACGCCTCCGATCGCGACATCTCCACAACCCTGGCGCAGTTGCGGCCGTGGTCGCTGATGGTCGTCATCGCGAACAGCGACGACTACGTCAGCGACATGATGACGGCGCTTCGCGTCTAGCGTGACCGGCCTCCCGTCGATCATCGTCATTGGCGGAGGACCCGCCGGGACGTTCGCGGCGATCGCCGCAAAGAAACAGAACCCTGACGCGCGCGTCCTTCTCCTGACCGAGGAGCCGTGCGAGCCGTACGAGAAGCCGCCGCTCTCGAAAGGCGTGCTCGCCGGCAAGGTGCTGCCGGCGGATGCTCCGATCGCAGGCCCCGGCGGACTGGCGTCGCACGGTGTGGACCTCCAGCCGCACGCGCGCTGTGTGGCGATCGATCGCGCGGCGCGCGCGGTGACGCTCGAGGATGGCCGGCGCCTGCCGTACAGCACGCTGGTGATCGCCACGGGCTCTCTCGTGCGCGAATTGCCGCACCTGCCGCTGGGGATGCCGCGCGTGCACTACCTTCGCACCGAGGCCGACGCTCACCGGCTGAAGGCCACCCTCCGCGACACGCGCCGGCTGATCGTGGTCGGCGCCGGCCTGATCGGTCTCGAAGTGGCGGCCTCCGCGGCGGAACTGGGCGTATCGACGACGGTGCTGGAAGTGGCGCCGCGGATCCTGGCGCGCGTGTGCGGCGAGGAAATCGGCGCGCTCGTCGCCGCCGCGCATCGCGCGCACGGCGTGGATCTTCGCCTCGAGTGCGCCGTGGCGTCCGCCAGGACCGACGGTCCGCAGGCGGAAGTCGTCACGACTACCGGCGCGTCTCTCGCCGCCGACGTGATCGTCGTCGGCACGGGCGTGGTGCCGAACGATCGGCTCGCGGCCGCCGCGAGGCTGGCGGTCGACGAGGGGATCGTCGTGGACGAGTACTGCCGGACGTCGGACGCCGCCGTCTTCGCGGCCGGAGACGCCGTGCGGTTTCCGGGACCTCACGGACCGGTGCGGCTCGAGAACTGGCGGCACGCGCAGGATCAGGGAATGGTCGCCGGTCGAAATGCGGCGGGCGCGAGCGACGCGTACCGCGCGATCCCATCGTTCTGGTCCGAGCAGTACGATCTGTATATTCAGGGCGTCGGCTGGTCGGCCGCCGGCGCGGCGCGCGTCGTCCGTCCGCTGGCGGGGAATGCGGCGCTGACGTTCGACGTGAGCGGTGGGCGGCTGGTCGGAGCGCTGGGAATCAACGTGCAGCGCGACATCGGCGTCATCCGCCGTCTCATCGAGCGCGCCGTGCCTATCGATCCGGCCGCGCTGGCGGATCCGGGCCAGCCGCTCGCGGCGATGCTCAGGCGCTGAGCGTCTGGACGCGGGCGTAGGTGACGGTGCGCCAGAGCCACTCCAGCGGGCCGAATCGGTACCGCGCGAGCCACGCGCGGCTCGTGGCGGCCTCCGCGGCGAATAGCAGAACCGCGGCCAGCGAGTAGACATAGGGCCGCAGTTTCAGATCCGCTCCATAGCCTGACGAGAGCGCATCGAGCGCGGCGGCCTGCACGAGGTAATTCGTCAGCGCCATCCGGCCCGCGAAGCCGAAGACGGCGAGTCTTGCCGTCCACGCCGGCCTGAACGCAAGCAGCAGGACAATCGCGCCGATGTACGTGAAGCAGAGCCATTGGTCCTGCACGAGCCCCAGCCCGAATTCGAGCGGCCACCGGGCGCCGGGCATCGAGACAGGCGGCAGCTTCCTGAGCACGAGCCATGCGCACGCCCACGCCGCGGCGCCAAACGTCATCCAGCCGGCGATGAGCCGGACGTGGCGCTTCGGGTCGTCGAGGATTCCGTGGCGCACCGCAAGCAGGCCGAGGATGAACAGCGCCAGATTCGTGTCGGGCAGGATTCCGCGCCACGAGGTGGGAAACGTTCCGATGAACGATGACCATCGCGCGGAGAGGAGGATGAGGTACGAGTGCTGCCGCGCAGCGGCCTCGACTGCTTCGGCGAGAGGGCTCGTCGTCACGGCCGGAAGCGGCGTGGACGTCCACCACGCATGGATCGCGGAGGCTTCCGCCGCGACCGGACGCGTGCAGGCCGAAAGGGCCGCGGCAAAGAGCAGCGTACGGGTAGACCACCGCCGTACGACCAGCAGGACGAACCCCCAGCAGGCGTATTCGAAGAGGATGTGAAACCCGAACGCAACGTCCGCGACGACGCCGAACACCGCCAGCATCGCGAGCCGGCGCAGATAGATTGCCGCGACCGGCGCGCCGCGGCGCTCCAGGCGGCGCAGGAGGATCGCAAACCCGGCGCCGAACAGGAACGCAAACGTCGCCCATGCCTTCTGCTCGACCAGCACCCACACGCCCCAGCCAATCAGGTCCTCGAGGCCGCTGGCGTCCCGGCGGGTCTTCTGATGGAAGTGCACGAGGATCATCCCGAACAGCGCCAGCCCGCGCAGCACGTCGAGCGCGTGCAGCCGCTCGGCGGCCTCAGTCGGCCGGACCGCCGTCACCACGAGCGGCATCGTCATCATGGGAACAGATGCTGACATACACTGGAGGCCCGTGCCGCCGCCCCTTGTTTACACGTGGCCGTACGCCCTGTTCTTCTGGGCCGTATTCTTCTGGGCATTCGCTCCGGAATTTCGCGTCGTCGTGCCGCGCAACGGCGCATCGGCGTCGGCGCAGGATGCCGGCTCGAAGCGCCTGATTATCGCCGGACAAGGCGTCTCGGCGCTGGCGGCGTTCTGGATCGCGGCCGCCGTCCGATCGGCGACGCTTCCGCATCGAGTCTGGCTGTTCTGGCTGGGACTGTCGGTATTCGCCGGCGGCGGCCTGCTGCGCCGCCACTGCCGCCGCATGCTCGGCGCGAGTTTTACCGGCGACGTGATCGTGCGGCCCCATCAGGAGGTGGTCGAGCGTGGCATCTATCGCTACGTGCGGCACCCCTCGTACACCGCCGGGACGCTGCTCTTTCTCGGAATTGGCCTGGCGCTTGGCAATTGGATCAGCCTGTTAGTACTCGTCGCAGCCAACGTCGGCGTGTATGGCTATCGCGTCGGCGTCGAAGAGCGGGCGCTGAAGGAGACGCTGGGCGAGCCGTACCGGCTCTACATGCGGCGGACGAAGCGGTTCGTGCCGTTCCTGTTCTGACGAGACCCGCAGCGGACAAACGGTGTGGCGCGTGGCGCGGGTGCGGCTAGCCCTTCAGCGCGAGCAACGTGAGAAACGCCGTGACGTAGGAGAGACTGGCATACCCAGCTGCCAGCATCACGCGGCCGAAGGGCCGCAGCCGCACCCAGGCCAGAACGGGATGGCGCATCACCGCCAGCGTCCGGCCCACGAACAGTTCGAGCGCCATGCGGCGGAGAAAGGGCAAAACGCTCGCCAGCAGGCGATCGGCCGAATGGTTCGAAAAACCGGACGGCACCCGTTACGGTCGACCTGGGATTCGGCTTCCAGGCAGAGTTTCATCCGGCATTCGGAGGCACGACGCGCCACCTGCATCAGCACCACCGCGGCAATCGAGCGATGCGGGTCGATCCAGAAATGCGTGTTGAACACGCCGCCCCAACTGAGGCTGCCGACCGACCGCATGTCCGGCGACGCCGGCGGCCGCTCGATCTGGAATCCGAAGCCGAACTGGTCCTTCCCCGCGCCAAGCGGAAACGGACGGAGGATGTCGGGGCTCACGCTTGGCTGTTCCTCGACCGTCAGCACGCCAATCTGATTGGCGGTCATCATCGCGACCGTCTGCTCCCGCAGCAGTCGGACTGTGCCGACCCGGCCACCGTTCAGAATCAGTTGCATGAAGCGCGCGTAGTCACCGGCCGTTGAAAACAGGCGCGTGAGCGACGGGCAATGTCAAGGGCGTCAGGCGCCGCGCTTCGCTCTCAGTGCCTGAAGCGCCTGCTCGTAGGCGGCCAGATTCGGTTTCTGATTCTCCGGAATATTCTTGATGGCCATCTCCCAGCTCGCGATGGCGTTTTTGGTGTCGCCGAGGGCCGTGTATCCGCGCGCGAGTCCGACGAATGTCACGAACGTGTCGTGGGGGTGAAGCTGGCGGTTCAACGTGAACACCGCCATCGCCTTCTCCTTCTGACCGGACGCCAGCAGCCGCACGCCGTACTGGTGGATGCCCGTCACCGGCGCGCCGGCGGACCGGACGGCCTTGTCCATCACGGAATCCGCTTCTCCCTGACGCTCCATCGCGCGCAGCACTGCCGCCTTCGTCTGCAGGGTGAAGAAGTCCTCGCGTCCCTGGGCCGCGTTCCGGAAGGGCTCGTTGATGGCCTTGTCCGCCCATACGAGCGCTTCATCGAGGTTGATCTTGTTGTCGGCGCAGAACTGGGCCGCGCTCTGCCAGTTCTGGTAATTGAAGCCTGGCCACGACAGCAGGTCCCGCCGCATCTGATCGACGTAGATCTGGAGCGAGTTCGGCACCTCGATCCTGATGCCGGCGCGCATCTTCTCCCACTGCAGGATCGCAATCGCCGAGTCGATCCGGCGGTCGTCGAACCCATAGGTGAGGAACTCGGTATATGGCGCCGCTTCAGGCGTCGCGGGAACGTGCACGACGTCGAACTTCGGATCGTACTGATATGCGCCCCAGCCGATCTGCTTCGAGAGAATCCACGTCCACGGCCCGCTGGCCGCAGTCTCCAGGAAGAGGCCGTAGGTCCCCGCCGGCACCGCCTGCCCGCCGACCCTGACGTCGTGAGAAAAGCTGATCGTGGTCGTCTCGTTCGCGCCGGCTCGCCATGGCGCCGACGCCGACGGCCCGAACCCGTCGTCGAACATCCCGTACTTCACGACTTCGCCCCAGATGTGCCCGGTACGATCCCTGCCGTTCACGCCGTGCACGTTCGGGCTGTGATACACGATGGTGACCCGTACCAGGCCAATCCACTGCGACACCTCCGCCTTCTGGTTCATCCCGTTCGGCGGGAGCGCCAGCTCGGAGAGCTCCTGCGCGGTGAGGCGACGCGAGCCGCCGAGCACGAGCGGCCAGAGGAGCACCAAGGCCACGCTGAGTCGACAGGGGCTGATCATGGGCCGAAGTGTCCGGGCTTTTCGGGATTGCGGGAAGATCGGTGTGACCAACGTCGGCATTGGCGGGACGGAATACACTTCCCGTCGTCCCGAAAGGCGTAGCATCCGGATGAGCAGACACAAGGAGGAGAGACATGCAGCGATGGATCATCGGCACGGCGGCGCTTGCGGCATTCGGCGCGGTTCTCGTCGCGCAGGAGAACCGGCCCATGAGCCCGCGCGGAACGGCATCGGCCCAGGTGCTTGGCAAATGGGTGACCGCGGGTCGGTCCTTTGCAGTGGGCGGCGGCACCTATCAGGGAGGCAAGTGGATCGACGTCACCTACGGCCGGCCGTTGAAGCGCGGGCGGGAGATCTTCGGGACGGGCGCGGACTACGGCAAGGCGACGCTGATCGGCGCACCGATCTGGCGCGCGGGCGCGGATGTGACGACGCGTCTGAAGACGGAGGTGCCGCTGGTCATTGCCGGCAAGACAGTCGCGCCCGGCGAGTACAGCCTGTTCGTCGATCTCAAGGAGCACAACTGGACGTTCGTGGTGTCGTCGTGGCCCGCGCAGGAACGCTACGATCCGAACAACCGCGAGGCCTTGTGGGGTGCGTACAACTACACGCCCGACAAGGACGTCCTGCGCGCCCCCATGAAGCTCGAGACGCTGCCCCATTCGCGGGAGCAGCTCACCTGGGAGTTTCTCGACGTGACGTCGACCGGCGGCCTGCTGGCGCTCTCGTGGGACAAGACGCTGGCGTCGATCGCATTCCGCGCCGGGCCGAGGTAGAAGCTAGAATGGCTCAGATGGCGACGAAACTGTAATCCCGGGGACACAATTGCGATCCCTGATTCGGCACGGTTTCTCAGGGATTCAGGCAATTTCCCGATGTTTCGATCCCTGACGTCTGGAATCTTCCTTGCCCAGGAAAACGTCATGCGCGCGCTGATTATTCTGGTCGATGCCAATCGGCAAGCGCTTCGCCGCACCAAGGCGATGCTCTCCAACGAGGGCTATCGCGTCGTCGCGCTGACGTCATTCGTGCGGGCGAAGAAACTTCTCCACTCCATGACGCCGGATCTCCTGATAACGGGGATTCGGCTCGGGGCGCACAACGGCCTCCAACTGGCCATCATCAGCCATCTCGATCATCCCGGCGTGCCCATCCTCGTCACCCATACCAGCGAGGACGCCGTTGCCGAGGCGGAAGCGAGACGCTACGGCGCCACCTTCGTCGCCGCCCCGCTTTCGAATCCGCGCTTTCTGCCGTCTGTCCAAGCGGCCCTCCGCGCGCAGCCGGACGCGCAGACACCGGTGCGGCGCTGGTTCCGCAAGCCCGTCTCGGGCGTGGTCGAAGTGAACGCCGCCGACGCGCCAGCCCAGATCGTCGATATGAGTTACGGGGGCGTGCGGCTGGCCTTCAGCGGTCCGTGCGACATTCCACCGAGTTTCGAGATCGCGCTGCCCTCGGGGGGAGCCGTCGTGAACGCGCACCGCGTCTGGACGGGCCACCGCGAGGCCGAGGATCGATTCTGTTGTGGCGCGGAAGTCGTCGAAACGGCGCAGGACAACTGGCGGCTGTTCGTCGACTCGGTCCCGGCGTCCCAATAGTCAGCGCCGCGAGCCGCCGACTGCTTCGCTATTTTTCGGCGGACCCACGACGAATCGTCACGGCGGTCGCATGCCTGGTGCCGTCAGCGTCTTTAGAACGTACAGAGACGGTGTCGCCGGCTTTGACCATCTCCGCGGACACAAGAGTGCTGACCCCTGGAATCAGCATGAAGGCGAAGAGTGGAAGTACTGGTCGAGGACGACGACGCTCGGGTGGCTTTTCGACAGCGCGTTCAGCACGCGTCCAAGAAACCGTCGCTGCTCGCAGACATTGGTCTGCAGGACATCTGCGGGCTCGCGGGAATCGCGAATCTCCACAAGCGCGCTATATCGGGGAATTGCGGCCCGAAAACCGCGCGTCACGATGCGAGCCTATGTCGCTTCCACACCGAACAGCGTTTCCGAACGATCGCGAAGATAATCAAACGCGATGGCGATCGCGATCGAAAAAAAGATGACCGCCAGCCGCGCGATCGATCGGCCGCGCAGGCGCCGAATCTTCTTCAGCAATCCACGCATCGAGGTGGGCAGGAAGTATAGAACAGGGCTGGTCGTGTAATCTCGCACCATGCACAGATTCCTGGCCGTTGTCGGTGTGTGTGGCGTGGTGAGCGCGATCGGCCTCGGGACGCAGGCGCCCGCATCGCCGGCATGGGCATACGGGCTCCCGCCGGCCGATCCCGCCGCGCCGCCGCGCGCGCCACGGACGGCCCCGCCTCCAGCGCCACCGCCGGTCGATCCGACGCCGCACCAGATCCCCGGCACCACGAAGACCCTGACGATGGCGCAGATCCGGGACTACTGGAACGTCGGCGACTGGTTTCCCGACGAGCATCCGCCGATGCCGAACGTCGTCGTCCACGGACGACAGCCGCACGTGCGCGGCTGCGCGATGTGCCACATGCCGAACGGCAAGGGGCGGCCCGAGAACGCGCCGCTGACCGCGCTGCCTGCCGGCTATTTCGTCCAGCAGTTGCTCGATTTCAAACACGGCCTCCGCACCAGCGCCGATACACGCAAGGCCAACACTGCGCTCATGATCGAAGCGGCGACGGAGATGACCGATGAGGAGATGAGAGAGTCGGCCGCGTATTTCGCGTCGATGAAATGGACGCCGTGGATCACGGTTCGCGAAGCCGCCACCGTCCCGAAGACGCGTCTGAGCGGCAACGTCTTCTTCCGTCTACCGGGCAACGTCACCGAGCCGATTGGCAATCGGATCATCGAGACGCCCGAGGACGCGGACCGCTTCGAGCTGCGCGATCCTCATTCCGGATTCATCGCCTACGTGCCGTCCGGAAGCGTGCGGAAGGGCGGCGAGTTCGTGCGGGGCGGCGGCGGAAAGACGCTGCCCTGCACCATCTGCCACGGCCAGGATCTGGAGGGGCTCGGGCCGGTCCCGGGAATCGCGGGACGTTCGCCGAGCTACATCATGCGGCAGCTCTGGGATCTGCAGCAGGGCGCGCGCAAGGGCGAATGGTCACCTCTGATGAAGCCGGTCGTCGAGAAGCTGACGCAGGACGACATGCTGACGATCGCCGCGTACCTCGCTGCGCAGGGTCGGTAACTGCTCGCGCTTCCTCAGGAAGTGAACGCGCTGTTGCCGCGCGTCGCCTTCGTCGAGTTGCTGATCTGCAGGTCGAAGCCGTTCGGCGTCGTCGTGTGATAGCTCTTGTACGCGGTCGTATGGATGTCGCCGCGGCCGCCGGTGTCCACGCGCGCGTTGAGCCCACGCTTTTCCAGTTCCTTCTGCACGGCGTCCGGATCGAACGGCGAGATGCCGAACGAGATGTGGCTGATGCCGGCGCGCCTCGGCGCCGGCGCCGAGCCCGGCGCGGCGCCGCGGTTGCCGCCGCCGCGGCGGATGATGATGTCGCCGACGTCGCCGATCTCGCACTGGTTCTGGCTGCCTTCGTCCTTTCCGGCCCGCCAGCCGAGGAGCGCGGTGTAGAAACCGACGGACTCCTTGTAGTTCGTCACCTCGAACGAGATGTGATCGAGCCAGACGGTTTTCCAGTCCGTGTGCTCGAACGGCTCGGCGACGGCGCTCTTCACGCTCGCCGGCTGCCGCCGGCGGTTGCCGCGGCTGCCGTTGCTGATCTGGAGATCGAAGCCGTCGGGATCCTTGACGTGAAAGCTCTGAAAGTCCTTGCGGTTGTCCGCCGTCGGATCGAGGCCGCGGGCGCGCAGCGCGGCTTCGACCTTCTTCGCATTCCACGGTTCGATGCCCCAGCAGAAACCGTCGACCACGGCAAGCCGCGGAACGCGCGGACCGCCGCGCCCGCCGCCCCGGCCGCCGCCACCCGCGGCCCCCGCGGCCGGCGTCTCGGAGGGCGGCGGAGGCGGCGGCGCCTCATAGCCGCCGCGCAGCACGAAACCGCCCCAGTCCCCGATGTCCAGCAGCGCCTCCTTGCCGTCGTCGCTCCGAATCTTCCAGTTCATGAGCGCCGAGTAATAGGCCGCCTCCTTCTGGTAATCCGCTGCCTGACAGGAGAAGTGATCGAGCAGTACGGTCTTCCATCCCGTCGGCTCGAACGGCAGCTTTGCCGGCGTGGTGTCGCATCCCGGCGTGCCGGCGCGCGCCCCGCCGCACTGCCCCTGCGCGAAGGCGGAGACCGGACGCACGACGGCTGCGACGCCGAGCGCCGTCAGCAACTGGCGCCGCGACAACTTGCCACGATCGAAAGCGTCGAACACCATCGCAGGATCTGTCATCGCACCCTCCTCCTTCACGGCATGGGGACGCTAGTTTGCCACATCCGCGGCTCTCAGAAAGCCCTCACTGCCGCAACCCGGCGAGAGCGTTCTTGTCGATCTTTGCGACGACGTGGACCAAGGGATCGACGACCTCTGCGATGTGATATTGGATCGCCGTGCCGAGGACGATGCCGACTTCATTCGGAGTGGGCTTGTAGTCATCGGCGAGCCAGCGCGAGAGGTTCGTCGTGGCTTAGCTCCTCCGACCTTCAACCTGCGCCCTCCGATCCATGCTATCCTCCCATAAGGCGTTTATGGGAGACATCCTGCCGCGCCGCGACGACCGCGATCTGATCGCCGGCACCCTCGACATGCTGATCCTGCAGGCGCTCAGGCGCGGGCCGGCGCACGGCTATGCGATCGCGCGCGTTATCCAGCAGGCGTCGGACGAGCAGCTGCGGGTGGAAGAAGGGGCGCTGTATCCGGCGCTGCACCGGCTCGAGGTGCGTGGCGAGGTGAAAGCGCACTGGGGCGCGTCCGAGAACAACCGGCGCGCGAAGTTCTACCGCCTGACCGCGTTCGGCCGCCGCGCGCTCGAGACGGAAGCGTCGCAGTGGCGCCGACTCTCGGCCGCGGTGACCCGCGTGATGCAGACGGCATAGCGCCATGATTCAGCGGCTCCTCGCCGTCTGGCACCGGCTCCGCGCACTCGCGCTGCGGCGGCGCCTGGACCGCGATCTGGACGAGGAGATCGCGTTTCATCTCAGCATGCGCGAAGCGGACCTGCGCGCATCGGGCGCTCACGCGGACGAGGCGCAGTATGCGGCGCGGCGGCGATTCGGCAACGTCGCGTCGCTCAAGGAGCAGACCCGCGATATGTGGACCTTTCCTTCGTTCGAAAGCGTGCGACAGGACGTGCGATACGCGCTCCGGACGCTGCGGCGCGCGCCCGCGTTCACCGGGGTCGCCGTCCTCGCGCTGTCGCTCGGCATCGCCGGGAACACCGCCATGTTCAGCCTCGTCGACGCCGTCCGCTCGCGCGCGCTGCCGTACGCCGAATCTGATCGCCTCGTCGTGCTGTGGGGCAACGTGATGCGCGCCGCGCTCGAGCGCCGCGGCGCCTCGTACCCCGACTTCATCGACTGGCGCGCGCAGGCGACGGCATTCGAAGGAATGGCGGCAGCGGACGAAACGCGGATGACGCTGTCGGGCGTCGGGGAGGCCAGCCGCATTCTCGTCGAAACCGTCTCCGCGGCGTACTTTCCGCTCCTCCGCGTCGCCGCGGCGCAGGGCCGAACTTTCGCGCCCGACGAGGATGCCGTTGCGGAGAAGGTCGCCGTGGTCGTGCTGTCGGATGGATTCTGGCGGCGGCAGTTCGGCGCCGACTCCACGCTGATCGGACGCGCGATCCTGCTGGACGGCCGGCCCTACACGGTGATCGGCGTCATGCCGCCGTCGTTTCGCGGACTGGGCGATCGCGCGGACGCGTGGATTCCGTTCGTGATGAGCAGCACGGCGGAAGGCCTGGCGCAGCGGGGGAGCCGCGGCTTTCAGGTGCTCGCCCGTCTGAAGCCTGGAGTCTCGCACGCGCAGGCGCAGGCGGAAATGGACGCGATCTCCCGCCGCCTGGAGCGCGCGTATCCGGAGACGAACGAGAAGCGCGGCGTCGAGGTGGCCGCGCTCGACGAGGAGCTGCTCGGCGGGTTCCGGCCCGCGCTCCGCGCGCTGATGATCGCGGTCGCCTTCGTGCTGCTCATCGCCTGCGCGAACGTCGCGAACCTGCTCCTGGCGCGCGCCGAAGCGCGCCAGCGCGAGATCGCGGTGCGGACGGCGATCGGCGCCGGCTGGTCGCGGCTGCTGCGGCAGCTGGTGACGGAAAGCTGCGTGCTCACGGGGATCGCGGCGGTGCTCGGCGTCGCGCTCGCGGCCGCGCTGCTCGGTCTCGTGCTGCGCGCCGCTCCGATCGCGTTCCCGAGCTTCGTGCATCCGCACGTCAACCTCCGCGTCGCCGCGTTCACCGCGGCCGTGTCGGTCGTCTGCGGCCTCCTCCTAGGCCTCGCGCCCGCCATGCACGGCCGCATCGCGCGCCTCGCCGAAGCCCTGAAGGAATCCGCGCGCGGCAGCGACGGCGCCCGCGCGCGAAAGGTGCGCTCCGCGCTGATCGTCGCGGAAGTGACGCTCGCGGTGCTCCTGCTGGTCGGCGCCAGCCTCATGATCCGCAGCGTCCAGCAGCTCGTCGCGATCGATCCCGGCTTCGACGCCGACCGCGTGCTCATGGCCCGCGTGAGCATCCCGCGCCAGGCGACGGCCCCCGCGCCCGAGACGTCCGCGCCGCTCGTCGTCGCCGCGCGGACGCTGCTCGATCGCGTGCGCGCGCTGCCCGGCGTGTCGGCCGCGAGCCTCGCCTCCGATCCGCCGCTCTCGGGGCTCAGCTCCGCCGTGTTCTACACTGCCGAGGGACAGTCGGCGACGAACGCGCAGACGGCCCCGCGCGCGTACGTGCATCGCGTCACGCCGGAGTTCTTCTCGACGCTGAGGATCGCGCTGCGCAGCGGGCGCACGTTCCTGCCGTCTGAGCTGACGCCCTCGTCTGGGGTCGTCGTCGCGAGCGAACACGTGGTCACACGCTTCTGGCCGGGACGGGATCCGATCGGGAAGCGCATCAAGCTGGGCAACCTGGCGTCGCAGAATCCGTGGCTGACGATCGTCGGCGTCGCCGGCGAAGTGAAATACCGAGGGCTGCCGGAGAATCCGACTGCGGATCCCGACCTGTATTTCCCGTTCATCGACCGCGTGCAGCAGGTATCCCTCGTCGTGCGCACCACGCTGGATCCGGCGTCGCTCGCGCCGGGCCTCCGCTCGGCGATCCGCGAGGTCGACCCGGGCATTCCCGTCTTCGCAGTGACGACGATGGCGGAGCGGATTGGCGATCAAACGGCGCAGTCGCGCTTCACGACCTGGGTCATGGGCGCCTTCGCCGCGATGGCGCTGCTGCTGTCGGCGATCGGCATCTACGGCGTGATGTCGTATCTCGTGTCGCAGCGGACGCGCGAGGTCGGCATCCGCATGGCGCTCGGCGCGACGCCGCGCGAGATCGTGCGATTGATCGTCGGCCGCGGCGCACAGCTCATCGGCGCCGGCATCGTGCTGGGTGGCTTCGCCTCGATCGCGCTCGAGCGGCTGATGGCGACGCTCACTTACCGCGCCTCGATCCTGGACGGCGTGACCGCGGCCGCGATCGCGGTACTGGCGGGGGCCGGGCTGCTCGCGTGCTATCTCCCCGCGGTCCACGCCGCGCGCGTGGACCCACTCGTCGCGCTGCGCATCGAATGACTGATGATGCCCGTTTCGCGTTTCTCCGAGGCGCCTGAGATTCAGGGAACGAAACGCCCCAGGATGCGGCCCCCGCTGCTTGTGAGCCGAAAGACCAGCCGGCGGCCGTCCTCGAGGGTCAACGTCAGCGAGTCGGGACCGGTGAGCACCGCCGCTTCCGCGATCCCGGTGATGTCGATGTGACCATCAATCGAGGCGCCCGACGTGGGATCTGCATCCGTTGGCCGCCCCTGGTCCTCGGACCAGACGGAGAGTTCGTATCGTGCCACGCGGAGCAGTCGTTCGTCGGCATGAACGGCCCCGATCCCCCTCAACGTTTCCACCAGGCGTCTTCCCATCAACTCACCCACCAGGGATTCTATGCCTTGCAAACATCCGCGTTCGGCAAGCGTGTCAGCACGGCCGGAGCACGTGAGAGAGGACGCACCTGACATCAGCGCTGTTAGTCCCCGCGGCGGGAGAACTCGACGACGAGACCGGGCATCCCTCCGGCGGCGTCGAACGCCAGCAGTTGCGTGGAGCGAGCAGGATGCTGGCGCAGCCGCATGGTACGGTACAAAAAATGAGCGGCAGAACGTACGCAACTTACGTGACGCTGATCGGCGCGGTATGCGGCTACGTCGTTGCCAAGCGCTTCCTTTCTGCGGATTCACTGACTCTGCGCAATGCTCTCATTCAAGGCTGCTTCGTCGGGTTCGGGCATCGATACGCTTGGGACCGAACCTCAGGCGATCTTTGCGGACCCTCTTCACCCGCCAGCCTCTGCCACAAAGCTGGCAACGACTGGCGTGAACCACGACACTCTGCTCACCGTCGGCGTGTTAGACCTTAAGGACGGACCGCAGGTCCTGCATGTACCCGACATGGCGGAACGCGATTACAGCGTGCAG
>DATJFE010000063.1:0-19319 GCA_035495955.1 Vicinamibacterales bacterium | reverse complement strand
GAACAGGAGAACAAGAGATCAGGAACCAGATCCGATAGGACTCCTGGTCTCTTGGCTCTCCTGTCAACGTCCTCCTTGATCTCCTCCTGTCCTGACCTCCTGTCGCCAAAATCGCCGCCGTCAATCTCGCGCTACCGCGTTTTAGCTTCGACAGAAGATCAGGACAGGCTCAGGAGCAGCCGGAGGATCTTCAACAGGAGAACAAGAGATCAGGAGCCAGATCCGATAGGACTCCTGGTCTCTTGGCTCTCCTGTCAACGTCCTCCTGGATCTCCTCCTGTCCTGCCCTCCTGTCACCAAAATCGCCGCCGTCAATCTCGCGCTAGCGCGTATTGGCTTCGACAGAAGATCAGGACAGGCTCAGGAGCAGCCGGAGGATCTTGAACAGGAGAACAAGAGATCAGGAACCAGATCCGATAGGACTCCTGGTCTCTTGGCTCTCCTGTCAACGTCCTCCTTGATCTCCTCCTGTCCTGCCCTCCTGTCGCCAAAATCGCCGCCGTCAATCTCGGCGGAAGCCACAAACCGCGCCAAACGCGAATCGCGTGCCTTCCGGCTTCAGCCGGAAGATCTACCGAACGAAGACGTTCGGCATGAGCGCCAGCGGCTCTCCGCGGCGGAAGACCTGGAGCGGCGCGGCCAGCGTCTGCAGCACCTTCGGATTTCCGAATCCGAGCAGCGCGGCGAGCGTCGACGCGCGATCGCCCGAACCGAGAGGGTTCTTCACGATGTCGTAGAAGGATTTCTTTGGCGGATAGATAACGAGCTGGACGTCGGCGTCCTGCGCAATCTTCGCGCGCTGCTTCGCGAGCGCGATCGCGCGCTCGAGGCCGCCCAGCTCGTCGACCAGCCCGATCTCCTTCGCCTGCCGGCCCGTCCACACGCGTCCCTGCGCGACCGCGTCGATCTTCTCGGGCGTCGTATTGCGTCCCTGCGCCGCCTTCTCGACGAACGTGTCGTAGGTGGCCTGCATGTTGGCCGCCATCCGCGCGCGCTCCTCCGGCGAGAACGGCCGTACGGGCGAGTACAGATCCGCGTACTTGCCCTGCGAAACGCCTTCCATGTTCACGCCGAGCTTCTTGAGCGTGCCGTCGATGACGAACTTCGTGATGACGACGCCGATCGAGCCCGTCAGCGTGGAAGGCTCGGCGACGATCGCGTGCGCCGGCATCGAAATATAGTAGCCGCCCGACGCCGCCACGTCCGACATCGAGGCGATCAGCGGCTTCTGATTCTTCGTCAGCAGCACCTCGCGCCAGATGATGTCGGAGGCGATCGCCGAGCCCCCCGGGCTGTCGACCCGAAGGACGATCGCCTTGATGCTGCTGTCGCCGCGCGCCTTCCTCAGGTACTCGATCATCGTGTCCGATCCGACGACCTGCCCGCCGGTCGTGTCGTACGTGCTCTTGCCGGACGCGATGATGCCGGTGGCGTAGATCACCGCGATGCGCGGCCCACCGCCCAGACCGAGGCCGCCGGGACTCACCTGGCGGTACTCGTTCATGTCGATGAAATGCGGCCGGCCGGCCGCCAGCTTCATCTTGTCGTCGAGCTCGTCCTCGTACGCGAGATCGTCGATCAGGCCGGCGCGCAGCGCGTCCTCCGGCAGGAAGGGGCCGTGATCGATCAGGGACTTCACCTCGGCCTCGCTCTTGTGCCGGCCGTCGGCGATGCCGCGCACGAGCTGCTGGAACATGTCGGTGTTGAGCGATTCGGCCATCTCGCGATGCGCCGGCGTGTAGGTGTGTTCGGTGAACGTGTTCGAATATGTCTTGTACTCGCCGATGTGCAGCGCGTCGGGATAGGCGCCGATCTTGTCGAGCGTTCCGCGCAGGAACAATTCGTAGCTCGCCATGCCGGTCAGGTCCAGCGTGGCCGTCGGCATCAGGAACACCTTGTCGCACGCCGTGCCGAGATAGAACTCCTGCTCGCCGCCGTACTCCAGATATGCGATGACCGGCTTGCCGGACCGCCGGAAGTCGGCGACGGCGTCGCGAACCTCCTGCACCTTGCCCCACAGCGCGCCGGCCCCCTCGGGCTTCAAAATGACGCTCGAGATCCGTCTGTCGGTCTTTGCCTTCCGCAGCATCTCGACCATCGCGCGCACGGTCGGCGGCGCCTCGATGAACGGCCCGAAGACGCCGCCGGGCTCCGTTTCCGGGAGGTCGCCTCCGACCCGGAGCACGAGGGCCGAGTTGTTGGCCACTTGCGGTTCCCGACCCACCGCGCTGATGAGCAGCAGCAGTCCGACCGCGGAAATGCAGACGGCCAGAACGATGAGAACGATGACGAGCCAGACGCCGCGACGCACAGCCATCCAATTAGTGTATGGCGAAAGACGGAAGACGGAAGACGGAAGACGGAAAAGCGGAGGATGGAGGATGGAGGACGGAGGACGGAAGACGGAAGAGCTCCCTCAGGTCGCGATGGCGTGGTCGATTGGAGACGGCGCGCAGAAATACGGGCTGCCGGTGGAGATGTCAGTCTCCCCGGCGCGACGCCTTCCGGCAACGCGCGCCGCAGCGCCGTCGCACACGACGCTAACCTAGCACGAGGCCATCAGGATTGGCGGAGTGCGATCACTGGATCGACGCGCGTGGCGCGCCAGAGCGGACCTGCGCTGGCCGCGGCAGCGGCCAGCGCGACCAGTCCGGTCACGCCGCCAAAGGTCAGGACGTCGAACGCGCTGACCCCGAACAGCACGTCGGGCGTGCCTGGAAAACTCAGCGCCGAGCGCAGCAGCGCCGACACCGCCGCGGCGCCCGCGAGGCCGACCACCGCGCCGGCGAACACCGGCGCCATCGCGTCGACGATGACCAGTCTGAGGATGTGTGCGCGTCGCGCCCCGAGCGCGAGCCGGACGCCAATTTCGTAGCGCCGCAGCGACGCCAGGTAGGCGACCACTCCATAGATGCCGCCGAGCGCGAGCGTGAGCGCGAGCGCGGCGAGCGTGCCGGCGAACGCAGCGAGCGTATCGATCATCGCGTGCCATAAGCGCAGCGGTCCCGCGTCGAGGCTCATCACCTGCAGGTCGGTCAGCAGACGGGGATCGATAGCGGCCACCGCGCGCCGGATCGCCGGCACCGCCTGCGGCGGCGGCGTCGATGCCCGCACCATCACGCGATCGAAGCCGGACACGGCCAGCGGCAAGTAGACGTAGGCGGGATCGATTCGCGACGGGCTCCCCGTTCGCACGTCGCGCGCGATGCCGATGACCTGGAACATCGCCAGCTTTCCGCGAAAGTTCATGTCGAGCGTGAAGGTGCGCCCGAGCGGATCTTCGCCCGGCCAGAACTGGCGCGCCGCGCCCTCGCTGACGATCGCAACGGCAGCCCCCGATTCATCGCGCCTGAAGTTGCGGCCGCGCACGATCGGCACGCCGAGCGTGTCGAAGTACTCCGGCGCGACGCGGTTGGCGAGCGTGCGCCCCGCGACCTTTCCCGACCGCGTCGTGGAGACGATCGGCGGCGTCCACGTGCCGAGGAGCGGGAGCCGATCGGCGAGAAACACCTGCAGCCCCTCGGCCGACAGCGCGGCCTGCAGACGCGCCTGGACCTGCTTCGCCCGCGCCGGGTCCCCGCCACGGTCATACCTGATGTCGAACACGCGGCTCGTCTCGTAGCCGGTTGTGGCCGTTCTCGACGCGGCAAAGCCGCGCAGCAGCAGCCCGGCGGCCAGCAGCAGCGCCATCGAGATCGCCACCTGCGCGCCGACGAACCAGCGGCGCAGCGCGGCGCCGGTCAGGCTGCCTCCCGAGAGCGGCCGCTCATCCTTGAGCGCGGCGTTCAAATCCGGCGTCGACAGGCGCAACGCCGGGACGACGCCAAAGGCCGCCGCCGCGGCGAACGACGCTGCGCACGTGAAGAAGAACACGGGCGCGCCCGGCGTCAATCCCGACAGCGGGGTGACGTCGCCGTGCACGAACAGCCGCACGCCGTCGGCGACGAGCATCCAGAGCAGCCGCGCCGCCCACAGTGAGCAGGCAAACCCGGCGGCGCCGCCGAGCAGCGCGAGCAGCGTGCTCTCGGTGAGCAGCTGCCGGAAGATGCGCCAGCGCGAGGCGCCCAGCGCCAGCCGCATCGCGATTTCGCGGTGCCGCGCCGTGCCGCGCGCCAGCAGCATGTTGGCGAGGTTAGCGCACGCGATCAGCAGCACGAGCCCCACGACCGCCAACACCGCGGCGACGAACGAGTGAAAACGCGGATCGTTCGCTTCGCCGAAGTAGCTCGCCCGCTCCAGTGTCAGCCGCGTCGTCGCGTCCGCCGAGGGAAACGCTCTGTCGAAAACGGCCGCTACCGGCGGCATGCGCTGCTGCGCCGCGCCGCGACTCAGTTCCGGCTGCAGGTGCGCGAGCAGTTGAAAGCGGCGCACCATCGATCGCGCCACGCCCATCCGCGCCTCGGCCGCGATTGGCGCCCACAGGTCGGGAATCTCCGGCGGATTGGCCGTGCCTATGAACGGCTGGGGAGCGACGCCGGCAATCGTGAACGCGACGCCGTTCAGCGTCAACGTGCGGCCGACCACCGCGCGATCGCCTTCGAATCGACGCACCCAATACGGATAACTGAGCACGACTCCCGCTTCGGGGCCGTCTCCTCCGGCGGACGTCCCGCCGACGGCCGGAACCAGGCCAAGCGCGCTGAAATAGTTCGCCGAGACGAACTGGACCCGCGCGCGCTCGCCATTGCCTTCGATGACGGGCGTCAGCCAGCTCGCGGCGAGGACGTCGGAAAAGACGCCGCCTTCGCTGACGCTGCGCCAGGCCAGCGCGTCGGTGAGATAGCGGAACTCCGGCTCCGAGAACGCAAACTGGATGTCGCCTCTGGCTTCGCTCGCGAGCCAGCGTTCCAGCCGAACTAGGCGATCGCCGTCCTTCACCGGCAGCGGATGGAGCGCGACGGCGTCGACGGCGGTGAAGATGGTCGTGTTGACGCCGATGCCGATCGCGAGCGTCAGCACCGCGCCGAGCGTGAACCCCGGCGTTCGACGCAGCAGACGAACGGCATACCTGAGGTCGCGAACGAACGAGTCGAACGTGGGCAGGCTGCGCTGGTCGCCGTGCGCCTCGCGGACGCTGACCGGGTTGCCGAACTCCAGGCGCGCCGCCCGCCGCGCGTCGGCCCGGGACAACCCTCGGCGCTCGTGCGCTTCCGCGAGCAGCCGAAGATGCTCCTGCATCTCCTCGTCGATCCGGCTGTCGCCGCCGCGGCGGAACGCCCCTCCAAGCCGCGCCATTCGCTCACGCCATCTGCCCATTGCCCGCTCCTGTTGAGGCTCAACAGGGGATGCCCGGCCCTCCTGTCGATTGTCAACATGAGACGCTGGCGCCGCGCTGGAAGTTCCGCGCGGTTGTGCCGGGTAGCCCTCGCCGGCTACCGGCAGATGAAATTCGCCGCCTCGTCGGTGGATCCCTGGCCCGTGTAGGCCGCCGTCGCGGGATACGCGCACAGCGGACGCGTGCGGACGATGGCGCCCTGATCGCGCTTGGCGGCGATCAACCGCGACGGCGCGGTCCCTTTTTCCACCCAGTCGACAATCGCGGCGATCCTGTCCACCTGATCGGGACCCGCTCCTCCGCCGCAGTGCAGCACGCCGGGCAGCATGAACAACCGCACATCGTCTCGGGCCGAAGGATCTCGAGAGACGACGCTGTTGTAATAGCGGATGGTCGCCAGCGGATTCAGCGCGGAATCCGCCCACCCGTGCCACAGGAGCAGCTTGCCTCGACGTGCGCGAAACGCCGACAGGTCTGGGCTGTCGGCGTCCACGAAGCTGGAAATGCGTGTCGTGTCGCGGCGCCAGGATCGCGCGACGTCGTATCCGCGATAGCTCCACGAGGCGTCGGCGAACACGAAGTACTTGAAGAACTGCGTCGAGAAGCCCCACGCCAGATTGGGATACCCGTCCTTGGCGAGCATCTTGGGGTCGCTCCCCGTGATCCAGCCGGCCCAGCCCTGAGGCTCCGCTTCGCCTCCGACCGGCATCCCTTCGTAGACGATCCCGTCCGCGTCGCGCATCGGCGCGTACACGCGCGCGATCGCAGCGCGCTGGGCGTCGGTCAGGCAGTCGGGGCCCGGCTTCCCCTTTCCGCACGAACGCACCGACCTCAGATCGAAGGTGCACTTGGTCGGATCGTCGACGACGCCGTCCTTCACGCCGTCGGCGGCATCGCAGGCGGCGAGCACGGCGCCGTGCACGAGGTCCAGGTTCTCCGCGGTGACGGGCGATTTGTCGAGCGCGGCCGGATCGGGGTACAGCGTCTGCGCGAGACTGAGCCCCGCGGCGAGGGCGTGGGTCCAGTCGAAGACCGGCGCGCCCGACACGACGCCGTCGAAGTCGCCCGGAAAACGCTGCGCTTCCATGAGCGCCTGCCGTCCGCCTGTGGAGCAGCCGTTGAAATACGCGTGATGCGGATCGGCGCCGTAGTACTCCCAGACGATCGCCTTCGCGGTCAGCGCCGTACGGTGCGTGGCGAGATAGCCGAAATTGATCTGACGCTCGAGATTGCCGAGCGCCCAGCGCCCATCCACGCCGTCGGCGCGGTGGCCGGTATCGGTGGACGTGACGGCGAAGCCCCGGTCGACGCCGCCGCCGGGCGACGGAATGTCGCCGACGAATCCTCCGCCGCCGCTCATCATGAACCGTCCGTTCCAGGCGTCCGGCAGCCAGAGCGCGAAACCGATCTCGGTGCCGATCGTCCCGGTCACCTGGCAGTGCGCGACGTGCACGGGCCCTTTGGCCGCCGCGTCGGCGCCGACATGCCGCGCCTCGCCGATGCGGACGTCGGGAATCCTCAGCGCGGACAGCGCGCCGCACCGGTTCGCGTCAGCCTTCGTTGCGGCCGGCGCCTGCGCGTGCATGACGCCCGCGAGGCCCCCGGCGATCACCGCCGCCGCCACCGATCGTGCCATGAGCATACCCAAAGATCCGCGTAGTCCGCATATTCCGCGGCGCGTAATCCGCGTATTCCGCGGCGCCTGATTCGCGTATTCCGCGGCGCGTGATTCGCGGATTCCGCGGCGCGCGATTCGCGGATTCCGCGGCGCTATTCGAGCTGGATCGGTTCTTCCCGTGTGTCCTGCTCGGTGTGCGGAAGCTGCTGCAGCAGGCGAGCGCACGCGTTCCATCTCAGCACCGCATCGTCGTTGTGAGCGGGGCGGATCGCTTCGGCGCGCTCGTAGGAGGCCATCGCCTCGCGCAGCCATTCAATCGCGGTCGCGGTCGATGCATAGGAATCGCGGTGCAGGACCGCCTTCGCGCGGCGCTCGCGCACGATGCCGGCGTAGTACTCGCGATCGTAGGGATCCGAGAGCTGCTGGACCAGATCCGTCGCGCGCGACGGCGCCGTCCGCGACGAAGAGGGCGCGAGCGGGAATTGATCCGTCAGGGCGAGGATCAGCATGACCATCGCCTCCTGATTGCCGGGCTCGACCTGCAGCACGTCGAGGCAGATGCTCTCCGCCTCGCCGGGTTCGTTGAGGAGCCGGTACCGCTCCGCCTTGGCGAGCGCGGCAGGGACCGCTTCACGGGAGAGTGGCTTGAGGTCGTGCATCTGAGCGTCTCCTCATGACTTGAACATGCGCAGCAGTTTCGTCACGGGATCGTAGAAGCGATCGACGACCCGTTCCTTGAGCGGGATGATCGCATTCTCCGTGATCGTGATGTGCTCCGGGCAGACTTTTGTGCAGCATCGGGTGATGTTGCAGAAGCCGACGCCGTGCCGCTCTTTCAGCTCCGGCACGCGATCGGCGGCATCGAGCGGGTTCATCTCGAGCGCCGCCGTGTAGGTGAGGAACCTCGGTCCGATGAACTGATCGTACAGCTTGTGATCGCGGAGGATGTGGCACACGTCCTGGCACAGGAAGCACTCGATGCACTTGCGGAATTCCTGGACGCGATCGACGTCCGGCTGGCGCATCCGCCAGGTGCCGTCCGGCGCATCGGCCGGCCGCGGCGTAAAGGGCGTGATCGTCTTCTTGACGCGGAAGTTCCACGAGACGTCGGTGACGAGATCCTTGATCGGCGGGAACGCCCGCATCGGCTCGACGGTGATGGGCTGCGCCAGGTCCAGCGAGTTGAGCCGCGTCATGCACATCAGCCGCGGGTTGCCGTTGATCTCTGCGGAACACGATCCGCACTTGCCCGCCTTGCAGTTCCAGCGGACGGCGAGATCGGGTGCTTGAGTAGCCTGGATCTGGTGAATCGCGTCCAGCACCACCATGCCGGGGACGACCTCGACGGGGAAGTCGCTGAAATGGCCGCCCGCCGGATCGGTTCGCCAGACCTTGAACGCCGCCTTCGTCATCACCCTTCCCTGCAGGCCCGCCCCGCGTTACGCCTTCTGTTCTTCGATGATCTGCTTCAGCTCCGCGGGCATCGGTGGAATCGGGACGCGGCGGATCTCCATGGAGCCGTCGGGCCCCATGCGAGCCACGATGTTGAAGGCCGCGTACTCAGGATTCCTGTCCGGATAGTCCTCGCGGAAATGGCCGCCGCGGCTCTCCTTCCGCTCGAGGGCCGACCGTGCGATCGCCTCGGAGACGGTCAGCAGGTTCCCCAGGTCGATCGCGGTGTGCCAGCCCGGATTGTATTCACGATGGCCGGTCACACCGGCGCGCCCGGCGCGAAGTTTCAGCGCCGCAAGCTCGGCCAGCGCCTGCTGCATCTCGCTGTCGGTGCGGACGATCCCCACCAGGCTCTGCATCATGTCCTGCAGCGCGCTCTGGATGGCGTAGGGGTTCTCGCCGCCGCCGGAACCGTGCTCGAACGGCCGCAGGGCGGCGTCGGCTGCCGCCTTCGCCTGCGCTTCGTCGATCGCGGCGCGCTGATGGTCGCGCGCGAATGCCGCCGCATAATGCCCGGCGCGTTGGCCGAAAACCAGCAGATCCGAGAGCGAGTTGCCTCCGAGGCGATTCGCTCCGTTGATGCCGGCAGCGCACTCTCCCGCCGCGAAGAGTCCCGGGATGGAGGACATCTGCGTGTCGGCGTCGACGCGTATGCCCCCCATGATGTAGTGCGTCGTCGGACCGACTTCCATCGGCTCCTTCGTGATGTCGATGTCGCCGAGCTCCTTGAACTGATGGTACATGCTCGGCAGCTTGCGCTTGATGTGCGCTTCGGCGTCCGGCAGTTTCTTCCTGATCCACGCGATGTCGAGGAACACGCCGCCGTGCGGACTGCCGCGTCCGGCTTTGACCTCGCGCATGATGCAACGGGCGACGTGATCGCGGGTGAGCAGCTCCGGCGGACGCCGCGCGTTCTTGTCGCCCTGCGTGTACCGCCAGCCTTCCTCTTCGTTGTCCGCCGTCTGCGTGCGATAGGCCTCCGGGATGTCGTCGAACATGAACCGGCGCCCCTCCCTATTGAGAAGGATGCCTCCCTCGCCGCGGACGCCCTCGGTCACGAGAATCCCCTGCACGCTCGGCGGCCAGATCATGCCGGTCGGATGGAACTGGATGAATTCCATGTCGACCAGCTCCGCTCCGGCGCGGTACGCGAGCGCGTGGCCGTCGCCGGTGCCTTCCCAACTGTTGCTCGTGATCCTGTACGCGCGCCCCGTGCCGCCGGTCGCGAGCACGACGGCGGCTGCGTTGAAGACCTGGAACCGCCCGCGCTCGCGCTCGTAGCCGATCGCGCCGGTCGCGCGGCCGCCCGACACGAGCAGGTTGACGACGGTGAACTCCATGTGAACGTCGATGCCACGGTGAACACCCTGGTCCTGAAGCGTGCGAATCAGCTCCAGGCCGGTCCGATCGCCCACGTGAGCCAGTCGGGGATACCGATGGCCGCCGAAGTTGCGCTGCAGGATCCGTCCGTCGCTCGTCCGATCGAACACGGCGCCCCATGCCTCGAGCTCGCGAACGCGATCCGGGGCTTCCCGTGCGTGCAGTTCGGCCATCCGCCAGTTATTGACGTACTGGCCGCCGCGCATGGTGTCGGCAAAGTGCACTTTCCAACTGTCCCGGTCGTCCACGTTGCCGAGCGCCGCGGCGACGCCGCCTTCGGCCATGACCGTGTGGGCCTTGCCGAGGAGGGATTTGCAGATCAGGCCGACCTTGACGCCCGCCGCCGATGCTTCGATCGCGGCGCGCAGACCCGCGCCGCCGGCGCCAATGACGAGGACGTCGTATTCGAAGGTCTGGAACGCGTTCACAGAATCCGGATGTCGGTCCAGACGCCCATCGAGCAGAGCCGGACGTACAGATCGGCGAAGCCGACCGAGAACAGACTCAGCCAGGCGAACAGTTGATGCTTGCGGTTCATCGCCGAGCACGCCGAATAGCAACTCCACTGGACGGCATTGGTCGAGACTTCATCCTTCCGTCCGCCGAGGATGTGGCGGAGCGAATGACAGCCGAAGGTGTAGCTCGCCAGGAGCGCCGTATTCACGGTCAGTACGAGGCTGCCGACGCCGATCCCGAAGTGACCGTCGAACGAATACGACTTGAGGACGTCGCCGATCAGGATGACGATGAAGATCAGGCCGAGGTACAGAAAGTAGCGGTGGACGTTCTGAAGGACGAGCGGAAAGGACCGCTCGCCGAGATAGGATTTGCGCGGCTCGCCGATCGTGCAGCCCGGCGGATCGGCCCAGAACGCCTTGTAGTAGGCGCCGCGATAGTAATAGCAGGTGAAGCGGAAGCCGCCCGGCGCCCAGAGGATGAGGAACGCCGCTGAAAACGGCAGCGCGCCGGGCCACCAGCCAGGCTTCGGCCCGAACCACGCACGCGCCCCTTCACCGAAGAGCAGCGGCGAGTAGAACGGTGACAGGTACGGACCGTACTCGTAGTGATCGCCCTGGAACGCGGCCCACGTGGCGTAGACGATGAAAGCGGACAGCCCGAGAAAGACCGCCAGCGGCTGAAGCCACCAGAGATCGCGGCGAGCCGTCCGTCCGAACCGCCGTTGAACGCTGGTCTCTGCGAGAGGCCACGCCTGCGCCATCTAACGTTAACGATACTTTGCCGGCGCGCGGCGATGCAAGCTCACTTGCTTTTCGGATCGACTTTCTCGAGCGGCGTTTCCGCCGGACCCGCCAGCACTTTGCCGGACGGCGTGAAGCGCGAACCGTGGCAGGGACAGTCCCACGTCTGTTCGGCGTCGTTCCACACAACCTCGCACCCCATGTGCGTGCAGACCGGCGAGAGCAGCGTCGCTGCGCCGCGTTCGTTGCGATACGCGGCCACTCGCTTACCCGCCAGCTCGAGAATCCTGCCTTCGCCGCGCCGGACGGCGCGGAGCGACTTCGCGTCGGGGCCGACGAACCAGTCGCGGATCATGTAGTACGGGTAGTCGGCGTTTTCCTTGATGTAGTCCCAGGCGCCGACGCGTACTTTTGTCCGTCCGGGCTCGAAGAGATCGTTCCATGGATTCTTGCGGCCGAGCACCCAGTCGTGCGCCATCATGGCCGCGAGCGTGCCGAAGGTCATGCCGTTGCCCGAATATCCCGTCGCGGCGAACTGCCCGTCCGACGTCTCGCCGATGAACGGAAGACCGTCGTTGGTTTCGATCACCTGCCCCGACCACCGATGCGTGATGTCCAGATCCGGCATGATGCGTCTGGCTTGCTCTTCCAGTGCGCGGAAGCATGCCGCAGTATCGGGGGACTGGCCGGTCTTGTGATCCTGGCCTCCATAGATCGCGTAGTCGTAGCCGCGGTGGGAATCGACTCGGAGGTAATAGTAAGGATCGGAGGTATCCCAGAACGAAGCCTCGGGCACCGCGCCTTTGGGGAGGCGTCCGCCGACAACGTAGGAGGTGTACAAGTACAGTTTGGTCTGGAGCAGCAGTGCGCTCGCCGTGCTGGTCTTCCCCATCAAGGGCGTGTGCGTGGCGATGACGAGACGATCGCACGTGATCGTGTGGCCGCCGGCCTTGACCGCCAGAGGACTGCCCTGCACTTCATCCGATTCGGTATGCTCGAAGACGTGCGAGCCGTCACCATCGACCAGTTTCGCGAGCGCCGCGAGGTACTTGCGCGGATGAAACTTTGCCTGACCGCCGTACTCGACGCCTGGAGTCCCGAAGTACGGCACGGCATCCAGATACCGGGCATCGAACCCGAGGTCCGCGGCGAGATCCGCTTCTGCGCGCAACTGCCGCGCCTCGTCGCGTTTCGATCCCGGCGGCGCGTGCTTGTAGCCGTTCACCCAGGTCCATTCGCAGTCGATATCCTCGTGCCGCACGATCCGATCGATCTGTTCGATCGCCGCCAGCCCGGCGTCCCAGGCGGCCCATGCGTGATCGCGCCCGAAGGATTTGACGAGGTCGGTCAGGTCGACGTCGGTGACGCTGGTGACGTGCGCCGTCGTCAATCCCGAGTCGACGCCGCCGCACCGGCGCCTATCGATGACGGCGACGCGCTGTCCGCTGCGTTTCAGCAGGAGCGCCGCGGTGAGACCGGTGATACCGGCGCCGATGATCGCGACGTCCACCGTGATGTCCCGATCGAGGGCCGGATAGCGGGAGATCGCCGCCGAGTCTTCCCAGTACGTGTGCGTTGCCAGCTCTGCCGCTGTCGTCATGAAGCCTCCACACTCACGACGAATGCGAGCTTCCTGCCATGCCGCGGCTGAGGCTCGGCCGCAGCTACTGGCTGGACACCTTTCAGGGCGCCGCGCCGAAGCTGCCGCCCCTTCGGGGAACCCATCGCGCCGATGTGGCAATCGTCGGCGGCGGCGTGACGGGGTGCGCGGCCGCGCTGCTGTTCGCGCGCGCGGGCGCGACCGTGGCGCTTGCGGAGTCGGCGCGCATCGGGCGCGGCAGCACGGCCGCGAGCACGGCCCTCCTCATGCAGGAGCCGGACGCGGACTTCGTCGATCTGCTGCCGAAGTACGGCACCGCCGCGGCGATGCGCATCTGGCGCCGCTGCCGCACGGCGGTGACCGACATGCGCCGGACGCTCGACGCGCTCGGGACGCCCGCGCTCCGATCCCTGCCGTCCGTTTACCTGACGCGCGATCCAGACTGCGTCTCCACGCTTCGCCGCGAAGCGGCGGCGCGACAGCGCTGCCATCTGGCGGGTCGTTTCGTCGAAGGCGGCAGCCTTCACGCGCTGATCGGATTCGGCGCGCATGGCGCGATCGTCACGCCCGGCAACGCGCAGGTCGATCCCTATCGCGCGTGCCTCGCCCTCGCACGTGCCGCGGCCAGCCGGGGCGCATCGCTGTTCGAAGGATCCGCCGTGACGCGGATCCGGGGGAGCCGCGACGGAGTGGAAGTGACGCTCGAGCGCGGCAGGGTCCTCGCGGACTGGGCCGTCATCGCCACCGGTTATGCGACGCCCCAGTTCGAGCGGCTCCGCGCGCGCTTCCGGATGATGAATACGTATGCGATCGCGACGCCGCGGCTGGACGCGGCGCTCCGCAAGCGACTCCGAGTGGCCGATGTGATGATGTGGGACACCGACCGTCCGTACCACTACCTGCGCTGGACCGATGACGGACGCCTGCTGTTCGGCGGCCGCGATCGCCCGCGGCTCGCCGGCGCGATCCGCCCCGCCGCGTTGAAGCTGCGCGCGATGCAGTTGATGTCGGACCTGCGTTCGTGGTATCCCGCGCTCGGCGCGGTACATCCGGAGTACGCGTGGGAAGGCCTGTTCGCCGTGACGCCGGACGGCCTGCCCTACATCGGCCGTCATCGTCTGTATCCGCGGCAGTTGTTCGCGCTGGGCTACGGCGGCAACGGCATGACGCTCGGCTTCTTCGCCGCCCAGGCCGTCGTCCGGCTCGCGCGCGGTCGTCCGGGGCCCGATGACGAGCTGTTCGGCTTCGCCCGCGGCCGTCGATGAACGACTGCCTAGATCGAGTCGCGCTCGAACAAGACCGTCCGGGCGAACAGATTGGGCTTTGCCGTCCGGCTCGCCTGCGTCCAGGCGCGGCACTCGATGCCCCGCGTTCCGTCGTTCGCCCACCACTCCGGTTGCACACGCGCGAGATCCGGGAGCGCGAAGCCGATGAGATCCTCGATCTCCCCAAATGTGAGTACGACGGAGTCCGCAAACCTGCCATCGAGATAGGCATGGAGCGGACGGTACGGGCCGGGCACCGGGAGCGCTGGTGAGATCATGTGTTCGACCGATGCCTCAGGCTCGGGCCGCGAACACCATCTCGCGGATCTGACGCAGGATGCCGCTCGTCGGCATCGATTCGAAAGTCCGATTGTGGATGAATCCGGCGGCCGACACGCCCGGGCCCGTCCACCCCTCGATCGTCCTGGTCTGCTGCTTGTGCGTTACGTTGACATGCAGGGACAGGTCGCCGGGCATCTCGAACAGCGACACGTGGTACTGGTTGACGGGGCCTGCCGGTGCACCGAATTTGCTGATGCCCCGCTCCAGCGTCTGAACGTCGCCCGTCCAGGCATCGGTGAGCAGGGAGTGATGGGAGTTGAGGTGTTGAACGTTGGCCTTTCGGACCATGACCGCGCCTTCTTTCGTATTTCCGTGCTACGTGCGCGCCGGATCAGTCGTGAAGCACGACGCTGAGCAGCGAGCTGTTGATCTTGAGAGGGAGTTCGCCGTCGTATTCGATGAAGCCCAGCCTCTTGAACTTGTTGAGGAAAAAATTCACGCGCGAGCGCGTGGTGCCGATCATCTCGGCGAGCGTCTCCTGCGAGATCCTCGGGACGAGGCGGGCCGGCCTGTCCTGCTTGCCGTAGCGCGCCAGCAGCAGCAGCGCGCGCGCGAGCCGCTTCTCGCTCGAGTTGAAGAGCTGATCGATCAGGTCCTCCTCGATCCGCAGGTTGCGCGACAGCATGTGCGAGATGAATCGATCGGACATGGCATGCTGGGTGTGGAGCAGACGGACCATCTGCTCCCTGGCGACCATCAGGATCACGCTCGGCGTCAGCGCGGTCGCGCTTCCCATCCGGAAGGGCTGTCCCGCCAGGCAGCCCTCGCCAAAGAAGTCGGTTGGGCCGAGCATCGCCACCACGGCTTCCCGGCCGCTCTTCGACAGCACCGACAGCTTGACGCCGCCGGATTGAATGTACATGACGTGCTCGGCGGCATCGCCCTGTGTGAAGATCGTTTCTCCCCGCGCGAACTCCCCGACGGATTTCGACACTACCGACGACGTGAGGAATGCCTGTACGTCGAAGAACGGGCTCGCCTTGGCCGCCCTGGCGACGGAAAGCGAGGGTTTTCGAGACATGTCAGAAGGATGGCACGTTTAGGGCGCGGGAGGTGTGCAGAAGGGTACAGGCCTTCCCCGAGGCCTCAGCTTCTGCCGAACTCGTCGAGCCAGGCCAGCAGGTGACGAATGCTTCCGGTGGCGAGCGCGATGCTCGTGTCGGCCGCGCCGTAATAGAGCTGAATCGTGTCGCCGTCGGGCGCGATGACGTAGCCGCAGGGGAAGGCGACGTTGCCGACGTCGCCGGTGCGCTCGTACTCCGCTTCAGGCCCGAAGATCCAGGAATCGCCGCGCAGCAGGACGTGCTCGGGGTTTTCGAGGCTCAGCAGCGCCAGGCCGAGCCGATAGAGCGATCCCGCCGCCGTGCGGCGGACGCCGTGATAGATCATCAACCACCCGCGGGGCGTTTCGATCAGCGGCGGCGACAGTCCGATCTTGTTCGCATCCCACCAGCCTCCGCGGCGCGCCTGAAGCACGACCCGGTGCGCGCCCCAATTGCGCAAGTCCGGCGAATAGGAGATCCAGATGTGCGCGGCGTTCTCGGCTATCGGACGGTGCAGCAGCGCGTAGCTGCCGTTGATCCGGCGCGGCAGCAGCGCGGCATCCTTGTCGTCGGGCTGCATGACGAGCCCGAGCCGTTCGAACGACACGAAGTCGCGGGTGAGCGCGAGCGCGACGCCCGGTCCTCCCCTGCTGAACGCCGTGTAGGCGATCGCGTACTGCCCGAGGTCCTGCACGTACGTGATGCGGGGATCCTCGATGCCCCAGAGTTCTTCCGGGTAGCGGGCGGGATCCGGCCAGAGTGTCGGCTGGGCATCGATCTGCCAGCCGTCGACCCCGTTGACGGAACGCGCGGCGGACAGGTGCGAGAGGCCACGGCGATCCTCGACCCGGCATAGCAGCAGCGTCGTGCCATCATGGAGCCGGATGGCGCCCGGATTGAAGACGGTATGGACCGGATACGGCCAGTCCGCGGCGGTGAGGATCGGGTTCGACACGTGACGTTCGAAAAGCGTCTGGTGACGGGGCATGACGAGCGTCACAGGCCGGCTCCGATCAGTGCAGGCACAGCGGCGTCGACGCGCTCGCTCGCGTGCATATCGCTCAGCGCGAGCAGAAACGCCAGCGTCGATTCCGCGCCTTGATTCTCGTTCACGCGATCGGCGTGGAGGCCGTCGCGGCACCCCCCCGTGAGCGGATCGTAGAGCGAGGCATGCAGGTGGTTTTCGCCGAGGAACCAGTTGAACGCACGGCGCGCGTACGACGCCCACCGCGGATCGCCGTCGATCCGCGTCGCGTCGAGGCACGCCGAGACCATCGATCCCGCCTCGACGGGCTGCTGATCGAAGATCGCGGGGGCCGTCCCCCGGCTGTAGAAGCCGTTCGATCCGACCGGCGCGAAATACCCGTCGGCCGAACGCTGAACCGAGGCGAGCCACTCGAGCGATCGGCTGCCCGTCGCGATCATCTCCGGCCGTTCGAGCCAGGCGCCGGACACGATCAACGCGGCCGGCAACTGGGCGTTGCAGTAGGTCAGGCCGTCTTCGCACCACGGCCAGTCGGGACGGCTGACGCGCCCGAACAGATCCATCAAGCGCTCGGCAAGGGCCTGGCCGACCGCCTGCACGCTCCTGTCCCCGTGGAACGCGTGAAGGTATTCGTCGATCCCGAGCAGGGTGAATGCCCAGGCGCGCGGACTCCGGAATCCGGACACCGCCGGCAGCGCCGCATGAAAGAGACTGCCCGCGAGGCTCCGGCGCCCGGGATCGCGGGCGCGGCCGACAACGGTCCCGAGCGCCTGCAGTCCGCGGCCGTGACAATCCTCCGAGCCGTGCTCCTCGGTCCACGCGCGGGAGTAATTCAGAAAGTTCCGGAACCGTCCGGTGCGCCCGTTGAAGGCGTCGCTGACGAAGGCCAGGTATCGCGACGCCATCGCGCGCACGGCGGGCCCCTCGTCGGTCCCGGCGTCCTCGATCCGGGCCATCAGCATCAGCGCGCGCGCGTTGTCGTCGAGGCAGTATCCTTCCGCGTAGCGCGGCACCGAGAACATGGCGTGCTGCAGCATGCCGGTGTCGTCGGTCATCAGGCGCACGTGTCCGAGCGCGATGTCAGGCAGTCTGACGGGGCGCTTTGCAAGCGTCTGCGCCTGAAAGGACGTCCGCCGACGCGCGGCATGTTCCGCACCGGCCCGCGTGAAACTCTCGAGGTACCTGTCCGCAACCGCCGGCCAGAGCATGCTGCGCCCATATTCCGCGGCGCGCAGCGACAGCGCGTGCCGCCTGCTCTCGTCACCGATCAGGTCGATGACTTCACGCGCGATCGACGCGGCATCGCGCCACGGCACGAGCACGCCGCGGCCGTCCGCGAGCATCTCGCGCGCGTACAGATACGGCGTCGAGACGACGGCCTTCCCCGCTCCGACGGCGTACGCCAGCGTGCCGGACGTGATCTGCGCGGGCTGGAGATACGGAGTGATGTAAATATCGGCCGCCGACAGGAAGTCGACGAGCTCTTCCTGGCTGACGAAGCGATCGTGAAAGATCACGTGATCGGCGACGCCGAGCCGCTGCGCGCGGTGCTCGAGCATCAACCGGTAGGTCTCGCCCTCCCGCTCGACGACGTGCGGATGCGTCGCGCCCAGCACGATGTAGACGGTGTCCGGATGGACGGCGCAAATCGCGGGCAGCGCGTCGATGACGTATTCGATGCCCTTGTCGGACGACAGGAGTCCGAACGTGAACAGGACGGTTTGCCCCTGGACGCCGAGGCGATCCTTGCTGCCGGCGCCGGCGAGGGGCACCGCGGGGATGCCGTGCGGAATGATGTCGATCTTTGCGTCCGGGACGCGGTGCACCTGCCGGAGCAGATCCGCACCCTGTTGGCTCATGACGACGAGGCGCTCGGACAGGCGCGCCATCTCGTCCAGCACCGTGCGCTGCGCCGCGCCGGGCTCGGCCAGGATCGTGTGCAGCGTCGTCACAATCGGCATCCGCAGGTCGCGCAGCAGGGCGAGGACGTGGCCGCCGGCCGGTCCGCCGAAAATGCCGTACTCGTGCTGTACGGACAGCACGTCGGCGCTGCCGACGTTCAGGAAATCCGCGGCGCGGCGGTACGACGCGAGATCGTTCTCGGCGATTTCGAAGCGGACGCGGGACGGATACGCATGATGGTGCCCCGCATCGTTCATCGCCAGTACGAAGCAGTCGGCGCCGGGGCGGGCGTCCGCGATTGCCTGGGCCAGATGCGTGGTAAAGGTGGCGATGCCGCAGCGGCGAGGCAGGTGATTGCCGAGCAGGGCGATGCCCGGCGCGCCTGCCGTCCTGTGGGCGGAAAGGCTCCGCGATTCGGGCATGGCCGATCGTACAGCCCCTCCCGCGCGTTTAGTGTGCAGTCTTGCACAGCGAAGATCGCGGAAGCGTGCTTCGCGGCCGTTCTCTAATGCTGCGTCCCCGCGCGCGTCTTTGCGGCGCTGGTGTCGGCGATGAACTTCGCGATGTCGTTCTTCAGCGCCTTGTGCGCGGAGGGGCGCGTGTACATCATGTGCCCCCCCTCGTAATACGAGAACGACACGCGATCGGTGAACACCGTGTCGTAGCCGAGATGCCAGAAGTTGATTTCGGCGCCCATGAACACGCACGCCATGTCGAAGTAGCCGGCCTCGACGCGGACCTTCAGGTAGGGATTCTTCGCCATCGTCTGCCGCAGGGGCTCGGTCATGTCCATGTAGCCGTTCTGCACGTAGGTCCAGGGACGCACGTTGCCCATCGAGTCGTAATGAAGGTCGCTCTCCCACTTCAGCTCGTTCCTGACGTAATCGCTGAACATGGCCGTGTAGGCGCCCTGCAGCGCGGCGTTCGACGGATCGAATTCTTCCTGCTCGCCGGCGGCGTCCACGTCCGTTGCGGTATAGCGCGTGTCGAGCCGGCCGACCACGAGACGTTTGTCGCGCAGGAGTTCCTTGCGGAACCGGCCGGGATCGATCCTCAGGTTCGTGCGCTCGACGTAATCCGCGGAGAGCCCCGTCAGCCTCGCGATCTTCTGCGCCACCGCCCTGCGCTCGGCGTCGCCGAGCGAATTTCCTTTCAGCAGCGTCGTGGCGTATTCGCCCGTCGCAAAGGTCCGCGCCTCGTCGGCGACCTGCTTCAGCGATTTCGCCTGCAGATCCGCGGCCAGCCGCTTGTGATACCA
>DATJFE010000062.1:0-94546 GCA_035495955.1 Vicinamibacterales bacterium | reverse complement strand
CCGAGAACCGCGCCGATGTGGATCAGACGATTCGGCATTCGAGCGCTCCGGCCTCGCGAAGCAGATCGATCGTCCCCGCCGCCCGCGGTGGATCGCAGCGGACGAGCAAGCCGTACCGCGAGTCTGTGAATGCAGGATCGGATGCGACGGCGCTGCGGCGCCGAGACATCGCGCAGCGTCGGAGGAATGCCGCGACGATGCCGCACGAGGCAAGCAGCAGCATCAGCTCGAAGGCGACGAGGACGAGCGGGGGAATCGACATCAACGGCTTCCCGCTGACAATGAGCGTCGGCCACTGCCCCCTCATCCAGAACGGCAGGGCGAACCCCGCCAGACAGCCGGCGAGCGCACCGACGAGCGCCGCGATCTCGACCGCCGACGAACCGTTCGTCGTGAGCTCGACCAGCTCTTCGTCGTACGCGGGAGCGAACGCCGTCAGCGTTCCGGCGTCGAGCGTCCTGAGTGTCCGGACCGCCGTCAACAGCGAATCGCGCCGTTCGAAGAGGGCGAGCACCGCCGCGGATGCCGGATCGCCGCGCCATCCCTCAGGCACGTTCCGCCTCCTGCATGTTCTCCTTCGTCTCCGCGATGGGAATCGCCGGAATGTGTCCGAGCAGGAGCAGGAACCAGAAGAGAAACCAGCACCCGCTGCCCCCGACAATCGCAAGCTCGACGACGGTCGGTCGGTAAACACCCCAGACGTAGGGATCGAAGTCATGGGCGAGCGACGTCGTGACGATCATCAATCGCTCGATCCACATGCCGGCATTGATTGCGAGGCCGATGCAGAAGAGGGCCGTCAGACTCCGGCGCACCCGCTCGGCCAGAAACATCAGCGGCGCGATCGACACGCACACCATCGTCGTCCAGAACAACGGCCACGGCGGGCCGGCGACGCGGAATAGATAGCTGTCGCGCTCGACCGGGTGAGTGCCGCGAAGAGCGAAGAACGCCTCCATCACGTACGAATACGTGAGAATCAACGACAAGGCGACGATGAGGCCGGCGACCTTGCCCAGGGCTTCGATCGTGATGTATCGCTGCGCCCCAAGGAGCGCGCGCGCGGGGATGATGAGCGTGAGAACCATCGCCAGGCCGGACAGGATGGCGCCCGCGACGAAGTACGGGGCGAAGATCGTGCTGTGCCAGCCTGGCAGGATCGCCGCGGCGAAGTCCCACGACACGATGCTGTGCACCGAGACGACCAGCGCGGTAATCACAGCGGCGAGGAGACCGTATGCCTTGCGATAGGCGCGCCACTCCCCGGCGGTCGCGGACCAGCCCAGGGCCAGAAGCCGGAATATCCGTCGCTGGCGGCCCTCGGAGCGGTCGCGGACCACGGCGAAATCGGGCACCAGCTCGAGATACCAGAACAGCACGCTGACGAGAAAGTACGTCGCGATGGCGACGGCGTCCCAGATGAGCGGGGAGCTGAAGTTGATCCAGAGTCCGCGCTCGTTCGGGTACGGAATCAGCCAGTACGCTCTCCACGCACGCCCGAGGTGCAGCACTGGAAAGATGACCGCCGTCATGAGCGCCACGATCGTCATCGTCTCCGCGGCGCGCGCGATCGCCGTGCGCCACGTCGCGCGAAAGAGGAACAGGATGGCGGAAATGAAAGTGCCGGAGTGCGCGATGCCGATCCAGAACACGAACGAGGCGATGTAGACGCCCCACATGACGGGATGGTCGAGCCCCGTGACGTGCAGGCCGGCGCGCATCTGGTACCACCAGAGAACCGCCGCGATCGACCACCCGTACCCGCAGAGCCCGACCGCCCCCCAGTATGCGAACCATCCGACGCGGGTCCAGGTGAACGTCCGGAGCACATCGTCGGTGACCCGCTGAAACGACGGCGATAGCGACGGACCCGGCATGCGCTACCCCTTCGACTCCGGCATGATGCGTTTCAAGTACGTAATGGCCGGCCTGGTGTTGAGCTCCTCGAGGACGTGATAGCCGCGGGAGTCCTGCGCCAGCCGCGCCACGCGGCTCGATGGATCGTGCAGATCGCCAAAGACGATTGCGTCGGCCGGACACGTCTGCGCGCAGGCCGGAACGATGTCTCCGTCGCGCAGGGTCCGCGCCTCGCGCGCCGCCGCGTTCTTGCCGGCGTGAATCCGCTGAACACAAAACGAGCACTTCTCCATCACGCCGGCGCTGCGAACAGTGACGTCCGGGTTCAGCGCCATCTGGTGCGGCGCGGGCCACGACGGTCGTGCCCAGTTGAATCGGCGGACCTTGTAAGGGCAGTTATTGGAACAGAACCTGGTGCCGATGCAGCGCACGTACACCTGCGCGTTGAGCCCTTCCGGATTGTGATACGTCGCGTAGACCGGACAGACGGCCTCGCATGGCGCCTCGTCGCACTGCTGGCAGAGCATGGGCAGAAAGACCGATTCGAATCGTCGACGGCCGCCGCGCTGCGCGCGAGGCGCGTCGTAGCGCTCGATTCGAATCCATGACATCTCGCGCCCTTCCGCGCAGGCGCGTTCGCCGACCACCGGAATGTTGTTCTCGGAATAACACGCGGCCACGCACGCGCTGCAGCCCGTGCAGGCATTCAGATCGATGGCCATGCCCCAGCGATGCTGCAGGTGCGCGTGCGGCGGATACAGATCCGCCGGCGGCGGTTCCTTTTCATGGCCCTCGGTCGGAGCGGACGCCGTCGACGTCTGCGCGAGAGCCGGACGACTCGTGGACGGCTCCGTCGTAGACTGCAGCACGATCAGGCGCCGCCCACCGACGCGCGACAGGGAAACGCCGTCGGTCCTCCACGACGCACCGTCGGGCGGCAGGAGCTCTGCGACGCGAGCACCTCGATTCTCCGCGTGCCGCAGGCCGGCAGTGCGCCCGTACCCGATCGGCATCGCGACGAGGTCCGGCCTGACACCCTCGTAGACGCGAACCGCCGCCGTGGCGCGCCCGTGCGCTGTCTGCACGGTGACGAGGTCGTCCTGCGCGAGCCCGAGCCGATGCGCGGTGTCAGGATGGATCTCGATCCATCCGTTCCACACGGTGTGGCTCACGGGATCCGGGATTTCCTGCAGCCACGAGCAATTCGCGGATCGCCCGTCGTACATGAACGGAGATGGAAAGGCGATCAGGGTGAGTCCGGCGGCCGCGACGGCTGGTTCAGACACGGAGGGAATTACCGCCCTGAAATCGCGAATCGTCACGGGGATTTCATCGGCCTCCGAGAAGCGCCCGCCGCTCTTCAATGCGGTCGTCCATCCCTCATCCGCGGGGTTCGACTGGCCCCAGGACGCCGCCACATACGAAGCGCAACTATCGACGGACAGCGCTGGGGGCGGGCCGCCATCGACTCCTCTCGCCACGCGCAGTAGTACGTCACCGGTTGCGCGCGTCTCCAGGATCGGCGTCATCGCGGGTTGCAGCAGCCCCTCGACTCCCTCACGCGGCGCGTAGTCTCCCCAGCTCTCGAGTGAATGATGATCGGGAAGGATGAGATGCGCATGTGCGGTCGTTTCATCCGGCGACGATGCGAAGCTGACGATCAGCGGCACGTGCGCGAGCGCGGCCTCGAGATCACCGGATGGACGGGTATACGCCGGGTTCGCATGGTGGATCAACAGCACATCGATCTCGCCCCGCGCCATCGCGGCGGCGAGCGAACGCATGTCGCCTGGAGTCGCCAGCGCGTCCAGGGCGGAGGCGCCGCCGAAGGTGACGGTCCGATCGAGGTTCCCCGCGACGGCATTCAAGAGCAGCACGGCGATTTCGAGCGCGTCGGCTCGAGCGTCCCTGGCCGACGCTCCGCCGCCGACGGCGAGCGATGGCGTGGCGCTCACGAACTGACGCGCGAGCAGCCGGACGTCGTCGGGACGAACGTCCGTGAGCGACTGGACGGCCTCCGGTGCAAAGGAGGCGAGCGCAGACCGCATCCACGGGAGGTGCGGCCGCAGACGCGCATCCAAGAGATCCTCGGCGACGATCGCGTGAGCGATCGCCAGGGCCAGCGCCGTTTCACCGCCGGGTTTCACCGGCATCCATTCGTCGGCGTTGAGTCCCGTCAGCGAGAGGCGTGGCGCGGCCATTACGAAGGAAGCCTCTCCCCCGGCGGCGCGGCGCCGCCTCAGTGCCGCGTACTCGCGCATGAACTCCACGTTCGACAGCCACGTTTCCAGGAAGTCGGCGCCGAACGACAGCACGAAGTTCGCGCGATCGAAGCGGTAACGTGGAATCTCCGGGCGTCCGACGACAATCCCCGACGCGCGCCGCAGCGGTTCGAAATCGAAGGTCTCGAAGAACAGCCGCCGATCGCTGTCGAACAGCGCGAGCCAGTCGCGGACGAGCCGTTCCAGCGATCCGGTCTCGAGCCGGCCGACCCAGGCGACGCGATTGCGGCCGCGGGCGCGCGCGTCACGGAGCGCCGCCGCCAGCCGCGCTTCGCCCTCGTCCCAGGTGATCGCCCGGAGCTGCCCGTCGCGTCCGCGTGTCAGGGGTCCTCGGAGGCGGTCCGGATCGTACAGCGACTGGATCGATGCCTGGCCGCGCGCGCACAGGGCGCCGGCGTTGACAGGATGGCGGGGATTGCCCTCGACCTTGATGACACGACCGTCGACGGTCTTGGCGAGCATTCCGCAGCCGGCGGGACACTCACGGCACGTCGTCGCGATGAACGAGGCCTCGCCGGGCACGATGTTCTCCGGCGGCACGAGATACGGAATCAGCGTCTCGATCGGCGCGGGCGAGCATCGCTGCGAGGCGGCGGCGCCGCTCACGGCGCCGATGACTTTCAGAAAATCGCGGCGTCCTATCGTCATGGGATCAGTAATGACAGGTGAGACAGTCCACGGGAGCCTGCCGGCTTCGATGGCAATCGAGACACCATCCCATCGTCAATTCGTGCGCCGGAGCGACGCGATCCATGTCCTCGACGCGGCCATGGCACTGCTGGCACGCAACCCCGGCCCGCACGTGAGCCTCGTGGGTGAAATGGACGAATCGCGGCAACACGTTCACCTGTACCCAGGCGATCGGCTCGCGCCGATTCCAGTAGCGTGTCAGCGTGACGACATCAGGATGCGCGGTTGCGACGAAGCGGTGGCAGCCCATGCAGCGTTCGAGGGCGGGTACGCCCGCGCGCGCGGAGCGCCGGGCGGTGCTGTGGCAGTACTCGCAGTCGAGCTTGTCCGCGAGGATGTGCGCGCGGTGACTGAAATCAAGCGGCTGGCGTGGACCCGCTGCTCCGGATCGCGGCCACGTGATGGTCGCCGTCACGAGGAGCGCAAACGCCGCGCAAATCACTACAGCCGAGCCGCGCCGCGGCAGCATGCGGGAGCGGATGCAAAGCGGACGCCTTCACATCCCCACGGCCGGCCCTATCGACGTCGGTTGTTCAATTCGTCGAGGGTCTTTTTCAGTTCCTCGAGCTTCTGGCCGGCTTCGGCGAGGCGCCCCTCCGCCGTGAGGCGCTGGTAGTCGGACAGATCCTTCGACGCTCTCGCAATCAGCTCCTGAACATCGGCCTGGATCGCCGCCGGCGCGGTTGGAGACGCGGAGGCCGCTGACGGCGGCGCCGCGGGGACGCCGCCCGCCCCGCCGGGCGCCGCAGCGCCGAAGAGTCCGGCGAGCGCCGCCTCGAACGTCGGCGCGTACGCGAGCCGATCCTGCATGGCGAGCACGACGAGACGCAGCTCCGGCATCGGGCTGCGTTCCGCCTGCAGGTAGATCGCCTCCGCGTACAGCAGCGCGCGGCCGATGGGAATCACCAGCAGTCCGCCCCGCCGGACGTGCGAGCCCTGCTGGTTCCACAGCGAGAGCTGCCCCGACAGCTGCGCGTTCTGATCGATGCGCGCTTCGATCTGCAGCGGTCCGTCGACGAGCCGGGTCTTTGGAAAGTCGTACACGATCGCGTCGCCGTAATGGTCGCCGTCGCTTCTGCCGGCAATCCATCCGATCAGATTGTTGCGGTTCGCCGGCGAAAACGGCAGCATCTCGACGAACTCGACGTTCGATTCGCCCGGCAGCGTCATCAGCACGAAGTTCGGCTCCATGACGGATATTTCCTTGTCGCGCTGCTGCGTGGTCGCGACGTCGGTCGCCACGGTCCACAGGTCCTCGCGGTTGTAGAACACCTCGGGGTTGGTCATGTGGTAGAGGCCGTACACCTCCGCCTGCAGCGTCAGCAGGAGCTCCGGATAACGGATGTGCGCGCGGAGATCCGCGGGCATCGCCGAAGCGTCCTTGAAGAGCGACGGGAAGACGGCGCGGTAGGCCGCGACGATCGGATCCGCCGCATCGAAGACATAGAACGTCGTCGTTCCGTTGTAGGCGTCGACCACGGCCTTGACGCTGTTGCGCAGGTAGTTGATCCGGGCGCCTTCGAGCGTATACGCGCGTGAATACGGATACCGGTCCGAGACGGTGAACGCGTCCATGATCCACGACAGCCGTCCGTCGGCCCCGATGACGATGTAGGGATCGGGGTCGAACGTGAGAAAGGGCGCCAGCGCGGCGGCGCGTGCGCGCACGTTGCGCCGCATCAGCAGCCGGCTCTCCGCCGTCACGTCGTCGCTGAAGGGCAGTTTGCCGATGTCGCCGCGATCGAAGGCGATGAGCAGGCGCCGGAAGAAGCCGCCGAGGACGATTCCCCCTGATCCCGCGTACGAGGTCAGGCTGTTGGTCTGCCCTTGCGGATAGTTGAACTCCTGCTGCCGCGTCTTGACGTAGACGTCGGTGTCGGTCATCTCGCCGAAATAGATCTCCGGACGCGTGACGTTCAGGCCGGGCGCCGTGCTCTGGACCGGCATGTCGCGCAGGAGCAGCGTCGGCAGCCCTTCGGGCGTAAAGCCGTTCACATAGTTCATCGTCACGCCGTAGCCGTGCGTGTAAATCAGCTTCTCGTTGATCCAGTTGCGGCTGCTCTCGGGCAGCTTGGTGACGTTCAGCTCGCGCGTCGCCAGCATGACCTGCCGCGTCTGACCGCCCATCACGTAGCGATCGATGTCGATGTCGGGAAAGTCGTAATAGGTCCGGATCTCCTGGAGCTGCCGCAGCGTGTCCTGGAGCACGCGCCAGTCCCAGAGCCGGATGTTCTGCAGCGTCGACTGATTGGCGGCCGGATCGGCGGCTTCGATGGTCGTCTCCGCCGGAAAGGCGCGCTGCGCGATCCGGTTCAGGCCGTACGCCTGTCTGGTGAACGTGATGTTGTTGGAGATGTAGGGTTGCTCGCGCACGAGCTCGTTCGGCTTGACGATGAATCCGTTGACGTACCCGCCGATGGCGCCCGCCGCGAGATAGCAGGCCGCCGCCGGCAGAATCGCCGCCGCCAGCCATCTGAGCCGCAGCGGCCTGAACGCGCCGGCCGCGGCGATTCCCGCGCCGGCGACGAGAGCGATCGACACGACGAGCATCCCGGTAAGCGTGACGTGCGCCTCGGTGTAGGTGACGCCGGCGAAAATCGTGTGATCGTCGAAGAGCCGCTCGAACCGCCCGAGCCAGATCTGCGCGGCGAGCGCCAGCAGCACGAAGGCCCAGGTCAGCGCCAGGCCGCGCGATCCGCGCAGCCCCTTCCGGCCGGCGCGCCCCCGGAAGGCCTCTCCCCCCGCGGTGACGACGCCAAAGAAGGCGGCCATCAGCAGCGACAGAATGGCGATCGTCATGAGCCATCCCGCGATGCGTTCCCACGCAGGGAGCGTGAACAGGTAGAAGGCGATCGGACGGCCGAAAATCGGATCGACGGCATGATCCGCGGCCGGCGCCGCCGGCAACTGCGACAACCGCCCGTACCACCAGAGCGCAAAGGTCGGCCAGTCGGAACCCATGCCAGCCCCGGTGCCCAGCGCGATCACCAGCGATCCGAGAAGCGCCATGACGCGGAGCACGGGACCGACGGGCAGCCGCACGGGCCTGCCGTTGACGATCAGGAATTCGTCGGAGCCGAAGGTCCCGAACGATGTCGGTTTCAGCGCGAGGAACGCTCCGTACAGCGCGGCGAAGGTCGCGGCCGTGAAGAATCCGAAGATCGCGCTCTGGAAATCGAGCGTCTTCCAGAAGACGTCGGCGTAGCCGAGGGAGCCGAACCAGAGCGCATCGACGTAGTACGAGAGCGCGGTTCCGCCGCCGATCAGCAGGGCAAACAGGACGAGGAGGAGGAGGAGCCCGGCGCGGCGGCCCCCACCGCGGGGCGGATGCGCGTCGATGATGTCGCCGGCGGAATCGTCGAGCACGGTGCGTCCAGCTTACACGGGATCGGACGCCCGGCCGATCCCGCCGTGCGAACGCGCCCAGGCAGGAATGCCGGTGTCGTCCGTGCGGTCCGTGGCGGCTATTCCGTGCGCAGTGCGACGATTGGATCGATGCGCGCGGCCCGACGCGCCGGAAGGTACCCGGAGATCAGGCCTACCATCAGCAGCACCGCGGCCGACGCCACGAGCGTCAGCGGATCGTGGGGGTTCAATCCGAACATCAGACTCTCGACGAAGCGCGCGAGACCGAGCGCGGCGATGGCCCCGATCAGGCTCCCCAGGGCAACCAGCACCAGAATCTCGCGAAGGATCATGGACGCGACCGACGCCTGCGACGCGCCCAGCGCCATGCGCATGCCGATTTCGCTCGTCCGCCTCGCCACGGTGTACGACATGACGCCGTACAGCCCGATCGCCGCGAGGAGAACCGCAAGAGCGCCGAAAAAAGCGGAGAGCTTCGCGATCAGCCGCTCGGTGACGATGCTTTCGTCGACGAGCGCCTGCGCGGTCTTCAGGCTCAGGATCTGCAGCTTCGGATCGAAGCGCGCGATCTCGCTTCGCACGGGGCCGAACAGCGCCCCCGGCGCGCCGCTCGTGCGAATCTCGAAGTTGGCGGTCGTGATCCCGTCGATCGGCTGCATGTACGAAACGTAGAAACGCCGGAGCGGGGCGTCGCGCAGATCGTGATCCTGCGCGTCGCGCGCGACGCCGATGATCTCGAGGGTAACGTCGCTCGGGCCCGTCACCTGGAAATGGCGGCCGACCGGGTTCTGGTTCGGGAAATAGAACCGCGCCATCGTGTCGTTGACGATCGCCACACGCGGGGCGCCGGCCGCGTCGCGCTCGTCGAAATCCCGGCCGAGGACCACCGGAATCCCGACATCGGTAAAATATCCTGGACCCGCCTGATCGAACCGCGCGATCCGGTCGTCGTCGCCGGCGGGCTTGAAGCCTTCGACGACGATCGGCGTGCCCGATTCCGTGCCGCTGAACAATCCGTTCTCGGAGAAGGTCGCCGACCTGACGCCAGGCAGCGCCGCCAGGCGGTGCCTCAGCTCGACGGCCGCGCGGCCGATCTCGTCTCCTTTGTAGCCCGCCGCGACGGGATCGACGCGCACGAGCACGAGCCCCGCGCGATCGTAGCCGACCGACTCGGCCTGAAGATTGAACAGCGTGCGCAGGAAGAGGCCGCAGCCGACCAGCAGCACCAGCGACACCGCGATCTGCACGGCGACGAGCGTTTTCGCCGCGCCGCCCCGGCGGCCGCCGGCCATGCGCGCCGCGTCTTTCAGCGCGTACTGAAGATCCTTTCGCGTGCCGCGGAGCGCCGGAATCAGACCGAACAGGACGCCGCTCAGGATCGACAGGCCGGCGGTGAAGCCCACGATGCGCCAATCGGGCGACAGCTTCAGGACGATCTGGTTCGTATCGCCCGACACCATCTTGAGCAGGACCTGCGCGCCGGCGGTGGCCAGCAGGACGCCGATCGCGCCGCCGGTCCCCGCAAGGAGCAGACTCTCGGTCAGGAGCTGCCGCACCAGCCGCCCGCGACTCGCGCCGAGCGACAGCCGCATCGAAATCTCCTGTCGCCGCGCGGTCGCGCGCGCCAGCAGCAGGTTCGCCACATTCAGGCACGCGATGAACAGCACGAGCGTGACGACGCTCATCAGAATCAGCAGAGGCTGCGAGAACTGCCGACGCAACTGCGAGAATCCCTTCTCGCCCGACTCGACGGTCAGCCTCGCATTCGCGAGATTGCGCCGCTGCTGCTCGGTGATCTTCGGTCCGATTTCATCGGCCCGGATCTGCCGATAGACCCGCGACAGGCTCTCCCGGGCCCGAATCTCGGTGATGCCCGGCCGAAGCCGCCCCATGATGTTGACCCAGGACGCGGTACGGCGCGTCAGCCATTCGCGGCCCGGCCAGAGCACCGGCTGCATCGTGATCGGGACCCAGACGTCGATCAGCTTGCCGACGGTTTCGCCGAAGAAATCCGGAGGGGCGACCCCGACGATGGTCAGCGTCGCGGCGTCGGGACGCCGCAGGCCGGGCGCCTCCGGTTCGAAGCCGCTCGTGCCGCCGCCGAAGTTGCCGCCGCGGAACCGAATGGTCCGCCCGAGCACGTCGGGCGATCGCGCGAACGCGCGCTGCCAGAGACCGTAGCTGATCACCGCCACGGGACCCGAGCCCGCCGCCCGATCGTCATCGGGCGCGATCGGGCGCCCCAGCACCGGCCGGACGCCGAGGACCGAAAAGTAGTTGCCGGAGACGAGATCGGCCGAGACGCGGCCGAGCGACTGCGCGCCGACGCTCACGTCGACATCGGGAACCGCGCGCGCGCCGATGGTTCCGCTGAACACCTCGTTGCGGTCTCGGAGCTGCTCGAAGCGGAAGTACGAGAACGATCCGCGAATCTCGAGGAGCTCCTCGGGATGCTGCACCGGCAGCGCGCGCAGCATCACCGTGTCCACGAGGCGGAAGATGGCCGTGTTCGCGCCGATGCCGAGCGACAGCGTCAGCAGCGCGACGAGCGTGAACGCCGGATGGCGCGCAAAGGAGCGCAGCGCGTACCGCACGTCGCGGACGAGTGTATCGAGCCAGCCGATGATCCAGGCGTCGCGGGCGTGCTCCGCCATGAGCGTCGTGTTCCCCATCTTGCGCCTCGCATTCAGGACGGCCGTCCCGCGGCTGTACCCGAGCCGCTGCTGATCCTCGGTGAGCATGTCGCGATGGAACTCGAGCTCCTGCGCGAGATCGCGATCGATCGTCGTGCCGCGCAGGAGATAGCGCAGCTTGTTGCGCAGACGCGTCCACACGGCGTCATCCCGTCTGCATGATCGCCGCGATGGCATTCACCACGCGCAGAAAGCCCTCGGCCTCCGCGGACAGACGCTTGCGGCCGGCGGCGGTGATGCAGTAGAAGCGCGCGCGACGTCCGGTGTCCGTCTCGCCCCATTCGGCCGTTACCCAGCCGCTGACGAGCAGCCGCTGCAGCGCCGGATAGAGCGAGCTCTCGCCGACCTGGAGCACATCGGCGGAGGTCTGTTCCAGATGCCGCGCGACGGCGTAGCCGTGCGCCGGCCCGCGGGTCAGCGTCTTGAGGATCAGCATCTCGAGCGTGCCGGGCAGCAGTTCCGAACTGATCGACGCCTTGTTCCGCATCTGGGTCACGATGCATCGTTTATCGATGTGTGTCAAGCCGGCCGGGCGCCTCACAAAGATGTGACCGATCGACCAAATTCGTCGATCGCGGCGGCTGTGCGCCGCGGGCACAATCGCCCTAACCTATGGTCGACCTGCGAGTTAGCGGCAGGAGATCACAGGCACGCCCCTTGCCCATTGAGCCCCACCAACGGGAGGGGCTGTGGTCAAAACAATTGGAGCAGCGGTCGGGGCGTTGCTGGTGCTGGGGTTCTTGGCGGCGGTCGCCACGCACCTCACCTCGCACGACGCCGTGGGACAGGTAACGTCCACAAGGCCGTAGTCCCCGTACACGCGGGCCCCGCCGCCTTCGCTGCGGCGCAGCTGTGGCGAGGCAGGCGCTCCGATGCGCCCGCCGGTCTGACAACATTCACTTGATCCGGGACTAAACGATCGGCGCGGGATCGCGCCTACTGAATCGGCGTGCCGCCCGACGGGGCCGACGTGTCGCTGCCGGACACGCCCAGGGCCGAGGTCGCCTGCCAGAGCGTGCCCGTGCTGTTGACGAAGAAGTGGCGCGTCCCGGTCGTCGCTGAAATCGGATCGGCCCACGCGTGAAACCCGGACGCGAGGTTCGCGGCGCCGTTGCACGCGATGAACCCGCTGGCGCCTGTGCCGCTCATCGACACAGTGAATCCGCTCTTGGTGACGCTCGGCGCCTGCGCGAGATCGGGACTGAGGAAGGCCGAGCCGCCCGACGGACCCGTACCGAGCGTGTCGAGCGCCTGCGCGTAGCGCCCGGCGGCGCAGCTCGCCGAGAAGGTACCCTGCGCGCTGGTGATCGCGCGCAGCGAGCCGATCGCCCAGGCTTCGTTGCCAGAGATGCGGGCCCTCACGAGCCCGGGTATGGCAATCGCGGCGATGATGCCGATGATCGCCACCACGATCAGCAATTCGATCAGCGTGAAGCCCGCAGAATTGCGCAGTCTCATTCGGTTTTGTAATGAGAGCAACGGCAATGCCAGCGGACGGACTCGAATGGGGGGCCCGAATACCCCATAAGTGGCCGGTTTGCGGCGGTGCACCTGCGTGCGCGATGACAAATCTTTGTCGGACTGACAATGTTCGTCAGCCGAATGTCGGCAGGCGGTGATCTATCGCGGATCGCCGCCTCGGCCCCCGCGCTGCTCGAGGTATCGCTGCAGTGTGCCGTTGGCCCGCGCGCGCGCAATCGTCGCCCGCAGCCGATCGGCGAACGCCTTCTGCAGCACCGGCTCATCTTCCTTCTGCTGGCACTGCACGGCGATGATTACGCTGCCCATCTCGTCGAACGACTGCTCGCCCCACTGCACCTGTTTCGGGGGCGCGCTCGGATTGCGCGGATTGTCGGCGGAGTTGTCGTAGATCAATCGGGCGTCGATCCGCGTCCCCTTCGGGAGGAGCAGCGGCGTCTTGTACGTATATCGATCCTGCCAGTTGAAATCCCAGTCCTGGATCCAGAGCAGCGGCTGCACGGTGCCGTCGGGGAGCGTCGCCGTCGCCTTCATCTGCTTCGCGATGTAGTGCGCGTGCGCGGCGATCGAGAACGCTTTCACGTCCACCGGCAGCGTCAGCGAGTCCTCGATTACGTACTGGCTCTCGCCCGCGGGAATGTCGATGCCGGCGCCGAATCCAAACAACGCGGGCACCTGCACCGACCAGACACGCCGGTCGGGCGCTTTGTCGGCGAAGTAGATGCCGATCGTCGACTGCTCCGTCTCGAGCTTGCCCGTGGGATGAAAGTGCATCTGCAGAATGACGTCGGACCCTTTTGGCAGCACGAGCGCGACGCCGGGTGGCAGGAACGTCGGCGTGGCGCCGACGGCCCATCCGCCGAGCGGGCCGGTCGATCCCGCCGGCCCGAGTCCGGCCGAGCCCATGCCGCCGTATCCGGGCTTGCCGTCGAGGCCGTCCCTCTTCGCCGCCGCGCCGCCGGCGTCGTACGCGAAAAGCACGTGGTGCACGGCCTTGCGCGCGCTCGGATGGAACTCGACCGCGCGCACCCATTTATCTTCGGTCAGGTGCGTCGGGATTACGAAGTTGCGGTAAACGTCGGGACCGCCGGACGGAAGCTCGTACGCAACGGGCATCCGCAGGATGAGATCGGGCGTGCCCAGGTGCCAGCCGTCGGGGAATGCCGGCAGCTTCGGCATCCTGCGGGAATCCCCTTCGGGCATTCCCTGCTTCACCCACTCGCCGATGGTGTCGATCTGCGCGTCGGTCAGCCGCCGCTCGTCCGCGAAGTCCCCGAAGCCGTGCGCCGCGTGCCACGGCGGCATGTAGCGCGAGCTGGTCACCTTGACGATCTGGCGCCCGCGCTTCCGCACGTCGTCATAGGAGATGAGCGGGAACGGAGCGGCTTCCCCGGGCCGGTGGCACGTCACGCAGTTGGCGTAGAGAATCGGCGCGATGGTCTCGCTGAACGTCACGGGCGCCGCCGCCGGCCGGACCGACGCGGCACACACCAGAACGAGACCCACGAGGAGGGGCGCGAGCAGCACGGACGAAACACGCGTCATGGTCATCTTCTCCGCAGACCGGATGGCACGATGAAGCAGCCGATGGGCGTCGTCTCGGCTGCGGCGACAGGTTTACCCTCGACGACGGCCTCGATGGCCTCCTGCAGGTCGTGCGCGGTGACGACCCGCCTCGGACGGCCGAACGCCTCGTATTGATTGTCGATTCGGCCGCGGTAGCGGATCGCGCCGCGCTTGTCGATGACGGCGACTTCGGGCGTCACCGAGGCGCCGGCGCGTCGCGCGAGCGCGCCGTCGGCGTCGATGGCGGCCGCAATTCCGCCCGCGTATCGATACTCCGCCAGATGCTTCCGAACATCGTCCGCCGTGACCGCGGCGTCTTCGTAGAGCAGCACGCAGCTCACGCCTTTCGGCGCGTACGCCCGGCAGATGCGTTGAAGCTCCGGCGCGTAACCATTCGAGATCGGACAGTCGGTCGCGACGAACACGAGCACGCTTGCGGCCCCCGACGGGTCGAACGGCCGCAGGATCCTGCCGTCGACACTCCGGATCTCCAGCGACGCGGCGAGCAGCGCCGCCAGACAGACGCCGGAAAAGGCCACTCTGACCATTCAGACCTTCAGATCAAACGTGCGGGCCGTCGGTTTGTGACGATGCTCCATCTTAAGGGAAGGCGGCGGCCGGCTGTCATGCCAGTTTCAGATCCCGCACGGCACGCCCTGCCGCGCGGATGTTGTCGAGCCGCATTTCCGAGTACTTGCGCGACAGCAGGATCCCGTGCGCGCCGCCCGCGAATGCCGCCTTCACCGCTTCATACACGTCTTCGGGGCGCGTCTTCCTGCTCGCGGCGGCGGTCGGGATATCGACGTCGAGGCCCGGCCAGATCTTCATCGTCGGCCCCGCGCCGGCAATCGCGCGCCTGGTTTCGTTGAGGACGTATTCGGCCGGCAGCCCTGTCGCCGCGAGCGCGTCGAGGGCCGGTCCGCGGAACTGCTGCAGATCGTAGGTCAGCTCGAGCGTCCGCTCTGGCCGCAGATCGGCGAACAGCGATCGCGACGCATTTCGCGTGTACTGGGCGAGGCGCTCGCCGCCGCACAGGTTGTACATCACGACCTTGAGGAAGTCGGAGTACGCGGTGAAGTCCGCGTAGTCCTGCTCCGCGCGATAGAACGGCGAGAACGTGTTGTTGTGCCAGACGTGCCACCCGATGCCCTTCGCGGGTGCGATCTCGTGCGCGCGGCGGTGCATGTCCCGGTACGTATCGATCAGCGCCTCGTTCCAGAGCCGCTCCCAGGCGAGAATCTCCGGGTACTTGACGAGGAGGCGCCAGAACGTGACGAACGCGCCGTCGGCGGGCTTCCGCCCGCCCCCCACCGCCGCGGCCCACGTCGCGAGCTGCGTGTAGCCGTCCTTCGCGCGATCGACGTTGACGCCGGCCGCCTTCGCGGCGTCCACGCAGTACTGGCAGAAACACGCCAGACGTCCGCCCGCGCCCGCGCCGCCGTGGTTCGTCACGAGCACGTTCCCCAGCGGTCCCTGGCGCTCGCTGCCCCACATCAGGCCGTCGACGTCGTACGACTGCAGGTAGTCCTCGACCAGCCCCAGCCAGAAGTTGCGGGTGTTCGGGTTGCGGGAGCAGACGAACGTCGACGGCGGACCCGACAGGACGACTTCGCGCGCGCGATCGAACCCGGGTACGCCGCTCGCGATCACGTCCTCGAACCACACGATCACTTTCATGTTGCGGCGGCGCGCCTTCGGAATGACGTCGGCGAGCACGTCGTACGCGCCGTGATCCGGAGCGTGCTCCGGCGCGATCGCCGTGTTCCTGTAGTACTGCGGATGCGGTGTCGCGTAGTTGCCGCCGTGGAACGTCGCCGTGTCGTATTCCTGCTTGCCGTGATCCGGCAGCGGCTGATTGGGGAGCTGCCGTCCCGCGATGCCGCGCCCGTACGTGAAGGTGGCGACGAACAGCGTGTTGATCGCGGCCTGTTCCTGCAGGCCGTCGAGCACGCGATCGGTGCCCTCGTCCACGAACGAAACCGCGCCTATCTGAATGCCCAGCATCGGCGGCGCCGCGCCCGGCCCGCCCGGAAGCTGCCCGAGCAGCGCGCTCCCGGCCAGAACCGTCGATGCTTCCAGAAACTCGCGGCGATCCATGCGTCCTCCTGACTGCCGGTAGCATACCGCCCGTTCGGGTGATGCGCGCGCCCGCGGATCCTGCGACGATCGGGCCCATGTTGACTGAATTCTCGAATCAGATGGCGAACGCGGTTGCCGCGGCGGCCCCGTCGATCGTGCAGGTCCATGGCGGGCGGCGTCCCGTGAGCGGACTCGTCTATGGCAGCGACGTGGTGTTGACCACCACGCGTGGAATCGGCGGACACGATCGCGCGCGCGTGCGGCGCGAGGACGGCGAAACTCTCGACGGCGAACTGGCCGGCTGGGATCCGTCGACGCAGCTCGCGGTCCTGCGCGTCAAGGGCCTCGGCGCCCCCGTCATCGTCCGCACGCCGGCCGAGCCGCGTGTCGGCCATATCGGGCTGGCCATCGCGCGCTCGTGGAGCAATGCCATCACCGCCACGGCCGGCGTCGTTTCCGTCATCGGCGGACCCCTGCGGACTGGCCGACGACGCGCGATCGATCACGTGATCCGCACGTCGGCGCCCATGCACGAGGGCTTTTCAGGCGGCGCGTTCGTCGACACCGAAGGCAACCTGATCGGCGTGGCCACTGCCGCGGCGATTCGCGGCCTCGCCGTCGTGATCCCCGCCGGGATCGCCTGGACCGCCGCCGCCGCGCTGCTCGAGCACGGAACGGTGAAACGCGGCTATCTGGGGATCGCGGCGCAGCCGACAGGCGTCCCAGAGAAACAGAGAGGAGATTCGACGCAGTCCGAAGGGCTGCTCGTCGTCGCGGTCACCGAGGGCAGCCCGGCGGCGGCCGCCGGCATGCTCGTCGGCGATATTCTGCTCGCGCTCGACGACCATCCGCTGGCGTCGCCCGAGGATCTGCTGGACCTGCTGACCGGCGATCGCGTCGGCCGCCAGGCTCAGCTTCGGGTGATTCGCGGCGGAGCGCCGCTGACGGTGCCGGTTACGATTGGCGAGCGGGTCTGAACGTGCGCGGCTATGAGAGTGGTCCTGATCGGCAGTCCCGCCGAACGCGCCGAACTTCGCTCGGAGTCCGAGCGGCTCGGCCTGGATGCGGTCGGCGAATTCGACACCTTGAGCGCCGCGCGAGCCGCCGGGCTGCGCGCGGACGCGTTCCTGCTGCATTCGCCTCAGGTCGATCCCGATGAAATCGCGCCGGTCGAGGCGCTGACGGCACGTGAAGCGGAAGTGCTGGAGCTTCTCGCGCAGGGACTCTCGAACAAGGGCATCGCGGACCGATTGGGCATTTCCGATCAGACCGTGAAGTTTCACGTCGCTTCGATCGCCGGCAAGCTCGGCGCGGCCAATCGGACGGACGCGGTGCGGCGCGCCGTCCGCCGAGGCCTAATCGCGCTGTGATTCGGCCGGCGTGACGGTGAACCGCGCCAGGCGCCCGCGGCGCAGCACCGACAGCTCGGCCGGCGTGCCGATGCGGGCCTCGGTCAACAGCCGGTGCAGCTCGTCGACGCCGGTGACCGCCACGCCGTCGAATGCGACGATGACGTCTCCTTCCTCGATCCCGGCAGCCGACGCCGGACTCGCCGGCTCGATCGCTGTAACGAGCACGCCCGCGGTTGCGGCCATGCGATGGGCGCGGGCCAGCATTCGGGGGATCGGCGTCTGCTGCCCCGCGACGCCGATCACGCCGCGCCGGATGCGGCCGTCGCGGATCAGGCGCGACGCGACAAATCGGACCGTATTGCTGGCGATGGCAAAGCAGATCCCCTGCGCGGGCAGAATCATCGCGGTGTTGATCCCGATGACTTCGCCGCGCGTCGTGACCAGCGGCCCCCCCGAGTTGCCAGGATTGAGCGCCGCGTCGGTCTGGATGATGTCGTCCATCAGCCGTCCGGAGCGGGCGCGCAGCGATCGGCCAAGCGCGCTGACCACGCCGGACGTCACGGTGTGATCGAATCCGTACGGGTTGCCGATGGCAACGGCGACCTGTCCGACGCGCACGTCCCGCGAGTCGCCGAGGCGCGCCCATGGAAGAGCGGACGCGTGAACGCGGAACACGGCGAGATCGCTCGAGCCGTCGCGCCCGACCAGGGTTGCGCCAACTGTTCGTCCGTCCGGCAGCGTCGCCACCAGCGGCCCGCCGCCCTCGACGACATGGCTGTTGGTCAGGGCGAAGCCGTCAGGCGTGAAGATGACGCCCGAGCCGCGCGCTCCGGCCCTCTCGACGCGCACGACCGCCGGACCCACCGTCTCGACCGCGCCGATCACGGCCCGTGAATAGGCGTCGAGGAGATCGAGATCGGAAACGGCGGTCGGATCGGGGAGCACGATCGGATCGTACCAACGGCCACGTTCGTGCACATCACCCGAATCGGTAGGTCTGACTTTCTCTAGGAGTCAGCCGACGAGCGTTGGGACGAGCACCGTGGCCGTGCGGCCGCTGCGGGTGCGGTACTCGGCGGCTATCCGATCGGCCGTCGCGCGGCCCGACCCGCGGTCCGCGAGAGCGACGATCGCGCCGCCGAATCCGCCGCCCGTCAATCTCGCGCCGTGAACGCCCGGCTGGCGTTGGGCGATGGAAACCAGGAGGTCCACTTCCGGGACGGAGACGACGAAATCGTCGCGCATCGAGGCGTGGGAGGCGGCAAAGAGCGCGCCCGCCGCGCGAAGATCGCCGGCGCGGAGCGCCGCGACCGCTTCGAGTACACGGGCGTTCTCGGTCACGACATGGCGGGCGCGCCGGCGCAGCGGTTCCGGCAGCGCCTCGATCCGCGCCAGATCGGCGGCGCTCGCGTCGCGAAGCTGGGGCACGTCGAGCAGCGCCGCCGCGCGCTCGCATTCGGCGCGGCGAGTCCGATAGTCGCCGGCGGCGTGATTGTGCGCGACGCCCGAATCGATCACGAGCAGGGCTGCCGCGTCCGGAATGGCCACGCGCTCGTACTCGAGCGTGCGGGCGTCGAGGAACAGCGCATGCGTGTCGTCAGCCAGGGCGCAGGCCATCTGGTCCATGATGCCGACCGGCGCGCCGACGAAGACATTCTCGACGCGCTGCCCGAGCCGGGCCATCTCCACATCGTCGATCGCCAGATCGAACGCGTCGCGAAGCGCGCGCAGCACGGCGATCTCCAACGCCGCGCTCGACGACAGTCCGCTGCCCACCGGGACCGCCGATTCGATCCGCAGCGAGAAGCCACCGAGGCGATGACCCGCCGCCGCCAGGATCGAGGTGATGCCCTGGACGTAGTCAACCCACGAACCGCGGCGCGCCTCTTCGCCGAGCACATAGGCTCTCCGCTCGTTGAAGTTCGCGGACCAGACGTCGACGGCCGCGTCGGGACGTGGACGCAGTTCCACCGATGTCCGCTGCGGGATCGCTGCCGGCAGGACGAAGCCGCCGTTGTAGTCGGTGTGCTCACCGATCAGGTTGACGCGTCCCGGCGCGCTGGCCCGGACCGGCCGCGGTGAAGCCATCGCGAGGAACGATAGCCGATCCACGTCCGATTCGCCCCGCGCGCGGACCGGATCGCCCCGAAAGACTGGCGCCTCGACGCGCCGCCGCGCATCCTCTCTCATCAACCTTCAGGAGGAGATCACCATGCGCGTTCGGCTGTTCGCCCTCACCGCGGCATTCGCGCTGGCCGCGCCTGCAGCGGCCCAGCCGCCGTGGAAAGCCAAGAATCTTCAGTACTTTCCCGGCGACATCGACCGCCAGGCGCTGATTCAGCGCATGCGCGAATTCTCGTTCTCGCTGGGCGTCCGATGCCAGTACTGCCACACGGGCGGGGACGGCGTCTCGCTGGAGGGCGTCGATTTCCCCTCGGACGACAAGCCCGCCAAACTCAAGGCGCGCGCGATGCTCAGGATGACCGACCAGATCAACAAGACCATCCTGCCGCAGCTGCCGTCGCGGGCGGAGCCACGCGTGGAGGTCTCGTGCGCCACGTGCCATCATGGCCTGCCGCTGCCGAAGACGCTGCAGACGACGCTGTTCGAGATCGCCGAGAAAGACGGGGCCGCCGCGGCGGTCGCGCGCTATCGCAAATTGAGGAATGAGGATACGCTGTCGGGCCGGTACGACTTCGGGGAATGGGAAATCAACGAGCTCGCGAGGCGGCTCGTCGACGCGAAGGATCCGACAGCGGCCATCGCGATGCTGGAGATGAACGGCGAGTTCTATCCCAAGTCGGCATCGATCGACTTTCAGCTCGGCGAGATCCACCGCGCGGCCGGCGATCGGGCGAAGGCGCTGCAGCGATACAAGCAGGCGCTCGAGAAGGATCCGTCGAACGGCGCGATCAAGCAGCGGATCGCCGAGATGGAGAAGCAATGAGATGAGCAGAGTGCGTCCCTGGCTGGCGGTCTGGACCGGCTGGACGGCGCTCGCGCTCTTTTTTGCCGTCAGCAACTCGCTGACCTACAAGTCGACCGGCCATCCGGCCAACTGGACGCTCTCCATCAAGCGCTCGCTCACGGAGTGGTGGCTCTGGGCCGCCGTCACTCCGCTCGTCGTTCGCCTGGCCCGCCGCTTTCCGATTCATGGCCCGTCACTGCCACGAAATCTGGCGATCCACATGGTCGCCGGGACCGTGGTTGCCGTCGCGAAGACGTTCGCCGACCGCGCGCTCTTTGCGCTGCTGACCGGGTTCTGGACGTATCTGCTGGTCAGTACGCTCGCGCTGAATTTCGCGATTTACGCCGGGCTCGTCGCCGCCGCGCATGGCGTCGAGTACTACCGGCGGAGCCGCGAGCGCGATCAGCTCGAGGCGCGGCTCGCCGATGCCCGGCTGCAGCTGCTCGGCATGCAGCTCCAGCCGCATTTCCTCTTCAACACACTGAATACAATCGCCGAGCTCGTGCACGAAGACGCCGACGCGGCCGACGCGATGATCTCGCGGCTGAGCGATCTGCTCCGGCGGACTCTGGACCTTGGATCGCTTCAGCGGATCCCGCTGGGCGACGAGGTCGACCTCGTCTGTCGCTATATCGATATCCAGAAGGCGCGATTCGGCGATCGCCTCCAGGTCGACATGTCGATCCCGGACGATCTCCGCGGCGTGTCCGTTCCGGCCCTGCTCCTGCAACCGCTCGTCGAAAACGCGATCCGCCACGGCCTCGGGTCGCGTCTCGACGCGGGCCGGATCGATATCCGCGCGCACGCCGACGAAGACCATCTCACGATTCTCGTCAGCGACGATGGGGACGGCGACGGTGTCGCGGGACCGGAGCGCGTCGGCCTCGGAAACACGCGAGCCAGACTCGAGGCGCTCTACGGACCCGGATCGCGGCTCGACCTTGCGAGGGGCGATGCGGGACGCGGCACGCGCGTGACGGTCCGGATTCCCCGCGCGCCCGAACGAGGCGTCTCCTCATGACGCTGCGTACGCTCATCGTCGACGACGAGGCGCCGGCGCGGCGGCGCATCCGCCGGCTGCTCCTGGCCGAGACCGGCGTGGCCGTCGTCGGCGAATGCGGCGACGGCGATTCCGCCGTGGCGATGATCGTCCGCGAGCGCCCGCACCTCGTATTCCTCGACGTCCAGATGCCCGAGCGCGACGGATTCGACGTCGTGAACGCCATTCCCGCCGCCGAGCTTCCGGCGATCCTGTTCGTCACCGCCTACGACGCGTACGCGTTGCGCGCCTTCGACGTGCATGCGGTCGACTACCTGTTGAAGCCGTTCACGGCGGAGCGGTTTCGAACCGCGCTCGCCCGGGCGCGCGAGCGGATCGCGCGGCGCGGCGCAGATACGCCGCTTCACCGACTCGCCGATGCGCTCCGCCGCCACCGCGCGTGGCTCACACGTGTGACCGTGCGCGCCGGACCTCGCACGATGGTCGTCGATCTCTCGAGCGTCGACTGGATGGAGGCGGCCGACAACTACGTCCGCCTGCACGTGAAGGAGCGCGAGTACCTGCTGCGCGAGACCTTGAGCGGTCTCGAAGGACAGCTCGATCCCGAGCGGTTCGTGCGGATTCATCGCTCGGCGATCGTGCCGGTCGATCGTATCGGATCCATCCGTCCCCAGACCCACGGCGATGCGGAGATCGAATTGCGCAACGGGACGCGTCTGACCGTGACCCGCACGTGGCGTGACCGCCTGAAACGCGCGCTCGGTCGCGAGGGCACAGGCCACTAATCCCGCCGTTGGTCCCAAACGCGGAACAATCTATACGCTTTAGGCGTATAGTCGGCTCGTGGATACCGAACGCTTCCTGCCCCTGACGCCTGTCGCCTTCGAGATCATGATTGCGCTCAGCGCGCAGCGCCGGCATGGGTACGAGATCATGCAGGAGGTCGAACGGCGCACGGAAGGGCGCATCGTCCTCCATCCGGGCACCCTGTACCGCGCGCTCAGCCGGCTGCTGGACGAGGGGCTGATCGACGAGCTCGACGAGCGGCCGGATGCCGGCGTCGACGATGCGCGCCGGCGGTACTACCGCGTTACGCCGCTCGGGCGCGCCGTGGCCCGCGCCGAAGCCGCCAGGCTGGCCCGTCAGTTGAGCGCGGCGCGCCAGGCGTTCCGTCGGGGACGCGCGTGAGGATCGTCGACTGGCTCTATCGCGGCGTCCTGCGCGCCTACCCGCCGGAGTTCCGCGCGCGCTTCGGCGGCCCGATGCGGGACGCCTTTTTCGATCGCTATGCCGCCGCCCGCACGGTCGGGCGATTTCGCGCCGCGGTTGTGCTCCTCGCGATCTTCGCGGATCTTACGGCCAGCGCCGCACTGCTTCGCTTCGCCCGACGGGAGAAAACATCCATGAACTGGCAATCGATCGGCCGCGACGTGCGCTACGGGCTGCGGATGTTGCGGCGCAATCCGCTGTTCGCCGCGGTCGCCATCGGCGCGCTCGCGCTCGGCATCGGGGCCAACACGGCAATCTTTACCGTCGTCAACGGCGTGCTGCTCAGGCCGCTCCCCTACGCGGACCCCGGACATCTCGCGATGGTCTGGAGCACCAACACCGCGGAGCATCGCGACCACGACGCGGTCGCTCCCCTGGACTTTCTCGACTATCGCAACGCCGCCGCTTTCTCGGATCTTCAGGCGACCTACAGCTTCGTCGTGGGCGCGGCGCTCACGAACGCCTCGGGCAGCGCAGAGCAGATCGTCGTCACCGCGGTGACGCCGGGAATGTTCGAGATGCTCGGCCGCGCGCCGCAGATCGGTCGGCCGTTCACCGCCGCGGAAGTCCAGACCGCCATCGTGATCAGCGACGGCTTCTGGCGCGCGCGGCTCGGCGCCGATCCCGCCATTCTCGGCCGAACGCTGAACGTCAATAACCAATCGCGGACGATCGTCGGCGTCATGCCGCCGGATTTCGTCTTTCCGTACCGGACAATGCTCGGCCCGTCGGGCTTCAGCCGGTCGATGGCGATCGACGCCTGGCTGCCGCTGGAATTCGTGAGCGCGGACTCGCGCTCGACCGGGGTCGCCTCGTTGACGCGCGCGGCGCGGTTCCTATCGGTCGTCGGCCGCCTCAGGCCGTCCGCGACGGCGGCGCAGGCGAACGCCGAGCTGCAGGGCATCGCGCGCCAGCTTGCGGCCGCCCATCCCGACACGAACAAGGTCGTCGGAGTCTCGGTCGTACCGCTGCACGAGCAGACGGTTGGCACGGTTCGCCCGGCTTTGATCCTGCTGTTCGGCGGCGTGGGATTCGTGCTGCTGATGGCGTGTATGAACCTGGCCAACATGCTGCTCGCGCGCAGCAGCGCCCGTCAGCGCGAGATGGCCATCCGCGCGGCGCTTGGCGCCGGTCGAGCCCGCCTGATCGCCCAAACGCTCGTCGAGACAACGCTCCTCGGCTGCGCGGGCGGCGCAATCGCGCTCATCGCGCTCAAGTGGGGAATCGGCGCGCTGATCGCCTCCGCGCCAGGCGACATGCCGAGAATCGGAGAAGTGCGGCCGGATGCGGCCGTGCTCGGATTCACTTTTGTGCTCTCGCTCGCCACCGGTCTCGCGATCGGCATCGCGCCGGCGCTGGCGGCATCCAAGCCGGAGCTGCAGGCCTCGCTGAAGGACTCGGGCCGCGGCGCGACGACGGGCCGGTCCCAGCGGCGCCTGCGATCGGCGCTGGTCTCGGCTGAAGTGGCCCTGGCGCTCGTACTCACGCTCGGCGCGGGCCTGCTCCTCCGCAGCTTTCTCTCCGTGCTGGCGGTCGATCCGGGTTTCCGCCCGGATCATCTGCTGACCCTCCAGATGACTGTCCCCGCGCGGTACCAGACGCCCGATCAGCGTCGCGCGCTCTATGCAGAGCTGTTCGGCCGGCTGGGCGCGCTTCCAGGCGTGGTGACAACGGGCGGGACCACCCGGCTTCCACTCGGCAGTACCAACGTGACTACCAAGGTCGGTGTCGAGGGAAGGAGCATGGCCGTCAGCGAGTGGCCGGAGATCGAATTCCGGCGCGCGATGCACAGCTACTTCACGGCGATGGGCATGCCAATCGTTCGCGGCCGCGGCTTCGCCTCCTCCGATGGACCGGCTGCGCCGCCCGTCGTGGTCATCAACCAGACGATGGCGAGGCAGATGTTTGCCGGCGAGGATCCCATCGGGCGCCGCGTCAAGTTCGGATCGGCGGCGTCGCCGTCGGCGACCATCGTCGGGGTCGTCGGCGACGTCCGTCACAGCGGACTCGAGGCGCCTCCCTCCCCCGAGGTGTACACGTATTACCTCCAGGGTCCCCCGGTGAACCCGTTCATCGTGATCCGGACGTCCACCGATCCCGCGTCGCTCGCCACGGCGGTCCGCGGCGAACTACAGGCGATCGACAAGGAAATCTCCGTCTACGATGTCCGCCCCATGACGCAAGTGCGGTCGGAAGCGATGGCGCAGCGGCGATTCCTGCTCCGCCTGGTCGGCGCGTTCGGACTCCTGGCGTTGGTCATGGCGGCGGCCGGCGTCTACGGCGTGATGGCGTTGATCGTGAGCGAGCGATCGCCGGAGATCGGGATTCGTCTCGCGCTGGGCGCGGAGCCGTCGCAGGTCGTGTGGTCGGTCGTCGGGCAGGGACTCGCGCTCGCGGGAGCGGGCGTGATTGCGGGCTTCGCGGCGTCACTGCTCCTCTCGCCGGTGCTCTCGGCACAGATGTTCGGAGTCCGCCTGCTGGATCCGCCCACTGTGGCCGTCGTGCCGTCGGTGCTGCTCATCGTCGCCGCGTTGGCGTGCTACGTGCCCGCGCGGCGGGCGATGACGATCGATCCGGTCGATGCGCTCCGTATGTGAGCACGGACAAAACGGCCACGGACGACACGGACGAACATACGAGTCACGGACGAACACGGAGGACACGGATCAAAAGAGTCACATGACCTTGATCCGCGTTCGTCCGCGGCGTCCGTGACTGGTGAGACCTGGTCCGCGGCGTCCGTGGCTATCGGATCCTGTACAGGCGGCTCTGCGTGCGCACGAAGAGGCCATCCTTCGTGATCGCGGGGCTCGCGAACGCGAGCTCGCCGAGACTGTTTTTGGCGATTTCGTCGTAGGTGTCGCCGGGATTGATCACGAACGTATCCCCCTCCTCGCTGAGGAAGAAGACCTTCCCGCCGTGCGTCCAGGGTGAGGCCGAAAACGTGTTGCCCACGCCGCCGACGCGCGCCTTGTAGATCTCGCGGCCCGTTCTGGCGTCGAACACCTGCAGCACGCCGTTGTCGTTGACGGCGTAGACGCGCCCGCCGAACGCGAGCGGAGACGACGTGTAGGCCGCGGCGCGCGGCTGGAACCACGCGACGAACGCGTTCGACGTCTCGCCCGCCTTCAGCGAGATGTCGCCGCTGGCGCCGGGCTTCACCGCGAACAGCGGACGGTTCGATTCTCCCTGCGATCCGGTCCCGATGAAGAGCATGCCTTCGCCTTCGGTAGGCGTCGGGTTGGCCTGCGTGGGCCCCTTCAACCGCCACAGCTCTTTGCCATCGACGTCGTAGCTAATCGCGACGCCGGTCCCGATCGCGACGATCTCGGTGCGCGCGGGCGTCACCCACACGTACGGCGACGACCAGCCGGTCTGCAGGCGGCCCTCCAGCTTCCGCGTCGTCTTCCAGATCACTGCGCCCGTCTTCGCATCGAGCGCCGCAATGTACGAATTCGCCTCGTTGTCGTCGAGGATGTAGACGCGGCCGGCGTGGACGATCGGCGAGGCCGCGGTACCGAAATCCAGATACCGCGGCTGCGGCTCGATCTTATGGGTCCAGAGCGGCTTCCCGTCCATCGAGTAGCAGAAGAGCCCGACGTTGCCGAAGAGGGCGTAGACGCGCTCGCCATCGGTCGCGGGCGTCTCCGACGCGTACGTGTTCTTGCGGTGGCGTCCACCGCCGGGCGGCCCTTTGTACGCCTGCTGCTGCCAACGGATCCTGCCGGTGGCGACGTCGAAGCTGTACACCATGAATCGAAGATCGCCGGATTCCTGCGGCGATTCGATGTCGCGCGCGCGAAGCTTCGCCATGATCTCCTCGTCGGACGCGCCCTGCTGCTGGAGATCGGCTACGTAGTCATTGCCATAGATCCCCGGCGACGCCTGCTTGAACGCGCCGGGACTGACTGCGGTCGTCACGAACACCTGATCGCCCCACACAATCGGCGACGACCAACCCCGCCCTGGGACGTCGACCTTCCACGCCACGTTCATCGTCGTCGACCATGTCGTGGGCAGCGAGGCAATCGACGACACCGCGCGGCCCGCGGGTCCGCGGAATTGCGGCCACACGGTGTCCGGGGTCACCGGCGCCGTGACGAACGGCGTGACGAGCAACAGCGGGAACGCCAGTGTGAAGCGCACGGCGCGATCTTACACGCACGCGCGGCGCGCGGCGTCTCCTTACGCGCGTGTTGGAGTGGGCGGCAGGCGCACGCCGTCCTGTTCGAGCAGCGCGTGGTAGATCGTCAGCGTCTGGAACCGGCGCGAGATCACGAAACTCAGCAGGTTGGCCACCATCAGGGGGACGAGGATCTGGTAGTCCTGTGTGATCTCGAAAATCATGAAGACCGACGTCATCGGCGCGCGGATGATCCCGGCGAAGAGCGCCCCCATGCCGACCAGCGCGTAGGCGCCTGGATCTCCGACGGCAAACGGAGCGAACCGCTGCGCGAGAATGCCGACCGCACCGCCGGCCATCGCTCCGATGTAGAGCGTCGGGCCGAAGATGCCGCCCGCATTCCCGGACGAATAGGACACGACTGTCGCGAGCAGCTTCAGCAGGCACAGCGCAGCCATCGTCCTCAGCAGCAAACCGCCGTTCAGCGCCTGGTCCACGTACTCATACCCGACGCCTTTCACCTGTGGCGCCCAGACGAGCAGCGCCCCGATCACGACGCCGCCGATCGCGGGCTGCAGCACGAGTGTCGACGGGGGGAGGCGACGAAACATGTCGCGCAGACCCAGCAGCGTCTTGCAGAAGACGAGCGACAGCAGGCCGCCGACGATGCCGAGCAGGGCGTAGGCAAGGAGCTCCGCGGGATGCACGAGCCGGTATGTCGGCACGCGAAACAACGGCTCGTTGCCGAGAATCGATCGTTCGACCATGACGGAGGCGACCGACGCCACCACGGCCGAACCGAGCAGTGGCGCGTTCATGTCGCCGACGATCTCCTCCAGCGCGAAGATCACCGCGGAGACGGGCGTGTTGAACGCCGCGGCGAGCGCGCCGGCGGCGCCGACCGGCAGCAGGTCCCTCACGCGCTCGGGCGGCAACCGCAGCCATTGCCCCACTGCGGATGCCAGCCCCGCGCCGATCTGGACGGACGGTCCTTCCCGGCCCATCGAATGGCCCGAGCCGATACAGAGCACGCCTGTGATGAACTTTCCAATCGGCACTCTCGGGGGAATCACGCCGTTCTGGAGGTGATACGCCGCCTCGCTCTGAGGCACCCCACTGCCCCGGACACCAGGGAAGACGCGTACGAGCAGCAGTCCCGTGGCGATGCTCACGGCCGGCGGCACGACAAACAGGCGCAGCCATGTCGGATCGAGGCCGAACAGGACCCGGCCCGTACGCTGGATCGTGACAGTAAAGAGAACCGCCGAAAGCCCCGCGAGGACGCCGACGACAATCGACAGCGCAACGAAGAGCTGTCCTTCGCGCAGGCGGAGGTGGGCGAGGTATGCCGGCCCCCCCGTCACGGGATCTCGATACCGTGGCGACGGGCGATCAGGATCGCGGCCCGCGGCACCGGCTGCGCCGCGCACGCCGGGCTCGCCCGGCTGGCCAATCGGGCCGCCGTCGCGATCGCCGAGCGCACGGCGTCCGTCGATGAAAGGCGCTCCCGTCGCGCTTCGGTCGCAGCGGCGGCGGCCTCGTTCGCGAGCGGCGTGTCGCCGCATGCCGCGAGCTGCGTGTGGAGATCGTCGAGCATGCTGCGGACGCGTTCCCGTCTGGTCGCCGCACTCATGTGCGCCAGCAGCGGATCCCTCTTGAAGATCTCGTCGACGATGCGACCGAGCTCCTCGACGCGTGCCGCGTCTGCGGGCGCGCGCGGCACTTCGGCCGCCGCGCGCCCGAGTTCGTCGGGCTCGAGCTCGCTCAACTGCCGCAGGACGCTGCGCGCGGCTTCATCGTGGTGATCGGCGGACAAGGCGTCGGCGAGGGCCAGGCGATATTCCCGGCTGGCGCGATCGAGTGCGCTCGCGCGACGGAACGCGGCTGCCGCGCCGCTGAAATCGCCCGATCGCAGCCTTGCCTCGCCGTCCGCGTACCAGTGGGCCGCGTCGGCGAGGTCCAGCCGGCGATTGGCAGCGGCGACCGCCCTCGTGAAGAAGAATGCGGCGATCGCGACCGCACACAGCGCGATCAGCAGAACGGTCTCACGATGCACGAGCTGGAGGACTACCGAAGGGGCGGCGGGTCTTGGCATGGCAGAGCTTGGCAGTCGATCATCGGTTCTGCTTTGGGAGTACTAAATCCAAAGTATCATCGCGATGACATGCGAGCGAAGCGAATCCTCATCGTCGAAGACGATGTGGATCTGCGGCGGATGTTCCGACTGGCTCTGTCGATGTCGGGATATGAGATCGAGGAGGCGAGCGATGGCCTCGAAGCGCTTCACTGCATCGAGAACCGCCCTCCGGATCTCGTCGTGCTCGATCTCGTTCTGCGGGCGCTCGACGGCATCTCCGTGCAGCAGGAGCTCGCGGCGCGCGCCATCACGAGCCACATTCCCATCGTCATCGTGACCGGTTCGTCGATCGATACGTCGTCGCTCGATGTCGCCTGCGTGCTGCGGAAGCCCGTCACGCCCGACCAGTTGATCCAGACCGTCCGCCAGTGCCTGGCCGCTGGCGCCGCGCGCGACGTGCGGACCTGATCGTGTCCATCCGGATCGTGCTCGCGGACGACCATCCGATCGTGCTGCAGGGGCTGCAGCATCTGTTCGCGCGGCACCGTGACCTCGATGTGGCCGCCTGCTGCCTGGACGCCGACTCGGCGATCGCGGCGGTGCGGACGCATCGACCGGACGTCGTCGTTCTCGACCTGCGCATGCCGCAGCGAAGCGGGCTCGATCTGCTCGCCGTGCTGGCGCGCGAGGCGCCCTTCGCGCGAAGCGTCGTGCTGACGGCCGCGATCAGCCAGGAACAGGTGCTCGAGGCGCTCAAGCGCGGGGCGGCCGGCCTGGTGCTGAAGGAAGCGCCGCCCGAACAACTCATCGACTGCGTACGGCGGGTCAGCCAGGGCGAGCAGTGCTTCGATTCCGATACCGTGACGCAGGCGCTCCAGGGCGCGGTCAATCGGGAAGCGCGCGGCGATTCGTCGGCGTCCCTCACGCCGCGCGAGCTCGAGATCGTGCGGATGGTCGCGCAGGGGCTGCGCAACAAGGTGATCGGCGAGCGCCTCGTGATCTCCGAGAGCACGGTGAAAGTGCACCTGCACAACATCTACGAGAAGCTCGGCATCGAAGGGCGGCTGGAGCTCGTGCTGCTCGCGCAGCAGCGGGGCCTCGTTTAGAGCTGCTGGAGCGGAACCGAGATCTCGACGCGCGCGCCGTGCGGGCTGGAGTCGATTGCCATGTGGCCGGCGAGCGCGGAGACGCGGTCCCGCAGGCTGGCGGGCGCGGCGTCGGAGCGCAGGAGCGCGTCGTGATCGAGGCGTCCGCGGAACGCGAATCCCCGGCCGTCATCGGTCACGGTCACGGCAAGCCGGGAATCCAGAACCTCGATGGAGACGGCGACGCGCGAGGGGTGCCCGTGCTTCAACGCGTTGACGACCGCCTCGTGCACCATCAGCCGGACCGAGTCCTCGACGTGCGGGGCCACCCGCAGATCGGCGGGCGTGACGCGCACGGTGATGGGCGTCTTCCATTCGATCGCGAGGCGCGCGGCCGAATCGCCCAAAGTGGAGGCGAGGCCGCCGGCCGGTTCGGCAACCGCCACCGTCGGTTTCAATCCGTCGATGAACCGCCTGAGCTCGCGCTGCTCGAGCGCCAGCGCGCGTTCGGCGGCCAGCAGCCGTTTGTAGGTCTCCGGATCATCGGTGCAGTCTTCGGCGACGTCCTGCAGTTCGAGGCGGATTCCGGTGAGCGACTGCAGGACGCCGTCGTGGAGATCGCGCGACAAGCGCAGGCGATCGTCCCGCAGCGCCAGCTCCCGCATGCGCCCGGCGACATAAAGATGATCGAGCGAGTTGCCGATCTCGCGCGCGATGACGTCGACAGCGGGAAGCAGGTTCGGGCGCGGCGATGACAGGCCGCCGAAGAACACCCGGCCCGTGAGATGCTCGGTCGTGAAGGACGCCGACGCAGCGGGCTCCGCGGCGTCGACGGGCGGCCGCGCCTCGGTCGGAGCGTATCTGGTGAAGCTCTGGCTTTCCGGACCCGAGACCGCGACATAGACCCACGGCTCGTCCTCGGACTCCCAGACGCCGGTCACCGACACGGCATCCACCGCCTCGGCGCTGTGGCGCAGGACGCTTTGGATGCTGGCTGTCGTGTCGGATCCGATCACGAGCGGCCAGCGGCTGACCTTCTGCAGCGTGTCGAGGGCGGCGCGCAAACCCGCGAGCGACTGGCGCTGGGCCTGCTCGGCCCGGCGCCGCGCGGAACTGAGCCCGGCCGTCGCCATGGCCACGAGGACGAACGCGGCGAGCCGGATGGCATCGTCCGCGCCGATGTTCACCGAATCGGTGGGCGGGATGAAAAAGAGGGCAAGGGCGGCCGTCGCCAGCACGGTCGCGAACAGCGCCGGACCGTAGCCGCCGTACATCGCGGGGATCAGGATCGCCGGAAAAAACAGCAGGGAGACGCTCGGCCACAGCCACGGCTCGGAATACCGCGTGATCAGCGTCGCTCCCGCGACGGCCGCCAGGGCGCCGATGTAGTGCACGATGCCGGGGCGCAGACGAGCCATCCCCCTCATTCTCACAGCAACAGCACTTCGACGCGATGCGCGTGGACCATGTTCTCGCACGGCGACCAGGCGAACACCGTGAACCGGCCGTCCTGCGACGCGACGAGCGCGACGGCATCACGCTGATCGTGCACGAACTGCGCGGCCGAGAGGTGTCTGGTGCCGCCGAGCTGCGACGGATGAACCAGGGACGGCGCGCCCCCTTCGATCGGTTCTGTCACCGTCGCCTGCTCGACGGGCGGCGAGCCGCGGCGGCGGGTAATCTTCGCGCCGAACGCCAGCAGGTGGTGGCGATCGGTGACGATCGTCGCCCCGTCAACCGCGGTCAGGCCCGCGATGCCCTCGATCGCGCGGCCGAGCGCGTCGTTCCAGAGACGATCGCGGTCGCTCGTGCGGCGCTCCATGAGGTCCGCGAGCACCGAAAACGCGGGACGCAGCGCGTACGCGATCGGCGCGACGATCGATTCGCGCCACCGCTCCGATCCGTCGGGAACGACGAGCAGCAGCCCGCCACGCTTGTGCGCGCGCATCGAGACCGACAGTTGGACCAGCACGTTGACGGAGTCGGTCCACGACGCGGGCGTGTCGAATCCCAGCAGCGACGCGAGCAGCGACGGGCAGTCGGGAAGGCTCGACGCGTCTTCGTCGACGATCTTGATCTGGTCGGCTTCGAGAACCGCGATGTTCGCGTACTTGGTGTGCTCGCCGCCGCGGTGCTGCTTGACGACGAGCAGGCCGGGCGCCGCAACTTCCAGGACGAGGCAGAACGGCGGGAGCACGCGCGTCGCGCCCCACACCGACAGCGATCCACCCGCGCGCGACACCCCCAGATGGATGCCCGGACGCTCGATGGCCGGCGCGACGCGCGCGAGCGCGGCCGGGGCGAGCGGCAGCGGTTCGGCGAACCTGAGCGGAAACGGCGTGTCGCCCGGCTCGACCAGCGCCAGCGAAACCGTCGGCACGTAGCCTTCCTCGCGCCGGAGGCTGGTCCAGAAGGCCGCGTCGATGACGGTTTCTATGGACTCGATGTCGGGGACGGGGCCCGCGCGCACGTGCTTGACGAAGTGCTCGCGGACGCGTTCGGCCACCGCTCGGCCAACCGGGTAGGCGCCGTACGTCATAATTCATCTTATGTCAGCCCGCCGGCCCATCGTCCTGACGCTGGCCGCCCTCGCCACGATCCTCGCCGTCGCGGCGATGGTTCGGTACACGAAGCGCACCGAGGCCGCATTGGCCCACGCCTCCGTAGGCGTCAGGGTCAAGCTGCTGAAGGAACGAGCGGCGATTCCGTCCCTCAGCGCGCCCGACGTGAACGGGCAGAACGTGTCGACGGCGGCGCTGCGCGGCAAGGTCGTGCTCATCAACTTCTGGGCGACCTGGTGCCCGCCCTGCCGCGAAGAGATCCCCGCGCTGATCGCGCTGCAGAAGAAATACAAGGACCAACTGCAAATCGTGGGCGTCGCCCAGGACTCGGGATCGATCGACGACGTGCGGCGGTTCGCGGAAGCGCACGGGATGAACTACCCGACCGTGCTGAGCACCCCCGAGATCGAGAAGCTGTTTCCCGGGATTTACGCGCTGCCGACCTCCTTCCTGCTCGATCGCGAAGGGCGGCTCGCGCAAAAGCACATCGGCCTCTTGAACGCGTCGCTGACGGACCTGGAAACGCAGGCGCTCGCGGGCGTCAATCCGGCGATCGAGATCGTCGCCGCCGAGGACGACGACAAGGTGCGGCTGGCGAATGCCGCGCAGGCGAACAAGATACCGGGAATCGACCTCTCGAAGCTCACGCCGGAAAAACGCGCCGCCGCGCTTCAGGCCCTCAACTCGGAACACTGCACGTGCGGGTGCGGTCTGACGCTCGCGCAGTGCCGCCTCGACGATCCGACGTGCGGCGTCAGCCTCCCGCTCGCCCAGAACGTCGTCAAGCAGATCGCCTCGAAATAGCGCGGGCCGATTCACGTTAGAATCGCGCCCATGCGTAACAACTTCGTTCTTGCGTCAGCTCTCTGCGCGCTGTTGACCGGCGGCCTGCTGCGCGCGCAGGCGCCCGCCGGCCGCGCGGGCCAGCCGCCCGCCGGCCCGGCGCCGACGATCGAAAGCCGCACGGCGGCGTTCCAGAAGCTCGACGGCTTCATGCCGCTCTACTGGGACGACAAGACGGGGTCGCTGTGGATGGAGATCGGCCGCTTCGATACCGAGCTGCTCTATGCGACGGGTCTTACGGCCGGCCTCGGTTCGAACGACATCGGGCTCGATCGCGGCCAATCGGGGCAGGGACGCGTGGTGAAGTTCCAGCGGGTCGGTCCGCGCGTCCTGATGGTGCAGCCCAACTACGCCTTCCGCGCGAACTCGCCGAACGCCGACGAGCGCCGCGCCGTCGAGGATGCGTTCGCGAAGTCGATTCTCTGGGGATTTCAGGTCGCGGCCGAAACCGACGGCCGGGTGCTCGTGGACGCCACCGACTTCTTCCTGCGCGACGCGCAGAACGTGATCCCGCGCCTGCGGCCGGGGAATTTCCGCGTGGACCGGACGCGCAGCGCGATCGACATGCCGTGGACGAAGGCGTTTCCGAAGAACACCGAAGTCGACGCGATCCTGACGTTCGCGAGCGATGGCGCGGGGGCCGGCGGACGGGGCGGCGGCGGCGGACCCGCGCAGGGACCGCCGTCGGTCGACGCGCCGATTTCGGCCGGCGGCGGCGGGCGCGGCGGTGGGCTCTTCGCGGGCACGGTCGCGAGCGTCACTCCCTCGCCCGACGCCGTCACGCTGCGCGAGCACCACACGTTCGCGGAACTGCCTGACAACAATTACAAGCCGCGCTTCGACGATCCGCGCGCGGGATACGGCGGTCTGCAGTACGTCGACTACTCCGCGCCACTCGGGACGCCCATGGTGCAGCGCTACCTGCGGCGGCATCGGCTCGAAAAGGTCGACCCGTCGGCGCGCGTCAGCGACGCGAAGAAGCCCATTCAGTACTACGTCGACCGGGGAACGCCGGAACCCATTCGGACGGCTCTGCTCGAAGGCGCGCGCTGGTGGAACCAGGCGTTCGAGGCGGCAGGCTATCGAAATGCGTTCCGCGTCGATCTCCTGCCTGAAGGCGCGGATCCGATGGACATCCGCTACAACATGATCAACTGGGTCCACCGCTCCACGCGCGGCTGGAGCTCCGGCGCCACGATTTCGGATCCGCGCACGGGCGAAATCATCAAAGCGACGGTGACGCTCGGATCGCTGCGCGATCGGCAGGACTACCTGATCTTCGAGAGCCTGCTCGCGCCGTACAAGACGGGGACCGAGACGCCGGCCGTCCTCACGCAGACCGCGATCGCGCGCATCCGTCAGCTCGCCGCGCACGAAGTCGGCCACACGCTCGGGCTCGGCCACGAGTACTACAACAGCTCGAAGGGCTGGATCTCCGTGATGGACTATCCGCATCCGCTCGAAAAGCTGAACGCCGACGGCACCGTCGATCTCTCGAACGCTTATCCAACCGGCATCGGCGCGTGGGACAAGGTCGCGATCGCGTACGGCTACGCGGAATTTCCGAAAGGCACCGACGAGAAGGCCGCGCTCGAGAAGATCCTGGACGACGCCTGGAAGCAGGACCTGATCTACATGACGAACCAGGACACGGATTCGAGCCCGCGCGTCGATCAGTGGAACAACGGCGCCGGCATCGACATGGCGTCGGAGCTGACGCGCGTCATGAAGATCCGCCGCGCGGCGCTCGACCGGTTCGACGAGACGGTGATCAAGAAGGACCAGCCGATGGCGACGATGGAAGAGGCGCTGGTGCCGCTCTACATGTACCACCGCTACGCCGTCGAGGCGGCGGCGTCTGCGGTCGGTGGACAGGATTTCATCTACGCCTTCCGGGGCGACGGCCGCGCGCCGACGAAGTGGGTGCCCGCCGCGCAGCAGCACGCGGCGCTCGAAGCGCTGGCGGCTACCCTGAAGCCGTCGGAGCTCGCCGTGCCGAAAGCGGCCCTCGACAAGATTCCGCCACGCCCGTCCGGCTGGGGTATGCACCGCGAACTGTTCCCGCGCTACACCGGCGACGCGTTCGATCCGATCAGCCCCGCATCGATCGCCGCCGACGTGACGATCGGGTTCCTGCTGCAGCCGGATCGCGCGGCCCGCATGGTCGCACAGCATGCGGTCGATCCGACCCTGCCCGGACTCCACGACGTCATCGAGTCGCTGCGCAAGGCGACCTTCGACGCGGACGCCGCGAACCCGTACGAGGAAGAGATCCGCCGCGCGGAAGCGCGGGCGCTGATCGAGCGCCTAATGTGGCTCGCCGGCGGCGCGCCGATGCCCGAGGTGCGCGCCGAAGCGTCCCACGCGCTTGAAAGAATCCGAAACGGGAACATGGGCCTGCACGGCTCTGGCCTGGCGATCGCCGCCGCGCAGGAGCTGATCGATGCCGACATCAAGCGCTTCCTCGAGCGCCCGATGGAACCCGTCAAGACGCCCGCGATTTACGACGCCCCGCCGGGCGCGCCCATCGGCGACTACCCGCTCGACTGGCTGGCCGCGCCATCGTGGCGCATTAGATAGGAGGTTGGAGGTTGGAGGTCGGGGACGGGAGGTTGGAGGATCGTGTACGGGAATCGGGAACGAAGGTCGGCTAAGATCGATCCAGCCTCCCATCCCCAACCTCCCATCCCCAACCTCCAACCTCCGAATGGTTTCCTTCACCCGAATCAGCAAGCAGTACGGCAGGCAGATTCTGTTCGTCGACGCGTCGTTCCAGCTCAATCCCGGCGAGAAGGTCGGCCTTGTCGGACCCAACGGATCGGGAAAGACGACGCTCTTCCGGATGATCGTGGGCGAAGAGACGCCCGACGACGGCGACGTGTCGGTCCCGAAAAAGCTCGCGATCGGTTACTTCAGGCAGGACGTCGAGGAGATGACGGGCCGATCCGTCCTCGACGAGACGATCGCCGGCAGCGGGCGCGTCGGATTCCTCCATCACGAGCTCGAGGAGCTGAATCACGCGATGGCCGATCCCGATCGCGCCGCCGACATGGATCGGATCCTGGCGAGGTTCGGCGAAGTGCAGGAGGAGTACGAGCACCTGGGCGGCTACGCGCTCGAGGCGCAGGCGCGTGAAGTGCTGCACGGCCTCGGCTTCGAGGACGAGCGCATCGACGGCGACGTCGGGGCGCTCTCGGGCGGCTGGAAGATGCGCGTGGCGATGGCGCGCGTGCTGCTCGGAAAGCCCGACGTCCTGCTGATGGACGAGCCCACCAACCATCTCGACATCGAGTCGATTATCTGGCTCGAGGAGTTCCTGAAATCGCTTCCCGGCTCACTGCTGATGACGTCGCACGATCGCGAGTTCATGAACCGCATCGTCGCGCGCATCGCCGAAATCGACGGAGGCGAAATCACCGCGTACTCCGGGAATTACGACTTCTACGAGCGCGAGCGCGCCATCCGCGAAGCCAACCGGGAGGCGGCCTACGCGCGGCAGCAGGCGATGCTGGCGAAGGAGCAGCGCTTCATCGAACGATTCGCGGCGCACGCGGCGAAGGCCGCGCAGGTCCAGAGCCGAGTGAAGGCGCTCGAGAAGATCGAGAAGATCGAGCTGCCGAAGAAACGGCGCGTCGTGAAGTTCGAGTTCCGCGAGCCGCCGCGCTCGGGCGAGCAGGTGGCGGCGCTGGAGGGCGTCACGAAGCGGTACGGCCGGCGCATCGTCCACGACCGCCTGAACCTGACGATTCGCCGCGGCGAACGCTGGTGCGTCATGGGCAAGAACGGCGCGGGGAAATCGACGCTCCTCAAGTTGGTTGCGGGCGCGACGCGCCCCGACGAAGGTGAAGTCAAGCTCGGCGCGAGCCTCAGAATGGGCTACTTCGCGCAGCAGTCGCTCGACCTCCTGGATGCCGATCTGACCATCGAGGAGCAGCTCCGGAAGGATTTCCCGAACGAATCGATCGGCGTGCTGCGGAATCTCGCCGGCGCCTTCCAGTTCTCCGGCGACGACGTGGACAAGAAGATTCGGATGCTGTCCGGCGGCGAGAAGACGCGGCTCGTCATGGCCCGGATGCTCCTCGAGCCGCCGAACTTTCTCGTGCTCGACGAGCCGACCAACCATCTCGATCTCGCGACGAAAGAGATGCTGCTCGAGGCGCTCCACGATTTCGATGGGACGATGCTGTTCGTGTCCCACGACCGTGCGTTCCTGAAAGGCCTCGGCAACCGCGTGCTGGAGCTGGGCGGCGAGAGCGGCACCGACACGCAGCCGCACGCCTACCTCGGAACCTACGAAGAGTACGTGGCGCGCAGCGGCCACGAGGCGCCGGGCGTCCGTAAATGACGTTGGGCCTTGGGCCTTGGGGCTTGGGCCTTGGGTCTTGAGCCCTAAGCCATTCTTTTGATCGTCACGTAGAGCGGACCGACGCCGATCATGACGAGCATCGGATAGGTCAGTTTTCCCGGCCGGTTGATCGCCTGAAAACGCACCTGCTCGCCGGCTTTGACGTCGAAGGCGACCGTCTTCCACACCAGGGTGTTGCTGACGCGCAGCGCGTGCGGCCCCGGACGGATGTCGCGGCTGATCGACTCGCCGAACATCACGTCGCCGAGCTTCTCGCCGTCGAGATAGATCACGAGCTGGCGCTGCTTGAAGTCGTCCTCGCTTGTTCGGGTGACGGTGACGGACGCAGGCTGCATCTCGAACACCCTCTCCCAATACTGCACGTCGTCCAGTTGCGTTGCCGGTGCGGACTCGACACGTGTTTCCACGCAAACCTCGAACCTCGAACCTCGACCTCGAACCGTTGGACCCCACGAACCCCGAACTTCCTGACTTATACCTGAATCTCCGCCAGCAGCGGTAGATGATCCGAGGCTTGCCGCGCGGCCTCCGATCGCACCACCTCGCAGCGGCCGACGCGATCGAGGTTGAGCTTTGGCACGAACAGATAGTCCAGCCGGACCTGCGGGCTGATCGCGGGGAGCGTCAAACCCGGATCGTCGGGATGACGGACCCGAAAGACGTCACAGTATCCGCCGTCCAGAACGACCTGAATCGTGCGCCATCGAATGCGCCCGCCGCTCAACCAGACCGTGGCGCGGACCTTCTGCGGCAGTACGCCGAAGTCGAGGAGCTCGCCCGGGGCCACCGTATTGAAGTCGCCGACGAGCGCGTGAAAGCCGTGCTGATGGTGGGCGATGCTGCGCAGCAGCGCGCGCAGCTCGATGACGCGCCGGCGTTCCGTCCACGCGGCGAAAACCGCGCTCAGGTGCACGCCGAAGATTCGGAACGAGGTCCCATTCGGCACGATTTCGAGAAACGCGTGGCGGGACCAGCGGGGCCGGTGCCATTGGTAATGGTCGATCGGCACGCGGCTCATGAACCCGAGTGAGAGGTTCGGCTGCGCCGCCCAGTGCGGCATCGCCGTCCGTTTCGCGAGGGAGGCGATCACGTCGGGGCGCGTCGCTTCCTGAAACACCACGATGTCGGGCGCGCAGGGCTGGATCGTTGACGCAAGCGCGTCTTCGCGGCCCGTTCCGCCGCGGCGAATGTTGTACGTAAGCAGCCGCACTACGGCGTATCCGCCTTCTCGACGAGCGTCAGGTACGGCTGGCCGAGCAGCTCGCCCCGGAAATACATCACGACGTCGCGGCTGCCCTGGATGTTGACCGGGCGATTCACCATGGCCATCAGCTGTTCGCGCAGTGGGACGAGGCCCGGCGCGATGTCGGGATCCTCGTCGCTGAGCGGACGCGAATGGATGCCCGGGACGAAAAAACCGGTGACCTTGTAGTAATCGAGAACGCGGTCGCCGACCAGCGTGAGATCCAGATCGCTCGTCCCGGGACCGTCGGAATCGAACGGCGCCTTGTCTTTCCAGCGATAGCCGGTGACGGCGCTGCCTCTCAGCACCACGCCGGTATTCTCCGGGATAACGTCCTTGATGAGCTGGACGAACCGGTCCAGCCTGGCCGGATCGTTGTCGAACGCGAGGCGAATCACATTCGCTCGCTTCTCGGCCTCGGTGAGGTCTTGCGCGGGGGTGACCTGCTCGGACACACCCTACGCGTGAGCAAATGTCATTCCTCGCGCAGCGCGGCTGTCGGGGCGAGCCTCGAGGCGCGGCGCGCGGGGATCCAGCTCGCCGTGAGCGACACCAGCGCCAGCGCCGCTGCGGCGATGGCGAGCGTCGACGGGTCGCGTGGCGTAAGGCCATAAAGGAACGTCGCAGCGGTGCGCCCCGCGAAGATCGACGCCACGAGGCCGATCGCGAGTCCGGCGGCGAGCAGCGCGCCGGCTTCTCGGACAATCAGCCGCACGACCGCGGCGCGGTCGGCGCCGAGGGCCATCCGGACGCCGATCTCGACGCGGCGCCGCTCGACCATGTAGGACATGACGCCGTAGAGGCCGATAGTCGCGATGAGCACGGCCAGGACGCCGAAAAACCCTGAGAGCGTGGCCATGAGGCGCTCGCGCAGCAGCGACTCGTCGACGAGATCGCCGATCGTCCGGTACTGAATCGCGATCGAGGGACTGATCTCCTGCACCGCGCGCGTCACAGCCGCCGAGACCGCCGGCAGCGCCGTCTGAGCGCGGATCACGACCCGCAGCCCGGAACCCGGCTCCTTCTCCTGCCTCGCGGCCTCGTAGACCAGGGGCCGGAAGGGCTCTCGCAAGTCTGTGTATTTTGTGTCCGCTGCCACGCCCACGATCTCGAAGGACGGACGCGCCTCGCCGGGCGCCGCGTCGAATTGGAAGGTCTGCCCGATGACGCGGCCGCCGGGAAAGTACTGCTTGGCGAACGATTCGGTGACGATCGCCACACGGGGGGACTGCGGAGTGTCGCGGGCGTCGAAGTCGCGGCCCGCAACGAGCGGAATGTCGAGCGCGCGAAAATAGTCAGGACCGACGCTGTTGATGTTCACCGCATCCTTCTGCGCGACGCCGCCGATCAGCAAGCGTTCGTTCCAGAAGTTCTCACCCACCGGCGTGGTGAAGGCGCGTGCGACAGTGGTCACGCCCGGGATACTCCGCAGGCGTTCGACGAGGCGATCGTCGAATGCCGCACGCGCAGCGGGTTCGATGCCGGCCTTCTTCAGGTCGAACGCGGCGGTCAGCAGGCCATCCTGCCGGAAACCCGGATCCATGCGCGAAAGGTTCAGGAGCGTGCGCGCGAAGAGCAGCGCGCCGACGACCAGCACGAGCGACACGGCCACCTGCAGGACGACCAGCGCTCGACGCACGCCGAAGCGCGTGCCCCCCTCCGTCGTGCCACGGCCGCCCGTTTTCATCGCGGCGCCGGGCGCCACGCCGGTCGCGCGGATCGCCGGCGTCAATCCGAAGATGAGACACGCCGCCACGGCGATGCCCGCCGTGAACAGGAACACCCGCCAGTCGAGCGCTTCGTCCACGAAGAGTGGACTGCCGCCGCCGCGGCTCAGGAACGCGACGAGGAATCGGCTGAACCACTGCGCCACCAGTAGCCCGCCCGCGCCGCCGAGCGCCGCGATGAGTAGGCTCTCCGAGAGCATCTGCCGCACGATCCGCCGGCGGGACGCGCCGATGGCCAGCCGGACGGCGACTTCACGCTCGCGGGCAGTCGCCCGCGCGAGCATCAGATTCGCGAGGTTCGCGCACGCGATGAGCAGTACGAGACCCGTCACGGCCAGCAGGACGTCCAGCGAATCGCCGTAGGTGCGCCGCAGGCCGGAGATGCCGCCGGCCGCCGGCAGCGTACCGAGCTGCATCTCGAGATAATCCTGCGCGTCCGTCGCCGAGTAGCGGGGCGAGACAGTCGCCGCCTGGATTCCCTTCGATAGGCCCGCGAGATGCGCGCCGGCCTGCGCCACCGTGACCCCCGGCTTCAACCGGCCCAGGGCGCCGAGAAACCACAGATCCGGGCGATCGAGACCACCGCTGTTGGGCGTGAACATCGCACGCGCGCAGATCGGCACGGCGACGTCGAACGCGCGGCCGACGTCGACCCCGAAGAACGTCGACGAGGCGATGCCGACGATGTCGAGGCGGTGGCCGTCGAGCACGATCGATCGGCCGACCACCGCGGGGTCGCCGCCGAATTCGCGCTGCCAGAATGGATAGCCGAGCACGACGCCCGGCACCCCGCACCCTTTGATGTCGTCGGCCGGCGACAGCAGCCGTCCGGCGGCCGGTCGCACGCCGAGTGAGGGGAAGAAGTTGCCGCTGACCCAGAGCGCCTCGGCGGGGCGGACTTCGCCGCCTTGCGAGAGATCGAAGGTCGTGGATCCCCACGCGACGATGTCGGTGAAAACCTGCTGCTCTTCACGGATCTTCTGGTAGAGCGGATAGGAGAGCATCGGCCAGCGGCCGTTGAACTGGCCCGTGCGGCCGTGCGGGGCCTTCACGATCCGGATTTCGACGAGCTGCTCGGGGTGGTCGACCGGCAGCGAGCGAAGGCGCACGGCGTTCACCAACTGGAAGATGGCCGTATTCGCGCCCGTGCCGAGCGCCAGAGTGAGGACGGCGACGATGGCGAACGTCGGATTGCGCCGCAGCAGACGCGCGCCGTATCGGAGATCCTGCCAGATCGATTCGAGCGCACCGACCGAGTTCATCGTGTAGATCTCCTCGCGGATGCGTGTAGGGTTTCCCAGCTTGCGGTAAGCGGCGGTCCGAGCCTGTTCGGTCGTCATGCCGCGCGCGAGATTGTCATCGATCTCCTGCGCGAGGTAGGCGTCGAGCTCCCGCGCCCGCTCCGCGTCCCAGAAGCGGCGCCGGAAGAAGCGGCGGCCTCTCATGACGTTCGCTCGCTGTGCTCGCTCGCGCCGCCGCCATGCCGAGTCAGCGCAATCATGGGATGGGCTCTAGTCGGTCGCGGGCCGCAGGATCCGGTTGACGGCCCGAACGATCTCGTCCCAGCGGTTGGTCTGCTGCTCGAGTTGCCGGCGCCCCTTCGGCGTGAGCCGGTAGTAGCGGGCCTTGCGGTTGTTCTCGGACGTCCCCCAGAAGGAGGCGATCCACCCGCGATCCTCGAGCCGATGGAGCGCGGGGTAGAGCGATCCGTGCTCGACCTGAAGAACATCTTCCGAGCGGCGTTCAATCGCGTGCGCGATCGTGTGGCCGTGCGCCGGCCCGAGCGCGAGCGTCTTCAGGACGAGAACATCGAGCGTCCCCTGGAGCATGTCCTCCTGCATGGGCGGTGTCCCGCGCTTCGGCATGCTTGGGAAGGTAATCTACTGGAGAAGCCGTGTCAACGGCCGCCATCGATCGGACGTTGGAGGTGGGGACGGGAGGCGGGGACCGGATCTCCCAGCCTCCCATCCGCGACCTCCAGCCGCCGTGCGGTTATTCCTCCGCCATGAATGGGTACTTGTAGTCGCGCGGCGGCGCGAGCGTTTCCTTGACCGTCCGCGCGCTCACCCAGCGCACGAGGTTCAGCTTCGAGCCCGCTTTGTCGTTCGTGCCCGAGCCGCGCGCGCCGCCGAAGGGCTGCTGCCCCACGACCGCGCCGGTCGGCTTGTCGTTGACGTAGAAATTGCCGGCCGCGTTGCGCAGCGCCGACAGCGCGTCGCGAATCGCCGCACGATCGCGCGCGAACACCGCGCCGGTGAGCGCATACGGCGACGTCTTGTCGATGATGTCGAGCGTCTCCTCCCACTGCCCGTCGGGATACACGTACGCCGTCACCACGGGTCCGAAGATCTCCTCGCACAGCAGCCGGTAGCCGGGGTCGTCGGTCTGCAGGAGGGTCGGCTCGATGAAATACCCCTTGTCCCCCCTCGCCGTGCCGCCGTGCAGAATCTTCGCGTTCCGCTTCGCGTCCTCCAGGTACCCGCTGATCTTGGTGAACGCCTTCTTGTCGATCACGGCGCTGACGAAGTTGCGGAAATCGCGCACGTCGCCCTGCCTGAACTCCTGCATCATTCCGATCGTGCGATCCCGGACCTCGTTCCACAGCGTCTGCGGAACGTAGACGCGGCTGGCCGCCGAGCACTTCTGCCCCTGGTACTCGAACCCGCCGCGCGCGATCGCGACCGCGACTTCCTGCGGATCCGCCGACGCGTGCGCCACGATGAAGTCCTTGCCGCCCGTCTCGCCGACCAGCCGCGGGTAGGACTTGTAGCGCCCCATGTTCTCGCCGACCTTCTTCCACATGCCGTTGAAGACGGCGGTGCTGCCGGTGAAATGGATGCCGCCGAAATCCGGCGAGTCCAGCAGCGCGCCGGTAATCTCGACGGAATTGCCCGGGAGAAAATTGATGACGCCGGGCGGGAGCCCCGCGGCCTCGAGAACCTTGTACGTGTAGTAGCCGCTCAGCATCGCGCTCGACGCCGGTTTCCAGATGACCGTGTTCCCCATCAGCGCCGGCGCCGTCGTCAGGTTCCCGCCGATTGCGGTGAAGTTGAAGGGCGAGACTGCGTAGATGAACCCCTCGAGGTTCCGGTACTCCATCGAGTTCCAGACGCCCGGTCCGCTGAACGGCTGCTCGCCGTAGAGCTCCTGCGCGAAGTATGCGTTGAAGCGCCAGAAGTCGATCATCTCGGACGCGGCGTCGATCTCGGACTGGAAGACGGTCTTCGACTGGCCAAGCATCGTCGCGGCGTTCACGGTCGCGCGCCAGGACGTCGCGAGCAGCTCGGCGGCGCGAAGCAGCACCGCGGCGCGGTCCTCCCACGGCCAGGCGGCCCATTCCAGGCGGGCGGCGTTGGACGCGGCGATCGCCTGCTGAATGTGCTCCGGGCCGGCAGTGTGATACTCGGCGAGCACGTGCGCGTGATCGTGCGGCATCACGGACTTCTCGAGGCGGCCCGTCCGGATTTCGCGGCCGCCGATGATCAGCGGGATGTCGATTGTCTCGGCCGCCATCGATTTCAAGCGGGCCTTCAGCTCCGTGCGCTCGGCCGAGCCAGGCGCGTAGGTCTTGTTCGGCTCGTTGATGGGTTCGGGCACACGCCGGGTGCCTGCGAATGCGGCGTTGAGCGTCACGCGGCCGCCGGAAGGGGCCGCCATGGCGGTCGAGTGCTTCTCTGCCGGGGAGGTCGGTGCATGTGTGGACATCCTTGAATTCTACTCCCGGATATAATCCGGCGCTATTCGCGCATGTGAACGACAGCAGACGGAAGACGCAAGACCAACAGTACTTCCCTTCTTCCGCCTGCCGTCTTCCGTCTTTTTCCTATGACTTTCAAACGCGCCCTGGGCCCTTTCGACGCCACGATGGTGGTGATCGGCGGGATCATTGGCGCGGGCATCTTTCTTTCTCCGGGCGTCGTGGCGCAGCGGCTCGACACGCCCCCCCTCGTGCTCGCGGCCTGGGGCGCGGGCGGTCTGATCGCGCTCGCAGGCGCCTTCTCGTACGCCGAGCTCGGCGCGATCTTTCCGAAGGCCGGGGGGCAGTACGTCTACCTGCGCGACGGGCTTCACCCGCTCGCCGGCTTCATGTACGGCTGGGCGCTGCTGCTGGTCATCGAGACCGGGGCGATCGCGGCGGTGTCGATCATCTTCGCGAGCTATGCGCTGCGGATCGCGGGCGGGCCCGATGCGGCGCGCGTGCCCCTGGCGATCGGAGCGATCGCCGTGCTCTCGATCATCAATTATCTCGGCGTCAAACCCGGTAGCCGCGTGCTGAATGTGCTGGTGGTGCTGAAGGTCGCGGCGCTGGCGGCCCTGGTCCTTGCGGGATTCGTGGCAGCCGGGCACCCCGGCTGGTGGTCCGACGCGCGCGTTCCGGCCGCGGCGGGTTCCTCGACCGTAGTCGCGTTCGGGGCCGCCATGGTCCCGATCCTTTTCTCATATGGCGGCTGGCAGAGCGCAAATTATGTCGGCGAGGAGATCGCGGATCCGAAGCGCAACCTCCCGCGCGCGCTGATTGCCGGCACGCTCGCCGTTGTGGCGATCTACGTCACGATCAATGTCGTCTACCTGCGCGCCCTCGGCCTCGAGGGCCTGGCCACCAGCAGCGCGCCGGCGGCAGAAGCGGCGCGGCGGACCTTCGGCGCGTACGGCGACGTTTTCGTCAGCAGCGCGATCGCGATCTCGACGTTCGGTTTCCTGAACCTGTCGATCCTCGCGCCCACGCGCGTCTATTACGCGATGTCGGCCGATCGCCTGTTCGTGCCCGCGCTGGCAAGGCTGCACCCGCGCTACGCGACGCCCAGCGTCGCGATCGTCGTGCAGTCGACGTGGTCGTGCCTTCTCGCCCTGACGGGCTCGTACGACGCGCTCACGAACTACGTCGTCTTCGCCGACTGGATCTTCTTTGGCTCGACCGTCCTGACGGTGATCACGTTCCGGCGCAAGATGCCGCTGTCGCAGCGTCCGCCGGACGCTTTCCGCGCGCCGGGCTATCCCGTCGTCCAGATTCTGTTCGTGCTCGTCGCCGCCGGGGTCGTCCTGAGCGTCGTCGTCGCCGCGCCCGGCGCCGCGGCAAAGGGCGCGCTGCTCGTGGCGCTCGGAATCCCCGTGTATTACTGGTACGCCCGACGAAAGGTTTGAGAGGACGAAGTACACCACAGAGTCTCAGAGCACACGGAGACGCATGCTGGATCTCGTCCGCGCCATCAGCGTCGTCCGTGGCTGAATTCTCTGTGCGCCTCCGTGAACTCTGTGGCTCTGTGTTGTACGTGACGCCAAGACCGTTATCGTCGAGGTACACTGACCCGCATGGCCACCGCGAGCAATCTTGCACGTGACGGTCGATACGCAAGCAGGACGCTGCTGAAATCGCCGGGATTCACCGCGGTCTCGGTGCTATTGACCGGCCTGGGCATCGGCGCCACGACGACACTATTCAGCCTCACCTACGGCGTGCTGATGAAGCCGCTGCCGTGGTCGGAACCCGATCGGATCGTGCGCCTCCAGGAAACGCGCGGCGGCAAACACGGTCGCGTGCCATGGACAATCACGAACACGACCTATCACGCGTGGCGCGAGCACCCGGAGACGATTGAAGACCTCGGCGGATGGATGCGCGGACAGCTGATGACGGTCACGATGGGCGCGGGAGAGCCGGAGCGGCTGCGCATCGGCAGAGTGACACCCGGTCTGCTGCGCGTGCTCGGCGCGCAGCCGGCGCGCGGCCGGATCTTCACCGACGACGATGCCGTGGCGAACGACGGTCCGGGAGTGGGGATCCTCGGCTATGCCTTGTGGCAGCGCCGTTTCGCCGGTGATCCGGCGATCATCGGCCGCGCCGTTCGACTCGACGATCGACTCATTACCGTCGTGGGCGTGATGCCGGAAGGGTTCGCGTTTCCCGATCGGGAAACGCAGGCGTGGCTTCCCATGGGCATCGCGCGGGTCGCGGCGGGCGCCAGCGTGATCCCGGGGCAGATCTTCAACGCGGTGGCCCGCCTGCGGCCGGGCGTCACCCCGGAGCAGGCGTCGAGCGAAGGAACCGCGCGCGGCCGGGCCGCGCCGGCACTTGGCGCCGCAGGCATCGCGCTCTTCGGCAGCGGCGACGCCGTGGCCGTCACGGCCGTCCCGGCGCGCGAGGCGTTCACCGCCGACGTGCGGCCCGCGTTAATCGTGCTCTTGTCCGCCGTCAGCCTGATTTTCGCCAGCGCGGTCACCAGCGTGCTGGTGCTGCAGACCGCGCGCGTCGCGAAGCGGCGGCGCGAGATGGCCGTGCGCATGGCGATCGGCGCGAGCTTAGGCGATCTGCTGCGCCTGTGTCTGATCGAGAGCGCGCTCGTCGGCATCGCCGGCGGCGGCGCCGGGCTGGCCGCCGCGGCGGCGCTCCATCGGATCCTGCCGGCGATGCTGCCGCCCGACTTTCCACGGCTCGACGAGGTGACGATCGACGCTCGCGTGGCGCTGGTCTGCGCCGCGCTGACGGGGCTCGTCATTATCGTGTGCGGACTCGTGCCGGCGATGCAGGCGCGGAACGAAAACCTGCGCGACGCGCTCGCCGGAGGTGGCAGCGCGAGCGGGACGAGCGGGGCAAGTGTCCGCTCGAGCCGGCTGCGCGCGGCGATGATGGTGACCCAGGTCGCGATTGCGTGCGTGCTGCTCGTCGGGACGGCGCTTCTCGCACGCAGCTTTGCAGCCCTGTGGGCCGCCGATCGCGGCTTCGATTCACGCGACGTGCTGACCGCCCACGTCACGATGAAGGCGCGGCCGTTTGCGTCGCACTCGGCCGGACTGGAGCGGATCCAGCAGCGGCTCCAGGCGCTGCCGGGCGTCGCACACGTCGCCTTCGGCGACGCGCTGCCGTTTGTGACGACCGGCGGATTCCGTGCCTTTACGCTGCCGTCGCCGAAAGATCCCGCCACGAAGATTCAGGCGCAGACGATCTTGCGGACGGTCACCCCCGAATACTTCCCGGCGATGGGATTGCGGCTGATCGCCGGGCGCGCGCTCGCCCGAACCGACACGGCGTCCTCGCGTCCCGTCATCGTCGTCAACAAGACGTTCGCGTCGCAATACCTTGGCGAGCGTCCGCTCGGGACCGTCCTGTCGATCTGGATTGGCGCGTACCGCGAGTGGGAGGTCGTCGGCATCGTCGACGATCTACGTCAGGGCGGACTGAGTGGCGTCGCGCCGGCGGCGTTCGGCGGCGTCGCCGATCCGCCGCAGCCGGAGATGTTCTTCACCTACCGACAATGGACCGGCAGGATCTCGGAGCTCGCCTACGTCATCCGCGCGAACGCCAACCCGGCCTCGATCGCGCCAATCCTTCGAAACATCCTGCGCGAGGAGGACCCGTCGCTGACGATCGACTCGGTGATGACGATGGAAGATCGTGTGAGGCAGAGTCTGGCGAGGCCGCGCACCTATGCGGTGCTCCTGGGCGGCTTTGCGTCGTTCGCCGTCATGATCGCCGCCGTCGGCCTGTTCGGCGTGCTGTCGTATATGGCGGCACAGCGGACCCGTGAGATCGGCATCCGCACTGCGCTCGGCGCGCAGCCCGGCGACATCCTCCGTCTCGTGACCCGCGAGACGGCCGCGATCGTCGTCGCCGGACTGGCCGTCGGCCTGACAGCGGCCTTTCTCTCGGCTGCGTCGTTGCGCTCGATGCTGTACGGTGTGTCGACGCACGACGCAAGGACTTTCGTGGTCGTGCCCCTCCTGCTCGCGGCGATCGTGGCGATTGCCTGCGCCGCGCCCGCGCGGCGCGCGGCGCGCGTCAATCCCCTGATCGCCCTGCGCTACCAATAGGAAGTTCGCACCGGGGAGTTATCGTATTGGGAGTTGGGAGTTGTGCAATTGACACCCTTAGCGATCAGATATCACGCCCCTTACATGGAATGGGCGAAGACGAGGCCGGCGCCGGAGTTCGATCTGGCCGGCAGCAATATCCTCGCCTGCTCGCTCGACGACCTGCCGGGGGCGTGCACGGCTGTGGACCTGCAAGGCGCGAACGACAACGGCTATCGCCCGCTGATGGAGGCGATCGCGGCGCGCTACGGTGTCGATCCGGATCGCGTGACGACGGCCAGCGGCACCTCGGGCGCGAACTTCCTCGTGTTCGCGGCGCTGCTCGACCCCGAAGACGACGTCCTGGTCGAGCGGCCTGGGTACGATCCGCTCCTCGGCGCGGCGCGCATGTGCGGCGCGCGGACGGTTCGCTTCGATCGCGTGTTCGAGGACGGCTACGCGCTCGATCCCGAACGCGTCCGCCGGGCGATGACGCAGCGGACCAGACTGATCGTCGTGACGACGCCGCACAATCCGACAGGCGTCCTCGCGGCACAAGCGGCGCTCGAGGAGATCGGCCGCATCGCGGCGAGCGCGGGCGCGCACGTGCTGGTCGACGAGGTCTATCACGACCTGACCGGCGACGCGTCGCCGCCCGCGGCCGCGCTCGGCGACGTTTTCATCACCACCAACAGCCTCACGAAATCATACGGACTCTCGAGCCTGCGCGCCGGATGGATCATCGCGGCGCCGGAGGTGACCTACCGCGTGCGCCGCGCGCGCGACGTCGTGGACGGTACTGGATCGATCGTCGCCGAGCGGCTCGCCACGCTGGCGTTCGAGCACCTGGATCGCCTGACCGACCGCGCGCGTACCCTGCTCGCGCGCAACAAGGCGATGGCGGACGGTTTCCTGAACTCCCGGCGTGAGCTGGCGTGGGTGCCATCGGCCGGCACGATCGTGTTTCCGCGCATCAAGGGGGTCGAAGACGCGACCCCGTTCGCGGATCGCCTGATGCGCGAGTACCGCACCGCCGTCGGGCCAGGGGCCTTCTTCGACGCGCCCGCGCACTTCCGCGTCGGCTACGGCGGCGACACCGGGAAGATCCGCGCGGGCCTCGATCGCCTCGCGAGCGCTCTCGACACAATCGGAGGAGGATAGGGACAGGAGCAACCTAATGGTTCTCCTGGTCTCCTGCCCTCCTGCTATGACGTCTCCTGGATTCCCCTCCCCTTCTGATCTCCTGTCACGAAGCTCTCTCCGAAGTCCAGAACTCGAAACGCATTCGCATCGACGCCGGCGGCCCCGCGCGCCTGTTCCAGCGCGCGCAGCGGATCGTCGATCCCCTCGTCGGTCAATTGAAACGTCCCGAAGTGCATGCCGATGCTGAGGCGCGGTCTGAGGTCGAGATGCGCGCGGACGGCTTCCTCCGGATTCATGTGGGCGGGCGTCATGAACCACCGCGGCTCGTAGGCGCCGATCGGCAGCAGGGCAACGTCGATGGAGGGAAACCGCACCGCGATCTCCGCGAAATGCGGGGAATACCCGGTATCGCCGGCGAAATAGACGGTGATGCCGTCAACCTGAACGACGAACCCGCACCACAGCGTGCGGTCGCGATCCCAGGGCGTGCGCGCGGAGAAATGCTGCGCCGGCACGGACGTGATCTGTGCGCCGTTCACCGTCGCGCTCTGCCACCAATCGAGCTCGACGATCGATCCGAGGCTTCCACCTTCAGATGGAAGACTGCGCGCCAGCCCGAGCGGCGCGGCGAACGACGCGCGAGCGGCAAACAGCCGCAGCGACGAAGGCTGGAAATGATCGTAATGGTTGTGGCTGACAAAGACGACGTCGATCGGCGGCAGCGCGTCTGGCGCAATGGCTGGCGGACGAACCCGGCGCGGTCCAAGCCGTCCGAACGGCCCGGCGTGAGACGTGAACACCGGATCGGTGATCAAGACCCTCGACGCCGTGCGAATCAGAAACGTCGAGTGCCCGATGAACGTGATCCCCGCCTGGCCCGGCTCGACCCGCACGGGCGGCGTGGGATGTTTCGCGAGCGCCACCTGTTTCGGCCACCGCGTCCGCTGCCGCGTCCGCATCCATTTCAGCACTTCGCCGAACGACCGATCGGCGCTCTCGTACCGGTTGAAGAACCGCTCGCCGTCGCAGTGATCCGACTTCGGAAACGTGGACACCGCCGAACCGTACCACGAAGGGGTCCTTGGTCCCCGGTCCCCCGTCCCCGGTCCCCGGTCCCCGGTCCCCGGTCAGAACTTGTACACGAGCGTCGTCAACAGTGCGGCGTCGTTGCTCTTGACGGCGGCCGACGGAGGACGTGTCGCGTACGTGTCGAGCAGCTCGATCTTCATCTGCGTTCGGGACGTCAGGGTGGCGGCGAGCCCGGTCGTGAATGTGTACAGCGCATCGCCGAAATCCTGCGCCTTCCAGAGGGCCCCGAAACCCTCGGTCACCGCCGCCGACGCCGAGAGCTTGTGTTCGAGCTTGTCCGACGCGGTCACCACAGGATCCGTACGGCGCGGGATGTCGGGATTCTTCTCCACCTTGACGGCCAACCCGCCGTCGACGTTCAACGACGTCTGCGGCGTAGCGACGAGCTTGTAGCCGAGTCCGGCGCCCGGCGCGAAGAGATAGTCGATGTCCTTGAACTGATCCTCGAGAAACTGAATCTGGCCGAACGCATAGACGCGGGAAGTGATCGAGCGTTCGTTGCGCCCTTCGAGGTTCAGCCGGTCGACGGCCAGCGAGCCGTTGTTTTCGCCGCGCAGGTAGAGTCCCTTGAATCTCCATACGCTCGTTGTCTTCGGATCGTGCGTCGCCTCGAACGAGGCGTTGAGGTTGGTCGTCGCGGTATTGCCGCGGTTCAAGGCAAGGCCGAATCCCGCGTTGCCGGTCCAGGGCGGCGGCGGGGCCGCTGGCGGCGCGGGCGCCGGCGGCTGAGCCTCGGCGGCGGCGCTGAAGATCGCAAGAAGGGCGAACGTCGCGAGAGTGTGTCTGAATCGACGCATGGCCCTCCGCTCTCTGCATGAACCGCGCCGCGTGGTACACTCCGCGGCTCGAACACATGGTCCAGGGTATTCCGGCCGCGTTCCCTCCGACGCGCCACTCGGTCGTCCGCGATCTGGGCAGTTCCGATCCGCGAGCGCGTGCGGAGGCCTGCGAGGCCCTGGCGCGCAGCTATTGGCGGCCGGTCTACACGTACGTGCGCTTTCGGTGGCGGCGCGATCGCGATCAGGCGCAGGACCTCACGCAGGCGTTCTTCGCGCGCGCGTTCGAGCGGGAGTACCTGAGCCGCTACGATCCGGCGAAAGCGCGCTTCCGCACGTTCATGCGCGCGTGTCTCGATGGCTTCATCGCAAACGAGGACAAGGCGGCGGCGCGCCTCAAACGCGGCGGCCACTGCGCGATGGCCGCCGTCGACTTCGCGCGCTTCGACGACGACCTCGCCGCGCACGCGCGGAGCGACGATCCGGATCCGGAGCGATGGCTCTATCGCGAGTGGGTCCGGGAGCTGTTCGCGGGAGCCGTCGCCTCTCTGCGCGCGCGCGCGATCGCCGCGGGACACGCCCGGGCGTTCGACCTGTTCCTGCGCTATGACATTGACGACGACGCGGCTGCGTCGCGGCCGACCTACGCGGCGCTGGCGCGCGACCTCGGCCTTCGCGTCACCGACGTGACCAACGAGCTCGCATGGGCGCGCCGGACGTTCCGCGGCATCGTGCTGGACGGCCTCCGCGCCGTCTGCGCCACCGAGGAGGAATTTCGAGCGGAGGCCCGCGATCTGCTCGGGATTACGCTGCCATGACACCGGCACGCGGCCATGGATCCGAAGACGGATGGCTCTCGGACGCCGCCCTCGGCCGACTGCGCGCGATCGACGATCGTCCGGATTTCGGCTCGACCCGCTACGAGCTGCTCGACGAGATCGGCCGCGGCGGCATGGGCATCGTCTTTCGCGGCCGCGACCGCGAGCTCGATCGCGACGTCGCGATCAAGGTGACGTCATGGCCGACCGGCGGAGATACCGAGCGTCTGCGGTGCGAGGCGCGGACGCTGGCGGCGCTCGAGCATCCGGGGATCGTGCCAGTACACGACGTGGGACGGCTGCCCGACGGCCGCCTCTTCACCGTGATGACGCTCGTGCGCGGCGAGCGGCTCGACGTCTACACGCGCACGCTGCCGCTGCCGGATCGACTGCGCCTGTTCGATCGCGTCTGCGAGACCATTTCGTTCGCGCACGCGCGCGGGGTCGTCCACCGCGATCTGAAGCCGGCGAACGTGATGGTCGGGACCTACGGCCAGGTCTTCGTGCTCGACTGGGGCGGCGGCTTCACACGCGGCTACATGGCGCCGGAACAGGCGCTGGGCGCCGCGGACGGGCGCGCCGACGTGTTCGCGCTCGGCGCGCTCCTCGGCGATCTCATCGGCGCCGCTGACGCACCGCGTCTGCGTCCGCTGACCTCCATCGTCGCGCGCGCGACGGAATCGGACCCGGAGTCGAGGTACCCGACGCCCGCGGAGCTCGCGGCCGACGTGCGGCGCTACATGGACGGCGCGTCCGTCAGGGCCCATCGAGAGACCGCGTTCGAGCGCGGCGCCCGCCTCGCGCGCGTCTACCGCGCGCCAATCGCCCTCGTGCTCGCCTATCTCGTCATGCGCACCCTGTTCGTGTTCTTTTCGCGTTAAAGAACCGTCCCCGGACGTGTAATAGAAGCCGTAGAGGAGACCACTCGTGAGCAAACCCGTGCTCGGCCTCGTGCTCGGCGGCATTCTTGGTGTTTTCGACGGCCTGTCGGCGCTGATTTCCGCGCCGGACGATCCCGCAGTCAGGGCCGGCATCGTCGGCATCGTGATCGGATCGACGATCAAGGGGATCCTGACCGGCGCGATTATCGGATGGTTCGCCAGACGGACCCGGTCGCTGGCGACCGCGATCGTTTTCGGCCTGGCGGTCGGCCTGGCGCTGGCCTTCTGCGTCTCGATTGCGCAGAAGCTGGGGACCGGTGTCGGCCACTACTGGGAAATCATGCTCCCGGGCGGCATCCTCGGGCTGATCGTGGGGTATGCCACCTTCACGCACGGCCGCGGCGCGCGCAGTCTCTCTTAGTCCACCAGCGATCGGCGCCGCGTGCAGGCCGCCGCCCCACCAGCCGATAAGCCGAGGGCATGATCCAGCTCGAGGGCGTGACCCGGAGGTTCGAGGGCCGCGCGGGGGTGACGGCGCTCGACGACACGAGCCTGACGATCGCCCGGGGCCAGATGGTCTCGATCGTCGGTCCGTCCGGATCGGGCAAATCGACGCTGCTGAACCTGATCGGTGCGCTGGACCGGCCCACGTCCGGCGACGTTCGGATAGACGGCGAATCGCTGGCGCGACTCTCCGACGATCGCCGGACGAAAGTGCGGCGCGACAAAATCGGCTTCATTTTTCAATTCTTCAATCTGCTGCCGACGCTGACCTGTTTCGAGAACGTGGGCCTGCCGCTGCATCTCCGCGGCTGGCCGCGAAAAGAGGTCGCCGCGCGCGCGCGCGAGCTGCTCGAGCTGGTTCGACTGGGGGACCGGCTGGAACACCTGCCCGACGAGTTGTCGGGTGGTCAGCGGCAGCGTGTCGCGATCGCCCGCGCCCTGTCGATTTATCCCCCCATTCTGCTCGCCGACGAACCCACCGGGAACCTCGACACGCGGACGGGCCAGGACATCCTGGCGCTCATCCGCGATCTCCACTCGCGCTTCGGCGCCACCGTGGTGATCGTCACGCACGATCCGGCCGTGGCGGCCAGCTGCGAGCGGACAGTGACGCTGCGCGACGGACGGATCGTCGAGGACGTTTTCCGATGAGGCTCCTCCGTCTCATCAGTTGGCAATACGCCCGGCGACACATCCTGCGAACGGCGCTGACCGTGGCCGGTATCGTCCTGGGGGTCGCAGTATTCGTCGCCATGCGCACGGCCAATCAGAACGTGCTCCTGGCCTTCTCGCAGACGATCGATCGGATCGCCGGACGGACCCAGCTGCAGGTGACCGCGGGCGAAGCGGGCTTCGGCGAAGAGATCCTGGAGAAGGTCCAGTCGGCGCCCACCGTTCGGATTGCCGTGCCGGTAATCGAAGCGGTCGCGGAGTCCGGCCTGCCCGGGCAGGGCACCCTCCTCGTCCTCGGGGTCGACATGACGGGCGATCGCAGTCTCCGCGAGTACGATCTCTCGGGCGGTCAGGACGCGACCGTCGACGACCCCCTCGTGTTCCTCGCGCAGCCGGATTCGCTCATCATCTCGAAGGATCTGGCGGAAAAACACCACCTCGCTGTTGGAAGCCGGCTGCCGCTTCAGACCGCCCTGGGCGAACGGCCGTTCGTGGTGCGCGGCATCATGGAGCCCACCGGCCTGGCTACCGCGTTCGGCGGCAGTCTGGCGGTCATGGACGTGTATGCCGCGCAGAAGATGTTCGGCCGGGGCCGCACGTTCGATCGGATCGATGTCGCGCTGGCTCCGGGGGCGACCGTCGCCGACGCGGAACGCCAGTTGACGGCCCTCCTGGGCCCGGGATTCGAGATCCAACCACCGGCGACTCGCGGCCGCCAGGCCGAGGCGATGCTCGCGGGTTACGCGGTCATGGTGAGCGTCTCCAGCGCATTCGCGCTCTTCGTCGGGATGTTCATCATCTACAACTCGTTTGCGATCGCGGTGACGCAGCGGCGATCTGAAATCGGCATTCTCCGGGCGCTCGGGGCGACACGGCGACAGATCCGATGGCTCTTTCTCTGCGAGAGCGCAGCTCTGGGTGCGATCGGATCGGTTGCTGGCCTGGGTCTCGGCCTGCTGATTGCCCACGCGACAGCGGCGACACTGAGCGGCCTCGCCGCCAATCTCTACGGCGTCGCCCAGCAGGCCAGCGAGGTCACCACCCGTCCGGGCGTCCTCGCGTTGGCGGTGTTCATCGGCGTGACGACGAGCGTCATGGCTGCCGTGATCCCGGCCCGAAACGCCGCGGACGTCGACCCTGTGCAGGCACTGCAGAAGGGGCGCTTTCAGGTGATCTCGGCGCAGGAGAACCGGACGCGGATCCGGCTCGCTGGCGTAGCGGCCGGCCTGTCGATCGCCTGCATGTTTGCAACGGAGCGCAGGCTCCTGTTTTACGCGGGGTACGCTTTCGCGCTTGCCGCCGCCGTCCTGCTGGCGCCGCTCCTCTCCGGTCGCCTGGCCAGGGCGCTTCGACCGGTCCTGACGTCGGTTCGCCCGGTCGAGGGAGCGCTCGCGGCGGACAGCCTGATCCAGTCGCCCCGGCGCACGTCGGCGACCGTGCTCGCATTGATGTTGTCGGTCGCCCTGATCGTCGCGTTTGCCGGGATGGCGCGAGCCGGCTACGCCTCGATCGTGCAGTGGATGAACACGACGCTCAATCCGGATCTCGTCGTGATGCCGTCGCCGCGATTCGATCTCCGCACGACCAGATTTCCGGCGGCCATGGCGCCGGAGATTCGGGCGCTGGAAGGGGTCGAACGCGTTCAGATGTTCCGGTTCAGCCGAATCACGCTGAATGGCGTGCCGATCATGGCCGTCGCGCTCGAGATGCAGAGCGTCGCACAGACGACGCGGCTGCGGCGGCCGGTCGCTGGAGATATCGAGAAGATGTTCCAACTGTCGGCGGCGGGCGCAGGCGTGATCGTGTCGGACAACCTGTCGCGGCGCCTGAAACTCTCTCTCGGAGACACGCTCGACATACCGGCGCCGTACGGCACCATTCGTCTCCCTGTTGTCGGGATCATCGTGGACTATTCGGACCAGCAGGGCGCGGTCCTGCTGGATCGAACTGTGTTCGTGGAACACTGGCACGACGATTCGGTCAGTGATATCCGCGTGTTCGTGGCCCGGGGCGCGGACATTGCCACCGTCCGTCAGCGCATCATCGACCGCTATGCAGGCAAACGGCGGCTGTTCGTGCTGACGAGCGAGCAGAGCCGGAGCTACGTCCTGAACATCGCGAATCAGTGGTTCGGCCTGATGTACGTTCAGGTGGCGGTGGCGGTCTTCGTCGCGATTCTCGGCATCGTCAACACGCTGACCGTGTCGATCACGGACCGCCGGCGGGAGCTCGGCGTGCTGCAGGCGGTCGGCGCGCTGCGGCGCCAGATTCGCCGCACGATCTGGCTCGAGGCGCTCGCGGTCGGGGCGATCGGCGTGCTCCTTGGGTGCGCCCTTGGCGCGGTCAATCTATATTACGTACTGGACATCGTCCAGCGCGACGTGGCGGGATTGCGGTTCGACTACGAATACCCCGTCACGACCATACTGGCGATCGTTCCTGTCATTCTGGGCGCGGCGTTCGCGGCGGCCATCTGGCCGGCTGAAGCCGCCCTGCGCCTGCCGCTCGTGGAGGCACTCGAGCATGAATAGCCGTCGAGATCGACCGTTGATCGCCAGGCCTTTTGTCCTCGGCGCCGTATTGCTCATCGGTGCGGGTGCTCTGAGTGCGGCAGGGATGCACGCGGCCGGTCCGCCCGTGGACGCCCGGGCGATCGTCCAGGAAGCGCAGAAGCGCGGTCGGGCCAGCTCTCAGCGATACGAGGGGCTCTTGCAGACGTTCGAGGCTCAGGGCAAGACCAGCGAGAAGCGCTGGATTTACGAGCGCCTCGGATCGTACGGCGCGAGCAAGGTCATCATCCGGTTCACGGCGCCGCCGGAAGTGCGCGGGGTGACGTTGTTGATCGTGAACCATCCCGACAAGGCGTCCGATCAGTGGATGTGGACGCCGGCCCTCGAGCGCGACCGCCGGATTGCGCTGCAGGATCGATCGACGAGGTTCTTCGGCACCGACTTCAGCTTCGAGGATCTGGAAGAGCGCGACGTTGATCAGTTCGACTACAAACTCCTCGGCGAGGAAGCGGTCGACGGCGCGATGTGCTGGAGCATCCAGTCGACGCCGAAGCTGTCCAGGTTTTCGCAGTACACGCGGGTTATCAACTGGATCCGGAAAGACACCTACGCATGGACGCGCATCGACTCATATGTCAAAGATGACGTCGTTCGGCGGCTGGAGCATCGCGATCTCCGCAACCTTCAGGGAATCTGGACGGCGCTTCAGACGACGATGACGGACCTGCGGCGCGGGAGTATCACGCGCCTGGCGCTCGACAAGGTCGAGTACAACGTTCCGCTCCGGGAAGAGGATTTCACCGTCGAGGCGCTGCGACGCAAATGAAGAGCGCTCTCCTTGCAGCCGTCGTGATCCTGGGGGCCTCGAGCGCAGCCGCGCAGACCGCGTCCGTGAGCGGTTTCGTCGACGGACGTCTTTTCGGCTTTCCGCAAACGGCACCGAACGACGCCGCGCGCGTCATCGGCGACGGGCTCTTTCGGAGCGAGATCGTCCTGCGTCCGGTCGAGTGGTTTCAGTTCGCCGCGGGGCTCGATCTGCGCGCCAACTCGCACCACCAGGTCGAAGATCGCTGGCGTCTCGACTTCGAGGATCGCGGGGTGCGGCGTCCCCGCGCGGCGGTTCGCCGTCTTGCGGCGACATTCACCGCGCGAGGCATCACGCTCGACGTCGGGAAGCAGTTCATCCGCTGGGGACGCGCGGACATCATCTACCCGACCGACCGGTTCGCGCCCCGCGACTACCTGAACGTCATCGACACGGATCTGCTGCCAGTCATCGGCGCGCGGGCGTCGGTTCAGATCTCCAGCGAGACGTTCGAGGCCGTCTGGGTGCCGCAATTGACGCCCAGCCGGCTACCGCTCCTCGATCAACGCTGGGCAGCCCTCCCGGCCGAGGCCGCGGCCTTCACCATCACCGATGGCGGGTCTGAGATTCCGCACGGATCGCAGTATGGCCTGCGCTGGCGGCACACGCGAAGCCGGGTGGAGACAGCGCTGTCCTTCTTCGACGGGTTCAATCATCAGCCGGACATAGCCGTACGCCCGGGATCCGACCCGGCCGCAGTCGATATCGTCCGGGTCTATCCCGCGATTCGCATGTTCGGCGGGGACATCGCCTTGCCTACCGACAAGCTGACGCTGAAAGGAGAAGCCGCGTATGTGACGTCGCCGTCCGCTACGAGCGACGAGTACGTGCTGTACGTCATCGAAGCTGAACGGCAGACGGGCGAGTGGCTGCTCGATGGCGGCTACGCCGGCGAAGTGGTCAGGCAGTCACGCGTGTCCGTCGTCTTTTCGCCGGACCGGAGCATGGCGCGATCGATCATCGGTCGGGCGTCCTATACCGTCGATCCCCGCCGTACCGTGATCATCGAAGGAGCGGCGCGGCAGAGCGGCGACGGCTTCTATGCCAAGCTCCAATACTCGCAGGCGATGAAACAGCACTGGCGCCTCACGCTCACCGGCGTTGGTCTCGGCGGGAATCAGGACAACTTCCTTGGCCGGTATCGGCGGAACTCCAACGGCTCGGTGGCGCTTCGATTCAGTTTCTGAGGCGGCCCGCAGCGCGCTTCACAGTTCTGCCCGGAGCGACAAATGTCTTCATGCAGAGAGACTTTCCGCTAGTAACCCATCCGCATCGCAGCCGTAAGTTATTGGAGAGGTGGTAGTTACCGTAGACGCCCGGCTCGGCCGCTTGTTTGCTTAAGCGGACGCCGAGTTCACGTACGGCGTGAGAAGCTCGAGGGGCGAGTTCGTGACCTGGATCCTCTGGCCCGCCGACGAATGGGAGATTGCACAGGAGCAACCATCATGATGCTGAAGAGGATTGGGCTAGCGGCGTTCGCACTTCTGTGCGTCGCGGGAACGGCAAGAGCCGACTCGGTTTCGCTTACTGCGGGACCCTATGAGGCCAAGTACGAGAATTTGGAAGCGTTTTTCACACCGGCCGGCGCGCCGTGCACCACAATTGTCGCTGGGTGCGTGAACCAAGGCATCGTCGACGTCACTCAGATTTTCACCTATCCGAGCTTCCTTAATCCAATTCCTTGGTTCAGCGTGAGTCCTACGGCGGAGATAACCGGATACTTCTATGGCGTGACCGTAACCAGCGTCACCCCCAACGCCGACGGCACGTTCACGATCAACGCGACCGGCGGGCAACTGGACCTCTACGTTGATAACACCCCCGATTACAATGGAACGGTCGCCAACGCGACAAATGGGACCCTGCTGGTCAGCTTCCAGTTCATCCCCGGGATCATTCCTGGAGATTTGACCACGACTGTCCATGGCACCGCATCGGCAATCACTTCCCCACTGAGTGGTCAAGCCTCTGCTTACCTGGCTGTTATACCCGGTTCCGGTACATCGTCCAGCTTCTTTAACGGAAATGCAGTTCCCGGGCAGCCCGGCGCGCCCCCGAATGCGGATGCGTTCGAAATAAGCAACTTCACTTCTGCGTCAGGGCTGCCTGGCCCGTGGACATTGTTCAGTCACGACCCGGTCGTGGGGACTATCGTTCCAGAACCCAGCAGCCTGCTGCTTCTCGGGACGGGCCTGATCGGATTCGGCCGTTTCTTCAAACGGCGTTTCGACAGCAGGTAAAACTGATCAGGACGCCCGAAGCCACGAACAACTGAAAAAGGCGGGAGCCACGCTCCCGCCTTTTTCTTTTTCAGTACACTCTCAGCGTTGTGCCACGGATCTGGACTCACAAGGCGCGAGTCGTTCTCGCGCTCCTCGTCACAATCGCCGTCCTCCATTTCGTCGCCAACCGCGTGTTTGCCGTTGCCGTCCTCGCCCTTTCCTGGTCTTTTCTCTTCGCTCCGTTCAGTACAGGCGAGCTGGTCGCCTTCGTCCTGGCCGCCTTTTTCTTTCTGCTTCAAAACTACGTCTGCCTGCGGGCTGGATTGTTCGAGTTCCGTTTCAAAGACGTGCTCCTGATGCCGTACTACGAACCCCTGTTGTGGGGCTTCTACTTCATCAGCATGAAACGGTTCATCACGGGCCCCACCAGCGAAGACATCGTTATCGACAAGAAGAGCGTCGCGGGCGTTGTCCTGACGTCCGTGGCGTTCTCACTGTTTTCCTTCGACTCGCGCGCGTTGTTCGTCGCGACCGCCTGCTCGACGACGTTCCTTTTCTTTCTGTTCCACTCCAAGATCGATCTCTATTACGCGTCGTATGGGCTCATGCTGGGGGTCATCATCGAGCTGTTCGGCGTGTCCACAGGGTTGTGGTGGTACCCGGCGCCTGATTTCCTCGGGATCCCTTACTGGTTCGCGACGATGTGGATCAGTGTGGGGCTGCTTGGACGGCGCTTTCTGATCCCCGCGTCGGAAACGGTCGCCAGGAACATCCGTCGGTCAGCGGGAGTATCGGCCGGGTGACACGACGCCCGCGGGGTCCAGAGCGGTTTTCAATCGCTCCACGACGTCCCAAAATACGTCGTCCTTGGTGGTCTCCAAGGCCATCGAGTGCAGTCCGAGCCGGTATGGAATGTAGCCGGCGCGGCTGCATGCGTCGTGCAGCTCCGCGTAGCAGGCCTGCGCGGCAGCGACTTCGCCCGGACTCTCGCTATCGAACAGAATCGGGAGCGTGCAGTCGAAGCATCGCTCGTTCACCGCTGTGAGGGTGATACAGGTTTCGAGCCCGTGCCTCGCGAGAATGGGCTCGATGATCGACCGAAAGGCGGAGACATCCTCGCTGGTCATCGGGATGATCGGCGCGAACCACATCAGGCCGCACCGATCGAGCGCCGGATTGATCGAGCCCGCTGACCCGGACTTCTGCCGATTGCGCCAGTAGGCGAGCGAGAGCGCGACTTCACTCGGAACGCCCTTCATCATGCCGTAGGAATTCTCCAAGGTCTTCAGGAGATCCGGGATGTTCATCTTCAGGATCGCACTGAACATCCTCGGGAAGCGCTTCAGCAGATGCAGGCGGTCGTCAGAGAGGAACGTCAGGCGATCGACCTTGCCCTTGAGGGCGCGCGCGATCGTCCGCTTGGCTGCGGCGACCTGAGCCCGGCTGCCAGAGATCGCGCCCACCCCGTTCCAGGCGCCTATTTTCTTTTGCGCGGCCAGCCGCGAGGCAACGGGTTCGGACAGCGGTGTGCGTCCGTCCATTTCCTGCCACGGATACTGGCCCAGCATGATCAGAACACGATTACGGTGCAACAGATTAACAGGTCCCTGGAAAACCCCCAGGAAGAGCAGTCCGCGGATCGCGGGGATCAATTCCCCGAGCTGGGCTTCAGAGTTGCAGGTCAGATAACACGCCGCAAACTGCTCTGGTGTCGGAGTGAGCCAGACACCGATCTTCGTCACAATCCCCAGGTTCGACTGCGTAAAAAGGCCGTCCAGGTACGGACCCACGCCCCATTTATAGAGGTGCGTGGTCCTGGCTGCCGGAAAGTGCCCGAACCCGGTGCGCAGAATATCGCCCGTGCCGAGCACCACTTCCATCCCGCACTGCGCCAGGAAATGATCGCCATTGGGGCCGATACCGAAGCCCCGTTCCAGGGTGTTTCCAAGGATGCTGCAGGTCGGACCCGCTCCGGTCGGATTGAGGCAGAGGGGGATCCGCCGCTCTTGAAGGTACGCGTATAGCTGCTGCTGTGTGACTCCGGGCTCCACGACTGCGTACGCGAGCTCCGTATTGACCTCGAGGATGCGATTCATCCGACCGAGGTCCAGCACGACCGTGTCATCCCGCGTGGGTTGCGCAGACCCGTAGCCCCAGTTGTTGCCCGTGCTGATCGGATACAGCGAGACCTGGTGAGCGGCTGCCACCCTCACCAATTGCTGGATCTCCTCGACTGAGGAGGGTCGCACCACCGCAGGAATCTGACGTTGATCCGGTATCGTGCGGGCGCGATAACGGCGCAGCGATGAAGGGTCCGTCAGCGTGTGGCTGTCACCGACAATCTGTCGAAACGCGCTGATGACTGTCTCGAGCATGCCTGGGGAACCCTGCTGGGACTCGAGGAAGCTTACGACATGGGTCGTCTCGGGACAACCGTTCGGCTCGCATGAGAGTCTCCCTCCGACAGGATTTTCAAGCGACCGCTGGCCTTGAATCCTCTTGGCGAGGCGACAAAAATCCAGCGCCAGGGAGATTCGCGTGCAGCACTGGATGGCGTCAAGCATACCCACCACCGGTAAGACATAGACCGTCTGAGGCTTAAGCGGTTCACCGCCATGGCGGCCGGCGCGGACAGGCGCTTGCTAAAATGGTAACGATCAAAAGGAAGGCTGGAAATGTCCATGGCCGCGGTTACTCGTCTCTCCTGCACTGCTGTCTGTCTCGTCGGACTGCTCGCCGCCGGCTGCGCCAGAGATCCGGCAGTGCGGAAGAAAAAATATGTCCAGAGCGGCGACAGCTATGCGGCGCAAGGCAAGCTTTCCGAGGCGATTCTCCAGTATCGCAACGCCATCAAGGTCGATCCCATGTTTGGCGAGGCACGGATGAAACTCGCCGAGGCCTACATGAAGTCGGGCGATCCGGGGGATGCGTTCGGGGAATACATGCGCGCGGCGGATTTGCTGCCTCAGAGCGCCGAGGCCCAGATCAAGGCGGGGGAAATGTGTCTCCTCGCCCTCAAGTATGAGGATGCCCGTTCAAGAGCGGACAAGGCGCTGGCGATCGACAACAAGAACGTCAGTGCCCTCGTGCTGAAAGGGAATGCCCTGGCGAGGCTCCGCGATATCGACGGCGCCATCGCCGAAGTGGAGCAGGCCATCGCGGCTGACCCGACCAAGGCGCTGACGTACGCGAACCTGGGGGCGTTGCAGCAGATGAAGGGCGATCGCCAAGCGGCCCTGAGGGCGTTTCAGAGAGCGGTGTCGGTCGATCCGAAATCGGCGTACGCCCATCTGGCGCTCGCGAACTTCTACTGGTCGACGAATCAGCGGCCGGACGCAGAGAAGGAACTCCAGCAGGCGGTCGCGCTCGAACCCAGGAATCTCTCGGTCAATCGCGCCCTCGTGGCCTTCTATCTGGCGAGCGGCCGCGGCAAGGAGGCAGAGGCGCCCCTCAAGGTGCTCGCGGACGTGAGCCCGAGCGTCACCGCGCGCCTGACGCTCGCGGATTACTACATCGCCTCCCGACGCACCGCCGAGGCCAAAACGCTCCTTCAGAGCATCGGGTCTACTCAGAACGGCTTCGTACCGGCTCGACTCAAGCTTGCCGCGCTCGCGGTCGCGAGCCGAGATACGGCCGAAGCCCATCGCCTGTTCGATGAAGTCCTGCAGAAGTACCCCAGGGACACCGGCGCGCTTCTGGGCAAAGGCGATCTTCAATTGCGGGAAGGCAAGTCGGATGAGGCGTTGAAGACCGTCCAGGCCGCTCTCGCGCTCGACGCGAATTCAGCGGACGCGCACTATCTGCACGGTCGCGTGCTTGCCAGCCGAGGCGATGCAAAGGAGGCCTCCTCGGCCTTCCTGGAAGCCTTGCGCCTGAACCCGAGATTTGCGCTCGCCGACGTCGAGCTGGCGAAGCTGCAGCTTGCCCTTGGCCAGCCGGTGCAGGCAATCCAGCAGGCGCAGAACGCGCTGAAGCTGATGCCCAGGTATCCTGATGCGCAGCTCGTGCTGGCACGGGCGCAACTCGCCGCGAGCGATGTCAAGGGGGCCCACGAGACCCTCGACGCCCTCAACGGCAGCTATCCCGACACCGCGGCCATCCAGGGGGACCTTGGACGTGTGTACCTAGCCGAAGGGGACGCGGCGCGTGCGAGAACGGCGTTCCAGCGCGCCCTCGCGCGCGATTCAGTAAGTTTGGTGGCGCTGGACGGACTGACGACGCTCGATGTGCGCGAGAAGAAGACCGCCGACGCCAGAGCGCGCCTCGACGCCGCGGTCGCGGCCGCTCCCCGCAACGACCAGCTCCTCGTGTATGCGGGCCGCCTGTACTGGTCGCTCGGCGATCAAGCGGCGGCCGAACGCACGGTAAAGCAGGCGCTGACGGTGAATCCGAATAATTTCGCGGCGTACGGGACGCTCGGGCAATTCTACTCGGCACAGCGGCGGCTGCCGGAAGCCACCAGCGAGTTAGAGGATCTTGCGAAGCGGCGCCCGAATTCCGTCGGGATGGAGACGGTCCTTGGGGAACTGCTGGAGATGCAGGAGCGAGGCGCCGAAGCGCGCGCGCACTATGAGAAGGCTCTCGCCATCGACCCGCGGGCTGCCGTTGCCGCGAATAACCTCGCGTGGATGGACGCACAACAGGAAACCAACCTGAACGTCGCGCTGCAGCGCGCGCAGACGGCGAAATCGCAGTTGCCGGAGCTGCCGCAAATCAATGACACGCTCGGATGGATTTATCACCTCAAAGGCATGGACGGCGAAGCCGTCGCGCCGCTACAGCAGTCGGTCAGTAGGGAGCCGAACAACGCCACGTACCAGTACCATCTCGGGACAGCCTTCGCCGCGCTCGGCAACGTGCCGGAAGCCCGGCGGGCCCTCCAGCGTGCGCTGAGCCTCAAGTTGCCGCCGGACCAGACCGCCAAGGCGCAGAAGGCCCTGGCTGGTTTGAAGTGACGCGTCGTCTGCCGCCAAGAGAGGGATCGGCGATGCGCTGGGTCAGATCCGCTTAGACAGCCATCCCTGTTGACCAGGCGGCGAATGCGTCCGGCATGCCGGCCGGGGCAAGGGCCGGCGCCGCCGGCGAGAGGGCGATCACCTTCACGTCGGCCATCTGCTCGCCCAGCAGCTCGATCAAGCCGGCATACTTCGCACTCGGTTGACGCGAATCGAACCGCAGAATTTCCATCTGACAGCGGTAGTTCGGATCGTAGTACGGCGGCACGATCGAGCCCGCGACCTCGAGCAGCGAGCCTCCCAGCCGCCTCAGGATCGTCGACGAGGAGTGCCGGACCGTCGCCATCGTGATCCCCAGCGCGCCGCCCAGCGTCCGGCCCAGACTGTAGGCTGCCAGTGCGAGCAGCAGCCCCTCGGACGTGCAGCGGCAGCCTTTGGCCACCGCCCACCCGCCGACCTCGGCGTATCGCAGGCCGTCCTGGCGGGCGCGCTGCAGCTCCGATTCGACCGCCTGCGAGAGCCTCTCGCGCCAGCCTTCGAGACGCGCGAGACCGCAGTTGCGGACGCGCAGGTGCTCGAACCGCGCCGCCTCGTCGTGCTCCATGTACCAGGCGCAGGAACTGACCTCGCGGCGGCTATTCAGCATCAGCAGATGCCAGCTGCGGTCGTCTTCAGGTGTCCGGTGCAGACCGTCGGGCGTGAGCTGGTCCTGTTGGACGGCGCCGTCCTGCAGGTAGATGCTGCCGCGCAGCCGCTGCATCTCCTGAACGAGCTGCTGGTGGCGGCCGGGATCGGCCGTCACGTTCTGAAAGCATTCGGGCAAGGCGACATAGGATGGCGCGACGAGCACCAGGCGCTTCTCGATCGAGGCAATATTCCGCTCCAGAAGTCGGATCATCGCGGACGTCCCTGAGACACTCGACGTGCACCGGCGAGTGCCGTGGCACGGAGGACCAAGTCGCGCAATAGCAATAAAGGAACGCGGGGGACAGGCCCCTTAACAACTTGCGTGCCGCATAGCGCGCGCAACTGAAGTCAAGAGACTCGAGGCTGAATATTGAGGGATCGCTTCGATCTCCGAGCGGCTTGCAAAAGTGTCAGTGCCGGCGGAGTGCCGCAGGTCCCAGCAGCCCTCTAGGCTGCGACTTTTGTCTGCCCTGCGGTTGACGGGGCCCCCGTGGCGACCACCGACACGAAGTGAAGCCGTCGGCCAAGCAGCTCGATCAGGCTCCCGTACTTCGCGCTGGGCCGGCGGGAGTCGAACCGCAGCAGCTCCATTTCGCAGCGGTATTTCGGGTCGTAATACGGCGGCACGATCGAGCCGCCCACTTCGAGCAGCGAGCCTCCCAGCCGCCTCAGGATCGTCGACGAGGAGTGGCGGACCGTCGCCATCGTGATCCCCAGCGCGCCGCCCAGCGTCCGGCCCAGACTGTAGGCCGCCAGCGCGAGCAGCAGGCCCTCGGACGTGCAGCGGCTGCCTTTGGCCACCGCCCATCCGCCCACCTCCGCGTAACGCAGACCGTTCTCGCGGGCGCGCTGCAGCTCCGATTCGACCGCCTGCGAAAGCCTCTCGCGCCAGCCGTCGACACGCGCGAGGCCGCAGTTGCGGACCCGCAGGTGCTCGAACCGCGCCGCCTCGTCGTGCTCCATGTACCAGGCACAGGAACTGACCTCGCGCCGGCCGTTCAGCATCAGGAGGTGCCAGCTCCGGTCGTCTTCAGGCGTCCGGTGCAGACCGTCGGTCGTGAGCTGGTCCCGTTGGACGGCGCCGTCCTGCAGGTAGACGCTGCCGCGCAGCCGCTGCATCTCCTGAACAAGCTGCTGGTGGCGGCCGCGATCGGCCGTCACGTTCCGAAAGGATTCGGGCAACCCGATATCCGGAGGCGCAACGAGCACCAGGCGCTTCTCGATCGACGCTATATTCCGCTCGAGGAGTCTGATCATGGCAGACGTCTCCCTCAAACACTCGACGTACACCGGGGGAGTGCGGCGGCACCGAGGACCGAGTCACGTAACACGCGTAACGGTTGAACGCGGGGAGTCGGACAGGGCTTTAACAAGTTGCGTGCCGTAGCGTGCACTACTGAGGTCAAGGAATTCCCGCCCAATCCTGGAGGACGAACCCTCATCGGTACAACAAGTTGCAACTGAGATTGTTTGGGGTCGCAGGATCGAGCGTCGGTCAGGCAAGGCGGTCTGGACCCGAATTCGCACCGCCCGCCCTTACCGTTCGAGCAAACCTTGCACAGTTTTGTGATCGGTGTGCCCGTCGTCCCGACGTTGATTTGCGCGGGCAGGATACTCTATTCCCGCTGCGATGGAACGGCATTCGATCGAAAAATCACCAGCGTTGAACGGAGATTTACACGATCGTCACGGCAAGACTTACACGGCGGACGATGGCAATGAGTAGGAATTACGCTGCGAGTGCGCCGCGGATGCGCCGCGGAGACTTGTCGCTGAGGATTGCAACGCTCGCCGCTAAAAAATCGCGATCTTCACAGCCAGCGCGAGCAGCGCCATGCCGGTGATCGATTCGAGCGTTCGGCGCGGGCCCGGGCGATTGAGCGCTTCCGAAAGCGAGCCCCCCGCCGCGGCCCACGCGATGTGCCACGAGATTGCGAGGCCGACGTGGATCGACGTCAGGAGCAGCGCCGTCGCGACGAACGGCGCGTCGCGCGGAATGAACTGGGGCAGCACGAGCAGATAGAACGTGGCGATCGAGGGATTGAGCGCGTTCGTGAAAAACCCCTCGGCGATGTTGCGCGTCCAGTGGACGGACGGCCGTGAAGCGAGAGCGGCGGCCACTCCCCGGTGCCCTGCCGTAGCGCGCCAGAGCGATCGCAGACCGAGCGACGCGAGATAGATCGCGCCCGCGATGCGGAGCGCGACCCAGACGATCGGCCAGCGCTGGACCGCGAGCGCCACGCCGAACGCGGCCAGCAGTCCGAAGCACACCGAGGCCGCGTTCACTCCGAGCGCCGTCGCCACGCCCGCCCGTACGCCGCCAGAGACGCTATTGCGAAGTACGACGGCCGTCGACGCTCCGGGTGCCGCGACAAACGGCACCGTCACCGCCGTGAACGCCCAGACATGTGCGACCGCCACGGACCGGATCATAACAAGCCGAGCCGTGACCTCTTGACAGCGCCGGCCAGCCTGGCCTACCCTTTCAGGGTTCGCGCTCGCGCGGACATTTATCCAGAGTGGCTGAGGGAACAGGCCCGACGAAGCCACAGCAACCGGGCGGCAACGCCAAGGTGCTAATTCCTGCCCGATAAACGGGAGAGATAAAACCTCGGCCATCCGGCAAGGATGGCCCGAAGCTCTCACTCCCATAACCGCGGGCCGTGCTGCAGCACGACAGTCGTGTTGCATCGCGTGCCGTGGACGCGCCCGTCCTGGCGGGCCTTCCGCGGCGTCCCGCCGGAGCGTCTTGTCGTGATCACGACCGTGCTCGACCCCGCGGGTGGCGCCGTCGACGATGCGTGTCTGCCGGCCGTGTGCCGGATCGGCCTGCTCGGCCTCGGCAATATCGGATCGGCCTTCGCGCGCCTGACACGCGAAGCGGCCGCTCACCTTTCCCCGCGTGGCATCGCCCCGTTGATCTCCACCGCTCTCGTCCGTACCACGGCGCGGAGCCGTCCGGCAGCCAACCTCGTTGCCATGGTCACCGACGTTCCGGACTTGTTCTTCTCGCAGCCGATCGACGTCGTCGTGGAAGTGCTGGGCGGCATCGAGCCGGCGTACTCCTTAGTACGTCGCGCGCTCGATCTCGGCATTCCCGTCGTGACCGCGAATAAGTCGCTGATCGCCGCGCACGGCGAGGAGCTGGCCCAGCTCGCGCGGCGGCGCGCCACGGCCCTGCGATTCGAAGCCGGCTGCATCTCGGGTGTTCCGTTCCTCGGTACCTTCGAGCGGCGTCCGCTCGCGGCCCGCGCGACCGGGGTCACGGGCATCCTCAACGGCACGTCGAATTCGATCCTGTCCGCCATGTGCGCGGGCGTGCGCTTCGACACGGCGCTCGCCGAGGCGCAGCGGCTGGGCCTGGCCGAGCCCGATCCCTCGATGGATATCAGCGGCGCGGATGCGGCCGAGAAGCTGTCGATCCTCGCGCGGCTGTTCGGCCGCGTCATCGTCGATCCGCAGGCGGTGCCGTCAGAGGGCATCGGCAGCGTGGATCCGCAGGATATCGCCGCCGCGACCGCGTTCGACGGCGCCGTGAAGCCCCTGGCGCAGGCGTCCTGGAGCGACGACGCGTCCGTACGCGCGTTCGTCGGCCCCACGTGGCTCGCCGGCACGCATCCGCTGGCGCGCGTGATGGGCGTCACCAACGGCATCCTCATCGACACGCCGCGCGGCAGCCAGTGCTACGTCGGGCCCGGCGCCGGGCCCGACGTCACCGCGGCGACGATCCTCGACGACGTGGTGGAGTTGCGAGCGGAGCGGCGTGTCCGTACGCCGTCCGCGGAAGTCTCGCGCGTCGCCGCGTCGATCGTGCGTCCGGAATCGGCCTGGTTCCTGCGCCTGAACGGCGATGCGCGCAACGCGGATGTCGCCGATCTGCTCGGCTCCTACGGAGTCTGGTGCACGCGGATCGCCCGGCGAGGCGACCGCACCTACGCGCTCACCTGCGCCGCGACTCCGGCGCGCGTGCAGACCGCGCTCGAGGCCGTCCAGTCCGTGACGCACGGGCCGGCCGCGGCGTTTCCGGCGCTGGGAGGAGACGCCGCATGCTGAGCGTACTGAAGATCGGCGGGTCCGTACTTCGCGACGACGAGTCGTACGGCGCCGCCGCGCGATTCCTGCAGACGCGGCTCGCGCTCAACCAGGACGAGCGCCTCGTCGTCATCGTCTCGGCGAAGATGGGAACGACCGACGACCTCCTCGCCGAAGCGCAAATCATCGCGAACGAACCGTCGCAGGACGCGTTGGATCTCCTGTGGTCCACCGGCGAATTGCGATCGGTCGCGCTGCTCGCGCTGCACCTGCAGAAGCTCGGTGTGTCGGCCGTGCCGTTCAACGTGCACCAGACTGGCCTCGTCGCCGATCGCCTCAACGGCACGACGGTGCGGCCGATGCGTCTGCTGGCCGCGCTCGCGCATGCGCAAATCGTCATTGTCCCCGGTTTCCTCGGGGTCAGCCCTGGAGGCACGATCACCTCGCTCGGCCGCGGCGGCTCGGATCTGACGGCCGTCCTGCTGGCGACCGCCATCCGCGCGGACGCGTGCGAGTTGATCAAGGACGTGCCGGGCTATTACACCGCCGATCCGCACCGAGATCCGACGGCGAGGCAGATTCACGATCTGAGGGCCGAAGACGCGCTGCGCATGGCGGACGAGGGGTGCGATCTCGTGCAGCGCGCCGCGCTCGTCGCCGCCGCGTCGGGCGGCCTGCACATCGTCATTCGCAGCATGGACGCTGCGGCCCCGGTTACCCACGTGCATTCAAGGAGTGGTCATGGAGTTCTCGACGAAGACGATTCACGCCGGACAGCCGTCAGAGCCTGAGACGGGCTCGCTGATCGCGCCGATTTTCCAGACGTCGACCTACGAACAGGAGGCGCCGGGCCAGCATCGCGGATTCGATTATTCGCGCACGAACAATCCGACGCGCGCGCGGCTGGAAGCCGTCCTCGCCGAGCTCGAAGGCGTCCAGTACGCGGCGGTCTATGGATCCGGCCTCGCCGCCGAGAACGCCGTGCTGCAGGCTTACCTCAGGCCGGGTGATGAGATCGTCATTCCGCTCGATGTGTACGGCGGCACGTACCGGATCCTCAATAAGGTCTTCCAGCCGCTCGGCTGCGTCGTCCGACAGATCGACCTGAGCCGCCCGGGCGCGCTCGAGGGAGCGCTGTCGGCGAAGACGCGCCTCGTCTGGATCGAATCGCCCACGAATCCACGTCTGCTCGTGTACGACATTGCGAGAATCGCGGCCGCGACGCACGACGCGGGCGCGCTGCTGGTGGTCGACAACACGTTCGCCACGCCGCTGTTCCAGCAGCCGTTCGCGCTGGGCGCCGACCTCGTCGTCCACAGCGTGACGAAATATCTGGCCGGGCATTCCGACGTGATTCAGGGCGCCGTCCTCGCGAAGGACGCGGCGGTGTTCGAGCCGGTCAAGTTCCTGCAGAACGCGACCGGCGCCGTCCCCTCGCCGTTTGACTGCTGGCTGACGCTTCGCGGCCTGAAGACGCTGGAGCTGCGGATGCAGCGGCACGCCGAGAATGCCGAAGCGATCGCGACGGCGCTGAACGGGCATCCTCTGGTGCGCCGCGTGTACTATCCCGGGCTGGCGGACCATCCGGGACACGACATCGCGCGCCGGCAGATGACTGGTTTCGGCGGCATGGTCTCGTTCGAGCTGGACGGAACGATCGACGAAGTCGTCTCCTTCGTGTCGTCACGACGCTACTTCGCGCTGGGCGAAAGCCTCGGCGGCGTGAAAGCCCTCGTCTGCCATCCGGCGCGGATGACGCACGCGTCGATTCCCGCCGAAGAGCGCGCGAAGCTGGGCCTGTCGGATACGCTCGTTCGCCTGTCGCCAGGCTGCGAGCATCAGCGCGATCTGGTCGCCGACCTCCTCGAGGGTCTCGCCGCGGTGGAGCAGGCGCGCGCCCTGACTGTCGTCCACGCGGCCGTCTGATGGAAAAGATCGACGTCGGCATTCTCGGCGCGACCGGCGTCGTCGGCCAGCAGCTCGTGGCGCTCCTCGAGCGTCATCCCTGGTTTCGGGTGGCGTGGCTGGCCGCGAGCGAACGCTCGGCGGGCAAGACGTACGGCGATCTCGCCTGGCGCCTGCCCTCGCGCATCCCCGCCGACGCCGCGCCGCTGCGCGTGGCGCCGCTCGAGGCCCTCGACAGCGCTCCATCGCTGCTCTTCTCCGCGCTGGATGCATCGGTCGCGGGCGAAGCGGAGACCGCCTTCGCTGCGAGCGGACGCCTCGTCGTCAGCAACGCGCGCAACCATCGCATGGACCCGCTCGTGCCGCTGTTGATTCCCGAAGTCAATCCGGATCACCTCGCCCTGCTCGATGCGCAGCGGCGCGCCCGCGGGTGGACGACCGGCGGAATCGTGACGAATCCAAACTGCGCCACCGTGGTCGTCGCGATGGTGCTCGCGGCGCTGCGGCAATTCCAGCCGGCGCGCGTCCTCGTGACCACGCTTCAGGCGCTCTCGGGCGCGGGCTACCCCGGCGTGGCGTCGCTCGATGCGGTCGGCAACGTGATCCCGTACATCGGCGGCGGCGAAGAAGAGAAGATCGAGACGGAAACGCTGAAGCTGCTGGGGCGCATCGAGAACGGCGCGGTTCGTGACGCCGGGATGGTCGTAAGCGCGCAGACCACGCGCGTGCCGGTGCCGGACGGCCATACGGCCGTGATGTCTTTCGAGCTTTCCGCGCGGCCCTCGATCGAGGAGGTCGCGGCGGCGCTGGCCGCATTTACGTCGGAGCCGCAGGCGAGCGCCCTGCCGACAGCGCCGGAAAAGCCCATCGTCGTACACGCGGCGCAGGATCGGCCGCAGCCGAGACTCGATGCGGCGTTCGGCGGCGGCATGCCGGTGCACTGCGGAAGGATCCGGCGCTGCCCCGTCCTGGGCTACAAGCTGGTCGCCCTCGGCCACAACGTCATTCGCGGAGCCGCCGGGGCCGCGCTCCTGAATGCGGAGCTGATCGTCGCCCGATCACGATCCGCCGGCGCTGAACCCGATCGCGGCGCCGTATCCCTCGCGTCCGCGCGCGACATCGAAACGCAGACGCGCTGACGTCTTGCCGTGGAAGATGACGCCGGCGCCCGCCGATTGCGCCGCGCGCGCGAGCGTCAGGGTCCCCGGCGACGGCGCCACCTGCCCGGCTTCGTAGAAGCCGGCGACGTCCACGAATTCGTGCAGCGCGAACCGGTACTCTCCCTTCACCCACGCGGCGTTGCGATCCCGAAAGCGATACAGCCGGTACGCCTCGAGGTAGTCGCCGCCGCCAAGGGTCGGCATCAGGAAGAACGGCACCGTCTTGCCGGCTTCCGTGTACGAGAACCACGTCCGCGCGGCAAGATCCACCGTGGATCGTCCGAACGGGATCAGGTGTTCGGCGCCCGCCTCGACACGCCGAAAGGAATACGTGCCATCGTGCGCGTCGTGGAAGTCGTGGATGCCGGCGTCGATGACGGTGCCCGCGCGCGCGTAGCCGGAGGGCTGCGTGTCGAGCGCAACCGAGAGGAACGAATGGCCAAACCACGGCCGCGCGCCCAGCCCCGGCATCATGGGGATCGCGGGCAGGGATTCGTCTTCCGCGAGATCGATGCGCCCGCCCGACGTCGCGTAGCGCTCGATGCCGCCGCCCGCCGTGACGTGCAGCACGCGCCACGCGGTGGCCTCGAGCTGGAGACTCGCTTCCGTGCGGCGCTCGCCGAATTCGGCGCGCTGGAGCGGCGAGGCAGGCCCCAGCTGGAAGAGCGACAGCTTCGGCGCGTCCTGCCACCGCACGCGGCTGCTGATGAGAGCGTGGCCGCCGAGGAATTCCGGTGAGTCGTAGCGCGCCTGCAGGAGGCGGAATCGGCGAAGGGAGTACTCGGCCTTGACCTGCGCGTAGCCGCCGTCGGCGAATTTCACGCTCAGCGCGGGGCCCAGGGCAATGCCGGATCCGGACTTGATGTCGCCGAATACCACCGCGAAGTATTTCGTGAGGTGTAGACCGCCGCCCTGATCGAGCTCCGGGACACGCTTGAGATAGCGGCCGAGGGTGCCTTCCTGTGGTGTAGCGGCCGCCGGATCCTGTGCCGGCGACCGCCCATCCTGCGCCTGCAGCGCGGCGGCGCTCCCAAGCGACAGCAACGCCGCCAGCACCAAATGGTTGATACGGATCACGACCAGCGAATCACAGCAATTCCGCTGCCACTCCGCCGCTCTCCCGCGGCCATGTCAAGATACTCCCGTGACGCTAATCCGGTGGGAAATCATGTCGGAGCGCTTTTGCGCCTCCTGATCGGCGTCGGCGGCAGCCTCGTTCTCGCGTCGCTGATCGCGCTGGCCGTCACGCAGGCTCCTCTCGGATCGCCACTTTTCTTCGCCCTCGCCGCCGTTCCGTACGTCGTTTACGGTGTCTTGGTCCGCCAGCTGCTCGCACGGGCTGCGCCGCACGGCACGCGCACGCTGTTCACGATCGCGCTCGTATTTGCAGTGGCGTTCCGAGCCCCGCTCCTGGTCCGTCCGGTGGACGCGCACAACGACATGATCCGTTATATCTACGACGGACGCCTGCAGCGCCTCGGCTACAACCCGTTTCTCGTGCTGCCGTCGGACCCGGCCGTCGCGGGTACGCATACGCCGGACACCCGAGTCATGCCGAGCCTCCGTGCGCGCACCCCCTATGCGGCCGCCGCGCAGTTGTTCTTCCGTCTGGTAGTGTCGATCAGCGAGTCACCCCGCGCGATGAAGCTGGCGATCGTCGGCTGCGATCTGCTGACGATCGCCGTCCTGATCGCCTGGCTGCGATCCACGCGCCGTTCCCCGTGGCTCGCGCTGATCTATGCGTGGAGTCCGCTCGTGATTCTCGAGGTCGCGCACAGCGGCCACATCGATGCGCTCGGGGCGCTGTCGGTCGCGATCTCGGCATGGATGCTGAGCACCGGCCGCGGCATGCGTGCCGCGATCGCCTTCGTCGCGGCCGTCGCCACGAAGCTGCTCCCGATCGTTTTGCTGCCGCTCTTCTGGAAGAGGATCCGCCCTCGCGACGCGCTCGTCGGCCTCGTCGCCCTTGCGGCGCTGTACCTGCCGTTCGCCAGCGCCGGCATCCTTCCGCTCGGCGCTGTTCCAAATGTGGTCGCCCACATCAGGTTCAACGGACCGGTCTTCAGCGCGCTCGCCGCGCTGCTGACTCCAGACGGCGCGGCGCTGGTGGCAGTGGGCGCCGGATTCGGCGCCGCGACATGGATGCGCCTGCACAAGGGGGCGGACGAACCTGCTGCGTGGGGCTGGCCGATGGCGGTATCGCTCGCCGCGGCGCCGGTCGTTTATCCCTGGTATCTACTCTTCTTCACGCCCTTTCTGTTCACGCGCGCTGCGCTGCCTCTCCTCGTGTGGACGTATAGCGTTTTTCCGGTTTACTTCGTCTGGTACCTTTCGCTGCACGGACATCGATGGGTCGTGCCAGCCTCCCTCGCCTGGCTCGAGTACGGCACCGTCGTGGCGACGATGGCATTCATGACCAGAAAGCGGGAATCGTGATCGCGTCGACCTTATCTGGACTCTTCTGCGAGGCCGGCGGTTTTCACATCGATCCATGGGCGCCGGTCGAGCGCGCCCTGATAACGCACGCGCATTCCGATCATGCGGCGCCGGGGTCGCGATCGTATCTGTGCGCGGAGGACGGAGCAGCGGTGCTTCGCCGGCGACTGCCGGACGCTCACGTCGAGACGGTCCCGTACGGCGCGCGGCTGCACATCGGCGGCACGCAGGTGTCTTTCCACCCCGCGGGCCACATCCTCGGATCGTCGCAGATTCGCGTCGAGCACCGCGGCGAGGTGTGGGTCGTCTCGGGCGACTACAAACGGCAGCCGGACCCGACCTGCAGCCCGTTCGAGCCCGTGCGCTGCGACACGTTCATCACCGAAGCCACGTTCGCGCTGCCGATCTACACGTGGGATCCGCCGTCGCGCGTCGTGGACGAGATCGTCGAGTGGTGGCGCGCGAACGCCGGTGAAGAGCGCCCCTCCGTGCTCTTCTGCTACGTGCTCGGAAAGGCGCAGCGCATCCTCGCGGCGCTTCGCGATCGGGCCATCGGCCCTGTGCACCTTCACGGCGCGGTCGCGGGGTTGACCGATACGTATCGCGAGGCCGGCATCGCCATGCCGCCGGCGGAGCGGATCGCCGAGGACATGCGCGGCAAGGTGCTGGCTCGATCGCTCGTGCTCGCGCCGCTTTCGGCGCGAGGCACCGTGTGGATGCGGCGCCTGCCCCGCGCGTCGATCGCGTTCGCATCGGGCCTGATGCGCGTTCGCGGCGTCCGCCGCCAGCGTGCGTTCGATCGCGGCTTCGTCTTGTCGGATCACGCGGATTGGGGTGCCCTGCTCGCGACGATCGCCGAGACCGGGGCCGCGCGCGTGCTCGTGACGCACGGCTGGTCGGACGCCCTGGCGCGCTACCTCTCGGAAGAGCGCGCGCTGGAAACGGGGACGATCAGGACGGCATACGAAGGTGAGGCCGGTGAGCTGACGGCCGCCACGGACGAGAGCTAGTGTAGCGATGCGACGGTTCGCCGCGATGTACGACGCCCTCGATCGTACGACGTCGATCAACGCCAAGGTTGCGGTGCTCACGGCCTACTTCCGCGACGCACCGCCGGCCGACGCGGCCTGGGCGATCTTCTTCCTCACCGGCCGAAGGCTGAAGCGCGTCGTCCCCTCCGCCGGGCTGCGCGAGTGGGCGCAGCAGGTAACGGGCCTCCCCGAATGGCTTCTTTACGAATCCTATTCGGCCGCCGGCGATTTCGCGGAGCTCGTGGCGCTCGCGCTGGATACGGTGCCTGGGGGTGAATCGGAGCCCGACGTCCCTCTCGCGGTGTGGGTGCAGGATCGGATCGTTCCCCTGCAGAAAGCGTCCTACCCGGAGCAGCGCCGGCTCGTCTCGCGCTGGTGGCGTGGCCTTCCGCGCGGCGAGCGCTTCCTGCTGAACAAGTTGTTGACGGGTGAATTCCGTGTCGGCGTCGCGCAGACGCTGGTCGTGCGTGCCCTGGCGCATGCCGCCGGCGTCGAGCCGACGACGGTTGCCGCGCGCCTCATGGGCGAGTGGACGCCGTCGGCGGAATGGTTCGCGTCGGTGATTTCGCCAGGTCCGGCCGGCGACGATCCGTCGCAGCCGTACCCGTTCTTCCTGGCGTCGCCACTCGAAGCAGACCCGCAGGATCTCGGTGCGCGCCGCGACTGGATTGCCGAGTGGAAATGGGACGGGATCCGCGCGCAGTTAATCCGCCGCCGTGCGCAGATCTGGTTGTGGTCGCGTGGAGAGGAGCTCATCACGCAGCGCTTTCCGGAAATCGCCGCCGCCGCGACTCACCTGCCGGACGGCACGGTGCTCGACGGAGAGATCGTCGCCTTCCGCGACGGCCGGCCGATGCCATTTTCGGCGCTTCAGCAGCGAATCGGACGGCAGCGGCAGCTCGCGCAGATCATGCGGACGGTGCCGGTCGTGTTCATCGCGTACGACGTGCTGGAGCGCGAGGGACGCGACATGCGCGGCGAGCCGCTCGAAGCGCGGCGCGCGATGCTTCTCAGCCTCCTGGGCGGGACCGGCGACGGCGTGTTTCGCATCTCGGAGGAAGTCGCCGCGTCGACCTGGGCGGAGCTCGCGCAGCTTCGGCGACTTTCGCGCGAGCGAGCGGTCGAGGGATTCATCTTCAAACGACGGGACTCGCCGTACGGCGTCGGGAGGCGCAAGGGCGCCTGGTGGAAGTGGAAGATCGATCCGCTGACAGTCGACGCCGTGCTGATGTACGCGCAGCCCGGCAACGGGCGGCGCGCGAGCCTGCTGACCGACTATACGTTCGGCGTGTGGCACGAAGGCGCGCTCGTCCCGGTCGCGAAGGCGTATTCGGGACTCTCAAACTCCGAAATCGAGGAGCTCGACCGCTGGATTCGACGGCACACGCTCGAACGGCACGGCCCCGTGCGGGCCGTCGATCCAGTACAGGTGTTCGAGCTCGGATTCGAGGCGATCGCCCCGTCCACTCGCCACAAGAGCGGGCTGGCCGTGCGGTTCCCACGCATGCTGCGATGGCGAAAAGACAAACCTGCATCAGAAGCCGACACCCTGGACGCGCTGCGGCGGCTCATGCCCTAGCACGCTTCTTGCGATGGGGAGGGCCGGGCGTGAAAGATGCGCAACCGTTCGTCACATCGGCCTCGGTTGATCGCCATGTGGGTGGCGCCTTTCATACTTGCGCTTGCGGCCGGCTCAGCCGTTCCACCCGCCCGCGCCTCCGCTGATTTCAGCAACATCTCCCGCTTTTTTTCGCGCTCCGAGCAACCGCTGCGTCAGTATCGAGCGTATCGCCGGATGCACGCGTTCAGCGAAAGCCTCAAGCACGAGGCGTGGATGGAGGCGTGGACCGAGCTGAATGACGGCCGCTTCAGCTACGAGATCGTCTCGGAGCGCGGCTCCGAAGCGATCAGGACCAAAGTGCTCAGGACGGTGCTGGCGCGCGAGCAGGAAATGGTGAACAACGGCGGCGGTGAGCGGGCGGACCTGACGTCGGCCAACTACGAATTCACGGAGGCCGGCGACGACACCGATGGCACGCATATCGTCCATATCAAGCCGCGCCGTCAGGACGTGCTCCTCGTCGACGGGCGCGCCATCCTCAACGATCGGGGCGAGCTGCTCCGCGTCGAGGGCAAGCTCTCGAAGAACCCGTCGTTCTGGACGAGCCTCGTGAACATCGTCCGGCGCTACGCGCGCGTGGCGGGCGTCCGCGTGCCCGTTGCGACGGAAACCACCGCGAAGGTGAAGTTCGTCGGCAACGCGCAGCTCGACGTGCTGTACGACTATAGCTCCGTGAACGGGCGGATGGTCTCGGTCAGCGGGAACCAGCCAACAGCGCCCTGGCATACCGCTGAGCGATAAGATTCGTCAGCCGCCGCGAGCGCAGCGTGCTCACGTCGATGGCGACTGCCTCCTGCAGGAGCTTCCGCTTTTCCGTCGCATCAGTCACCGTCCCGGCGAACGCCACATAGGCGAACGCCGATTTGCCTTCTGAGAGCGCCAGCGCCTTGTCGAAATCGGCGCGCGCGGCCGCGGCCGATCCGCCGAGCAGCATCGGCAGTCCGTCGAGCGCGATTGACGCTTCGTAGATCGCTCCGCGCTCCCATGCCTCGTCGAGCGCCTTCGCGCGATTCAGGAGCGCGCGCACGCTGGCCAGCTCTCCGATGCGCCCGAGCTGCGGGGGCGCAAGCGAGAGCTCGGCGCCCCACGAGACGGCGATCCAGTACAGCCACGCGACATCCTCCTTCGTCGTCGTCCTCAGGGCCGCGGCAGGGTCCGCGGCGAGCGCCTGCGGCGTGATCGACGGGTGCGCGGTCTGGATTCCGCGAAAACAATAGCCCCGGGCGCGCTGATACATTCTGCCCGCGCGGGTTCTGAGATCCTGCGCCGCCGTGGGATCCGCCGCGCGTACTTCGGACTCGACATGCAGGAATCCGTAGGAGTACTCGGTGAACCCCCGGCAGGCCGTCAGCAGAAGCTGGGGATGATTCGGGGATTGCGACAGCAGCATCTCGACGGTCTTGAGCGTCGACGGCGCGGCGAGCCTGACGAACTCCGGATCGTTGTCGTTTTCGTATACCGAGCTGGAGCTGGCCAGAGCGGCGGCCATCCGATTGAGGGCCATCTGCTTCGGCGAGCAGGCGGCGACGAAGAGCAGCGCGCCCACGGCTGCTGCCCGGAACGCAATCGGCATCACGCGGAAGATAGCATGTTAGGCCTGCCGCAACGCGCGCGCGGGCTCGAGCGCCGCTGCCCGTCTAGCGGGAATCACGACGGCGGTCAGGGCCGCCGCCGCAACGGCGATCGCGCTTGCAGTCAGGACGAGGGGATCGGCCGCGCCGACTTGATAGAGATAACGGCCCATCAACGTCCCGGTTCCCCAGGAGAGGATCGACCCGATCGCTACGCCGATCGCCGCGACGCGTCCGCCGTCGCCGAGCACCATGCGAAAGATCTGCGCACGCGTGGCGCCGAGCGCCTGGCGCACCGCCAGCTCGCCCGTTCGCTGCGAGACGACGTAGGCGATGACGCCGAACACGCCGATGACGGCGAGGGAGAGCGCGGCCGCCCCGAAAAGCGACATCAGGACCATTCCGAGACGTTCACGCGTGAGCGACGTCGATACGGCGTCGCGCAGCAGCCCGATGTCGATCGCGACGTTCGGCTCGACGTCGAGAATCGCCGACCGCAGGGCCGGGATTGAAAGCGTCCGCCCCTCCGGCGGCGCGACGACGATGCTCTGGCGGAGCAGATTGATTTCGTGCGGCGGCACGTAGATCAGCGGCTCCGGCGGACTGGCGAGAGAAGCGTACCTGACGTCGGCGGCCACGCCGACGATCGCCGCATCCTCGCGCACCAGCTTGCCGTCGACGATCTTGTTGCTGAATCCGACGAGGCTGTCCCGAAGCGGATCCGCGTCCCCGAGGAAACGCCGGACGAACGCCTGATTGACGATGGCGACGGGCGGACTTCCCGGCCTGTCCCGATCGGTGAAGGCCCTCCCTTCGACGAGCGTGATTCCCATCACGGAAAAGAACTCAGGACTGGCGAAGCGTATGCGGCCGTTGGGACGCTGATCCGGAGGGACGCCCGGCTGGCTCTTCAAGTCGGCAAACGTGGTGAAGTCCCAGTCGTGCCGGAGCGGTATGGACGAGGTCGTCGCGGCCCGTGCGGCGCCCGCCGCACGGAGGCGTGTTTCGACGGCCTCCCACCACACACGCATGCGGCCGGGATCCTGATAGCGGCGATCCGCGTGGACGACGTCGATCACGATCTGGCGGGAGGCGTGGAAGCCCGGGTCGACGCGATTGATGTTGCCGAAGCTTCGGACCAGGCGCGCGGCGCCTGCCACGAGCGCCACCGCGACGGCGATTTCGGCCACCACGAACGCGGCGAGAAGCCGCCGCGTCCGGCGCGAGCCGGTTGCCGTGCGCCCTGCGTTGTTCATGAGCGAGGCGATATCGCAGCGCGACAGCCGCAGCGCCGGCGCGATGCCGACGAAGATGCCCGTCAGCAGCACGACGGCGGCGGCGACGGCGACCACGGTGCCATCGAACGGCACCGCGTCGAGCCGCGGCAGCCGGGCGCCGCCGATGCGCATCATCAGACGGACGCCCGCATACGCGAGCGCCACGCCGGCGATCCCGCCGACGGCGGCGAGCAGGACTGATTCCATCAGCAGGTGCAGCGAGATCCGCGCGGCGCTTGCGCCGAGGGCAGCGCGGATCGCGATCTCGCGTGTGCGCGCCGTGCTGCGCGCCAGCATCAGATTCGAGACGTTCACGGCCGCGAGCGCCAGCAGCAGCGCCGTCGCACTCAAGAGGATCAAGAGGATCGGCCGGAGATCGCCGACCGTGAAATCGAGCAGCGGCCTCAGCGCGTAGGCCCGCCCATCGTCCTGATCGGGATATTTCCGGCCGAGCGTCTGCATCGCCTGCGCCATGCGTCCGCGGACGGCCTCGGTGGTGACGCCCGGTCGCATACGCATGAACCCCTCGTACGTATGGCCGATGCCCGTCGGAGGCAGATAGAGGTTGTACCAAAGGTCGGCGCCGGCAGGCACGTCGAACTCGGGGCGCGCGATGCCGACGATCCGAGCCGGGACGCCTCCGACGTTCACCGCGGCGCCGATCGCATCGGGGCGGCCCCCGAACGCGCTCTGCCAGAGCGCGTGCGACAGCACGATCACGCGCGGCGCCTGGCGAACGTAGTCCTCCGCCGCGAACGGCCGTCCGGCTGCGAGGGGCAGGGCGAAAAGATCGAAGAAGCGTTCCGAGGCGCCGTACGACACCGCCTGCCGCACGACAGCGCCGTCGCTGATTGCGCCGTCGACGCGGAAAACCGCGGCGACCTCCTGCACGGCGTCGCGAAGCTGCCGGAGCGCCTCGAGCTCCTCGACTCCCACCAGACCGCTCGTGAAACGGCCGGTCGGAAAGAACGTCCGGACGGAATAGATGTCACTAGAGCGCGGGTATGGGAGCGGTGTCAGGAGGGCGGCGTTCACGGCGCTGAACAACGCAATGGCGGCCGCTATGCCGAGGCCGAGCGTGCCTGCTGCCGTCACCAGAAACGCTGGCTGACGCAGGAGGCCGCGCGCGGCTCCCGCGACCGAGGCGAACATGCGTCGAACGATACCACGCCGCGATGGCCCGTCCCTTGCTGATGGCTCTCGACGTGCGGTGGTTGCCTCGGAAACTCGCTGTACTGGCCCTCTCGACCGCATGGATCGTATCGGCCATGGTTGCGGGATGCCGCCGCGATCGCGACAGCGCTCCCGCCTCATCGAGCGCCCCGGAAGCCGCGCGGCGGCGCGCGGCGCTTGCCGCCGCACGCGTGTGGGCGAGGCCCCGCACGCCGCCGGCGCAGGCGGACCTGGGCACGAACACGCCAGGGCCTGGATTCATCGACGCCGACACCGACGTCGCCTGCGACTTTCAACTCCAGCCGATTGGCGGGACGACTCCGAAGTTCTATTGCACGACGGGCGACGGCGACCGCGTCAAGGTGAAATACGGCGCGGATAACCCGGAGATTCCCGCGGAGGTGGCGGCGAGCCGGCTGCTGGCGGCGCTCGGCTTCGCGGTCGATCGCATGATGCTCGTCAGGAGCGTGCGCTGCCGCGGCTGTCCGGTATTTCCCGCACAGGCGCTGGAATGTCTGCAGAACGGCGGTCCGGCCCGCACGTGCCTGCAGGGGGCATCCTCGACGCACGTCACCACGTTCGAGTGGCCGATGATCGAGCGGCCGTTCCCCGGTGACACCGTGGACGGCGTCGGCGCATCCAACTGGGCCTGGTTCGAGCTCGATGCCATCGATCCCGCCGCCGGCGGCTCGGCGCGCGCGGAAGTGGACGCGCTGCGCCTCATCGCGGTGCTGATCGCGCACTGGGACAACAAGGCCGAGAATCAGCGGCTGGTCTGCCCGCCCGGACGGCGAACCCCGGATGGATCGTGCCGCTCGCCGATCGCCGTCATCCACGATCTGGGCGCGACGTTCGGTCCGTTGAAGCTGGATCTGCAGAACTGGAGCAAGGCGCCGATGTGGTCCGACGAGGCGAGCTGCCGGGTGAGCATGGCGGCGCTGCCCTTCCACGGCGCGACGTTCGCCGATCACGCGATCTCGGAGGAGGGGCGCCGGTTCGCGCTCGAGCTGCTGCGGCCGATTTCGCCCGGCCAGATGAACCGGCTCTTCGACAGCGCCGGCGTCGGCCGGTTCAACGCCGTCCTGGCCGCGGCGCGCCGGCCGGAGTCCTGGACGGAGGTGTTCATGCGCAAGGTCGACGAGATCGCGCGCGTCGGCCCGTGTCCGTCAGCCGCCGACCTGCACGCGCGCGGCGAGTGACCGCGGATCAGGGGCCCTCGCGCGCCCAATGCGCAACCGGCACCGAGAGGAGCCAGTACTGCTTTCTCAAACCGATGACGTGCTGGGAGTAGTCCTCCTTGCGGACCTCTCCGCGCAGCAATCGCTTCTTCAGCCGCCGTATCTCGTACCGATACAGATCGCTCAGCGCCTCGCGAACCGCGGGCGGAGGTGTCGAGGCGCGCGGCTGCAAGCCATGGAGCGCCAGCGCGTCGAGCACTTCGGGGATGTAGACGTACCTCACGAAATCACTAAATCACGACCCGTCAAATCCTGCTAGTATCGGGCTCTACCAGCCGCGGGATCGGCGCGATCCGCGGCAACTTGGCGGAGGGCTTATGGCAGATGAACGGGACCGGCAGGCCGACGACTTGCTCACGCGGTCGGCGGAAATCGTGGGTAACGCGGTCGGAGCCGCAACCAATTTCGCATCCCAGACGGCGGGCGCGGTCGCATCGACCGCCTCGTCCGCCGTGGATGCCGCCGCCGGCGCGGCGAAGCGCGTGACGCCGAGTCGTCGCACGGTGAAGCGCGCCGTCAAGCGCGCGGCGAAGCTGGCGCGTCCCAAGGCCAGAAAGGCCGCGCGGCGCAGCCGGAAGGCCGCCAGGCCAAAGGGCCGGAAGAAAGCCGCGCGCGCCAAGGCGCGCAAAGGCGCCGCGCGCGCCAAAGGCGGCAGAAAGAAGCGCTGACCGCAACTCCCAACTTCCAACTCCCACCCCAAGACGACTGGCGAATTGGTGAGTCGGTGAATTGCATTCGCGAATTCACGAACCTACGAATTCACCAATTGTCTTTCGGAATTGGGATTTGGGAGTTGGGAGCGGACCCGCCTGAGGCCGGCCCACCCAGATAAATCGCGTTGAACAGGAACTTGAACGTGCCGTGCGGCTGCGCGCGGAAGGTGATCTCCGGCGTCCACGCGTAGAGATGCCCCTTGCCAACGGCGGCCTCGATCGCCGTAACGCCGCCGTTCAGATATCCCTGCCCCCACGCCCAGCCGCTCCTGAGCGGCGAGGTGGTATCGAACCACGCGAGCGGCCGCACGCCTTTCATCGCCGCATCCGGGCCCAGCGAAAACACCGGACTGTTATCGAAGAAGACATCCACGTGATCGCCGGCCCCTTGCGCCGCCGGGTGCGTATTATCGACGGCCATGCGGAGCACGGCGCCGGGAATGTAGTACTTCTCGCGCGGCAGCGGACGGTCGCTGCCGTCGGCGGCGCGCTCCACGAGGTGATTCTCGACCGGCAGGCCGAGCGCGCGCGCGATCCAGGCCGACTGCCCGACCGCGACGATCGTGCCGCCGTCCTCGAGGAACTTCCGCAACTGCGGCAGCGTCTGCTGCACGGTGATCGAACCGAGCTGGTCCTGGTACTCGGCGGGAATGCTCTCGAGATTGCCGCCGCGGCCGCCGGCGCCGCCGCCGCGCCCGCCTCCGCCGCCGCGTCCGCCGCGCCCGCCGGCCGCGCCAAAGCCTGCCGGGATCGTGCCGCTCGGGAAGACGAGCACGTCGTACTTCGCAATCAGGTTCCCGGCGTCGAGCGCTTTCGGGAACACGACCTGGTACGGGAACTCGAACTGTTCGAAGATGTACCGCGTCCAGCCGGACGGCATCGAGCCGCCGTACTGATCCGCAAGGCCGATGCGGAGCTTGCGGAGTTTGGGCGCGCCGCCCGTGGCGACAGTCGCGGGCGCGCTGTTGAACGTGACGCCAAGGTCGGTCGCGAGCTTCTGCAGCTCGTCCGCGGACGCGCCGGAAACGATGAAGTCGCCCGTTCCGTTCTTCAGCCAGGTCACGTCGCGCCCGGCCTGAATCAGACGATTCGCCGCGATGAACGAATTGGTGTTCGCATGACTGAAGATCGCCGGACCGGCCGACGTCATCGCCACCTTGCCGGCGGCAGGCTGCTGGAGGCCGTTCATCTTCTCGAACGGACCGTCGAAACCTTCCATGATGCGATCGAATTTCACGCCCATCTGAAAGGCGAGCGTGTACCCGGTCGCGTCGTACGGGGGCGTCGGCGGCCCACCCGGGTACGGAATATCGTCGGGATGATCCTGCGGCTCGAACATGTCGAGGATGTGCGGCCGAAACGCCTGCGCGGCCTTGACGACGTATGAGCCGGCGGGATAATTCCTGCCCGCCACCGTAAATGCCGCCGTGGCGCGCTGCACGACGACGCCGTTCTTGATCAGCGTGTTGATGAACTTCGTCGCAGTTGGAAAGTCCGGCTGATCGGACGGAAGGATGAAGCCCCGCGGATCGCGCTGTTCCGGATTCCGCAGCAGTTGCTTGAACTGCTCCGGCGTTCCGCCGCCGCCGCGTCCCCCGCCGCCGCCCGCATTGAAGCCGGTGTCGGTCTCCACATCGGCGGCCCCGCGGCCGCCCAGCGCCGCCTGCGCCGCCGCGACCTTGTGCGGCGTCGTCGTCCACGAGTCCCGGTTGCCGCGCTCGATCGACGCCTTGCCCATCCTGTAGAAGTTGAACAGCAGGTTCTCGCGTTCGCGCGACGCCACGTCGAGCACCGCGCGGTTGGCGGTGACCGAATAGTCGACCGACTGCCGGAAATGCCACGGCTGCGGCTCGATCGGCGCATACAGGCTCGAGTCGGGCAACTGCTTCGACGGCAGGAACGGGATCGCGATCGGCGTCGGATTGCCGATCGTCTCGGTCAGCAGTCCGATCATGTTGTGAAAGTACGTGACGGTGCGAAGGCCGCCGTTGAACCACGTCGAGTACGAGGAGCCCTTGCGGTTGGTGACGCCGGGCTTCCCCTCCGCGATGAAGCGCGAGTGCATCGCGGCCGCCACGAGCTCGATCTCGACCGGCACCTGGGGATCGAAGTTGTAGTTGAACGGATCGCGGAACGGCGGGGCGAACATGACGGTGCCGGCCGGGCCGGTCTGGTGATGGTTGTACACGATCTGCGGGAACCACTCGTGGAACATGACATGAGTCATGTTCGTGGTCTCCGCCAGATTCGACATGTAGAAGTCGCGGTTGTCGTCGTGGCCGGCGTACTTGTTGTACAGCCGCGGCACGCCGTTCGTCGATCGCTGCTGCGGATCCTTGTTCCGCATGTACCAGTTGGAGACCAGCTCCATGCCGTCCGGATTGGCGTGAACGAACAGAATGATGTCGTCGTTCAGGAACCGCATCGTCTCGGGATCCGTGCGGCTCACCATCTGGTAGATCATCTCGGTCAACTGGGCAGCGCCGAGGACCTCCGTCGCGTGGAGGCCGCCGTCGATCCAGACGATCGACTTGCCTTCCTTCGCGAGCGCGCGTGCCTGATCGTCGGTCAGCCCTTCGGCGCGCGCGAGCTGGCGCGAGATCTCCTTGTAGCGATCGAGCTTCTTCAGGTTCTCCGGCGACGTGACGATGGCCATCAGGTGCGGGCGCCCTTCAGACGTCTTGCCGATCTCGACGAGCTTCATCCGGCTCGTCTCTTTTTCGAGCTTGCGGACGTACTCGGAGAACTGTGTGTAGTTGGCGAGCTGATAGTCGTCGCCGATATTGAAGCCGAAGAACTGCTTCGGCGTCGTGACCTGCGTCGAGGTCTGGGCGGCCGGCGCGATGACCGAGAGGGCAAACAGCGCGGCGACGAGCGTCAGCGCGCGCGAACGGCGTGCGAGCATGGAACCTCCTGCCTGGAGGCCCATACAGTATCAGATGGCTAATGGATTGGGATGCCCGCCGAGGGCGGGCCGGACTCGGGCATGGAGCCGTTGAGCGTCGACGCGTTGACGTAGATCGTGCCGTCCGCGTTCGACGCGTAGTAGTGCGGGTTGCCGACGCCGTCCAGCGGGTCGGCGAAGACCGCGTAGCCGGGCGCGGCTTCGCCGGCGGCGAGGCCATTGCAGCTCGCCGGCGCGCCGGACAGCGGCGTGCCCGTCATCGTGTAGCTGTATCCCTGCTTCAGGAACGAGGCGCCCGACGAGAGCTCGGGCGGGAGGAACGGCTGCATGGCATTGGGCGGAATCACGCCGAGCGTCGGGAAGTTGGGCGAGTAGAAGCCGGATCCGCACGTCACTGCGAAGCTGAGTTGCGCGCTGTTGACGACGCGCAGCGTGCTGACGGCGGAGGCGGACTGCGCGGCGCCGCGCGCCCGCATCAACGACGGCAGCGCCATCGTCGCAATCGTGCAGATCAGCGACGCTGTGAACAGCAGGTCGATGAGCGTGAATCCCGATTCGCCGTTGAGCGACGCTTTATTGACGGACATAGCCCACCGCCGACATTTTTCGGCACTCCTGCCACTTTTCGACAACCCAAAACTGTCTCGGGTGCGGGCTCCTGGCGCCGCCGTCCGTCCGGGCTCGCCCGTAAACGTCAGCGCCAGAAAGGCTTGCGGACCACTTCGCCCGCACACGCCCGGGAAGGCTGCAAGCGGCGGGCCGGTTCAGCGGGTCAGCTTGCGATACTTGATGCGGTGGGGTTGGTCGGCTTCGGCGCCGAGGCGGCGGTGCCGGTCGGCTTCGTAGTCCTGGTAGTTGCCTTCGAACCAGACGACCTTGCTGTCGCCCTCGAAGGCGAGCATATGGGTCGCGATGCGATCCAGGAACCAGCGATCGTGGCTGATGACGACGGCGCAGCCGGCGAAGTTGAGGAGCGCCTCTTCCAGCGCGCGCAGCGTGTCGACGTCGAGATCGTTGGTCGGCTCGTCGAGCAGCAGCAGATTGGCGCCCCCCTTGAGCAGCTTCGCGAGATGGACGCGATTGCGCTCGCCGCCGGAAAGCTCGCCGACTTTGCGCTGTTGGTCGCGTCCCTTGAAGTTGAACCAGGACACGTACGCGCGCGAGGCAACCGTTCGCTTCCCGAGCTCCACCTCGTCGGCACCGCCGGTGATCTCCTCGAACACCGATTTGTCGGGAACCAGCTCGCGGGCCTGATCGACGTAGCCGACCTTCACCGTCTCGCCGAGCCGGAGCGTGCCGCCGTCGGGCTGTTCCTTGCCGGTGATCATCCGGAACAGCGTCGTCTTGCCCGCGCCGTTGGGTCCGATGACGCCGACGATCCCGCCGCGCGGCAGCGTGAACGTGACGTCGTCCATCAGAATCAGATCGCCGTAGCCCTTCTTCAGGTGCCGCGCCTCGACCACGATGTCGCCCAGCCGCGGCCCGGGCGGAATGTAAATCTCGACGGACTCGATCTTCTTGGCCGTTTCTTCTTTGAGAAGATCCTCGTAGGCGTTGAGGCGCGCCTTGCCTTTGGCCTGTCGCGCGCGCGGCGACATGCGGATCCATTCCAGCTCGCGCTCGAGCGTCCGCTGCCGCTTGCCCTCCGCTTTTTCCTCGAGCGCGGGGCGGTTCCGCTTCTGCTCGAGCCACGACGAGTAGTTCCCCTCCCACGGGATGCCGGAACCGCGATCGAGCTCGAGGATCCAGCCGGCGACGTTGTCGAGAAAATACCGGTCGTGCGTCACGGCGACGACCGTGCCGGGATAGTCCTTGAGGAAGCGCTCGAGCCACGCGACCGACTCCGCGTCGAGATGGTTGGTCGGCTCGTCGAGCAGCAGCAGATCGGGCGATTTCAGCAGCAGCCGGCAGAGCGCCACGCGGCGCCGCTCGCCGCCCGAGAGTCTCGTGACGTCGGCGTCCGGCGGCGGAAGACGCAGCGCGTCCATCGCCAGCTCCAGGCGCGAATCGAGGTCCCAGGCGTTGGCCGCCTCGATCCGATCCTGGACCCTCGCCTGCTCCTCGAGAACCTTCTCCATCTGCTCGGGCGAGAGGTCCTCGGCGAATTTCGCGTTGATCTCGTCGTACCGCGCGAGCAGCGCCTTGATGTCGGCCACCCCTTCCTCGACGTTGCCGAGCACCGTCTTTGCCGGATCGAGCTTCGGCTCCTGGTGAAGGATGCCGACGCTGATCCCGTCCGCCGGCCACGCTTCGCCGACGAACTGCCGATCCTCGCCCGCCATGATCTTGAGGATGCTGCTCTTGCCGGCGCCGTTCAGGCCGAGCACGCCTATCTTCGCGCCGGGCAGGAACGACAGCCAGATGTCTTTGAGGACGAGGTGGTCGGGAGGATAAACTTTCCCGAGCCCTTTCATGGTGTAGATGAATTGCATTCGCTTGAATTATGAAAGACGGAAGACGGAAGACGGAAGAAGAAAAGTGATTTTCCGCCTTCCGTCTTCCGTCTTTCGTCTTTCGTCGTTGAGGTCAAAGAGCGTCGTTGGCCCTGAGCGTCGACGGAATTTTCGCTTCCGCCAGCTCCGGCGTGAAGTCCTCGCCGGGGTTGACGAAGCGATCCGACTCGAACTTGTATTGCTTGTCGTACAGCGTCCGGTAGCGGCCGCCGAGCGCGATCAGCTCGGCGTGCGATCCGCGCTCGACGATCTCGCCGTGCTCGAGCACGAGGATCTGATCGGCGCTGCGGATGGTCGAGAGCCGGTGGGCGATGACGAACGTCGTCCGACCCTGCCGCAGCGATTTCAGGCCGTCCTGGATCATCGCCTCGCTTTCGCTGTCGAGGCTCGAGGTCGCCTCGTCGAGCACGAGGATCCGCGGATCGGCGAGAATCGCGCGGGCGATCGAGACGCGCTGCCGCTGGCCGCCCGACAGCTTGACGCCACGCTCGCCGACGATCGTGTCGTATCCCTTCTCGAACGTCTCGATGAATTCGTCGGCGTGCGCGACGCGGCTGACGCGCTTGATGTCGTCGAGCGCCGCGTCGGGCTTTCCGTAGCGGATGTTGTCGGCGATCGTCCCGTCGAACAGGAAGTTGTCCTGAAGAACCACGCCGAGCTGCTCGCGATAGTCGCGCAGCCGGACCGATGCCAGGTCCTGCCCGTCGACGAAAATGCGCCCCTTCAGCGGCCGGTTGAACGCCATCACCATGCTGATCAGGGTGCTCTTGCCGGATCCGCTCGATCCGACCAGGGCCGTCGTGGTCCCGGCGGGCGCGCGGAAGCTGACGTGCTCGAGGACCGGCGTGCCGGGGACGTATTCGAACGTCACGTCCTCGAACGTCACCTCGCCCGCGATCTCGCCGAGCGGCGCTTTCTTCGCGTCCTCTTCGTCCTCGGTCGACATCTGCATCAGCTCGCGGATGCGATCGAGGCCGGCAAAGGCTTCGCTGATCTGGGTGCCGATCGACGCAATCTGCACGACCGGCGCGGCCAGCAGGCCGGTGAACAGAATGTAGTTCAGGAAGTCGCCGATCGTCATGCGGCCGGCGAGAATCGCGCGCCCGCCGAAGATCATGATGATCATCCCGATGACGCCGATGATGGCGGTCGAAAACGTCGTGATCGCCGACACGCCCGTAATCGATTGCGCGACGTTCCGAAACAGCTTGTGCACGCCCCTCGCGAACACCAGCTCCTCGCGCTTTTCGGCCGTGTAGGTCTTGACGATCCGGATGCCGCCGAGCGTCTCGTTCAGCCGACCCGTCACCTCCGCGTTGATCTTGCCGCGCTCGCGGAAGAGCGGGCGCAGGCGCTTGAAGGCCGTCGCCATGGCAAAGCCGAACGTCCCCAGCGCAATGATGTTGGCGCACGTCAGCAGCCAGTTCAGATAAAAGAGGTACGCCAGCGCGAGTACTGCGGTGACGATGCTGCCGACGAGCTGGACGAGGCCGTTGCCGACCAGGTTCCGGATCCCCTCGGCGTCGGTCATGATTCGCGAGATCAGGACGCCCGATTTCGTCGAATCGAAGTAGCCGACCGGCAGGCGCGCCACGTGCGCCTCCACGCGGCGCCGCATGTCCGTGATCGCCCGCTGGGCCGCGACGCCGAGCACCTGCGACAGCAGGAAGGACGTGACCGCCTGGACGATCGTCGCGCCCCCGGCGGCGACCGCGAGCGGCACGAGCAGCTCCGCGTGCCGCTTTCCGATCACATCGTCGATGAGATACTTCGAGGTCGCCGGCAGCACGAGGCCGGCGACGCGATTGATCAGCATCAGCACGAGCCCGAGCGTCAGCCGTCCGCTGCGCGCGGAGATCAGCGCTCGCGCTTCCTGCCAGGCGTTGCTGTAGTTGACCTTCTTCTTTGGAGGACTGCCGGGGGGAAACGTCATAGATCCACGACGCGAGCTGGAGCCCGGCAGTCTCCTGCCGATCGAGTAGTCGGGTAATCGGACAAGTGGGTAATCGCCTATTCAGATTACCCGATTACCCGCTTACCCGCTTACCCGATCGCCCGATTAGAAATTGACGCGGAGCTCTCCCACCACCTGGCGCTTGATGACGTCGCCGAAGACGTGCTGCTGGATCGTCTGGTTACCCAGGTTGGTGCCTTTCACCGACGTCGTGATGCGGTCCTTCGCCCACTTCACGCCGAACCCGCCGTTCACGAGCGTGTACGACGCGGTCGTGCCGTGATACGGCGCGTCCAGCACGTCCTGCCAGAAGGCGCCGTCGGAGTAGGTGACGTTCAGATCGCCGAGATAGTGGCCTTGCGTGAAGTTGAAGCCGGCGTTGAAGCGGTTCTTCGCCGGCAGGTTCACCTCCGACAGCGCGAAGTTCACCTTGGGCGTCGCCTGATACGAGTAGTTCGCGAAGAGGCCCACGTATTGATTGAGCGTCGAGTTGACGCCGAGCTCGAATCCCTTCTGCGTCGTCTTGCCGAAATTCAGGTACGTGAACGTCGATGGCAGTCCGCCGATCAGATTCAGCGCCGGTACCAGGATCGCGGGCCAGCCGGGCGGCGGGTTCGCCGAGAAATAGCGCTTCGACGTATCCTCGGTGAAGAGAATGTCGTTCTTCGTCCGGTTCACGTAGAACGCCGCCGACACGATCGCCCGTCCCTTCGCGACGACGCCCGTATAGCCCACTTCGAACGCGTCGACGGACGTCTCTTTCAAGTCCGTATTACCGATCGACTTCACGCCGAGCGGATAGCTCTGGCCCGTGAGGAGCGGCGTGAATCGCCCGAGGTCGACGGGCTCGACGATCGTGACGTCGAGGAAGTTGTTGATGACGGAGGGCGACCGGTAGGCGCGGTTGTACGAGATCCGGAACGTGTCGTTGTCGTCCGGTTTCACCAGGAACGCGACGCGCGGCGACGCCACGGCCGTGTCCAGGTAGTCGAAGTCGTCCACGCGGACGCCGGCCACCAGACGATACGTCTTCGACAGGAACATCTCGTCCTGCACGTAGCCGCCGGCTTCCTTCCGATTGTCCGCCAGGGGCGCCAGGGAGAGATCGAACGTGTTGTAGCGGAAGTTGCCGCCGTAGGTCACGACGTGCCTGTTCTGGAACGTCTGGACGTTCGACGCCTCGAAATCGATCGTCTTGGTGTTGAACGCGAGCGCGATCGGGCTGCCCGATTGGTCTCTCGTCAGGAGATTCGCGGCGTTGCCGTCGAGGATATTCGTGAAGAACGCGGCCTTGAATCCCTTGCGGGTGTAGTTCGCCTTCGCGTAGCCCATGACCGACCCGCTGTCGATGTCGAACGGCCCGATGCCCGTGTGCATGATGCCGTCGGTGCCGGCGGCGCCGCCGGAGACCACCAGCTTGCCGCCGTCCTTGTAGTCGTAGTCGACGCGCGCGTCGAACTTCGGCTGCGTTGTGCCCTGATTCGTGTACGGCGGATACGACACCCGCGCCACCGTGCACACCTCGGCGCGGTCGCACGGAATGGTGCCAGACGGACGCGCGTACGGATCCTGCGTATAGCCGCCCGCGGAAATCTTGAACGCGAGACGATCGTTGACGGCCTGTGCGTGAGTGCCGCTGATATAGAAGAGCGTGCCCGCGCTCTCCGACGTCGCGGCGTTTCCCGTATTCCGATCGAAGCCGCCGATGCCGAGCAGGGCGCTGGTGCCCTGCATCTCGCGCGGCGATTTCGTGATCACGTTGACGACGCCGTACAGCGCGTTGGCGCCCCAGACCGCGGAGGCGGGTCCGCGGATGACCTCGATCTGCTTGATCTCGTTCAGGTTCACCGGCAGGAAGTCCCACATGACGAAGCCGAAGAAGTCCTGATACAAGCTCCGGCCGTCGAGGAGCGCGAGCTGGCCGGTCGCCAGCGTCCCTGTCGCCCCGCGCATCGTGACGTTGATGTCGCGCGCCGAGACCTGCGTGATGTTCATGCCCGGGACCGCCCGCAGCAGCTCGGCGAAGTTCTGGGTCGGCGCGCTCTGGATCGTCTGCGGTCCGATGACGGTCATCGTCGCCGGCGCATTGATCAGCTTTTCTTCGGTCTTGGACGCCGAGACGACCACCGTTTCCTCGTACTTCTGCGGCTCGTCGGGCTTCTGCTCCGGCGGCGTGGCCGTGGGCTTCTGTTCCGTTTTCGGGGGCGTCTGCGGGTCGCCGGTCGGCTTCGGCGGCTGCGCGAACAGCGAAGGAGCGGTGGCAACCGCCACCGTGAGCGCCCACGCAAGTCGGGACATGGCTGTCATAGTCGGATGCTCCTCCACGCGCCTGCGGACGAGGCGCAAGTCTCTACGTTGCTGGGGCTTAGCCACACGGGTATACCACATTTCGCGCCTTTTCGGCGTCCGGGGGCGCGCTGCGGCCGGATAGACTGAAGGGATGCCGAAGGACCGGGTGCTGGCGCCGGACGAGTGGGCCGACTGGCCGGACGAGAAGCTGCTCGACCTGAAGATGTGCCAGCTCGGGGTGGGCATCGAGCAGAGCGTGCTCGCGGATCGCGTGGCCGAGCTGCAGCAGGAGCTGGACGCGCGCGGCCTCAGCTCGTTCAAGCCCCACGTCTGGCTGTCGGACGAATGGTTCACGCCCGACGGCGTCCCCGGCGTGGCGCTCGCCTTCTACCTGTCGCATCCACGGCTCGAGCGACTCGAACGGGCGATGATGCTCGACGTCGAGGGGGGCACGCCCGACTGGTGCATGCGCATCCTCCGGCACGAAGCCGGCCACGCGATCGACAACGCGTACAAGCTGCGGCAGCGCCGGCGGCGGCAGCAGATCTTCGGTCCATCGTACAAGGCGTATCCGGAGTATTACGATCCGAAGCCGTACAGCAAGAGCTTCGTGCTGCATCTCGACAGCTGGTACGCGCAGAGCCATCCTGACGAAGACTTCGCCGAGACGTTCGCCGTCTGGCTGTATCCGCAGTCGGACTGGCGGGTGCGGTACGCGGACTGGCCCGCGCTGAAAAAGCTCGAGTACATGGACACGCTGATGAAGGACGTGGCGTCGAAGCCGATGCTGGTGCAGACGCGGCGGAAGGTGGATCCGCTGCCGTCGATCCGCAAGACGCTGCGCTCGCACTACGAGCGAAAGCGCCGGCACTACGGGCTGCTCCATCCCGATTTCTACGACCGCGACCTGCGCCGCCTGTTCTCGGACCGGCCGGAGCACGTGAGCAACATGAAAGCGGCGCGGTTCATCGCGCGGGTGCGGAAAGACGTCCGCCGGATGGTGGCTGGGTGGACGGGCGAGTATCAGTACACGATCGATCAGGTCATCGAATCGATGATGAAACGGGCGAACGAGCTGAACCTGCGCTTGACCGGCCCCGAAGATCGCGCGAAGTCGGACTTCCTGGTCCTGCTCACGGTGCAGACGATGAACTACTTGCACAGCGGCCGCCACCGCGTCGCGCTGTAACCGCGCGAGGACACCGGGGTCGGATCTTGATTTTCGGTGCTCCCCCGGAGCACCGAAAATCAAGAT
>DATJFE010000061.1:0-26833 GCA_035495955.1 Vicinamibacterales bacterium | reverse complement strand
TCAGTGCGCGAGGCGCGCCGCCGCTTTCGCGGGAACCCTGACGGGCACGCCCGCCATCGAGTCGTCGGCCGGGGCTTCGACGATCTTCCACGCATCCACTTCCTCGAGGATGCGCGCCGCGAACGCGGTGTGCAGCGCGTGGCCGCCGCGGTGCGCGACCAGGTGGCCGATCACCGCATAGCCGACGAGCGAGAGATCGCCGATCACGTCGAGAATCTTGTGGCGGACGAATTCGTCCTCGAAGCGGAGCGCGTTGTTCAGCACGCCCGTTTCGCCGAGGACGATCGCGTTGTCGAGCGAGCCGCCGAGCGCGAGCCCGCGCTGGCGGAGCATCTCGACTTCCTTCAGGAACCCGAACGTCCGCGCGGGCGCGATCTCGTCGACGAACGTCTCGTCGGTGATCTTCATTGTCCGCGACTGGTGCCGGATGAGCGGGTGATCGAAGCTGATGCTGTAGGTGACCTTGAAATGATCCGACGGATAGAGGGCGATCCGCTTGTCCCCCTGGCTGAGCGAGATCGGCCGCAGGACCTTCAGGAACTTCTTTGGCGCCGCCAGACGCTTGACACCCGCTTCGTTCACGATCAGGTACACGAACGGCGCGGCGCTCCCGTCCATGATCGGCACTTCGGGCGTGTTCAGTTCGACGATGACGTTGTCGATGCCGAGGGCCGTCAGCGCGGCCAGCAGGTGCTCGACGGTCTCGACCGAGACGGCCTCGCGCGTCAGGCCCGTCGCGAGCTGGATGCCGCCCAGATGCGTGACGGTGGCCGGAATCTCGAGCCCGCCGAGATCCGATCGCTGGAACCGGATCCCATGATCCGCCGGCGCCGGCTTGAGCGATAAGGTGACTTTGTTACCGGAATGAAGGCCGATTCCGGAGCAGGAGACGGGTCGGCGAAGTGTGCGCTGCGCGTTCATGACCTTTCCGCTAGCGGGGAGTCGATACTGGAGCTCAGCAAAGGGGCTGCCACCGCCGACTCGGCAGAAGAACGGTCGATAAACGCTTCATTCCGTGTGATTTGAGGGTGCGCTCCGAGGGACAGGGTGCTCATCCGGGTCCTGGGCTGTGGTGGGCCAACCACAGATTTGTGAGCCGAAAGTGTGGTGATTCTACCACGGTCGGAACCCGGGACTGTCGCGTTTTCAGGCAGCGGCATGCGGAGATCCAAGGATTTCGGCCAGAAAGTGCCCTGTAAAGGATTCTCGGCTCCGCGCCACCGCTTCAGGAGTCCCCTGCGCGACGATGCGGCCACCGGCCGCTCCGCCTTCGGGTCCCAGATCAATAACGTAATCGGCCGACTTGATGACATCCAGATTGTGCTCGATGATTACAACTGTGTTGCCCTGTCCCACCAGCTTGTTCAGGACGTCGAGCAGCTTGTGCGTGTCGGCGAAGTGGAGGCCGGTGGTGGGCTCGTCGAGGATGTAGAGCGTCCGGCCCGTGCCGCGGCGCGACAGCTCCTTGGCGAGCTTCACGCGCTGCGCCTCGCCGCCGCTCAGCGTCGTCGCCGACTGGCCGAGCCCGAGGTAGCCGAGGCCGACGTCCTGCAGGGTGCGCAGCTTGTTGGCGATCGCCGGGAAGTTCTCGAGCAGCGGGAGCGCCTGATCGACGGTCAGGTCGAGCACGTCGGCGATCGACTTGCCGCGGTACTTGATCTCGAGCGTCTCGCGATTGTAGCGGCGTCCCTTGCACTGCTCGCACGTCACGTACACGTTCGGCAGGAAGTGCATCTCGATCGCGATGACGCCGTCGCCCTGGCAGCTCTCGCAGCGGCCGCCCTTGACGTTGAAGGAGAACCGCCCCGGCCGGAACCCGCGCGCCCGCGCATCGGGGAGCATCGCGAACAGCTCGCGGATGAACGTGAACAGACCCGTGTAGGTAGCCGGGTTCGAGCGCGGCGTCCGGCCGATCGGCGACTGATCGATCTGGATGACCTTGTCGATCTGCTCGATGCCCTCGATCGAGGCGTGCGCGCCGGGCTCGTCGGCCGCGCGGTAGAGCGTCCGCGCCAGCGCGCGATACAGAATCTCGTTGACCAGCGTCGACTTGCCGGAGCCGCTCACGCCGGTGACGGTGACGAGGACGCCGAGCGGGATCTCGACGTCGATGTCCTTCAGGTTGTTCTCGCGCGCGCCTCTGATGACGATCGACCCGCGGGTGACGGGCCGACGCGCCTTGGGTGTAACGATCGAGATCTCGCCTCTGAGGTACGCGGCGGTCAGCGAGGCGTGGCCGTCCTCGATCAGTTCGGCCGGAGATCCCTGGAAGATCAGCTTGCCGCCGTGCTCGCCGGCGCCCGGACCGAGATCGATCACGTAGTCGGCCGACCGGATCGTCTCCTCGTCGTGCTCGACGACGACGACGGTGTTGCCCAGATCGCGAAGGCGGCCGAGCGTCGCGAGCAGCGCGCGGTTGTCGCGCTGATGCAGCCCGATCGACGGCTCGTCGAGGACGTAGAGCACGCCGGTCAGGTTGGATCCGATCTGCGTCGCGAGGCGGATCCGCTGTCCTTCGCCGCCCGAAAGCGTCGCGGCGCTTCGCCCGAGCGTCAGATAGCCCACGCCGACGTCGTTCAGGAAGCGCAGCCGATCGCGGATCTCCCGCAGGATGCGGCTCGCGATCATCGTCTCCCGATCGGTCAGCTCGAGCGTCTCGAAGACGCGCAGCGCCTCGGAGATCGGGAGGTTCACGTACTCGGTGACCGTGCGTCCCTTGACGCGGACGGCGCGGCTCTGCGGCTTGAGCCGCGCGCCCTGGCACGACGGGCACGGCCGGAGCGCGCGATACGGCTCGAGACTCTCCTGCTCGACCCAGTTCCCTTCCTCGTACCGCCGGCGGAGATTGGGGACCAGCCCTTCGAATCCGGCGCCGAAGGGATCCCGTTCTTCCGAGCGCCGCGGCTTCGCCGCTCGGCGATCGGGCGACTTCTCGTGGGCCTGATCGCGGCGGGCGCCGTAGAACAGGATGTCGCGGACCCTCTTCGGCAGCCGGCGGAACGGAATGGCGAGGTCGATGCCGAAGAAGCGGCTCAGCGACGAGAGCGCCTCCTTCACGAGTTTCCTGTCGCCGCGCGCCCACGGCGCGATCGCGCCGTCCTGGAGCGACAGCGTTTCATCCGGCACGAGGCGTGTCGGATCGAAGTCGTAGACCGCGCCCAGCCCCTGGCACTCCGGGCACGCGCCGTGGGGCGAGTTGAACGAGAAGGCGCGGGGCGTCATCTCCGGCATGCTGACGCCGCAGTACGTGCAGGCGAGCCGGCGCGAAAAGAGCCGATCGCCCCCGTCGAGCGTGTTGATGACGACGATGTCCTCGGCGAGGTTCAGCGCGATCTCGACCGACTCGGTCAGCCGCCGCTCGATGCCGGGCTTCAGGATCAGTCGATCGACGACGACGTCGATGGTGTGGTTGCGCCGCCGATCGAGCTTGATGTCTTCGTCCAGCGAGCGCGGCTGCCCGTCGACACGGACCTTGGTGAAGCCGCGCGCGCGCAGCGCGGCCAGCTCCTTCTTGAATTCCCCCTTGCGGCCGCGGACGACCGGCGCGAGCACGTTGACGCGCTCCTCGTTCGGCGACAGCATCACCATGTCGATGATCCGTTCGAGCGATTGCGACGCAATCTCGCGTCCGCAGACATGGCAGTGCGGGACGCCGACGTTGGCGAAGAGCAGCCTCAGATAATCGTAGATCTCGGTGACGGTGCCCACCGTCGATCGCGGATTCGACCCGGTCGTCTTCTGTTCGATCGCAATGGCGGGCGACAGCCCGTCGATCAGATCGACGTCCGGCTTCTCCATCTGCTCGAGGAACTGCCGGGCGTACGACGAGAGCGACTCCACGTATCGACGCTGGCCTTCGGCGTAGATCGTGTCGAAGGCGAGCGAGGACTTGCCCGATCCGGACAGTCCGGTGATGACCACCAGCCGGTCGCGCGGGAGGTCGACGTCGATATTCTTGAGGTTGTGGACGCGCGCGCCGCGCACGTTCACCCAGTCATGTGCCATTTACTGCTGAGGATTTCCGCGAAAACCCAAACGGGAATTGTACTACGCGCCGCTCAACGGACGCGAGCGGCACGGCGGGGCTCGGCCAGCTCGACGCTGAGCGCCGCGACCCGGCCCGAGGCATCGCGCTCGAAGCTGAGCGGCGCCTGGAACCCCGATTCCGCCTCGAATTCGAGCGGCGCGACCGGGATCAGCTCGATATCGCGGCCGTTGCGCGTCAACACCAGACGCGCGCCGTCGCGGCGGATCGTCAGGTGGACGCCGTTGTCCTCGAACACGTACTCGCCGGCGAGCTGGTCGTAGACGGCGGGATCGACGGCAAGGCGGACGATTCGCTTCTCGTGATTGTTCTCGCCCAGGCCGTGCGTTTGTCTGCACGCCGGACAGAACGTCGGCGGGTCCGTGTTGGTGACGTTGTGATCGATCGGACGCAGCGTGCGGATCACGGCGAAAATTGCCTGCAGGTCGTCGTCATTCAGATTGCGGAAGACGATCCAGGGCATGATCGGATCGAGCGCGCGGGCGCGCACCTTGCCGTTGCGAATCGCCTCGATGAACAGCGGCTCGGTGTAATACGGAATGCCCGACGGGCTGGGCGTGATGTTGGCGCCGAACGCGGCACGTCCGCCCCGCTCGACGTGGTTGCCGCCGCCGAACAGTCCGGGATTGGCCGGCGCCTCGTACGCGGTGTGGCAGCCCTGGCAGTCGGCGATCGTCACGAGATACCGTCCGCGGCCCAGCGCGTCGCGGGTGTCGAGGGGCGGCGGAGGATTGCGAAGGCGCTTCACGCGGGGAGCGAGTGTTTCGGCCATGCCGTCCGGCAGCACGGTGGCCGGGAGCGGGCGGCGGATGGGCGGCAGCGCACGAAGATAGACGATCACCGACGCGAGATCTTCGTCGTTCAGAAAGCGAAAGGCGTTCGACCACATCTGCGCGGCCAGCGGACGGCCGTCATGGCTGACGCCTTCGCGGATCGCGCGCGCGAGCATGTCGTCGGTCCATCGGCCGATCCCCGTGACCGGGTCCGGCGTGAGATTCGGCGACACGAGCCATGGCTTTCCTTCCGGCGCCCAGACATGGCCCGCGCCCTTCAACGCCCGCACCGGCGGCGCGCCGGGAGCCTTCCAGTTGCGATCCGAATGGCAGATGAAGCACTGGAGGATGCCCTCCGTCAGATAGCGGCCGCGCGCCACCCGCGCCGGCGTCCGCGCGACGGTCTGGTCCGTCAGCGGCCTGCCCCCGGGCGCCGCCGTGACCGTGCCCGCCCGCTGCGTCTCCACGGCCGTCGCCAACAGCAGCACGGCGACGGCCACCGCTCCCTTCCGCCCCCGGACGCTCCCTGTCATCCCGTACCTCTAGTAGACAAACTACCAGTGTTGGAGTAGGCTCTCTACCTGAGTGCCGCGACGCCCCGCGCCCGAACGTCTCGATCTCGTCCAGGGCACGCTCGACATGCTCGTGCTCCGGACGCTCGTCTGGGGACCCACGCATGGTCACGGCCTCGCGCAGGCCATCGAACGCGTGTCTGCCGACCTGCGGATCGACCACGGGTCGCTCTATCCCGCGCTGCAGCGGCTGCAGCAGGAAGGGTGGATCGTATCCGAGTGGGGCACGTCGGAGAACAACCGCCGCGCGAAGTATTACAAGCTGACGGCCGCCGGGCGGCGGCACCTTCATGCCGAATCGACGCGGTGGGATCGGCTGGTTGCCGCGATTGGTCGCATCATGCGCCCCGCCGTGTCGGAAAAATAGATGAGCTGGCGCCGCATCGTCTCTCGCGTGCTCGGCCTCGGCAGGCGGGGCACGCGCGCCGAGGATCTTCAGCAGGAGATCGAAGCCCACGTCGCCCTGATCGAGGACGAGTACCGGCGCGACGGTGTTTCGTCCGACGAAGCGCGGGCGCGCGCGCGCCGCGCTTTCGGCAATCCAACCCTCGCCCGGGACCGCAGCGCGGACGCCTGGACCTTCACCGCCGTCGAGTCCTTCGTGCAGGACGTCCGCTACGCCCTCCGGATGATCCGGCGCGCGCCCGGCATCTCGCTCGTGGTAATCGCGATCGTCGCGATCGCCATCGCCGCGACGACAGCGCTCTACAGCCTGGCGGACGCCTGCATCATTCACGCGATCCGGTATCCGGTCGTCGATCGCTGGGTCGCCATCCGCGCCCGCAACGTCGAGCGGCGCACGTTCCAGAATTTCTCGTCCGTGCCGGAAATCGAGGACGTCGAGCGGCTGACCGACGTCCTCGAGGACGTCGGGGCGATCATTGGAACCGGCTTCACGCTCACGGACGGCGAGTTTCCCGAGCACGTCCCGGGCACCCGCGTGACGGCGAGCGGCATCCGCATGACTGGCGTGGCGCCGTTTCTGGGCCGCAGCTTCACCGACGCCGAAGACCGTCCCGGCGGTCCCGCGATCGTCGTCCTCAGCTACGAGTTCTGGACGCGCAAGTTCGACGGCGACAGGCGCGTCCTGGGCAGGACGATCAAGCTGGATGGCGAGCCGCACTCGATCATCGGCGTGATGCCGCCGCACTACAGTCTGTGGGGCGGCGATCTGTGGGTGCCGCTGAGGCTCGATCGCCTGCACGTGGATCGACGAGCCAGGCAGTACTGGATCATCGCCGTGATGCGGCGCGGCGTCACGCAGGCGATGACCGACGCGCGGCTGCAAGCCCTTTCGAATCGGATGGCCGCCGAGTACCGCCTGACGGATCCGCAGTACGCGCACCAGCGGTTCGAGACCTGGAGCGTCAACGAGGCGGTCACGGCCGGTCTCAAGCCCGCTTTCACGGCCCTGTCGATCGCGGTCGTCCTGCTTCTTGTGCTCGCGTGCGTGAACATCGCAACGCTGCTCCTCGCGCGCGCCGTCTCGCGCGGCCGCGAGCTGACTGTGCGCGCCGCAATCGGTGCGGGGCGCCGGCGGCTGATCCGTCAGATGCTGACGGAGAGCGTCGTCCTGTCGTGCGCGGGCGGTGCGGCGGGGATCGTCCTCGCTACGTGGGCGGTACCCCTTCTTTTTAGTCTCGTGCCGGCCAGCTACCTGAGCAGCACCGTCGATACGAACGTACGCGTCAACGCCACGGCGCTTCTGATCGCGGTGGCGGTCACCGTTGCGACCGGCGTGCTGTTCGGCGCGCTGCCGGCGTTCTTCGGCGCGAGATCGAGTCTGGCTGCATCGCTGCGGACCCGCGGTACGGGCGGCGGAGGCAGAGCCGGCAGGGTGCAGCGGGCTCTACTGGTCGCCGAAGTTGCCATGGTGCTCGTCCTACTGGCCTCGGCGGCCCTGACGGTCATCAGTTACCGCCGCCTGCAGACGACCGACCTCGGGTTCGTGCCCGATCACGTGCTCACGTTCTCGTTTTCGGTGCCCGGCAGCGTGTATCGCAATGAAGGCGCGATCGCACACTTCCACGACGATCTTCTCGCGCGGCTTCGCCGGATTCCTGAAGTGACCGCCGCAGGCGAGACGTCCCTGCCGCCGCTCGGGTATCGCATGGTCGACGTCACGACCTACGACGTCGACGTCGACGGACGCAGCGTGCCGCCGGGGGCCGCCGCCGACAACGCAAACTTCCGGATCGTCAGCCCCGGCTACTTCGAGGCGGCGCGAACGCCGCTGGTCGAAGGGCGCACGTTCACCGCGAGCGACGATGAGACCCGGGCGGGCGCGGCGGTGATCAACCAGGCAATGGCGCGAGCGTACTTTCCACATGGCGCGGTCGGCCGCCTGTTCAGACTGCGAGAACGCTACGGCCGCCGCGATCTGCTCGCGCCGGTGCGGACCTCGAGCGCGGCGCTCACCGTGATTGGCGTCGTCCGCGACGCGAAACAGACCCTCGTCATCGACGCGCCGGTGCGGCCCGAGTTCTTCCTCGCCCTGGCACAGCGGCCGGCGGACGCCAGGCAGATGTCCGTGCTGCTGCGGACGACCGGCGATCCCGAATCGGTCGCAGGCTCGGTCCGCCGCGTCGTCAGGGAGATGGACCCCGGTCAGCCGGTCTCCGACTTCAGGACGCTCGACGATTCGCTCGCCGACAGTCTGGGCTCCCGGCGGCTGACGTCGATGCTGCTCGCATTCTTCGCGGCCGTCAGCCTGGTGCTCGCAGCGCTCGGCCTTTACGCTGCGGCACGCCATTCCGTCGTCCAGCGGACGCGCGAGATCGGAATCCGGATGGCGCTTGGGGCGGACGGCCGCCAGGTCGTGCGCTTGATCGCCCGTGAAGGGCTGAAGGTGACGGCGTTCGGGCTGGCTTCAGGAGTGGCCGCCTCGCTGGCGGCGACGCGGCTCGCCAGCGCCGAGCTCTACGGCGTCGCGCCCACTGATCCGATCGTGCTGGCCTCCGTCGCGACGCTGCTTGGCATCGTCGCTCTCGCCGCATCGATCGTCCCCGCGCGTCGCGCTATCCGGGTCGATCCGCTCGTCGCGCTGAAGCCGGAATGACTCCGAACTCCGACCCAGCGCCCTGACTCACGCCTCAGCCCTCAGGCCTCGAAGTCTGCTGTGCTTGTATCCGTACAAGAAGTACAGCAGGAGCCCGATCACCAGCCAGTAGCCAAACCGCTCCCACGCCTGGTGCGGCAGGCCCCGCATGATGAACAGGCAGCCGGCGGCGGAGAGCAGCGAGACGGGCCACACGAACGGCACGCGGAACGGCCGCGGACGATCCGGATCCTTGTAACGCAGCACGAGCACGCCGATGCTGACGAGCATGAAGGCGAAGAGCGTGCCGATGTTCGTGAGGTCGTATGTCTCACCTGCGTCGCCAATCAGCGACCAGAGAGCCACGAACACGCCCGTGACCAGTGTGGTCGTGAACGGGATCTTCGTGCGCGCGGAGACCTTCGCAGCCCACTGCGGCAGGAGGCCGTCGCGCGCCATCGCAAAGAAGATGCGCGGCTGGCCGTACTGGAAGACGAGGAGCACGGCGGACATCGAGACCGCGGCGCCGAGCGCGACGATCCAGCCGACCTTGTTGAACCCCGACAACTGCAGCGCGCGCGCGAGCGGATCCGCGACGGCGAGCTCCTTGTAGGGCACCATCCCGGTCAGCACGAAGCCGACGATGACGTAGATGACGGTGCAGATCGCCAGTCCGCCGAGAATGCCTATCGGCAGATTGCGTTGCGGGTTTCGCGTCTCCTCGGCCGCGGTCGAGATCGCGTCGAAGCCGATGTAGGCGAAGAAGACGATCGCCGCACCCTGGTGGATGCCCGTGAAGCCGTTCGGCGCGAATGGACGGTAGTTCTCGGGATGCAGGTGCGTGGCGCCGACGGCGATGAACAGCCCCAGCGCCATGAGCTTGATCACCACCATGATGTTGTTGGCGGTGACGCTTTCCTTCGCGCCCTGGAGCAGCAGCACCGTGATGAGCATCACGATCGCACACGCCGGAACGTGGAACAGGATCGGGATGCCCGCGATGTGCGGCGCGGTCTGGAGCAGGCCGTGAATCGCGGGGTCGGAGCTGAGCAGCGCGGTCCGGTAGCCTGTCGTGAGCCACGCGGGGAGAATGAGATTGAAGCCGCGGAGGAGCGTGTTGAAGTAGTCGCCCCACGAGATCGCGACGGCCACGTTGCCGACCGCATATTCGAGAATCAGGTCCCAGCCGATGATCCACGCCAGGAGCTCGCCGAGCGTGGCGTACGAGTAGGCGTAGGCGCTCCCCGCCTGGGGAATCATCGACGCGAGCTCCGCGTAGCAGAGCGCGGCGAGCGCGCACGCGGCGCCGAGCAGGATGAAGGAGAAGACGAGCGCCGGGCCCGCGCCCTGCCGAATGACTTCCCCATTGGGTCCGATCTGTCCCGCCGCGGCCGTGCCGATGGCGCCGAAGATGCCGGCCCCGATCACGGCGCCGATCGCCAGCATGATCAGGTCGCCTGCCCCCATCACGCGCTTCAGCGAGCCCTCGCTCTCCGCCAGGAGGGCGGCGATGGGCTTGCGACGGAATAGTTGATTCATGCGCCACGGATTGTATGCCACGGAGAGGGCCACGGACGACACAGAGCTCAAGGCCACGGACCACACGGATCTCTCGAAGGCCACGGACGACACGGACAACGCGGATCTCTCGAAGGCAACGGACGACACGGACGACGCGGGTTTCTCAAGGCCACGGACCACACGGACCACACGGATCTCTCGAAGGCCACGGACGACACGGACAACGCGGATCTCTCAAAGGCCACGGACCACACGGACGACGCGGATCTCTCAGGGCCACAGACGGCACGGGTCACACCAGATGAAAAACAGCGCAGGTTGTCGACATATGGATCGCAACGACGAGGGCTACGCGATCGGGGAGCGCGTCTTCGGGCGAGCCGCGATGAGTCGACAGGCTGGAGAGTCTGGAGCTTCGTCGGTCCAGGCGCTGTGTAAATCAGTACTCGAGTTGACAGTCACCTCGGGTTCTCAGTTTCAGGCGATCTGTTTCTCTCGGGCCAGCGGCCGCGCGTCTCTAAACGTCTGCAGCGGCGTCTTCCCGTAGCACCAGCGTCCCTGATGGGTGCGGACCTCGTTGTAGTCCTCGACCCAGCGATCCAGGTCCGTCTGGAGCGCGTCCAGCGTCGGGTAGATCCGCTTGCGAAACGCCGCGGTAAAACTCGTTGAGCACGGTCTTCTGGAAGCGCTCGCAGATCCCATTGGTCTGCGGATGCTTGACCTTCGTGCGCGTGTGTTCGATGTCTTCGACGCCGAGGTAGAGCTCGTAGGGATGGCGCGCCGCGTCCCCGCAGTACTCAGTGCCCCGATCGGTCAGGACCCGGCTGAGGGGAATGGCATGGTCGCCAAAAAACGGCAGCACGCGATCGTTTAGCAGATCCGCGGCAGTGATCGGCGTCTTATCCGTGTAGAGCTTGGCGAAGGCGACCTTCGAGTAGGTGTCGATGAAGGTCTGTTGGTAGATGCGGCCAACGCCTTTCATCGTGCCGACGTAAAACGTGTCCTGCGCGCCGCAGTACCCTGGGCACTCGCTCTCAAATTCCCCGTGCGCTTCCTTCGCCGCCTGGGCTTTCTCGAGCGCGATGATCTGGGCCTCCGGGAGCACGCCGCCGTCTTGCGCGACCTTGGCCTCAAGGGCCGCCAGGCGCCGGCGCACCGTGCCGAGGTCGTGCCGGAGCCACACGCACCGCACCCCACCCGGCGATAACCGGATCCCGCGCTGGGCCAGCTCGTTCGCGGCCCGCACCTGCCCCCACGCCGGTTCCTCGATCGCCAGCGCGATCACCGCCGCTTCGACGTCCGGCCCGACCCGGTTCTTCAGCACCGGTTTGCGGCGACTGATTTCAGCCAAGGCCTCTTCGCCACCCGTGTCGTACAACTCCTTGAAGCGATAGAAGCTCTCCCGGCTGTACCCCATCACCTTGCACGCCTGCGACACATTCCCACGCTGCTTCGCCCGCTCCAGCAGGCCCACCTTCGCGCGGATGATCTTCTGATCTGTCGTCATGTCTCACGCTCCGCTTCCGTGCCCCGGAAGCATGGGCTGAGACCCTACCGTGTTGTCAAATTAAATTCTGACTTACTCAGGAGACTCTGGAGCTTCGTCGGTCCAGGCGCTGTCGCGTTCCGCGCAACGCTGTTCGATAAGTCGGCGCGGTCGAACTGGCTCGTCGTCTGGCGTCGGGCATTGAACTGCCCTTCCCATGCCCGCCGGGTCTCCGCGACGTCAGGGTGGTCCGTGGCTCGGATCAGATCCGCATCGTCCGTGGCAATCCGATCCGCGTCGTCCGTGTGCTCCGTGGCTAAACCAGATCTGCGTGGTCCGTGTCATCCGTGGCCCAACCAGATCTGTGTCGTCCGTGTCGTCCTTCGCCAAACCAGATCTGTGTGGTCCGTGGCGTCCGTGGCCCAACCAGATCTGTGTGGTCCGTGGCGTCCGTGGCGCAACCAGATCTGTGTGGTCCGTGTCGTCCGTGGCCAAACCAGATCTGTGTGGTCCGTGGCAATCAGATCAGCGCAGTCCGCGGCTAGGGGATCAGGCCGCGCGTGCCCACCGCGAGCCGATAGACGGTTTCGCTTGCCGCCAGCGCGATGCCGCCGTGCGGATCGAACGCGAGGCCGATGAGCGGGCCGCCCGCGAGCATCAGCTCCGGCGACTCTGGCGCGTCGAGCCTCACACGATACAAGCCGCTCGATCCCGCCAGCGCGTCGACGAGGAAGAGATGTCCCGCGGCATCGAAGGCGAGCCCCTGCGGCCGCCCGAAGCCGGGACACCACATCGCGACCTCGCCGTCGGGCGAGATCCGATACACGCCGTCGTTGGTGCCGAGCGTCGGCGCCGTCACATACAGATAGTCGTCGGGGCCGAAGGCGAGATGGAACGCGGCGACGCTCGGCGGCACGCTGGCGAACGCGCGCGCGCGCGCGTCGCCTTCGACGCGCAGGATCGATCCCGATCGATCCCCGACATAGAGGAATCCATCCGGACCGAACGCGAGCCCGCACGCGACGCCGAGGTCGGTCGCGTACAGCGACGCCTTGCCGTCCGCCTCCACGCGATAGACGCTGCCGTCGAAACGGCTGGACACGTAAAGTTGCCCGTCGCGATCGAAGGCGAGCGACGTCGGATTCGGCACTTCGCTGGCAAACGGCTCGCGCGTGCCGTCGGGCCGCACGATGAAGATGGCGACCGGCGCCTGCTGCCCGCGCGATCCGCTGAAGGTGACATAGAGATTGCCGTGACGATCGTAGGCGGGACTGTCGACGTGGTGGACGCCGGTGACCAGCGGCGCGCCAATCTCGATGAACGCCGTCTCGCCCGGCAGCTCATCGACGCGGATCGCGGTCGATCCCCCTTCGACGCCTTCGGGGACGATGACGGTGAGCGAGGACGGCGAGGCGGCGGCGAGCCGCGCCGGCTGCGTCCCGAGCCGAACGTGCGGGACGTGCGGATCGACGGGAAAGCCGTCACCTTCGATCGTGACGCGCCCTCCCTCGATCGCCCAGAAGGGGCGCACCGAGGCTATCCGAGGCATATGCTTCCGGGAGGTTTTGCCCGCTCGTTCGCATCGACGCCGGGGGGCTTCGCCCCGCCGGACGCTCCGGCCAGCGTCAGCTTTCGTCGTCGAGCTCGACGTTCCAGTAGAAGTAATCGCGCCACGAGTCGGGAGCGTTCCGGAGCCCGATCGTAATGCGAATCGCGGGCGCCTTGTCGGGACGCTTCGGGATGCGGACCAGATGCATGCCGGCCTGTTCGGGCGTGCGTCCGCCCTTGCGGCGGTTGCAGGGGATGCAGCAGGTGACGATGTTCTCCCAGTCTTTCCGGCCGCCCTGGGCGACCGGCACCACATGATCGAAGGTCAGCTCGCTGCTGGGCAGCGGCTCCGCGCAGTACTGGCACGTGTGGTCGTCGCGGGCATAGATATTGGCGCGCGAGAACGGCACATAGTCGATCTGCCGCTTGATCTTGATATAGCGGAGGAGCCGGATGACCGACGGGAGCTTGAAACTGAACGAAACCGATCGCACTTCCCGGTCGTACACGGAAATGACTTCGACCTTCCCCTGGCACCAGAGGGTGATGGCCTTCTGCCAGTGGACGACCTTCAGGGGCTCGTACGTCGCGTTCAGAAGGAGCGTCTGCTCCATATAAGCCTGAGTCATTCTGCCTGATGGGATAAGGGGTGTCAAGCCCGTGACGCCGTAACAGGAGTGTTTACAGCACTTTAGGTCACTCGACTGGCGCGGCGACCCGCGTTGGCCGATAATCCGAGGGCCCATGGGATCCCTCGCGTCCCGCGTCCTTCTCTTGATCGCCGCCGTCGGCGTGGCGGGCGCCTGCGCCTCCACGGGGGCCGTTCCAAGGCCCTTTCCAACTCCCAGCTCCCAACCCTCAACGCCCAACGCCCAACGACCAACGCCCAACGCCGCTATCGCGTACAGCGTCGCCGGGACGGCCCTGTCGCTGCGCGGCGCGCCGTACCGGAATGGGGGAAGCGATCCGACCGGATTCGACTGCAGCGGCTTCGTGCGCTACGTGTTCAGCCAGCATGGCGTGAACGTGCCGAGAACCGTGCCCGAACTGTTCCGGGCGGGCCGCCAGGTGACCGCGAATCAGATCGAGCCTGGAGATCTGGTGTTCTTCACCACGGTCGCCCCCGGCGCCTCGCACGTCGGGATCGCGATTGGCGGGGACGAGTTCGTGCACGCGCCCAGCCGCACCGGCGAAGTGCGCGTCGAGCACATGAGCGGGTCGTATTGGTCCCCGCGCTTCGTCGGCGCCCGCCGCGTGCTGTAAGCCGCGGACGGCAGCAGGGACGACACGGGAGGTGTGAGGGCCAGGGACTCCGTCCACCGAGTACACGGACTACGCGGACGATGGGGACGACTCGAGTCGGGAGCCGCGGATCGCGAGAATCGCGCGGCGGATCAGGCCGTCAGGGACACGCGGCGCGCGCGGTCGCCGGTGAACTGGCGGACGTGCAGATCGTCCTGCGTGTAGACGGTGGGCTGGCTGAACGGCTTGACCGGTTCCACTTTCACGCCGAGCGGCTCCTGCGCCGACAGCGCGGTGAACGGCGCCATGTAGCGCTGCGGGAACGACGGGAAATTTCGGAAGGTCGTGGCCACGACGCCGCCGTAGCGCGCTTCCAGTCCCGCGAAATCGGACTTCAGGAACTCGATCAGCGACGGATCGGGCCGCGACGCCAGGTACGCGTGCGTCATCGACGCGACGATTTCGTAGAAATCCGGACTGTGGGTGCGGGCCGACCGCGCGCCGTCCGCGGCGAACTGCCGGATGCCGCTGGCGGCAGGATCGATGTGGTACAGCTCGTGGACGATCGTGTCGAGTTTGGCGACCCAGGGCTCGAGCGATCCATAGAATTCACGTTTCCACGAGCGCTCGAGCGTCTGCTCGCAGAATCGCGGGAGCACGAACGAGATCAAGTACTTGATGCGCGTGGATCCCAGCCGCACTTCCGGGGTCTTCGTGACGAACCATTCGGAGCGGCGCGTCAGCTCGCCGGTCGCGCGGTCCCTCCAGAAGTAGTACCCGGGTTCGGTCTCGGGAAGCGTGAGGCAGTGGCACGTCGCGAAAGCCCCTTCCGCCTGCGGCCGCCCGAACCGGGCGAACAGGAGGACTTCCCGCAGATCGATAAACGACAGGGCGGGTGTACGCGACACGACGTCCTGCATCAGGAGCGCGATGCGCTCGGTGTAATTGATCATCGACACACACTCGGCGGGGACGCAGCTGCCGCGCCCGGGCCGTGCCTGCCGCTCGTTGCTAGGAAACGGGAACGTCAGGACTATACGGACACCGGTGTCGCGCTGTCAAGGTGAACAGCAGCGGATATTTATTGCTCAGGTGCCGCTGCCGCCGCCGGGCTTTTTGGGCGCAATTGGGGCCGGAACCGGCGCGCCGGGCAGGGCTGACGGGAGGCCGGTGTCGGGCAGATCGGGGGTCGGCGAGGCCGGTTCGGCGGCCGGCAGCGGGGGCACGGGCTCGACGATGACGGGGGGCGGGGTCACAGCGCCCATCCGCCGCATGATCATCTGCTGGCGGCGCCGCAGGCGGGCCGACGGATGGCCCGGATCCATGAGGTGCGGGTTCGCGATTGCGGCCGCCAGCAGCGCGGACTCCGTCGGCGTGAGATCCACGGCGCCTTTGTGGAAGTATCGCCGCGCGGCGGCTTCGGCTCCCCAGATGCCGCCGCCCCATTCGATGACGTTCAGATAGAGCTCGAGAATCCGCTGCTTCGAAAGCTCCGCCTCGAGACGGCGCGTGATCAGGAGCTCCTTCAGTTTTCTGATCGGGTTCTTCGACGGCGACAGATAGAGGTTCTTCGCGAGCTGCTGCGTGATGGTGCTCGCGCCCCGCGCGAACTCGCCGCGCTCCCAGTTCACTTCCATCGACTCGCGCAACTGGTCGTAATCGACTCCGCCGTGCTTCCAGAACGCGTCGTCTTCGGTGACGATGACGGCGCGTTTCAGGTTGGCGGAGATGTGCGCGTACGACACCCACCGCCAGTCTTTCGCCGCCGCGTTCCCTTGCGCGAGCGCTTCGCGCGCCCGTAGCTCCATGAACGCCGTGGTCGCGGGGTTTTGCGTCCGCAGGGGCCGAACGTCGGGCAGCGTGAGAAAGATGTAGATCAGACAGCCGAAGCCGGCGGCGGCCGCGGCGAGCGCGCTACGGGCGAGCGCCCGCGCGGCCCGTCTCATCCCAGAATGCTCTTCAGCGCGCCCGTGAGGCGATCGACGTGCTCGCGCGTCGAGCCCGAGCCCATCAACCCGACGCGCCAGATCTTGCCGGCGAGGGGGCCGAGCCCCGCGCCGATCTCGATGCCGAATCGATCGAGGAGCTGCCGGCGCACGTGCGCTTCGTCCACGCCGGACGGCACGGTCACGGCGTTGAGCGACCAGAGCCGCTCGGCGGCCGGCGGAAGCAGGCCGAGTCCGAGCGTCGCGAGCGCCTCGACCAGCGCAAGGTGATTCGTCCGGTGCCGCGCCCACCGCGCCTCGAGGCCTTCCTCCTGCACCGCGGCCAGCGCTTCCTGCAGCGCGTAGACCAGCGGCGCGGAGATCGTGTGGTGGTATTTGCGGTTCGCCCAGTAGTCTTCCAGGAGACCGAGATCGAAATAAAACGATCGTGACTCTTCGGCCTTCCGGCGGAAGTCGCGCGCGCGCGGCGAGAACGTGATGGGCGCGAGGCCGGACGGCGCGCCAAGGCCCTTCTGCGTGCAGCTATAGACCACATCGGCCCCCCAGGCCGACGCGTCGACGGGATGCGCGCCGAGCGACGTCACGGCATCGACGATCGTCATCGCGCCCGCGGTCGACGCGACGCGGCAGAGCTCCGCGACGGGATTCAACACGCCGGTCGACGTTTCGGCGTGCACCATGGCGACCAGATCCGCCCCGCCCTCGCGCAGCGCTGCCTCGAGGCGCGAGGGGTCGCAGGCGCGGCCCCACTCGACGTCCACGCGGGTCACCGCCGCGCCGTAGCGCCGGAGCATCTGCGCGAGGCGATCGCCGAAGTATCCCGTCACGACGACGACGGCGCGCGTGCCGGGCCGCGTGAGGTTCGCGACGGCCGTCTCCATCCCCGACGTGCCCGTGCCGGAGACGGCGAAGGAGAACGAGCCGTCACCGGCGCGGAACGTCCAGCCGAGCCGCGCGCGAATGTCGTCGAGGATCGCCATCATCTCGAGATCGAGATGACTGATCACGGGCGAGGCCATCGCGCGCATCACGCGCGGCGCGACGGGGCTCGGCCCCGGGCCGAGGAGCAGACGTTCACTGACGTGCGGCATCGAGCAGCGACCGAATCCTTTCCACCGCCTCGCCGGGCACCGGACCCAGCGGCGGGCGCGGATCGCCGCCGTGGTACCCGGCCAGGTCGAGCGCGGCCTTGAGTCCCGGAATGCCAAACCCCGACGTGACGGCCCGCCCCAGCGGCGTCAGCCGCCGCTGGCACGCCAGCGCCTCCGCGTGTCGTCCCGCGCGCACGCACGCCAGCAATTCGAGGCACAGCTCCGGCAGCAGACACGCCGCGGCGACGATGGCGCCGGTCGCGCCGGCGCAGAGCGCCGGATACAACCCCGGCGCCGCGCCCGCGAGCAGCGTGAAGCGCTCGGGAACCACGGCCGCGATGTCCGCGAACTGCGCGGCGTCCGTGCTCGTTTCCTTCATCCCGGCGACGTTTGGATGCTCGCCGAGACGCCCGACGATCTCCGGCGTCAGATTGACGCCCGTGTTCGCGGGAAAGTTGTAGAGGAGCACGGGCGCGGGACTCGCGTCGGCGACCGCGGTGTAGTGCGCGATCAGCCGCGGCGGCGGCAGATGGTTCCGGTAGATCGACGGCGTGCGCACGAGCACGGCGTCGGCCCCCAGCGACGCGGCCCGCCGCGCCGCCGCGATCGTCGCCTTCGTCGATTCGCGCCCGACGCCCGCGATGAGCGTCCGCCCGCGCGGCACCTCCCGCCGCGCCGCCTCCACCACGCGATCGCTCTCGTCATCGTCGAGCAGCGCGGCCTCGCCGTTGGTGCCGAGCGCCACGACGCCGCCCAGCCCCGCGGCGATCCATCGTCGGACGTTGCCCTGAATCGCCTCGACGTCGACCTCGCCGCCGGTGAACGGCGTCGGCATCGGCGGAAAGACCGTGCGCAGGTCCATTTCGCGCGAGGGTACCACAAAAAAAACGGACGCGGCCTTGTGGCGCCGCGCCCGTTTTGCGTCTACCGACGGTTTACCGTCAACCGTTAACGGCCGGCTCTCAATGCACCCGCACGCCCCAGTCCGTGCGCTGCGCCTTCCAGTCCTCGTCCAGAATCGTCCAGAGCGCCTGGTCGAGGTACTCGCCGTTGCGGAGGAACGACTTGCGCAGGATCCCCTCCTGCATCGCGCCAATCTTCCGCAGGGCGCCATTGCCGCGGCCGTTGAGGATCGCCGCGCGAGCTTCGAGCCGGTGGGTGCCGATGGTCTCGAACGCAAAGTCGATGACCATGCGCGCGCCGTCCATGAACACCCCGGTGCCCCAGAACGCCGACCCGATCGCGAATCCCCATTCCGCGGTGCCGAAGCCCGGCTCCAGCTGCCGCACCTGGAAGATCCCGATCGCCGTGTCCATGCCGTGGGGCACGACCGCGAAGCAGGCGTAGTTGCCGGCCGCGCGCTCCCGATGGGTCCATGCAATGAACCGCTCGAACCCCTCGACCGTCGTCGGCGGCGGCGAGATGAAGCGCGCCACTTCCTCGGACGACAGCATCGCCAGGAGCGACGCCGCGTCCGAGAGCTGCAGCTCGCGGAGGGTCACCATCGAGCCGCTCAGCATCGGAAGCGCCTGCTTCCAATCCGACGTCGTCGTCCCGGTGGATCGCGCGGCCTCGATGACCGCGTGAAGGTTCGTTACCGACTGCGCGTCGCGGAAGGGCATCTTTTCCATTAGAGTCCCCCTCCCGACACGGTTGTAGTCGATGTAGTGGTCATGGTTATGGCCCCGAAGAGTGAGTCGAATGGAACGTTGTCGAAGTCGGACGGCGCGTTGGGATCGTCGAAGAGCGGCGACTCCTCGCCGGAGGTGCCCCAGACGATGTTGTCGCACTCAGTAGTGGGATCGCACTGCGTGCCCCAGACGATGTTGTCGAGCTCCGTTGCCGCGGTGCCCCACACGATGTTGTCGCACTCGCCCGCGGCGTCGCACGCGGTGCCCCACACGATGTTGTCGCACTCGCTGTCGCCGTCGCACGCCGTGCCCCACACGATGTTGTCGCACTCGCTGTTGGCGTCGCACGCCGTGCCCCACACGATGTTGTCGCAGTCGGCGTTGCCGCACTCGGTGCCCCAGACGATGTTGTCGCACTCGCCGTCGGCGCCGGCGCACTGCGTGCCCCAGACGATGTTGTCGCAGTCCTGGTCCGGCCCGCAGTTGGCGGTGCCCCAGACGATGTTGTCCCCTTCGCGGTTGAAGGTCCCCCAGACGATGTTGTCCGCGTCCATGTCCGACGCGCCCCAGACGACGTTGCTGCAGTCGCTCGTCGGGCAGCTCGTGCCCCAGACGATGTTGTCGCCCTCGCCGTCGGTGGCCGCGCCCCAGACGACGTTCAAGGCGTAGGCGCTGCCCTCGGGCTTGATCACGCCGCGTTTGATCTTGTGATTGCCCCACACGATCGTGCGGCTCCAGGCGGCGTTCATCGGATACGCCGATCCGGCGTGCGCCGTGTAGAGGTAGCGCGCCAGCGTCACCGCCCCCTGTGTGTTCAGGAAGCCGGCCCCCTGCGTCAGCGTGCCGTAGCCGTAATTCTGCGCGGTGTACTCGATGATCGCCTTCGCGAGATTCGGCGTCAGCTTCGGGTTGGCCTGCATCATCAGCGCGACGGTCCCCGCGACCATCGGCGCCGCCATGCTGGTGCCCGTCAGGCTCAGATACGGTTTGGCCGACGTCAGGAACGAGCCGCTCAGCAGGTATTCCGGGTGCAGGTTGTAGAGCAGACTGCCCGGAACCGAGAGCGAGACGATCCCGGTGCCCGGCGCGACGACGTCCGGCTTCGCGCCGAAGTCAATCGCGGTCGGGCCGCGCGAGCTGTAGTCGGTCATCGTGTCGTCGGTGCGGGTGACCGTCCCGTTATGGGAATACGCGCCGACGGTGAGGACCCACGGCGCGTTGCCGGGCGCCGTGATGCCGCCGAACTGCTCGACGCCGGTCCGCGGATTCTTTCCGCGGTTGCCGGCGGCCGTCACCACGACGACGCCCGCGTCGACGACGCGCTTGGCGGCGAGCGTGAGCGGGTCGGTCGTGTACGACTCGGTGATCGAGGCGCCAACCGACAGGTTCACGACGCGGACGCGGTAGGTCCCCTGATTCGCGAGCACCCAGTCGAGCGCCGCGATGACGTTGCTGATGTAGCCGGCGCCGTTCTGGTCGAGCACCTTGAGGCTGACCAGATTCGCCGCGGGCGCGATGCCGGCGCGCGCGCCGAGCGTGTCGAGCCCGTTGCCGGCGATGATCCCGGCGACGTGGGAGCCGTGGCCGTTGTCGTCATACGCGGCGGTGCGCCCGTTGACGAAGTCGACGAACTTGACGACGCGCTGTCCGTTGACAACGCGGACCGCCGAGTTCCAGCCCAGATACGTCAGGTCGTCGTGCCACGACGTGACGCCGGAGTCGATGATCGCGACGCCGACGCCCGCGCCGTCGTACCCCATCTGCTGCTGGACGGCGCGCGCGCCCACCGTGATCGCCGCGCGGTTCATTTCACCGCCCGTCGGCCGATCCCAGTGCACGCTCGCGACCGCCGGCGAATTCGCCAGCTTGTGGAGCTGGCCGTTCGGCAGCGACACGACGTCGCTGTTGATGATCCCGAGCCGGCGTCCACGATTCGCGCCGACGTTCTTGTAGGCCTCCGATGCGTCCCCGCCGGGCACGAGCGTCACGATCACGCGCGAGATGCCGGAGCCTCCGAGCCGCGCCCGATCGTTCAACTTCCGATCGAGCTTGGGATCGTCATCCGGCTTCGGCGGACTCGCCGTGTGCTTGCGCCCGGAAGAGTCGTTCGGCTGGTCCGCAGCCGTCGCCGCCCCTCCGAGAAGGCAGAACGCCGTGAGCGTTCCTGCCAGAAGTTTGCGCCAATTAATCACGTGAGCCTCTTCTTTTCCAACGTCTACCAACGGGTTCCCCATCGCGGACAAAACCTTCAGCCCCAGACCGCCTTGTCCCGCTCCCGATTCGTCACGCCCATACCCATGTGCGAACTCCCCTTGGTCAAGGATCGAGTTGACGAGTGTGCTCCCCCGAGGAGCAATCAGGGGGCCACAATGGTTGGGCTGCGTGGAAGCGATGCTAATTCGATGACAGAGAAGGAGTTGTGTATTCGCGTCACACCGAAAAACGACGATCTCAGATCCGTCGTTTGCTCTGTTTCGGAACAATGTTCCCACCGAGTGAGGCCGCAATCCTGCGGAAGTATTCCGTTTGCAGCAATTTAGGGAAAGTGTTCCATCGCGGTACAGGCGTGCAGGACTGGAACACATCCAGAATCCGAAGTAAATGCTTGTTTTTCAGTGATTTAGCTGTCCAGCAGCGGATCGCGGCCGTGGGCAACGCTGTGAATCACCAGGACCGTCAGGACGATCGCGCCCGCCGGGGCCAGGAGCCACGGCGTGTCGGCGGTGGTCCGGATCGACGCGGCGTCGGTCAGCATCACGCCCCAGCTCGGCGTCGGCGGCGCAAACCCCAGACCCACAAAGGACAGCGTCGCTTCCGCCATGATGAACGCCGGCACGAGCATCGTCGCCTGGACGGCCAGAAACCCGCGCGTGGCGGGCAGGAGATGACGCGCGATGATGCGCGCCGGACTCGCACCGAGCGCCCTCGCAGCTTCTGCGTACCCGGACCTGCCTTCGACGACGACGATTCCGCGTACGCCGCGTGCCGCCGAGGGCCACCCGACCAGGGCGAATACGGCGACGAAGGCCGTGAAGACCTGCACGGTGGTCAGCACCAGCGGCAGCGCGCCGCGCAGCGCGAGCACGGCGTAGATGACGGGCAGCACGAGCGCGAGATCCGCGATGCGCATCAGCCACGTGTCGGTCCAGCCGCCGGCGTAGCCCGCGACCGCGCCGATTGCCGCGCCGATCGCGAGGGCCAGTGCGGCCGACAGCAGCGCCAGCCCGAGGGAGAGGCGCGCCCCGGTGAGGACGCGCGACAGCACGTCGCGCCCGAGCGCGTCGCTGCCCAGCAGAAACCACGGCTCGCGCGACGCGAACGTGATCCGCGCGCGGCGGTCCTCGACGTAGCGCCGCTCGATCGGATCCGCGAGCGAGATCGGATGGGCGAACGGCAGGTGCCACGCGCCTGCCGCGTCGATCACGTGAGGCCGCATCGGCGGCGCGTACGGATAGCCGTCGAACTGGCGGCCCGGAGCGTACGGCGCCAGCCCCGGCGCCGCGATGACCAGGAGCGCGAGCGCGGCGAACACGAGGAGCGGCGCGCGCACCCCACGCACCTCGCGCACCTCGCGCACCCTACGCACCTCGCGCACCTCGCGCACCCTACGCACCCCGCGCACCTACGCCCCCCCCACCCGAGGATCCACCACCGCGTGCAGCACGTCGCCGAGCAGGACGCCGGCCGCGAGGAACGCCGCCCCCGCCGCGGCGCAGCCGGCGACGAGATAGGTGTCGCGCGTCAGGAGCGCCTGGCGCATCAGATCGCCGAGCCCCGGCCACGACGTCACGATCTCGACGGCAAACGATCCGCTGAACAGCGTGCCGACGATGACCCCGTAGATCGCGAGGATCGGCCCGAGCGACTGCCGCCACGCGTGGCGCCAGACGATTCGCCGGCGCGAAATGCCCCGGGCGCGCGCCGACAGCGCCATCGGGGTGGCCAGCGCATCGCCGATCGACTGCGCCTGCAGCCGCTCGAGGATCGCCGCGATCGGCAGCGCCAGCGCCAGCGTGGGGACGACGAGATGGCTCACCCCGCCCATCCCGGATACCGGCAGCCAGCCGGTCCGCGCGGCGACGGCGAGCATCGTCAGCGAACTGATCAGCGGAGGGATCGAGAGGAACAGGAGCGATACACCACGCAGCGCGCGAATCAACACGCCGCGCCGGCTGCCGGTGACGATGCCCCACGGGATGCCGAGGAGCGTGGCGACCGCGAGCGACGTCGCCGCCAGCAGCGCGGTGTTCCACGCGCGCTCGGCGACGAGCGCCGTCACGGGGCGCTGGTACTGGAACGACTCGCCGAGATCGAGCGTGAGCGATCGCTTCAGCCAGCGCGCGTACTGCTGCGCGACGGGCAGATCCAGTCCGAGGCGGTGGCGCTCGGCGGCGACCTGCGCCTGGTCGCGGCCGAACTGCGACGCGTAGTCGCCGGGCGCGAGCTGCGCGAGCAGCAGCGCGCCGGACGTCGCCACGAAGACGAGCGCCAGCGCGGCCAGCACCCGCCGCGCCAGAAAGCCGATCGTGGTCATCGTTGCCGCTGGTCCACGCTTCCAGTCGTTTCGGCCGATCGCGGCGCGCCGGACAGGGCGGGAGGGGTTACTTCGCGTAGAGCGAATCGGCCTGCCAGAGGATCTTGGGATCGAGCAGCACGGGCACGGCGCCGCCGACGCGGCGGCTCATCGCGATCGTGACCTTCGGCGAGACGAGGTAGATGCCGGGCAGGTTCTCGCCGAAGAGCCGCTGGACCTCGGCGAACAGGCGCTGGCGCTCGGCGAGCGCGGGCGCGGCCGCCTGTTTCTGCATCAGGTCGTCGATGGCCCGCTCCCAGGGCGTCGCGGGCGTCTTCTGCTCGGGATTCCACACGTGATTCGATCCGGAGCTGAGCCAGAAGTCCAGGTTCAGCGCCGGATCGAAGGCGCTCGTCTGGAGTCCGTAGCAGATCGCGTCGTAGTCGCCGCTCCCAAAGCGGCCGAAGAGCGACGGTGGATCGAGCTCGACGAGGTCCACGGCGATGCCCGCTGTGCGGAGCTGCTCCTGGACCATGGCGGCCGTCCGCCCGCGAATGTGGTTGCCCTGCGTCAGGATCGAGAACCGCACCGGGCGGCCCGCGGCGTCCTCGAGCGCGCCGTCGCCGTTGCGGTCGGTCAGCCCGAGGCCCGCGAGCAGCGCCGCCGCGCGCGCGGGATCGTGAGGATACTTCGGCGCGCTGTCGGCATACCACGTGCGGTTGCCGGGCGTGACCGGGCCGTAGACGGGCACGGCGGCGCCGAGGTACAGCGTATTCACGATCGCGTCGCGATCGATCGCGTACGAGATCGCCTGCCGGAATTCGGTCCGCTGCAGATACGGCCGCGCCTGCGCGTTTTTCGCCGCCGCGGCGGCCGTGAGATTGAACCAGAGCAGGATCGGATCGACGCTCACGCCCGGCTCGGCGATCTGGAGCGCGCCGCGATCGCGCAGGCGGCGCAGCGACGAAATGTTCTCGGGCGCGACGTCGGCCTGCGTCATCAGATCGATCGAGCCGGCCTCGAGCCGCAGCATCTCGGCGTCCTGGCCTTTCACGAACTCCACGACGATCCGATCCAGGTACGGAAGCGCGACGCCGGCCGCGTCCCTGCGCCAGTAGTGCGGATTGCGCGCGAGCGTGAGCCGCTGGCCCGGCACGTACTCGCTGACGACGAACGGCCCCAGCCCCGCCATCGTCGCGGGCGGCGTGGTGACGCCCCAGGCCGCCGCGAAGGTGTGCGCGTCGAGCGCGGCCTGCAGCAGGTGCTTCGGGTAGATGGGCACGTTGTCGAGCAGCGCGGCGCCCGGCGCGAAGGGGGCCGGCAGGGTGACGACGACCGTCCGCGCGTCGGGCGCGGCGATCTGCAGGGGCTTCCCCTGGACCATGACGCCGGAGGCGAGGACGGATCCGACCGAAGGGTCGTAGAGCGCCCTGAACGAGAACAGCACATCTTCCGACGTGAAGGGCACGCCGTCGGAGAAGGCCACGCCGTCGCGGAGCGTGAAGGTCAGCGTGCGGCCGTCGGCCGACGTCGTCCATCGTTCGGCGAGCCAGGGCTCGGGGTCGCCCGTCAGCCGGTTGACGCGGACGAGAGTGGCCTGCGTAAGCCGCGCGACCGCGTCGACGGGGGCCTGCGCCGCGGTGGGGGCGAAGCGGTTGAACGTGGGCGGCTCGCTGCGCAGCGACGCGGTGAGCGATCCGCCGCGCGCGGGCCCGCCTGCGGGGGACGCCGCGCCGGGCGCGGACCGATGGCATGCACTCGCCGCGGCGATCGCGAGCAAGAGGATGTGAAAGCGGAGGTATCGGGCCACTCTTGAACTCACCGGCCAATTTCTTGGCTGGTCGGAAATGCCGTGAATTGTTGGATTTTCGCCGAGTAGGCCCTACCCACTCGGACTCGAGCGGCGCGGCAGCCAATTTGTTGGCTGATGGCGCGCGCGCGGCGGTCGATCCTGTTTTCGGATCGTACTCGAAGCGGGCCATGGCCGCAAACAGCCTGGGTCAATTTGTCATCTCGTGATCTGCCACGAACGTCATCTCGAGTGGCGCTGAGCTTCGGCCTCTGCCGTGGCACATCGTGTGCCTTACGGCGGGGCAAGCCGGAATCCACCATGTTCAGCATCGCTTCTCTCGCCAGCCATTTGCGCCGCGGGGCCGCGGCCGCGATCGTCCTGACGGTCGCCGCCTCCGCGCAGGCGCAGCCGCATCGCGCGCGCCTGTCCAGCGACATCGCGGATCGTCTCGCCCGTCGTATCGAAGCGCCCACCGAGGTCATCGTCGCCGCGCCCGACGCCGCGATCGGCGAGCTGGCCGCGCGGTATGGCGCGACGGTCAGGAAACGAATTCAGGGCGGCGCCGTTCTCGAAGCGACCGGCGGCCAGATCGACGCGCTCTCGCAGGACCCGGCGGTCGGCCACATCGCCGGCAACGCGACGGTCTACCGGATGATGGCGGTGACGACACAGGCCACGGGCGCGGATCAGGTGTGGAGCGGGCTCGACGCGCTGCGCGGCGTGACCGGACGCGGGATTGGCGTGGCGGTGATCGACTCGGGGATCGCCCAGAACAGCCCCGTCGGCGATCGCGTCGTCGCGTCGGCGGACTTCACGCGCGGCGCGGCGGCGGCGAGCGAGGCGCGTGACGAGTACGGGCACGGGACGCACGTGGCCGGCATCATCGCCGAATCGGCGCGCGATGGCTACTCCGGGATGGCGCCGGGGGCGTGGCTGATCAACCTGAAGGCGCTCGGCAACGACGGCTCCGGCAAGACGGCGGATGTGATCGAGGCGATCGACTGGGCGATCCGGAACCGGCGGACGTACAACATCCGGATCATCAACGTGTCGCTCGGGCATCCGGTCTTCGAGTCGTACGTCGACGATCCGCTCTGCCAGGCCGCGCAGCGCGCGGCGGACGCGGGGATTCTCGTCGTGGCGGCCGCGGGCAACTTCGGGAAGACGGCGGAGGGGCGTCCGATCGTGGGCGGCGTGATCGCGCCGGGGAACGCGCCGTCGGTGCTGACGGTGGGCGCGGTGAACACGCGCGGCACGGCGGGGCGCGACGACGACGTGATGGCGACCTACAGCTCGCGCGGCCCGACGGCGATCGACGGGGTGCTGAAGCCGGAGCTGGTGGCGCCGGGCAACCGGATCGTGGCGGCGTCGGCGCCGGGAAGCTATCTATCGCGGACGTATCCGGAGCACGTGACGGGCAGCGGGACGAGCGCGTACATCGAATTGAGCGGGACGAGCATGTCGTCGGCGGTGGCGTCGGGGGCGGCGGCGCTGCTGCTCGAGGCGCGTCCGGGGCTGACGCCGGCGCAGGTGAAGGCGGCGCTGCAGCTCACGAGCTCGCGCGTGGCAGGGGCGGGCCTGATCGAGGCGGGCGCCGGCAGCCTCAACGTCGCCGCGGCGCTGGGCTTGGTGACCG
>DATJFE010000060.1:0-36052 GCA_035495955.1 Vicinamibacterales bacterium | reverse complement strand
ACCGGCCGGACGACACGAACACGATCACGCAGCAGGGTCGCAACGCGGATCGCGCGATTGGCAGTATGAAATCCTCTGTGCGTCTCTGTGTGCTCTGAGACTCTGTGGTGTACGTTTTCTTCAGTGTGGTCTCTTCAAATCCACCCGCAGTCTTTGTACCAGGCGAGCGTCCTTCGGACTCCCTCGCGCAGGCCGACCGCTGGAGCGTAGCCGAGCTCCCGTCGGGCGCGCGAGATGTCGAACGCGCGGCTTTTCGTAAAGAACTCGACGCGCCGGCGGTAAATCGGCGGCTCGATCCCAAGCGGCGCGCAGACGGCCTCGCACGCAGCGCCGGCGATCCAGAACGGCCAGACCGGCAGGTGGATCCTGGGGGGCGGCACGTGCGCTTCCTCGGCGATGAGCGCGGCCAGATCGTTCAGCGTCGAGACTTCACCGCCCGCCAGGATGTAGGTGCGTCCAGCCGCCGCGGGCACCTGGCCGCACAGGCGGAATCCATCGACGAGATCGTCGATATACGTCAGGTGATAGAAGATCCGGCCGTCGCCCAGAATCACGAAACGGCGCCGCGCGACCCCGCGAAAGAGTTTGAGCAACCGGCGATCGCCCGGGCCGTAGATGCCGCTCGGCCTCGCGATGACGAGCTCCACCCCGCGGCGTCTGGCGGCATCCCGTGCGATCCGCTCCCCTTCGACCTTGGCGAGCTGATAGACGTCGCCGGGGCGCAGCGGAGCGTCCTCGTTCGCCGGCGGACGTTCGATGTCGCCGTGCACGCCCACTGTACTGCAGTGCACGATCCGCCGAACTCCAGCAGCCGCGGCCGCATCGATCAATTGACCCACGGCCTCGCCGTTGACCTGGTGATACACGGCGTCGGGAAGGCCGGCCTGGCGATAGAGCGCCGCGATGTTGTAGACGATCTCGGCGCCGTCGACCGCGGAGGGCAGCGACTCCGGCCGGCCGAGATCGCCCGCGACGACCTCGATGCCGTCGGCAGTCAGCGATTCCGCGCGAGAGGGATCGCGGACCATCGCGCGGACGTCGTGGCCGCCGCTTTTCAGCGCGCGGGCGAGATGCCCGCCCGTGAAGCCGGTCGCGCCGGTGACTAGGACGCGCAACGCTCCGCCACCACGGTGACGGGCGACCCGAAGAGACGCGTCAGGCCGCGGCGTTCCAGCGTCCCCTCAATCCGGCGCGTCCACGACTCGGAGCCGACGCGCTTGTGCAGCGCGATCGGCAGGACGAACTGGCGGTGTTCGCCGACGATGCGGAAGCCCAGATCGGCGATCGCCCGCTCCACGCCCGCGCTCGAGAACACCCGGTAGGCCTCGACGCGCGGATTCACGAGGCGCGCGACGCGCCTGGCCGACGCCTGGAGCGCTGCCATACTCGAGAGCGCCGGATAGTCGAAGACCACGCGTGCCGAGGCGACGCGGCACAGCTCGGCAAGCAACGCGCGCCAGTCCGGCGTATGCATCAGCACCCGCAGGCAGACGACGGCGTTGAAACTGCGGTCGGCGTAGGAAAGACCGCGCGCGTCCCCACCGTCGAACGTGACGCTGACGCCCGCCTCCCTCGCTCGCCGCTCGGCCACCTGGAGCATCTCCGCGGACGCGTCGACGCCGGTCACCATCGCGCCTCGCTTCGCGAGCGCGATGGCGGCGCGCCCCGTGCCGGTCCCGACGTCGAGGACGCGTTGCCCGTCCAGCGGCGACAGAAAGGCGGCAATCTGCTGCTCCTGCGTGTCCGCAATCAGGCGTCCGATCGGGCCGCCGAAGCGCATCGCATCGAATCGCTCGGCCATCGCGGGATCGGCGTAGACCGAATAGGAATAGTGGTCGCGTGCCGTGTCGCGGGTCATGCGACGCCGCCCGCCATCTGCGGGGCCGGATCGCCGAAGAGGTGCGCGCACGCCAGCCGCGTGCGCGCCAGATAGGCATCGTAGGTGTACTTCGTGTCGGCGAGCTGCCGCGCGCGCGCGCCGACGCGGCGGGCGCGCTCCGGATCCGAAAGCGCGGCCGCGATCGCCGCGCCGAATCCCGCGGGCGTGGGATCGGCCAGGAAGGCGACCTCGTCGGTCAGCACCTGCGTGTGCGTCAGCAGCCTCGTGGCCACGATCGGACGGCCGGCACGCAGATACTGGTAGATCTTGAGCGGCGTATTCGTGCCGAGGCTCCGCGGCGAGACGAGCACATCGGCCGCATCCAGGAACGCCGGAATCTCGTCAGCCGCGCGCTGCCCGGCGAAGATCGCGACGCCCTCGACGCCTGCGGCCGCGGCCTGCCGCCGCGCGATCGCGATCTGCTCGGGATGGCCGCCCGCGAGCACCAGCCGCGCATCGGGATATCGGGCTGCGACCTCGCGCATCGCGGCGAACAGGAGATCGAGTCCCTGGTACGCTTCGAACGTGCCGGTATAAACAATGACAGGCGTGCGCTCGCCGAGTTCCAGCGCCCGGCGGACGGCGGCCCCGGACCCCGCGACGGGCGCGTCCCCGGAGCCGGGCGCGTTCTCGATCAGCACTGACGGCACCGTCGCGTTCACCGCGCGCACGGTTTCCTCGAGCTGCGGACAGATGACGATCACGACACGCGATCGCCGGATGACGAACCGCTCCATCCAACCGAAGATTCCCGTCAGGACGCGCGATCGGCTGTAGGCGAAGTTCGTCAACTGCTGCGGCAGGCTCGAGTGCATGTCGTACAGGTGCGGGATGCCGAGCAGGCCGGCCACGACGACGCCGAAGAAGCTGCCTTCTTCGTGCGAATGGACCGCGTCGTACTTGCCGGCGAGCGCGCGACGGCACGTCGAGGCGAACAGAGCGAGATCCAGCGGGATCTTCTTCCACGACGGTCCGATGCCGACGTGCCGCATCAGCGGCGGCCGCGCGCAGCGGAACACACGCAGTCCGGGCAGGCTCACGTCCCGCCCGAACGGGTACGTGACGAGGTCGACCGTATGGCCCAGATCCAGCAGGGCGCGAATGCGGTGATACTCGCTGAAGGGAGTGCCCCGGGGCTCGAAGAACGGCTCCGGCGCGATCATCAGGATGCGCATCGAGGGACAGGCAATTGTAGCATCCGTGCTACACTCGCGAGTCCCACCTGCGATGAATGCCGTAGACGAACAGAGACGGCGGGGCCGTGCCCGGCGGCTGGCGATTGCCGCGATCAAAGCCGTCGTCAGCATCGGCCTGCTCGCGCTGCTGCTGTCGAGAGTCGATCTCTCGCGTCTCTGGACCGTCGCGCGCCACGCGTCGCCCGCCTGGCTCGGGACGGCGCTGCTCCTGTACTTCGGGATGGTGCTCGCCAGCGCCTGGCGGTGGGACATGCTGCTCCGCGCGCAGCACGTCGATCTGCCCTACCGCTTTCTCGCCTCCTCGTTTCTGGTCGCGACCTTCTTCAACAACTTTCTCCCGAGCAACATCGGCGGCGACGTCATCCGGATCACGGACACGGCGAAGGCCGCCGGATCCAAAACACTCGCGACGACCGTCGTCCTGATCGATCGCGGGATCGGACTCCTGGGACTCGCGCTGATGGCCGCGGCAGGCGCGTCGGCGATGCACCGCCTCGCGGTCGGGCCGGTCGGACCCGGACTGCTGTGGGCGGGCTTCGGTTTGGGCGCCGGCCTCGCCACACCGACGCTGCTGATGCCGGAAACCGTGACCAAGCTGCTGCAGCCGCTCCGCGTCTTCCATCAGGAATGGGTCGACGCGCGGATCGAGAAGTTGACCTACGCGCTCACCCGCTTCAAGGAAACGCCGCGGTCGCTCGCCGCGTGCTTCCTGGGCGCGGTCGTCGTGCAGGGGCTCCTCGTCTTTTTCTATGTCTCGATCGCCCGCAGCATGAACATCCCCATCGGATTCGCCGAACTCGCCGTCATCGTCCCGGTCTCGTTCATCGTCCAGATGATTCCGCTGTCGGTGAACGGGTTCGGCGTCCGCGAGGCGACCTTCGGGTTCTACTTCACGCGGCTGGGACTGCCGCTCGAATCGGCGCTGCTGGTTTCGTTCGTCGGGGCGGCTCTGATCATGTTGTTTTCGCTGACCGGCGGCGTCGCGTATCTGCGCCGTTCCGTGCTATCCTAGAAAACGAACAAAGGGCGGCTTCCCAGCGACCCTTTTCTCCCTAAAGTTCAAGCTCCCGCGGGCCGATAGGCCGGTTGCGTGTGGTCTGCCCCACGCGCCTGCCATCGCCATTGCCGGTGCTATCGACTCGAGGTCAGTCATGAAGTCACCTTTCCTGACGTTCGTCTGCGGGCTGTCGCTGGCTGCCGCGGCCGGCTGCGAGACATCGAAGAGCTCCAACCCCACGGCGCCGACCGTTGCCGGACCCATTGCAGGCGTGACGATCTCGGCGCCCGTGATGCTCGAACCCGCCCAGGGATCCAAGTTCAAGGACAGTGAACAGCCGATTCGGCTCGTCGTCCAGAACGCGACGACGACGGGGGTACGGGCGTTGACGTATACGTTCGAGGTCGCCTCGGATTCCGACTTCAACAACAAGGTGTTCAGCCGATCGAACGTGGCGCCCGGCGACGGCAAGACGAGCGTGCAGGTGGATCATCTCGACATCGGCCGCGCCTATTATTGGCGCGCATGGGCCCAGGACGGCGCCAACACCGGCACCGCGGCGACGGCCGGATTCGAGATCTATCCGAAGCCGCAGGTGAACCCGCCCACACCCGTTTCTCCCGTGAACAACGCGGTCGTGGCGACGGTGACGCCGGCAATCAAAGTCAACAACGCGTCGTTCGTTGGTCCAATCGGCGTACTGATCTATGAGTTCCAGATCGCCTCCGATCAGGCGTTCACGAAACTCGTCTCGGCCGGCTACGCTGCCGAAGGACCAGGGCAGACGACGTTCAACAGCCTTGCGCTCACGGCAGGCGCGACGATGTACTGGCGGGCGCGCGCGAGCGACAGCGAAACGACGAGCGCGTGGACCGTGACGCAGGTGTTCAGGACCCCGGCGCCCGTGGCTCCGCCGTCGCCGTCCCCCGGCACGCCGCCGTCCGGCGGCGCCTGCGTGTCGAGCACACCTCTGGGCATCATCACGTGCGAGCGCAACAAGTACGGCCACATGTCGGCCGCCGATACGGTCAACTTCCTCAAGGCGGCCGCGCGATCACTCTTCGCGAACGGCATTTCGGGGGGACCATTCGGGATCCTGAGAAAATCCGGCGGCACGAGCTGCAACGGCTATTCGTGCGACATCATCTGCACCGGTCAGGGGACCAGCCAGAAGCAGTGGGACGTGCTGGGTGATTCAGACGGCGCGCAGACGCCGTCGTGGAACGGGCCCGCGACCTACCCGAACATTCGCGTGGACGTGTGCGAAATACAGTAGAGAGATCGAAAAAGACGGAAGGCGGAAGGCGGAAGACGGGAAGTACTTTTCGCCTTCCGCTTTTCGCCTTCCGTCTTCCGCCTTTTCAAAAGCGATAGCGCACGCCACCCGCGAGCTGGAAGCCGCCGACGGTGAGCTTCTTGTCGCCGCCGTCGATCTTCGCCGAGCCCCAGGTGTAGCGAGCGGTGCCGCCTACGCCCCACTGTTTGTGGAGCATGTACTGCAGGTCGGCGCCCAGGTTGATCCCCGCGGTGGTCTTGCTGACGCTATGAAGCGGCGCCGCGACGGACGGACCGGGCTCGCTGACGGTCAGGTCGCCGACGGTGTCCTGCTTGATGAAGAAGATCGACGGGCCGGCAAAGAGCCCGACGTCCAGCTTCTCGGCGACCGGCATCATCCAGATGGCGTCGAGATTGAGGACGTTCTCCGAATGCTTGGAGCCGCTCTGCGACGAGGTGACCGTTCGCGGCCGATCGGTGAACGCCGTGTCCGGGATCGAGGCGTTGATGGACACGTTGGTGTTCGACGAGGCATGCGAGAAGCTCAGCCCTCCCAGGACGTTCTTCCCCCAGACCCGATAGGCGCCTCCGATATCGAAGATGCCGCTGCTCTTCACTTTCTGGGTCGACGTGACGGTGGCGGTCTCGTCGTAGATGGGGAAGGTGGACGTCGCGTTGAGTGTGTGCGAGCCGACCTGCACGCCGCCATTGACGCTCACATAACCTTTGTCGGTCCACTGCATCGTCTGGGCGTCGGCCATGGAGGGCGCTGCGCACACGCACAAGGCCAGAATCGCGGCTTTCATCGTCTTCAAATGCACGTCTCCTCTGTGGGGATGGGCCGGTCGAACTCGCGCCGGACCGGCGAGATTCGGACATCGTAGCATGCGAAGTGCCTCGGATCTGACGGTTTTGTGTTACGATGAGGCCCTCGCGAAACCTCCGTACCACTACCAAGCTTCACCGGAGTTTCTATTGATGACCCGAAAGGTTCTTCTGTGCACCGCCACGGGCCTTCTTGCGCTCGCCGTCGCGTGCGGCAAGACGTCCCCTGCTCCAACGTCACCTTCGTCCGCCACTCCAGGATCCACGAGCGCCGCGCCCGACGGCTCGACGCTGAAGGCGCCCGCGCCCCCGATCGTTTCGCCGACCGGCGGCGTGCAGGCGGACGATCCGACCACGCTGACGGCCAATACCGTGAAGGGCAAGTTCGACCAGAGCCTTCAACTTTCGTATAACTTCCAGGTCCGAAGCGGCAGCACCGTGGTCGCGCAGGGCACGGTTGGACCGACGACGGGCTCCACGGTCAGCTTCGTCCCGACGGGACTCGACTTCGAAGTCAACTATACGTGGCGCGTGCAGGCGACCTACCAGGGCGCGAACGGCCCGTGGTCGGCCGACGCCAGCTTCAAGACGGCGGCCGGCGCCTACATCCGCGGCGCCGAGCTGCGCGACCCGCTGACCAACGGCAAGACCGTCGGGACCCTGATCGGCAACGCCGCGCTGACAGCCAACGGTGTCAATCTGCCGGATGCGTCGTCGTGGGTGCAGTACCAGTTGCCGGTAACGCTCCAGGCCGGCGAGTTCTCGGCAATGATCACAGGCCTCTCCACCAAAGTGCACGGCGCCAAGAGCAGCGTGATGGCGATGGGAGAAGGCACCTCCAACATCACGACGAACGACTACCGCGCGACGATGGATTTCCGTGCCCGTGACTATCCGCAGCCGGGCTCAGTGACGTGCCGGTTCATCACCGGCGATCACGTCAACCGAATCTTCGATTGCGACCCCCGGCTCCAGGTCAGCGGGTGGGATCCCTCGAAATGGTACCTCTGGACGCTTACGTGGAGAACCGGTTCGACCAACCTCAAGGTCGTAGAGACCGACACGGGCAGAGTGATGTACAACGTGACGATCGGGACCGGTTCGCACGCGTACAATCCCCAGCCGCACGTGCTCTACCTTGGCAAGCCGGTCCCGCGAGGCGGTGAAGTTGACGGAACCGCGTGGCCCATCACCATCAAGGCTGCCTGGGCATCGGCGAATCCGCGGCCGAATTTCGGTAGCTAAGCCACGAAACGGCGCGGACCGATCAGGCCACGGACGACACGGACGACGCGGAAAATAACTCCATGCGCCGCGGCAGGATTCACTACTGCCGCGGCGTTTTCGTATCCGCCGCTTTGCCGAACACCACTACATCTGGCGCCACGCGCTCGGGCCGCGGATTCAGCCACCGCGGATTCTCGAACGTGAACCGCGCGACCGGCCGGACACCGCTTACGTCCGTCCCCGTCAGCAGATGCCGATAGAGATCCGCGCGCTCGGGAAACCTCCGCGGATCGTCGAGGTACCGGTCATAGTAGAAGTTGCTGTCGACGATCGGGGCATCGGAATCGCGGAGGTAGGATCGCGCTTCGGTCCAGAACGCGTCGTAGTGCAGCGTCGCGTGCTCCATGAAGGGCACGAAACGAAGCGCGAACGGCGGATGATCGAAGTACGGCAGATACGCCTCGATCGCAAAATAGTCCAGCCTGGCGCCGGGAGCGGTCAGCGTCCGATTCAGCCACGCGCCTGCCGCATACCGCGTGTCGTGCAGGAACATCTCATCGGCGCGCGCGGTGTAAACAGCCGAGTAGATCAGCACCGCGGCCACGCTCGCCAGCGCCAGCCGCTTCGCGCCCGGACGCCGCTGCCGCTCGGTGAACGCCACGGATGCGCTCGCGGCCAGCAGGACCAGCGACGGCGCGATCGGCATGATGAAGCGAAGCGCGTGGTGCGGGCTGAGTCCGTAGAACGCATAGAACACCGTCACCCACGTCGTGTGGATCAAATAGCCCCGGCCGGCGGCGGATCTACGATCCCCGACACACAGATGCGCGGCCCCCGCGGCGAGGCCGGCCAGACTGAGGGCGAACAGCGGCCAGCCCAGACCGTCGCCCAGCAGCGCGAGGTACGGCCCGTAGGATCGCCTGATCTCGACAAGGCTTCCCGTGGGGGCGCCCGTGTACCAGTTGTAGACGACGCCCCACTCCCAGAACTGTCTCCAGTCCACGACAATCAGGGGCGTGCCGGCGAGAAATGCCATGACCGCGGTCACGCCTGCGACGGCGACCTTTCGGAGATTTGAGACGTGGACAGCGCCACGCGCCCCACGTCCCGCGAGATGCGCCGCCAGGAACGGCGCGGCAAGGAGCCAGGCGGTGTACTTCGTGGAGCAGGCCAGTCCGATGCACGCGCCGGTCAGCGCATAATCTCGCATGCCGCCGCGACTTATCAGACGGTCCATCAAAGCGAGCGCGGCGAGCATGAGCAGGAACAACAGACCCTCAGGCGTCGCGAAGTGCCACAGATTTACGAGGCCCATGGTCACCGCCGCAAAGACGGCCGCGAGCAGTCCGACGGCCTCACCCCAGTGCCGGCGACCCACGACGAACACGATCAGAATCGTCGCGAGCCCGAAGAGGACGGACTCCGCGCGCGAGAGCCGCATGGCGAGGAACTGCAGCGCACGCGCCGGCGACCCGCGATCCATCATCGGAAAGATCTCCGGAAAACTCCTGCCGACTTCGTAGCCGGGATGCACGCGGTACGCGATCTCGAAAGCGGCGGCGACGAGATAGATGTGCAGATGCGGATTGATGAAGTAGTCGGGATCCAGCCGCGGCGAGTGCAGGACGTTGATCGCCTGCGTCACCTTTTCATCGGTATGCCACTGGTACGGCAATCCCCAGTCGAGCCCTGTCGCGCCAGCGGCGAGGCCGGCGGCGAGGATCAGCGCGAGCAGCACGCGCGCGCGCGCGGAAACGGGCGGCTCGCTTGATGTCTCCTTCGCTCCACCGCCGGACGCTATGGCTGCTGGCTGCGATTCTGGCATCGAACTTCATCCTATCCGTCCTGGGGATCGACTGGGGACTCCCCTACATCTGGCACACCGACGAGAAGATCGACCCGGCCGTCCACATGATCCACCAGCACACGCTGGATCCGGACTACTTCATCAATCCGCACCTGCACATCTACGCCATGGCGCTGGTCGTGAAGCTGGCGTATCTCCTCAACCCCGGGCATACCGTCATGCTCTCGATGCACCGCATCTGGCCGCTGCTGGATCCGTCGAATCCCGGCCGCGCGATTCAGTACATGGCGATGCGCGGCTCCCGGATGCTGTCCGCCGTGTTTGCCCTCGGCACGATCCTGACCGTGTTCTCGATGGGCCGCCGCCATTTCGGCGAATCGACCGGCCTGCTGGCGGCCGCGTTCCTCGCCGTCACGATGGGTCTGGTCAACCTCGCCCATTTCGCAACGCCCGAGAGCCTTCTCTTTCTGCTGATGTTTCTCTGCCTGCTGGCCTGCGACCGCATCGCCACCACCGGACGGATGCGCGACTACGCCATCGTCGGGCTCTTCGCGGGCCTGGCGTTCGCGACCAAGTACACCGCGTGGATTCTTGCCGTGCCGATCGTCGCCGCTCACGCGTTCCGCCTTGGCCGCGCCATCGTCTCATGGCGCAGCGCCGTGCAACTGATCGTCGTCGGGGCCGTCGTGTTCATCGCCTTCGCGGCGACGAATCCGTACGCGTTCATCCGCTGGAGCGATTTCGTCTACTGGGGATTCTGGTTCAACTGGTACACCGGCACGCCGACCGGCAGCCTGATTGGGATCAGGCGATCGTGGATCCCGTATTTCTGGCTGCTGGTGGATTGCCTGGGGTGGCCGCTCTTCATCGCTGGCGCGACCGGTGTCGTCCTTGGCATCCTTCGCCTCTGGCGTGGCCCGCGCACCGGCGCCGACGCGCGCGGCTACGTGATTCAACTCGCGTGGGTTCTGCCCTTCTACGCGTTTTACGGGATGAGCCCCCACCATGCGCTGCGCTTCATCATGCCGATCGTGCCGTCGCTGTCGCTGCTCGCTGCGGTTGCGGTGACGACGCTGCACGCGCGCGCGCCGGGACGGTTGACGCGCTGGACCGCTGCGTCAGCGGCCGTTCTGATTCTCGTCTATTCGACGGCCTACACATACCGCTCCGACTGGATGTACTGGCACGACACGCGGTACATGGCGGGCCGCTGGCTCGAATCTCATCGCTACACGCTCACACAGCGCCTGAACTACTTCGAGGGCGAGGCCTACCTGCCGTACTTCGATCAGCCGTTCCCGCTCAAGTTCTCGCCGTTCATGGACGACGTCGGCGGATTCCCGCGGGAGAAGTTCGAGGCAGCCGCCGCGGAGTTCTACCGAACCGCCACCGATCCGATCGTCGATTCGGACTTTTACTGGGATCGCTACACGGACCGGCCCTGGGTGTATCCAGAGCGGACCGCGTTCTACCGGCGCCTTCTCGACGGGACGGACCCGTCCGGCTATCGGCCCGTCGCGCGATTCTGGCTGAAGAACCCAGCCTGGCTCGATCCCAGACCGGAGCGGATCGCCCCCGAGATCATCGTCTTCGGCAAGCCCGAGCTCCTGCGGGCGCTCGGCGGCCGCGTGGTCGAACACGTGGAGCGGTAGAAGCGTGTCAAACGCCAACTCCCAACTCCCAACCTCCAAGGCTCTTGGCAGTTGGGAATTGGGAATTGGGCGTTATAATGTCCTAACCTCGTGTCCAGTAATACTTTCCGCCTGCAGTACATCGCAAAGGCGGCCGCGGGCGTTCCCCGCGACCTTGTCAATACGTTCATCAGCTCGAAGGTTCATCCGATTCGGCCCACGGTGCTCATCTATAACTGCACGTGGGTCTGCGACGCCAAGTGCACGATGTGCAGCAACTGGAAATGGGGCGACCGCAAGTCGGATATGACGCTCGAGCAGCTCGAGCCCGTCCTGAGCAGTCCGTTCTGGGGCGCGGTCGAGAACCTGAACATCTCGGGCGGCGAGCCCACGACGCGGCTCGATCTGCCGCAGATGGTCGAGATGTTCCATCGGCACCTGCCCCGGCTGCGCAAGATCGGGATCAACACGACCGGCCTGACGCCTGCCCGCGCGATTCCGATGCTGACGCGCATCGTGAAGTTCTGCGCCGAGCAGGAGCTGCTCATCAGCATCCGCGTCTCGCTCGACGGCATCGGCGACGTCCACAACCAGGTCCGCGCCGTGAAGAACGGCTTCGACAAGGCGTCGAAGACGATCGACGCCATGCAGGCGCTGGCGCACACCTACCCGAACTTCCAGTTCGGGATCGCCTCGACGATCTTCGCGAAGAATCTCGAAGACGCCGAGAACATCCTGACGTGGGCCCGCACCAAAGGACTCGACGTCGTCTTCAACATGCTCCGGTTCACCGACGCGATGCTCCATAACAAGGAGCTGCAGGCGAACATCGGGTTCCACGAGCGCGAGGAGACGTTCATGCGGAAGTTCTTCCTCGATCGGGTGAAGGAAGAATCCGTCCTGAGCGGCCAGTCGTTCATGTACCTGCACTACGCGGACATGATCGCCAACGGCTACAACCGGACGATGCCGTGCCCGTTCCAGAGCCAGGGATTGCTGCTCAATCCCAACGGCGACCTGCACTACTGTGAGAACTCGCAGAAAATCGGGAACGTGCTCGACGAGACCGCCGAGTCGCTGTATTTCAAGGCCGAGAACCTGATGCACCGCCAGGCGATCAAGGACGACATCTGTCCCACATGCCTGAGCCCGTGCCAGGTCAACGTCGGGGCGATGAAGCAGTTCGTGCCGTATGCGAAGTTCCTGAAGCGCGCCTACCAGGTGAAGAAGGACACCACGCGGCACCTGGAGACGCTGCCTCAGCCCGTCGGACGGTGACGTGAAAGACCGAAGACGGAAGAAGGAAGAAAGAACTCCGCTGACGTGAGTCGGCTGCTTCGGCTTTCCGTCGCGGTTCTCCTGACCGCGCTCGTTCTCTACTGGTCCCATCCCTCTGAAATCGTTTCGGCCACGGCGCGCGCCGACTGGCGCTGGCTGCTGGCTTCGCTCGGCCTGGTCTTCATCGATCGCACCCTGATGGCGATGCGGTGGATCGACCTGCTCGTGGCGCTCGCGCCTGGATCGCGTCCGCCGCTGAGCGCGGTCCTGCGTGTGTTCTTCACGAGCTCGTTCGTCAGCAATTTCGTGCCGAGCGTCGCGTCGGATCTCTACCGCGCGTACGCGCTGTCGCGGTACGACGTCCACCTGGCTGAATCGACCGCGTCCGTCCTGATGGATCGGGCGCTCGGCGTACTGTCGGTGGTGCTGGTTGCCGCCGTCGCGCTGCCGTTCGCGCCGGCGATCGCCGCGCGTGGTTCGATGGTCGCGACCGTCATCCTGCTGTTCGCGCTGTGCGCCGTCGCCGCTTGTGTCGTGTTCAGCGAACGCGCAGCCGCGTTCGTGCGATCGACCGCGCGCCGGATTCCGCTCGGCGTCCTGCACCGCGTCACCGACGCGCTGACCGACGCCGTTCGTCGATACGCGGATCACCATCGCGAGATGGTCCGCGTGCTCGCGCTGTCCATCATGGTCCAGATCATCCGTGTGCTGCAGGCCTGGTGTCTTGGCGTCGCCCTCGGAATCGCGCTGCCGCTGTCCGCCTACTTCGTCTTTATCCCCATCATCGTGTTCATCATGCAGGTGCCCGTCAGCATCAATGGGATCGGGACGACGCAGGCGGCGTTCGCGTGGACGTTCGTGCCGCAGGGCGCGCCGCCGGCCGAGGTGTTCGCACTATCGATGCTGTTTCTGGCGCTGGGGATCGTCGGCACGCTGCCGGGCGGCCTGTTCTACGCCACGGACGCGGGCCGCGGACCTGGCGGATCACAGGGCCACGGACCACACGGATCACAGGGCCACGGACGACACGGATCACAGGGCCACGGAGGACACGGACGACACGGACGACACGGACGACACGGATCACAAGCCGGATCGCAGAGGCACGGACCTCGCGGAGCACACCGAACGCTACAAGTCCCAGCTACTCAACGCCCCACTCCTCAAGACACCTGCCTTGGGACGTTGGGAATCGGGAGGTGGGAGTTGTCGCAGGGCGAGGGACGACGGGGGATACACGGAGACTGATGGGGATTTTCCTGTACGCCGGGCTCTACCTCCTGGCGCTGGCGCCGGGGCTTCCGGTCGGCTTTGTGTTGTTCGGGCGACGTCACGCGGCGGGATGGGTGGTCGGCGCCGCGCTGGGATATTTCTTCACGGCCATTGCGCTCTGGGCCGTCATCGCATCGGGCCATCCTTCGGCGATCGCCTTCGCGCTGGCCTGGGCGGCCGTGACGACGATCGCCTGGGCGGTTGTGCGACCGGCCAAGGCGCCGATCGTCGCCGTGCCGGCCTGGACGCGACGCGACACGGCGGCGCTGCTGGTGACGCTCCTCCTCGTGCCCGCGATCACCGGTCCGCCGTTCGCGAAGCTCGGGGCGACGGATGCGGACGGAAACAGGTACTACCGCGCGTACTTCACGGCGGATTTCGTCTGGCACATGGCGGTGACGGCGGAGATCAAGAAGTTCGCGATGCCGCCGCGAAACATGTTCATGCCACACCGGCCGCTGCACTATTACTGGGCGTACTTCCTGCTTCCCGGCTCAGCGGCGGGAGCGGGACCGCGCGCGCTGGCGAATGTCGAAACGGATCTCGTGGCCAACGCCATCGGCACGGCGTTTCTGCTGACCGCATCGATCTTCATCGTCGCGTGGATGGCGATCCCGCGCGCGTGGCCTGTGGCAGCCGCGGTCGCGCTCGCCGTGACGGCGTCGAGCGCTGAAGGGCTCGTCGCAGTAATCTCGATCCTCCGTCGCGGCGGCCCGATGATGCCGGCGCTGCGCGATCTCAACATCGACGCCATCAGCAACTGGTGGTTCGGCGGCCTGCGGGTCGACGGCCTGGTCAGATGTTTCTGGTGGGTGCCGCAGCACTCCATGGCGTACGTCCTGGGTCTGGGCGCGCTGTCGATCGCCGCGTCGGCTGGCAGCGCCGCTCCGCTTGCGGCGTGCGCCATTGCCGGATTGTGCCTCGCCGGTTCGATCGCGTTCAATCCTTTCGTCGGAGCGCTGTTCGCCGTCGCATGGGGCGCCGCGGCCCTCATCGATGCGGTTCGGTCGCCGGAACCGTTGGCCCGGATCGCGCGAGGCTCGACGGCCGCCGTGCCCGCCGCGGCCGGCCTGGCCTGGTGTCTCGTCAATCAGATGACTGGCGGGGCGCACGGCATGCTGCAGTTCGGATTGCTCGGCAACGCCCGTCACTCACCCATCTTCAACCTCCTGCTGTCGCTGGGGCCGGCGCTGATCCCGGCGGGCGTCGGATTCGTCGCGGCATGCCGTCTGGGGCGTGCCCGCAGTCTGACGTCAGCGGCGCTGCTCATCGTCTTGTCTCTGTGCGTGATGCACCTCGTCGTCCTGACGGGGGACCTCTCGTGGGTCGGTTTCAGAGCCGGCCAACTGGTTCTGATCACCGTGCCCGGTTTGATCGCGGCCGGACTGTCGGGCGCCGGCGCGTGGAAGCGCGTCGCGATCGTGGCGGTCGTTGCGGCCGTCTGTGTCGGGCTGCCGACGACGATCGTGGACGTCTACAATGCGCAGGACATCGGCAATCTCTCCGAAGGTCCGGGCTTCCCGTGGACGCAGGTCGTCGATCGCCAGCAGGCCGCCGCGCTGGACTGGCTGCGCCGGGCCACGCGCGCGACCGACACGATCCAACTGGACGCGATCGCCCGCGACGAGACGACGTGGAGCATCATTCCGAGCTTTGCCGAGCGTCGGCAGGCCGCGGGAACGCCGCGAACGCTCGTCGAGGATCCGGAGTACCAGGAACGCTCCGGACGGGTGAGGACGATGTATGCGACGGGCAGCGCCCGGGAGGCGTGGGAGATTGCGCGCGCGCTGCGAGTCGATTACGTGTGGATCGACGAGGTGGAGCGCGCTGCTTATGCGTCAGGGATGGCGAAGTTCGAGACGTCGCCGCAGTACTTCGTCCCCGCGTTCCGGAACGCGCGCGTCGCCATCTACCGCGTCAAGTGACCGCACTATATTGCACATCTGCGTGATGGGACGGGATATAGTGCACCGTCCCTGGGGGCGGGGTCTGACCCCGGGTCTCCGCGGGCCTACCCTCGCCGGTAGCGCCAGAAGGTCCGGACGGCGATGAACCAGTCGCGGAGGCCGATCTTCTTGCCTTCCTCCCGACTGCGCGGGTAATAGCGAATCGGCACCTCGACGATCGTCTTCCCGCGCGCACGCATCCGCGCGGTGATCTCGTGGTCGAGCTCGAAGCCGGTGGTCTCCAGCGGAAGTGCCGCCAGCTCCGCGCGGCGGAACAGCTTCAGCGCCGTGACGGTGTCGGTCAGGAACGTGCCGGTGAACAGCCACGCGACCAGACTCAGGCTTCGGCCGCCCAGATAGGCGGCGAGCGACTGTTTCTCGTGCCGGCCCGTCCTGAGCGTAGCCGAAGGACCTCGACCCAGGTAGCGGCTGCCGTAGACGATATCCGCGCGCCCATCCAGCAGCGCACGCACCATCGGCGCGTAGTCCTGCGGGTCGTACTCCAGATCGGCGTCCTGGATGATCAGGAGGTCGCCCGACGCCGCGGCGATGCCGGCGCGGACGGCGCGTCCCTTGCCCCCGTTCTTCTCCATCCTGATCAGCCGCACGCCTGGCGCCTGCGCGGCCACGGCGGCGGTCCGATCCGTCGAACAGTCGTCGACGACGATCACCTCCGTGCCGTAGCCCAACGGCGCGAGATCGACGGCGCCGATCTTTTCGATCAACGCGCCGATGAAGCGTTCTTCGTTGTAGGCGGGGATGACGACCGACAGCACCTTCATACGGTCCGGCTGCGCAGCCACTGCTCCATCATCCGCAGGTCTTCGGGTGTGTTGACGCCGATCGCTTCGCGCGCGTCGGTCGCGGGAATCGTGACGACAGGGGCGCGCCCCGCCAGCCACGGCACGAACGGAACAAAGTTGCGTTCGCCGGTGCCGCCGGCAGGGACGACAGTGCGCGCGTAATCCGGCAGCTCCCGCTCGAACGTCGCGCGCGTGAGCGCGAAGACGCCCATGTCGCTCTCGCCTTCATCCGGCATCCGATCCCCTTCGCGCCGCTGAAGCAGACGGACGATCGCGCCTCCGGCGCTGCGCTCGAAGTGGGTATACGGATGTGGCCGTCGCACGGTGGGCAGCACGAGCGCGGACGGCGTGCCGCCGGAAGTCGCCTCCTCGAGGCGCAATGCTGTTTCCGGCAGGACGCCGACCTGGTCGCTCCAGGTGATCCAGATCCAGGCCGGATCGTGGCGGAGCACCGCCGGAGCGGCTAACAGAATGGCGTCCAGCATGCCGGTCGGCGCCACCTGCTGGATCACTTCGATCGGTGGTCCAACCAGATCCCCCTGATCCCCGGCCACCGGCCGCGCCCAACGGACCACCTCCTCGACTGCCGAAGGATGGACCACGACGACCATCGCGTCGACGTGCGAACGGTACAGCTGCCAGAGATAGTCGAGCATCGGCCTGCCGTTCACCTCGACCAGCGCTTTGGGCTTCCCGGCGTTGAGCCGGGTACCGAGGCCCGCCGCGGGCACCAGTAGCACACGCCGCCTCACCGCCACGCAGCTACACCTTCCGACGTATGGACACCCATGTGTTTATGCCGCCTACTTGTACGGATCGTCTCATTTTCTACGGGACAATTCGGTTCACGCGAGGAGACCCTTTTGCGCGTTCTTTTCATTCAGAACAACGGCATTCAGGAATCCATCGGCATCGCCAACCTCTCGGGCATCCTCAAGGCCCACGGGCACGATACCGATCTGCTCCTCGTATCTCATACACCCGATCTGATCGGCGCAATCAAGAACTACGATCCGGGCCTCATCGCCCTGTCCGCGCTCACGGGCGTCCATCACTCGCTCGAAAAGCTGGCCGTCCGGATCAAGCAGCGGCTGAACGTTCCGATTATCGTCGGAGGACCGCATCCGACCTACTCCCCCGAGATGATCGATCGTCCCGGCATCGACATCATCTGCCGCGGCGAGGGGGAGCTCGCCATGCTCGAGCTCGCCGAGGCGATGGAGCACGACCGCGACGTCACGGGCATCCGGAATCTGTTCGTCAAGACGCGGGACGGCAGGATTCACAAGAACGACCTGCGGCCGCCGGTCCCGCTCGACGAGCTGCCGTCCCCCGACCGCGAGCTGTACTACAAATATAAGTTCCTGCGGGACATGCCCATGAAGCGGTTCATCTCGAGCATGGGCTGCCCGTATCCCTGCACGTTCTGCCACGAGCCGGTCATCCGCGCTTTGTACAAGTCGGAAACGAAGTCCGACTATCTGCGCCGGAAGTCGGTCGCACGGGCGGTTGCCGAAATCAAGTACATCAAGGATCGGTACCCGCTCAGGCACGTGCACTTCTCGGACGATCTGTTCTTCATCCGCAACAGCTACAAGTGGCTCGAGGAGTTCGCGGATCTCTATCCGAAGGAAGTCGGCCTCCCCTGGAACTGCAACATCCGCTACGACTCGGTCACCGAGCAGGCGGCTGACCTGCTGGAAAAGGCGGGCTGCTACGGCGCCGCGGTCGGGTTGGAGTCCGGCAACCAGGAGATCCGTGAGGTCGTCATCCGCAAGCGCTCCAAGAACGAGCACATCGTCGACGGCGCGCGCCGGCTGCGCGAAAAAGGGATCAAGGTTTTGACGACGAACATGATCGGCCTGCCGGGTGAAACGCTCGACAACGCCCTCGAGACCGTCGAGCTGAACATGGTGCTGAAGTCGAACTACGTCCGCGCCAACACCTTCCTGCTGTTTCCCGGCCTGCCGCTCGTCGAATACGCGAAGCAGAAAGGCTACGTCGATCCGGATTTCGACATCGATCGGGCGATCGCGCAGGCGCAGGAGATCACGCTCAGGACGCCGTACGCGAAGGAGTTCCAGAACATCGCGTCGCTGTTCTGGCTGATGGTGAAGTGCCCGCGCTCGTGGCTGCCGTTCCTGAAGAAGGTCGTCTCGCTGCCCGACAACATCGTGTTCCGCATCATCGGCTCCTTCAACATGTGCCAGGAGCTGCTGTTCTATCGCGTGCGCCCGATACCGGCGCTCAGATATTTCCACAACACCGTCCTCATGACCGGCAAGTCGGATCTGTCGATGACGATGCGGACCATTCCGTCGCTGCTGCGCCGCAGGAAGCGGACGGCCGACGCACTGGGCCAGAAGGAAATCTGGGAGGCACAGCGGGGCTACTTCTGATGTTCACGCTCGAGGAATCCGCGCATCTCGGATTCATGCTCCGCGTCGTGGCGTGGACGGCCATCATCGTCCTCGTCGGTGGAAGCTGTTATGGCGGCGTCCGCTGGATGCACGCGCATCACCACGCACTGACCGCCGTCCATCGCGCGTAAGCTTCGGCGTATACTTCCCTGAATGACGGGAAGACGTCCCCTGTCTGTTGTCGTCTTCTCGGGCGGCCGCGGTTCGTCCGTCCTCTCGAAGGAACTCATCACCCATCCCGGCATCGGGCTGACCCTCGCCATCAACGGCTACGACGATGGGATGTCGACCGGCGAAGTACGCCGGTTTCTCGGCGACGCGCTCGGCCCTTCCGACTTCCGCAAAAACGCGTCGCATCTCGCGCGCACGCTGCGCACGTGCGCGGACGAAGCGATCGACGCGCTCGATCACCGTCTGCCCTCGCCGTGCGGCCGCGAAGAGGCGCTCGCGATCCTGAGACAGGTCACGGGACCGGCCGAGGACCGCATTGCCCGTTTCGAGCAGGAGCTGATAGCGTCGGACCGGCCGTTCGACTTCTCGGACTGCGCGGTCGGCAACATCGTGTTCGCCGGCGCGTTCCTGATGGCCGCGCGGAATTTCAACGACGCGGTGGACGACTACTGCGGGCTCCTTCGGCTGCCGCCGGGTCTGATTGAAAACGTCACGGACGGGACGAACGCATACCTCGTCGCGCTCGACCCCGACGACCGCCTGCTCGCGAGCGAAGCGGACATCGTCGACGCGAAGCGGCAGAACCGGATCAAGGACATCTATCTCCTGGATCGGAAGCCGTCCGCCGAGAACGCCGGGGCGCTCGCCTCGATGAAGTCCGACGAGATCGCCCGCTGGCTTGACGCCCGCCGGCAGCGCGTCCCGATCAATCCGGACCTCGTCGCGCGTCTGGCGACCGCGGACTTGATCGTCTACTCTCCGGGGACCCAGCACTCGTCGCTGTTCCCGTCGTATCTGACCGAGGGGCTCAGTCGAGCCATCGCCGGCAACCTCTCGGCGCTGAAGCTGCTGATCACCAACATCCAGAGCGACGCCGAGTTGACCGGCGCGAGCGCCGTCGACATCGTCGATCGCGCGGTCTACTACCTGAGCGACAAGGGACGGCTGCCCATCTCGACGCCGTTCGTGATCACGCACTACGTGTTCAACGATCCGCGCGGGGCGCAGGAGGACGTGCCCTACGTCCCGCTCGGCCGGCTGGAGGCCCTCGAGGATCCGCGCCTGGTACGCATCAGCAACTACGAGGACGGCATCACCGGACGCCATGATCCCGCGAAGGTGCTGATGCCGTTTCTCGAGTCGCTCCTCCGGGAGCCGCGCCGGCAGCGTGTGGCGGTTTGGCTGTACGACAGCGGATCGCGCAGCAAGGTGAGCCAGACGCTGCTCGAAATGGTCCGCGCGCGGATCCAGGAGCTGTCGCTCGACATTACGGTTTTTTACGGCGGTGTCGAGGAGATCGATCGAGCGTTCACCGGGGGGTTTCCCTTCCCCGTCCGCTGGCTCGGCGCCGACGCCGACGTCGAGGCGTCGTTCAGACAAGCGCTCGCCGCCGCGCCGTTCGACTACGTCCTGCTCTTCGAGTCGTCGGGCATGTACAACGGGGAGGATCTGGTGGACGTCGCCGCGCCGCTGGCGGTCGGCCGGCTCGACGCGGTGTGGGGCAGCCGCCGCCTGTCGATTCGCGACATCGAGGCGTCGCTGCGCGTCAGGTATCGGCACAGCGCCGCGCTGCGGATGGCGAGCACCATCGGCAGCCATCTGCTGAGCGCGTCCTACCTGCTGCTCTACGGACGCTACGTCTCCGACACGCTGTCGGGCGTGCGGGCCCTGAGAACGCCGTACGTCTCGTCGCCGGACGTGCGGCTCGGCGACAAGCTCCTCAACCAACGGCTGCTGTCGGCGCTGCTCGCGCAGCGCGCGGAAATCCTGGAGACGCCGGTGCGCTTCTATGCGATGTCGCCCGCCCAGGTGCGCCGGACAAGCGTCGCGGACGGCCTTCAGTCGCTCGCCAAGATCCTCTGGTGGCGGCTCCGTCCGCGCGCGGCGCAGCCAGCCGCGCCGGCGGCGCCGGTGACTGCGGTCGCCGACTCGCGCAAAGGCGCGTGACGGCTAATTATTGGAGGGCGCTGCCGAGCGTGTCCGGCCGCGGCTTCTTGCCGAGCCACACGTTCCGATAGATCGTCCCGGGAATCGTCGCCGCTTCCGCCCCGCTGCGTCCGACGGGCGCGCCCAGGTACGCGTACTGCGGGTTCGGCGCGTACATCCCTCGCGGCGAATTCAGGCCGACGTTGTACAACTGCGTGCCGTTGATGCCGGTGCTGCTGCTGCCGCCATCGCGCACGACGACGCGGACTTCGCTCCCCCACGTGGCCCTCCAGTAGTACGTGCTCGCGGGATCCAGCAGGAACACCGACGCAAATCGCGTGGCCGTATCCGGCTCGTAGCGGACGCTGAGGTCATCGGCCGACCCGTACAGCGCGCGGAAGGTGATCGCGTTGGGCGGCGAGCCGGTGACGCCGCGATACTGGATGTCGACGCGATACCGGTTCGTGATGAAGTCGGTCTGTCCCTCCTGCATGCCGAAGACCTTGGCCTTGTCTCCGGGACCGTTGGCGCGCAGCCCTTCGACGTCCATCGAGAACTCGCCGTTGGTCACCGTCGCGGGCAGCAGGTATCTCACGTAGCTCAGACCGTCATTGAGCTGGATCCCCTTGCCGGGGATGAAGGTCGTGGATCCGACACGCTCGCCGACCGTCTCGCTGAAGATGAGCGGATCGTAAAGCTCGCCGGGGCGATTGAATCCGACCAGCTTCGACTTGAACTGAAACACGTCCGACCAGGGCCCGGTCGTCGTCCCCTGCGTGGCCCGCGCGCGCCAGTAGAACACGGTCGCGGGTTGCAGATCGGAGTCGACCGTCCAGCTCGTCGTGCCCGAGCCTTCCGGCACGCCCGTCTTTCCGATCGTCGCGGCATAGCCGACCAGTGCGAAGGTCGTCGCGGTCGTGAACGCAGTCGAGTCGGAGATCTGGAATTCGTACATCCTCGAGCCTGATGACACGTTTTACGTGACGTCCTTTACCGAAAGTGTCGGCCTCAGCGTGTCGAGCTGCGAACTGGCCAGGGGGAGTCGAGCTGCGGCGCCGTCAGCGTGACGACGGCGGGCGGCGGCGGGGTCGGAGCGGTCTTGCTGCCGCCGCAGGCGCCGGCCATGACTCCGATGGCGACGGCCGCCAGAGGGGCTTGCACCAGAAATCGGTTGCTCACTTACGCGTCCGCCTGGAAGTTTCGAGCACGATGATGTTGCGCTGTAACAGGGCCACGGCGGCGGACCGCCGCGCGTTTCTCAGAATGCCGCCGATGGCGTCGAAGATCTTTCGATCGTCCGGCGGCAGCGTCCGGTCCTCAAGCGCGTCCTGGATCAGCAGTTCGAGACCGGCAATCGTCGTAGACTGCTGAAACGAGATCAGGGCGCGGCCGTCCGGCAGGTGCAGCAGCTCCACGCCCGTGCGCTTTTCGAGGGTGCGGCTGGGCCGCACGATGATGACCGAATGCCGGCCGAACGTGGCCAGCTCGGCGGGCGGATGGGGTCCGTCGGCGAGCCTCGGCTGCGCCAGGCGCACGATCGCGCGGCTGAGATCGGGGTCCAGCGCGCCGAGCGCATCAATGACGTGATCGGGGAGCGTCAGGGTGACGGGCCGCGATGGCGCGACGAACTTGCGCGGGCGCCCGCGCCGCGGCGCAAGCCGGCTGACGTTGGGAATGGCCACTTATTTCTAAGAGAATAAGTGATGCCTAACGACTTTTCAACTGAAAAATGTGGAGCGTAGTATACTGCCATCTTCCGATGGCAAGAGTGCTGACCGTCATCGCGCTGCTCGGAGCGCTCGGTACCGCTGCGTGCGGCGGCCGCCACGGCATCGCGCCGACGCCCGTACCGGTGCCCACGCCCGGCGGCGGCGGAGACGGCGGCGATGGGGGGACCACGACGCCGCCGCCACCGCCTCCACCCCCGCCGACCCTGAAGGTGACGACCATCATGGCCTTCGGCGACAGCCTCACCTATGGTGCCGTCCAGCCGGCCGTCAGCACGCTGTCAGTCCCGTTCCAACCCGATGCCGGGCTCGACGTGTCGTATCCGTTCAAGCTCCAGACCCTGGAAACCGCACGCTACACGTCACAGACGATTACTGTTTTCAATGAAGGCGTCGCCGGCAACCGCGCGCAGGACGATCGCCAGCGGTTTCTGGATGACCTGGCTGCCGGCCACCCGGATGTCGTCCTGCTCATGGAAGGCGACAACGATCTGGGCGATCTCGTCGGACTGACCGGCTCCGCGCTGACGGCCGGCATCACCGCCGTCGTCAACGCGATGGAGGACATGGTGCGCGCCGCGCAAGGGCGCGGCGCCGTCCCGTTCGTCGCGACGATTCCCGATCAGCGCGCTGGCGCCAAGCGAGGACAGGCGGCGGCGCTCATCGCGCCCTACAACGCGGCGTTGAAGACGATGATCGCCAAAAAGGGGGCCGTGCTGGTCGACGTCAACGCGCAGTTGCCCCTCTCGTACATCGGCGCGGACGGACTCCACCCGACCGAAGACGGGTACCAGAAGCTCGCCGAGATCTTTCAGTCTGCGCTGGCCGCCGCCTACGAAGTGCCGCCGGCCACGGCCTCCGTCTCCGCTCGTCGTTGACCCACATTCGCGTTCATCGCAGCGCCGACAGCCACGCCGCAAGACATCGACGTTCGGCCGCGTCGGGACGGATCGCCTGCAGGCCGTGTTCGTAGTGGAACGTGGCTCCCAGTCCGAGCTCGCGGCAGATCTTCGCCGCGCGCGCGAAATGTTCCGGAACGTTGTCCCGGCGGCCGCGTATGGCCCGAGTCGCCGCGCCCATCGGCTCGTCGGCGACGACGGGCTTGCCGAATCGTCGTAGCAGGCGCGCGCCCGCCCAAAGCTTCGCGGGCCAATCTCCCTCGCGCGGCGAGTGCCACGTGACGTAGTCGCCCGCCGCAAGCTCGCCTTCGTCGTCCAGCGTACCCAACGACACGGGAATCTCGACTGGAATCTCTCGTCGCAGCCCCCGCAGGAACGGGCGATCGCGCACCTGCCCGCTCTGGGTTGGATGGTACGGCTCGTTGGCAATCTCGATCGCGCAGTTTCCCCGTGCGCGGCAGATCCGTCCGATGGCGCGGACGTGCGCGGCAAGATCGATATCGTAGCTGGCGGTGTCGGCCAGCGCCACGACCTCGACGACGATCCCTTGGCGCGCGGCATGCTCGAGGAGCCGCGGAAGCGCCTCCTCTCCGTCGGATGGACTCAGCGTGAAGAGCACGCGCGCCATCGCAAGGACGCGCACCACAGTGAGCTGCTGCGCCGCGGCCCAGCGAAGATAAGCCTCGGCGTCCCGCTCGCGGCCGTGGGCGACGAGTTCCAGGAGCCTGAATGCCGTGATGCCACGCCACTCGAAGGCCGTGCCGTCGGCGCGGACGAAATGGGTGCCTTGAACGCGAAGGAGCGGCGCGGCGGCCGCCGGGGCCGCGCAGATCACGGCCGCCAGCAGCGCCGCTAGCGCTCGCGCCAGGAGCCGGCCACCATGGCCGCCGCCTGAGCGTCGGTGCACGCACCGCCGGTCGTCGCGTCGACGCACGTTCCGGTGAACTGACTGTCGCACAGCTTCCACGCCTTCACCGCGGGCCGGTAGTAGGCCGAGATCCAATCGGTGCCGTCGGCGATCTGAAAGTGCCGATCCGCCAGAACCGTCGACTCCCAGTGCACAGGCGTCGCGCTGCAGGCATCGCCGCGCTGAACGCGGCCGGGAACGGAACAAAAACTGTCCCCGAAGGGAATCTTCACCGAAGGCGCGCCCACGCTCGAGCGGACGATGTTGAACTTTCGGCGGTTGTCGGCGACCTGCATGGTCTCGGCCGTGGTTCCGTCACACGCCGGATCGAAGTTTCGCATGACGTACGACACGTCCGTAATGGTCGAATCGGAGAAATCCAGCAGGAACTGGCGCGCCATGTCGCCCACTTCCTTCACTGAATCGTGGAGTGAAAGGGTTGCGCTGCCCGTCACATCATGCGAGAACTGCGTGCCGCTCGTTCCGCCGTATCGCTCGGTCACCATCAGGCTGAGCGTGACGTCGGCTGGTGTCGAGAGGCCGGTCGGCGCCGTCCACGTCACCGCCGCTCCCGATCCGCTGAAACTGCCGGCCGACGCGTTCCATTGGTATTGAAGCCGATCGGCCGGCGTCTCATCGTCATGAACCGCCGCCGACACCTGCACGGCTTCGCCCAGGTCGGCAAAATTGGACGGCTCCTTCGGACGGGCGCCTTGGATCGTGATGCCGTCGATGACGGGTGGGTTGTTGGCGGGCGGAATCGGCGTCGGCGTCATCGAGCCGGATCCGCCGCAGCCGATGAGGCACAGCGCGATGCCGGTCTGGAGCGCCCGCGCGACTGGTCGCATGCCGCCTCTATGGGAATTCGGGGCGACGGATCCCGAAGAAGGCGCGCTCGAGCGCCGAGAGGCGCACGCCATTGAAATGGCTCTCGCACAGCCACCAGCGGCCGTCCAGGTAGACGTCGGTGGTGTAGCAATCGCCCTCGACCTTCTGCACGGTGCCGACGGGACAATCGGCGGGCGAGCAGTTCGCGGGCGTGTGGAGAATGAGCGACTCGAAATGGCAGAAGGTGTGGACGGTGGCGGTGGCGCGCACCGGAACCCAATCGACGCCCGTCGCACGAAGCGTCGAGCTTAGAATCTGGAAATCGTGCCGATTGTCGGAGATGTTGCTGAACTCGTCGTCTCTGCCGCTCTTGCACGTGCTGCCGAACTCGGCGACGCACGTCTCGGGCGACACTCTCGAATCGGCAAAGTCGCCGAGGAAGCGCAGCGACAGATCCGCAAGCTCCTTGGGAGAGTTGTTCACGTGCACCGTCACGGACGCCGTGGCTATATTGATGACGGTCGTGCCGCTGACGGGCTCCGTGACCGTCAGCGTGAGCGAATAGTCCGCTGGCGTCACAGTGTCGGCGCCAGCCGTCCATGTCACGACGCGGCCGGTCCCCGAGAATGTCCCCGGGCCCGTCCACCGGTAGGTCAGATTGTCGACCGGCGTCTCGGCATCCTCGACGGCAGCCGTGAGGGTGATCGGCATGCCGACCTCGATCCGCGTATCGGAGACGGCAATGGACTTGATCGTGGGCGGCGTGTTCACCGTTCCGCCGACCGATCCACCGCTCCCGCCGGTCCCGTTGGATGTCGGAGTCAGCGGCCTCGAGCCGCCGCAGGCGCCGATGATGGCGGCCGTCAGCGCGGCTGCAAGAGCAGCAGGGACCATGCGGCGCATCGGCTACTTCCCGACGATCGCCCGCGATCGCGCGGGCTCGGCTTCGCGGATCTCGCGGATGACGTAAATCGGCTTGTCCTGCGACTCATGGTAGGTGCGGGAAATCATCTCGGCCTGGAGTCCATTCATGATCAGGATAATCCCGCCGAGCGCCATGATGCCGCCGACGATCAGCAGCGGGCGGTTCGCCGACTGATAGCCGAAGAAGCGCTGATACGTGATCCACGCGCAGATCAGCACGCCCGCTCCACCCATCAACAAGCCGAGGCTGCCGAACATCTGCAGCGGGCGCGTCGAGTAGCTGCTGAGAAACTTCACGGTCATCAGGTCCAGGACGACGCGGAACGTCCGCGTGATGCCGTAGTTGGACTTTCCCGCGGTGCGCGCGCGGTGGTTCACGACCTTCTCGCCGATCGTCACGCCGAACTCGTTCGCGATCGCCGGCAGGAACCGGTGCATCTCGCCGTACAGCTTCATCGCCTTGACGACCTCGGCGCGGAAGACCTTCAGCGAGCAGCCGTAATCGTGCAGCTTCACCCCCGTAGCGAAGGAAATGATCGCGTTGGCGATCATCGACGGCAATCGGCGATTGAGGAACGGATCCTTCCGGTCCCTCCGCCAGCCGCAGACGATGTCGAGGTTCTGCTGCTCGCACATCTCGATCATCCCGGGAATGTCGGCGGGATCGTTCTGGTTGTCGCCGTCGGAGGTCACGATGTAGCGGCCGCGCGCGTACGCGAAGCCGGCCGCGAACGCCGCCGTCTGACCGAAGTTGCGCCTGAACCGGATCACGCGGACGCGCGGATCCATCGCCTGCAGCCGCGCCAGCAGCTCGAACGTGTCGTCCGTACTTCCATCGTCCACGGCGACGATCTCGTACGATCGTCCGAAGGCGGTCAGGCTCGACGTCAGCTCGCGGTAGAGTCGCTCGGCATTCGGCGACTCGTTCCGCATCGGAATGACGACGGAAATCTCGGGGGGCATTTGATGGTAAACGACTGATTATACGCGCCTTCGGCGCTTCCAGGCAATCCACGCGGCGCCTAGCAGCAGCGCCCCGCCGGACAGCCAGAGGCCGATTTCCTTCGCATGCTGCTGGAGAAAGATGCTGGCCCGCTCGCCGTAGTACACCGCCAGCAGTCCTTCGCCGCCGTATCGGACGCCGCGCGCGATGAAGACGGCAGCGGTGAATTGCCACACGGGAATCGCCACGACGCCGGCCAGGAGCACGAAGATCTTGAACGGCGCCGGCGGCGGCAGCAGCGCGGGGACGATGACGACGAGAAGCCCGTACTTCTGGAACAGCTTGAGGCCGCCTTCCACGTGGTGTTCCTTGAAGCGCTTGCGCAGGAAGGCCTCGCCTCCCTTGCGCGCGATGAAATAGAGCGTGAGGCAGCCAAGAACGGACCCGAGCGTGGCCATGAACGCGTAGTACGGCAGCAGGTCCTTGTGCCTCGTCACCATCGCGATGATCAGCAGATCGTTGACCTCGGGAAAGGAGAGGAAGGACGAATCGAGGTAGCCGATCAGGAACAATCCGGGTCCGCCCCACGCCGCAGCGAAGGCCGTGAACCACGCGACGACACGCTTCATCAGGTGGAGTGTAGACTAAGTGCGTTTGCGAACAGCCGTGGCCGCAGCCGTGGCCTTCTGGGGTACCGCGGCCGCGCTTCATTACCATCGTCTCGGCCTCACACTCGCCCACTACGACGCGCGCGCGCACCTCGTCGTGTCACGGCGGATCTTCGACAGCCTCCTGCCGGGGTGGCAGCAGGTCGGCGCCGTCTGGCTGCCGCTTCCGCATCTGCTGAACGCGCTTCCCATCCAGATCGATCCGCTCTACCGGAGCGGCGCTTTCGCGGTGGCCCTGTCGATCGCGTCGATGGCCCTCGCGGCCTGGGCGATCGCGTCGCTGATCCAGCGAGCGACGGGATCTGCGTGGGGCGGCATCGCAGCCGCCGCGCTGCTGATGCTCAACCCGAACGTTCTGTATCTCCAGAGCACGCCGATGACGGAGCCGCTCCTGTTCGGGACGACGTTCCTGGCGGTCGCGCTGATTGCGAAGTGGGCCTCGGCAAGTCCGACGTCGGCGACTCCGCCGATCCCCCGTCCCCAACCTCCAACCTCCCGTGCCCAACCTCCAACCTCCCGTCCCCAACCTCCAACCTCCATGGCACCCGGTTGGGCGTGCGTGGCGGCTGTGTTGACGCGCTTCGAGGCGTGGCCGATTGTCGCCGCGGCGATCGTGCTGGCGTTCGTCGCGCTGCGACGGCACGGGTGGTCGATGCCTGCGGCGTCGCGCGCAGTGCGCGGGCTCGCGCTGTGGCCGACGTGGGCGATCGCCGCATTTCTCGTGAACAGCAAGGTGACCGTCGGCGCGTGGTTCGTGTCGAGCGGATTCTTCATCCCCGACAACCCGGCGCTCGGCCGGCCGTGGCTCGCGTGGACGCAGGTCTGGCACGGACTCGCGGGGCTGACCGGTCCGGTCGTGCCGTGGCTGGCGGTGTTGTCGATGATCGCGATTGTGACGAGCGTCGCTCTTGAAACCAGGCGCGCGACGCTGCTGCTCCCGCTCGCGCTCGCGGCGTGCGCGGCGCTCCCCTGGGCGGCCTATTTCAACGGACACCCCGTCCGCGTGCGATACGACGTCCCCCTGATTGCCGCCGCGGCGGCGCTGCTCGGCGCCGGCGTGGCTCTGCTGCCGCGCGTCCTGCAGCCGATCGCCACCGCCGTCGCCCTCGGATTGTCGGTGTGGGGCGCGGGTCCGTTCGATCTCGGCGCGTCCGTCATCGTCGAGTCGCGCCGTGAGGCCCCGGACGCCGAGGGCCGCCGCGCGGTGACCGCGTACCTCGCCGCGCACTGGGACGGACAGCCGATCATGATGAGCATGGGATCGCTGGGACACTACATGCACGATCTGTCCGCGAGCGGCTTTCGAGTCCGCGACTTCCTGCACGAAGGCAACGGGGAATTGTGGAAGTACGCGACGGCCTCGCCGCGGCCGTACGTCGAATGGATCGCCATCCAGCAGAAGGAGGACCGCGACGAGCTGTTCCGGCAGTCGAACCGCGATCCGCGCTTCCTCGCCGGCTACGAGCGGGTCGCCGAAGGGGGCGGGGTGGTCTTGTACCGCCGCGAAAGGCACGGCGGGTCACCTCCCAACTCCCAATTCCCAACTTCCAAGGACTTTGGGCGTTGAGCCTTGGGCGTTGGGAGTTGGAAGTTGCCCGATCAGCTCTAGAACCGCAGGCCGATCGTGAAGTTCCCCGTCCAGCCGCCGAGATCGATCTTCGTTCCGAGGAAGCCCGCGGACGCGGGGAGATCGCCTTCGGCCTTCTGCCAGCGGATCTCTCCGCCGACGGTGCAGTTGCCGATCGGCGAGCGGATTCCGGCCAGCACCGTGGGTCCGGCCGCGGTGCCGTTCGACACGTAGCGTGCCGGGAAGATCGACTGATCGACGTCGACGAACTCGCCCACTTCGCTGTACCGCCACTTGATGGCGACGATGCCGGCGCCGACGTAGGGTTCGACGGCGCTGCCGCGCGGCAGCAGCAGGAGGCGCCCGGTGAAGCTCACCGGGATCTGGCGCAGCTTCAGATCCTGCGCGATCTCCGTGTTGTCCGAGTGAGTGAGATTCGCGTAGACGCTGTGCACGGTGCGCTGCGAGAACGCGATCCCGACGCCGGCCTCCACGTGGCGATTCACGGCCAGGAGATATTCGCCGCCGACCGGCACGCTGTTGAAGTCGCGGACTTCGAAGAGCAGCGGCTGCGCGTTCTGCAGATCCGCGAGCAGCACGTCGTCATTCACGCGCGAGTCGAGCCCCTTGAGCGCGAAGTACCCGACCGTGAAGTTCACCGTCTGCCTGCTGTCGGACGCCGAGCTCGAGCTGACCCGACGAATCTGCGCGCTTGCGACCCCGGGGAGCAAGACGATCGCCAGCGCGGCCAGCGCCCGGGCGACCGGATTCCTGGAGAACGAATGCGTTGTCATCGAAGCATCTCCTCGTGCCGGAGGTGAGCATGTTGGATGCCAGCCCGAGAGTACGATCGGCGCCGAGATACGGCCGTTGCCCGGTTCGGGTGTCTTACGGACAGGTCAAATCGTCCGCTTTCGTGATCACTTCCGCCTCGGCTACAGCGGCCCGCCCGGCCCCATGCGCGCGGAGGCAGCCCGAATGACGTCCAGCATGGCCTCGTGGATCCGACCGTTCGACGCGACCGCTTCCCCGAGGCGCGAGTCGAACGGCGCGCCGTCGAGGGTGGTCACCACGCCGCCGGCCTCCTCGATCAGCAGGGCTCCTGCCGAGAGGTCCCAGGGGTTCAGGCGCGCTTCCCAGAACCCGTCGAGCCGCCCGGCCGCCACATAGGCCATGTCGATCGCGGCGGAGCCGAGCCGGCGGACGGCGCGCGCCGTCTTGATGAAATCACCGAACAGGCCGAGTAGAAAGTCCGCGCTCGTATGGACGCTGTACGGAAATCCGGTACACAGCAGTGAATCGATCAGCGTCTCGGCGCTCGACACTCGCATGGGCGTCCCGTTGAGCCACGCGCCCGCACCTTTCTCCGCGGTGAACAGCTCGCGCCGGCTGGGATCGTAGATGGCCGCGACGATTGGCCGGCCGCCCCGCTCGAGCGACGCCGCGCAGCAGAAAATCGGGAGGCCGTGCGCGTAGTTCGTCGTTCCATCGACCGGATCGAAGACCCACGTATATTCCGCGTCGCGCTGGCGATCGCCGCGCGCCTCGAACTCCTCCGCCAGCACGGCGTGCGAGGGAAAGCGCTCCGCGATCAACGAGCGGAACATCGTCTCCACCTGGCGATCGACCTGGGTCACCAGATCGATGGTCCCTTTCTTTTCAACGTGAAGATGATCGATGCCGGCGAGCTGCATGGCACCGGCCCTGATGACCGCCTGGACGGCGGTCGCGAGATAGATCGGCGGGAAGGAATCAGCCACCGGCGCCCAGCTTCTTCATCATGCGCACTTCCATGCCGCCGCCGGGAGCGCGAAGCAGCTGCACGTCGTCCATGAAGTTGCGCATGAAAAAGATGCCGCGCCCGCTCGACTTGAGGATGTTCTCCGGCGCCAGGGGGTCGGCGATCTCCTCGGGCTCGAAGCCTTCCCCCTGGTCCGTGACGCGCACCAGAAGCTCGGTGGGATTGTCGACGGGGCTGAAGGCGAATTCGACGGCCACGAGCTTGGCCGGATCTTCGCGATTGCCGTGCTTGATGGCGTTGATGACGGACTCGCGGACGGCGACGCTGATCCAGTGGATCGCGTCCTCGTCGAATCCGGCCATGTTCCCCATGCGATCGCTGACGATCTGGACGAGATCGACCATGTCGAACAGGCTCGGGATCTGCAGCCGTACGAGGCCGCCTCGCACCGTCATTGAAGGGCTAGGATAATACAATATAGTCGCTCGATGTCCGCGACGACCGGCTCCACGCGTCTGCCCTCACGAAACGTCCCGCGCGTCTCGCGCGTCGCCGGCCGCCTCCGCGTTCCTGGAGACAAATCGATCTCCCACCGGTATGCGATGCTCGCCGCGCTCGCCGACGGCACGTCGCATTTCACCGGATACGCGCCCGGCGCGGACTGCGCGGCGACGCTGGCGTGCCTCGAAGCGCTCGGCGTATCGGTCTCGCGCGGCCCCCGGCTCACGATCGAAGGGCTGGGCGTGCGCGGCCTGCGCCCACCGCGCGCACCGCTGGATGCCGCCAATTCCGGCACGTCGATGCGCCTGTTCGCGGGAATCCTCGCCGCGCATCCGTTCACGACCGTCATCGCGGGCGACGAATCGCTTTCGCGCCGGCCCATGCGCCGCGTAATCGATCCGCTCCTGAGGATGGGCGCCTCGATCGAGGCCGCCGACGGACGGCCGCCGCTGACGATTCATGGCGCTGCCCTCCACGGCGTTTCACATGCGCCCGAGGTCCCGAGCGCGCAGGTGAAGAGCGCCGTTCTGCTGGCGGGTCTCCAGGCGGACGGATCGACGCGCGTCGTCGAACCCGCGCCGACACGAGATCATACGGAGCAGGCGCTGCGCGCGTTCGGGGCGGCCGTTATCGTCGAGGGGCGCGCCGTGACGGTCGAGGGAGGTCAACGGCTGAACGCGATCGACGCCGCCGTGCCAGGGGACGTCTCGTCGGCGGTGTTCTGGCTGTCGCTCGCCGCGGCCACGCCCGGTTCCGATCTTGTAATCGAGGGCGTCGGACTGAACCCGTCGCGGACGGCCGTGTTCGACGTGTTCCGGCGCGCCGGCGCCCACCTCGAAGTGATTCCCGACGATCGATACGGCGGCGAACCGGTCGGAACGCTGCGCGTCCGATACGGCGAGGCTCGATCGTTCGAAGTGGCGCCCGAGGAGGTCCCCGGCCTGATCGACGAACTGCCGGCGCTCGCCGCCCTGGCGGCGATGCAGGAGGGGGTCTCGATGACCGTCCGCGGCGCCGCGGAGCTGCGCGTCAAGGAGAGCGACCGGATCGCGATGCTCGCCCGGGGATTCGGCGCGCTCGGCGTCCGCGTGGACGAATACGGGGACGGGTTCACGATCCATGGCGGCCCCCCGGCCGGCGGCGAGGCGGATGCCGCCGGCGATCACCGTCTTGCCATGGCGTTCGCGATCGTGGGCAGCCGCGCCCGCGGGCCGTCGCACGTCCGCGGCTCGGACGCCGTCGGGGTGTCCTATCCAGGGTTCTTCGACGAGCTCGAAAGGATCGCGCAGCCCTGACTCTGCCGGACGGCCTGGTCGCGGGATCCATCGACAAGATCTACCTCGTCGGCTTCATGGCGGCCGGCAAGACGACCGTGGCGCGAATGCTCGCCCATCGGCTGCGCTGGCGCGCCGAGGACGTCGACGAGTTGATCGAGGCGCGGGAGCGGCTGACCGTGGCCGACGTCTTCGCGCGGCACGGCGAAACCTACTTCCGCGCGGCCGAACGTGAGATCCTGCGGCTCCTTCTTCCGCTGCGTCATACGGTCGTCGCGACGGGCGGGGGCACGTTCATGGATCCGGAAAGCCAGCAGGCCATCAATCTCGACGGCGCGTCGGTCTGGCTCGAGGTTCCGCTCGAAACGGTGATCGCCCGCATTCCATCCGACGGACGCCGGCCCCTATCGGCCGATCGGGCGCAGATGGAGCGTCTGTTCGCCGCCCGCCAGGCGGCGTACGCCCGCGCGCACGTGCGCATCGACGCGACCGCTCCGGCGCAGGAGATCGCGGAGCGCATCATCGACCTGTTGTGGGCTGGCGGACGACCGTGATGCGGTACCTCATCCTGTCGGACATCCACGCCAACATCGACGCCTTCGAAGCGGTGCTCGAACATGCCGCGGGGCGCTGGGACCGTGCGCTCGTACTGGGCGATCTCGTCGGTTACGGCGCCGAGCCGAACGCCATCGTCGATCGCATCCGCTCGATGAATCCTGACGCGATCATCCGCGGCAACCACGACAAGGCCGCCTCGGGGCTCGACGACGGCAGCCAGTTCAATCACGTGGCGCGGTTGTCCGCCATCTGGACTGGCGCGCAGCTTACGGCGGACAATCTCGAGTACTTGCGCGCGCTGCCGATGGGGCCGCTGGAAATCGACGCCCTCACCGAGATCTGCCACGGCGCGCCGTTCGACGAGGATTACTACGTGTTCGACGGGAGCGATGCGCGCATGGGGCTGGACGCGGCGTCGCGGCCGCTCTGTCTGTTCGGCCACACACATCTGCCGGCGATCTTCAGGAAAGTCGACGAGGCCTACGAGGGATCCGCGCCCGACCCGAATCGGGAGACCGTCCTGCCCTTGCAGCGCGGCGCGCGATACATAGTCAACGCGGGCTCGATCGGACAGCCTCGCGACGGCGATCCGCGCGCGGGCTACGGCGTGCTGGATGACGAGGCGCGGAACGTGACGCTCTTTCGCGTGCCGTACGCCGTCGAGAAAGCCCAGGCGCGAATCCTCGCCGCCGGTCTTCCCCCCAGCCTGGCCAATAGACTCGCAGTGGGCCGGTAGCCTAGCCAGAGGTGATCGGCGTCGGCTACGGCTTGCCGCGCGACGCGCGCTCTTCGCGGCGCTTGAGCTCCGCGGCGAACGCGTCCTGGGCCGCGCGGCTGCCCAGGATCCAGCCGATGACGAGGCCGATCAACAGGACGGCCGGGATCAGGACGAAGTGCGCCGCGGACATCTGGCCGAAGTTCACGCCGATCGGCCTCCCGCGCCGATGCGCCGGGTCACGGTCTCCATCTCGCGCTCGACCTTCGAGAGCCGCAGCCGCACCGATACGACGTACCCGAAGACGACCACCCAGATGAACCCGTACGCAATCGCGACGAGGCGCGGCGCAGGAATGGTGTCCTTGGCCGACAACGGCGCGTCGACCGGCACGAACCCGTCCTGCGCGGCCGCGGTGGGCGGTTTCGCCGGGGCCTGCTGGTTCGCGTAGGCGGGAGCCGCCGCCAGCAGCAGCGTCAAAGCCAGGATTCGCAACTTCATCTCAGTCCCCCTCAACCGCGAGATATAGCTCGTCGAGCTGCTGGCGCCGCTTCTCGAGCTCCGTCCTGAGCGCCAACAGGACCGTGAACAGCAGCAGGAACGCGGCCACGCAGAACCAGAACGGCCCGCGCATCCCCGGCTGCAGCGACGGGATCACGGACGTCTTCGGGTGCAGCGTGCGCCACACGTTCACCGACCAATAGACGAAGGGCACGTTCGCCATGCCGAAGAGCGCCACCGCGGCGGCGAGGCGGTCGGATCCCGGACCGCCATACCGCCGGAGGAGAAGATAGGCGTTGAAGATCATCCACATGACCAGGGTCGAGGTCAGGCGCGCGTCCCATTGCCACCACACGCCCCAGGCCTTGCGGGCCCAGAGCGGTCCGGTCACGAGGACGATAAGGCCGATGATCGACGTCAGCTCGGCGCCCGCGACCGCCATGCGATCCGCCGACGGCTTGCGCCCGAACAGAAACGCGGCGCTGCCGATCCCGCTCACGAACGCAGCGGCGAACATCGCCATGCCGCACGCCGCGTGGAAATAGAAGATCTTCTGCACGAGCCCCATCGTCGACTCGTAGGGCGCATTCAGGATCATGAACGGGGCGTACGCGAACATCGCCGCCGCGACGACCGCCATCGGCACGAAGAGTTTCTTCATTGGTCAATCCGTCATTACGGGCTCGAAGGTCCACAGCGCAAGCGTCACGAAGACGACGTCGAAGAACACCAGCATGGCGGCGAAGAGGGTCCCGACGGCGGCGAACCCCACGGTCCCGGCCGCCAGCAGGCCGAGCATCAGCAGCGGATGGGCGAAGAGCGGCGCCTGGAACATCAAGGCGATGAGGGGAACCACGAGGATCTCGACGGCCGCCAGGAGGACCAGAATCCCGAGCAGCTTCCCGAGATAGAGGGCCGGCCGATCGATGGGCGCGATGAGCAGCGCGCGCAGCGTCTCGCCGTGCCGCTCGCGCTCGAACGCCCGGCCGAGCGCCAGCGTGCCGGAAAAGGCGATGGCAATCCACAGGATGCCCGCCGCCGCGTCCTGCACCGGACGTCCCTCGTGCACGAAGCCGAAGGCGAACACCAGCACGCAAGCCAGCGCGAAGAACACCGTCGTCAGGAGGATTTCGCGCGTCCGGCTCTCGATCACCAGGTCCTTCTGCGTCACCAGCCAGACCGCGCGCGCGAAGGCTCTCATGCGACCTTGCCCGGCCGGTCCACCAGGCGGCCGTCCACCAGCGATACGGTCACGTCGGTCAGCCCGGCGATCGCCGCGGTGTCGTGGGTCGTCAGCAGGATGATGGCCCCTGCCTCGCGCGCCGCGCGGAGCCGGACGCGCAGGGCCTCCCTCGCGGCCTCATCGAGGCCCGTGAACGGCTCGTCGAGCAGCAAGAGCCGCGGGCCGTGAATCAGCGCGCGCTCGAGCGCGAGGCGCTGCCGCATGCCGCGCGAGAACCCGGCGACGATGTCGTCGCGCCGGTCGCTGAGCCCCGCCCGCTCGATCGCCTCGTCGACCCGGCGCTCCACCGCGTCGAGCGCATACACCCGAGCGAAGAAGCGCAGGTTCTCCGCCGCGCTGAGCTCCTGATAGAGGTAGAGGTCGTGCCCCAGCAGGCCGATGCGCGCGCGCAGGGGCGCGCCGC
>DATJFE010000059.1:0-2194 GCA_035495955.1 Vicinamibacterales bacterium | reverse complement strand
GACATGACGGCTCACTCGCGCGGGATGGATGTGCAGAAAGAAGCTCGAGATCATCGACGCCGCGCGGTCCTTGTCCGTCCGCGGCCATCCAATCCGGAAGGCGGATCGGCTGACGGCGATCAGCCATCCCTCGGCGCGGCGGAGGATGGGTTGTCTCACGTAGCGCCCCCTAGGCCCGAAGCCGAAATTCAGGACCAACGGTCTGATCGAGGTCCACGACCAGCTCCTCGTGCGGCGACAGAGTGAGGGCATACCAGGCGAGCGACTTGGGAGCCGGCCCTGCGACGACCCGGCCGTTCTCGTCGTACCGGCTGCCGTGGCACGGACACACGAATCCGGCGCCTGCGTGCCTGACATTGCATCCGAGGTGCGTGCACACCGCCGAGATGCAGAAGAAGCCGTCGGCGCTGTTGAACACGTACACGCGGCGGTCCGGCAGGAAGGTCACCGATCCCGGTGGAAACTCCGCCGCGCCGCCGATGGTGAACCGTCGCGAGGGTTCGTAGAGCACGTTCGGGACAAGGAACCGGAACGTCGCGCCGAGGAAGCCGAGCGTCGCGGCGCCCAAGCCGATGCAGCCGAGGGTGAACATGCCCCGCCGCTGCAAATCCGGAGATTGCGCCGGCGCCTCTCGCGGCTTTTCTGTCATCGCGGCACCTGACTCATTCCTTCGTGATAGAGCCCGAGCGCCGTTTGCGGCGACTCGTCGATCTCGAGTGCTTCCATGGTGATCGCCCTGGTCGGACAGCGTTCGGCGCACAGCCCGCATCGAATGCACCGTCGCTCGTCCTTGACGATCGCGCCCATTTCCGGGAATGCGCCCAGCGCGTCAATCACGGCATCGAGCTCGGGACTCGGGGGAAGTTGTGCGGCCGGCACCAGCGCGAGGCATGCCTCCGGACAGATCTCGACGCAGGCGCTGCACAGGATGCATTTCTCGGAATCGAAGATCGTCTCGACGTTGCACCACAGGCAGCGCGACGCCTCGCGCCGAGCGTCTGCCTCGCTGTAGCCGTCCTCCACTTCCCGGAACCCGGTGCGGCGCGCGACCGGCACCGTCGGGACCGCCTGGCGGGGAATGCGATCGTAGCGGTCGCCGGCCCGGTCCAGTTCGACTGGACGGAACCTCGCGCGAGCGCGCGGCACCGTGCCCCCGCCGAGCGATTCATGGATGGCGAGCGCCGCCCGCTTGCCGTCGGCCTCGGCCTGGATCACGATGCGCGGCCCGAACGCGAGATCGCCGCCGCAATACACGCCCGGCATCGTCGTCGCGAGCGTCCGGGCATCGACCGCGACGAGCCCGCGCGGCGTGATCGCGATCTCGGCGTCCACCGACAGGCACTCCGTGTCAGGCTGCTGGCCGACCGCGAGGATGATCGTGTCCGCCTCGGTCCGTTGTTCGCTGCCCGCTACGAACGTTGGATTGAAGCGCCCGTTTGCGTCGAACAGCGTGGCGACTTCAAGCGTCTCGAGGCCCGCCACGCGGCCGTCTTGCGCGAGAATCGCTTTCGGCCCGCGGCCCGGCAGCAGTGAGATGCCTTCCTCCTCGGCTTCCCGTACTTCGTCGGGGTGAGCGGGCATCTGGGCCCGCGACTCGAGCGACAGGAGCTGCACGTGACGCGCACCGAGGCGCAGGGCCGTGCGCGCGGCGTCGATGAAGGCGTTGTCGTATCCCCAGGTGTGCAGCAACTGCTCGGCGCCGCCGGGCAGTTGACCGGCGTCTTCCGAGGCCGCGTAGCGAAGCGCCGTGCGCGCGACGTCGATCGCGACGTTGCCGCCGCCGATCACGAGAACACGCTCGCCGAGCGCGACTCGATACCCTAGATTCGCGTTGAGCAGGAAATCGACGCCGTTGATGACCCCGTCGAGGTGCGTCCCGGGAATGTTCAACTCCCGGCTTTTCATGGCGCCAAGCGCCAGGAAGACCGCGGCGTATCCGTTCCTGCGCAGATCGCCGACGGAGAAATCGCGCCCGAGCCGCCACCCGGTCTTGACTTCGACCCCGAGGCCGACGATCTGATTCACCTCCGCGCGAATGAGATCTCGGGACAGCCTGTATTCGGGGACGCCCTGATACAACATGCCGCCCATGACCGGCGCCGCCTCGAACAGGGCCACCCGATAGCCGAGCAATGCGAGGTCATGCGCGCAGCTCAAGCCGGCGGGACCTGCGCCGACGATGGCGACTTTCGCA
>DATJFE010000058.1:0-18255 GCA_035495955.1 Vicinamibacterales bacterium | reverse complement strand
TGGATCTTTAAATCACCGGATCCGGGTATCCTCAACTGCACGATTCACGAGCCCGGGATTCGCGATTCTGGGATTCAGGATTCTGGGATTCAGGATTCTGGGATTCGGAATTCCGGGATTCAGGATTCCGGGATTCAGGATTCCGGGATTCGCGATTCTAGGATTCGCGATAGGGATTTCCGATCGGTGATTGGTGATTGAGAATGCTCGTACAATAGTCAGTGTCACCCGTACAGACTGGAGACGCGAATGGGCCTGATGGATTTCATCAAGGGCGAGCTGATCGAAGTCATCGAGTGGACCGACGATTCGAGGGACACGCTCTCCTACCGGTTTCCCGACGAGGACAAGGCGATCAAGAACGGCGCGCAGCTGATCGTGCGTGAGTCGCAGCAGGTGCAGTTCGTGTACCTCGGTGAGTTCGGCGACACGTTCGGGCCGGGCAAGCACACGCTGACCACCGACAACATCCCGATCCTGACCAAGCTGAAATCGTGGAAGTACGGGTTCAACTCGCCGTTCAAGGCCGACGTGTATTACGTCACCACACGGCTGTTCACCGGGAACAAGTGGGGCACGGCGAACCCGATCATGATGCGCGACGACGACCTCGGAATCGTGCGTGCGCGCGCGTTCGGCACGTTCGACTTCAAGATTACCGATACGAAACTGTTTCTGAAGGAAGTCGCCGGCTCCGATCAGAACTTCAGGCTGGACGAATTCGCCGACACGATGCGTTCGCGGATCGTGAGCATCTTTGCCGACGCGCTGGCCTCCGCGAAGATTCCGGTGTTCGATGTCGCGAGCAGATACAGCGAGCTCGGCGAGGCGCTGCTGCCGCTCATCAACCCCGTCGTGTCGGCCAAGTACGGGCTCCAGATTTCGAGCTTCATCGTCGAGAACGTGTCGGTGCCGCCCGAGGTCGAGCAGGCGATCGACAAGCGATCGAGCATGGCGGCAGTCGGCAACCTGAACGACTACGTGAAGTTCCAGATGGCGCAGGGGATGGAGAAGGGCGGAAGCGCCGGCGGACTCGCCACGGAAATGGCCGTCGGCCTGTCGATCGCGCAGCAGATGATCCAGCAACAGGGCGGCATTCTCGCCGGCGGCAAGCCTGCCGCGGGCGCCGCGGCCTCGTCCAAGGCGGTGGTCGACGGCGGGATCCCGGAGATGCTGTCTCCCGGAGACGTCGCGAACGCGCTCAAGGTGTCGGAAGGCGACGTGCTCGCGATCCTCGAATCGGGCGAGCTGGCAGGCAAGAAGATCGGATCGACATGGCGCATCAAGCGCTCGGCGCTGGACGAATATCTCGCGAAGTAATTGGTGAATTGGCGAGTTGGTGATTTGGTGAGTTTGCTTTGCGCGGGCTCCCGCCCGTGCTCTTGATGCACGCGCGGTCGCGCGTGCGATGTCAGATTTCCCAATTTCCCAATTTCCAAATACCCAAATGACTCTTGCTGCGCTAGAGAAACATCCCTGTCCGGCCTGCGGCGCCCAGGCGGAATGGAATCCAGGCAAGCAGAAGCTCGTGTGCCCGTTTTGCGGAACGGAATCTCCCTACCAGATCACGGCGACGGGTGAGGTTCAGGAGCTCGACCTCGTCCGCGCCTTGCGCGAGATGCCGGAGGACGAGCGCGGGTGGCAGACCGAGCGCCGCACCGTCCAGTGCCGCAGCTGCAAAGCCGTCTCGGTGTTCGATCCCAAGCGCGTCGGGCAGCGGTGCGAATTCTGCGGATCGCCCGAACTGGTCGACTACGAGGAGATCAAGGCGCCGATCCGTCCGCAGAGCCTGCTGCCGTTCAAGGTGTCGGAATCGAGCGTCCGCGAACAGATTCGCCGCTGGTACAAGAGCAAGTGGCTCGCGCCGGGAAGCCTGAAGACACGGGCGCTGGTCGACACCGTCGCGGGCCTCTACATTCCGTACTGGACCTTCGACGCCAAGGTCGTGTGCCCGTGGGAAGCCGACGCGGGCCACTATTACTACACGACGGAGTCGTATCGGGACGGCCAGGGTCGCGAGCAGACGCGGCAGGTGCAGCACGTACGCTGGGAGCCCGCGTCGGGCGTCGTGGAGCATTTTTTCGACGACGAGCCGGTTCCTGGCACGCAGGGTGTGTCGCGTGCGCTGCTGCGGCAGGTCGAGCCGTTTCCGACGAAGGAACTGGTGCCCTACGACACGTCGTACTTGTCAGGATTCGTGGTCGAGCACTACCAGGTCGTGCTGCTCGATGCGGCGAAGGCGTCGGAGGACGCCATGCGCGAGCAGCTCAAGGAGCTGTGCGCCGCGCAGGTGCCCGGCGACACGTATCGCAACCTGGTGATCCATCCGACGTTCTCCGACCGCACGTTCAAGCACATCCTCGTGCCGTTGTGGCTGCTCACCTACACCTACGGCGCGAGGATCTTCCACGTGCTCGTCAACGGCTCGACGGCGCGGATGGCGGGCGAATATCCGAAAAGTTTCTGGAAGGTCTTTTTCCTCGTCGTCGGGATTATCATCTTGATATTAATCGTTCTGCTGTCGCAGGGCGGCAACAACTGATCGGCGGAGAACACCATGTTCGAGAAGAAGTCGAAGCTCCCGTCGGCGTCGGAAGCGTTGAAAGGACGCGCCGAGAAGATGCCCGTGCCAGCCGTGCACCACGTGCTCGGGTCGCCGCTGGAGGGGCCGTTTCCGCGTGAATTCGAGAAGGCCATGTTCGGCCTCGGATGCTTCTGGGGCGCCGAGAAGACGTTCTGGCAGTTGCCGGGTGTCTTCACGACCGCGGTCGGCTACGCGGCCGGGCTGACGCCGAATCCCACATACCGCGAAGTCTGCACCGGGATGACCGGTCATACCGAAGCGGTGCTGGTCGTGTTCGATCCCGCCCGCATTTCCTACGACGATCTGTTGAAAATCTTCTGGGAGAGCCACGATCCGACGCAGGGCCTGCGCCAGGGCAACGACGTCGGCACCCAATATCGATCGGGCATCTATTACTTCAACGAGGATCAGCGGAAGGCGGCGGAGCGGACGCGCGACGAGTATCAGCGCGAGCTCGCCAAGTCCGGCTACGGCGCGATCACGACCGAGATTCTGCCCGCGCCCGAGTTCTACTACGCCGAGGACTACCATCAGCAATACCTGTCGAAGAACCCGGGCGGCTACTGCGGCCTCGGCGGCACCGGCGTGAGCTGTCCGACCGGCATCGGCGCGATCGCCAGGACACCGGCCGCGCCGTCGAAGCTCTAGCCCGCGTGAGCGAGCATCCCGTCACCGCCGCCTACGCCGGCGTCCTGCTCTTCATCGTCGGCCTGGCGATCGGCGGCGGCGGCCTGGAGCTGAATCGCCGGGAGCGCGAACGGATCCAGGGCTGGTCGCGCGCGGACGGGTCGGTCGTCTTCATCCTCGCCGCGCCCGGCGCGTCGAAGCGGACGGGCAAGGCGCTCGTCGGATTCCAAACGTCGTCGGGCGATCGCATCACCTTCACGTCGCCGCCGCGCATCGGCTTCCGCACGCTTCGGTCCGGCGAAGCCGTCTCGGTTCTCTACGATCCCGCCGACCCGTCACGCGCCGTCATCGATCCGCGCGCCGCGCGCTGGACGCGGAACGCACTGCTGGCGGCCGCCTCCGCCATCCTGGCGATCCTCGGCGCGTCGGTGGCGTGGTACGCGCGGGGACGAATGCTGACCGCCGAATGACCCCTGAATCTGGCTTGACAACAAAAGTTGTCAACACTACCATCGCCTCGTGCTGGATATCCAAGTCATCGACGATCCGGCCGCGGCGACGGTGGCCTTGGACCCCGTGCGGAGTCGACTGCTCTCCGAGCTGGCCGCGCCCGCCTCGGCGGCGACATTGGCCGCGCGGGTTGGACTGGCTCGGCAGAAAGTCAACTACCACCTGAACGCACTGGAGGCGCGGGGGCTCGTGCGGCTGGCCCAGGAACGCAAATGGGGCGGGCTGACCGAACGGCTCCTCGTGGCGACGGCCGCGTCCTACGTCGTTTCGCCGAGCGCCCTGGGCCCCGTCGCCGCGGATCCGAATCGGGACATCGACAGGCTGTCCGCGAGCTATCTCATTGCCCTCGGCGCACGGGTCGTCCGCGAGGTGGCCGACCTTGTCCGTCGTGCGAACGAGGCGGGCAAACGCCTGGCGACCCTGGCGGTGGATACCGAGATTCGCTTCCGGTCCGCGGCGGACCGCGCGGCTTTCAGCAGCGAACTCACCGAGGCCATCACGAAACTGGTTTCGAAGTACCACGATGCATCCGCCCCCGGCGGCCGCGCGCATCGCCTGGTGGTCGTGGCGCACCCCCTGCCGCAGAAACTCGATCCGAAGGAGCCATCATGAGCGTGAAGAAAGAAGCCTCCGGACGCCGTTACGTCCAGGTCGAAATCGAGGTCCCCGGTACGCCGGAGGAAGTCTGGCAGGCCATCGCCACCGGGCCGGGTATTTCGTCCTGGTTCGTGCCGACGGAGTTCGAGATGCGGGACGGAAAGCCCGTCGCGGTGACCTTGAACTTCGGCCCGGGCATGGAGTCCCGTTCCGTCGTGACGGCCTGGGATCCGCCGCGCAGATTTGCCGCCCAAGGCGATCCCTGGACCCCTGGCGCTCCCGCCATCGCGGACGAGTGGACGGTCGAAGCGCGCGGCGGAGGCGTCTGCGTCGTCCGCGTGGTGCATAGCCTCTTCGCCAGCACGGACGACTGGGACAATCAGTTGGAAGGCACCGAATCGGGCTGGCCTGCCTTCTTCCGCATCCTGCGGATCTACCTCACGCACTTCCGCGGCCAGCGCTCCTCGATGATGCAGTGGATCGCCCCCGCTGCGGGAACCGTAGCGGACGCCTGGAACACGCTGACCGCGGCGTTGGGGTTGAAAGGCGCGAGCGCCGGCCAGCGTTGGACCGCCCCGGCGGGCGTCCCGGCGCTCAGCGGCGTGGTGGAGCACGCCAGCGAGAGTCCGTTCAACGTGCTGTTGCGGCTCGACAAACCGGGGCCAGGCACGGCCGCCCTTGGCGCCGTCGACTACGGCGGCTCGATGGTCACGCTCAGCTTCTACCTCTATGGCGATCAGGCGGCCGGGACCGTCGCCCGCGAGTCACCGCTCTGGCAAGCGTGGATTCACGAACGCTTCCCGATGCCGTCGGAGCATGCGTGAATGATCGCGTGGATCAGGCTTACAGGTCACGCAGTCGCGTCGCCGCAGACTCGAGCGTCTCGTCCTTCTTCGCGAAGCAGAAGCGCAGGACGGGCGGAGCAGTCTGCGTGTAGAGGAACGCGGACGTGGGAATCGAGGCGACGCCGTGCTCCCTGGTCAGGCGGAGCGCGAAGTCCATGTCGGTCTCGTCCGTGATCGCCGAATAATCGAGCAACTGGAAATATGTGCCGCGCGAGAGCAGCGGCTTCCAGCGGGATCCTTCGATCAGCGCGAGGAAGAGGTCGCGCTTGCGTTGGTAGAACGCGGACAGTCCGGGATAGCCGCGGCCGTCGGCGAGGAACTCCGCGAGCGCGTGCTGCACGGGCGTATTCGTCGAAAACGTCACGAACTGATGGACCTTGCGGAACTCGGCGCTCAGCGCCGCGGGCGCCGCGACGTAGCCGACCTTCCATCCGGTCACGTGATACGTCTTCCCGAAAGATCCGACGATGAAGCTGTGGGCGCGCAGGGCCGGGTACCGCGCCATGCTCTCGTGGCGGGCGCCGTCGAAGATGATGTGCTCGTACACTTCGTCGCTCAGGATCGTGACGCCGGAGTCGTCGACGATGCGCGTCAGCTCCGTCATGTCCGACTCGCTGAGAATCGTCGCCGTCGGATTGTGCGGCGAATTGAGCACGATCATCCGCGTCCGCGGGCTGATCGCGGCGCGGACCTCGTCCCACGGCACGCGGTAGTCCGGATACCTCAGCGAGACGACGACCGCTCTGCCGCCGTTGACTTCTATCGCCGGGACGTACGAGTCGTAGCACGGCTCGAACACGATCGCTTCGTCGCCGGAATGGACGAGGGCGGCCACGGCGTCGAAGATGGCCTCGGTCCCGCCGGACGTGATGGTGATCTCGCCGTCGGGATCGTAGGCGGCGCCGTACAGCGCCTCGAGCGTCGCGGCCACCGCCTGCCGGAGTGCCGGCACGCCCTGCATGGGCGCGTACTGATTGCGCCCCTCGCGCATGTGCCGCGCGACGGCATCTACGAGCGCCGGATCGCAATCGAAATCGGGAAATCCCTGCGACAGATTGATCGCTCCGACGTCCGCGGCCAGCTTGGACATGACCGTGAAGATCGTCGTGCCGACGGCGGGCAGCTTCGAGCGCAGATGCACTTGGTGCTCTCTCACAGGAGATCAGGAGATCTGAGAACTTTCTTGCAATAAGAGAACATGAAGCGTCTCCTGACCTCGTGATCTCCTCTTAGTGTCTTTCCCCAGCGGGCTCGAATACACCGGTTTCGCGGTTCTTCCTGACGGCGTTCCACGAAAAGTGGCGGCCGTTCATCGCGACGTACACGCCCGCCGGGAGGACCTGCACGAACGACAGCGCGCTGCCGAGATTGAACAGGCCGTCGGAGCTGCCGAAGGCATAGGGCACCATCGCGCCGGTGAGAACGATTGTCTTGCGGGCGATAGCCGCGCCGGCCAGCGCTCGTGCCGTGTCGACCATCGTGTCGGTGCCGTGCGTGATGACGATCGCCTCCTCCCGCGCCTCGGCGCAGCGCGCCACGATCGCCGCGCGGCCGCGGTCGTCCATCTCCAGGCTGTCGATCATCATTACCGTCTCGACGGCCAGATCGAGCCGCGCCCGCCCCCGCCGCAGCATCTCCTCGACGTGCGTGTCGCGGAAGAAGAGACGGCCGGTCAGCTCGTCGTATTCCTTGTCGAACGTGCCGCCGGTGACGAGAATTCGAATCTGTTTCATGGTTGCGCAGCACCGGCGGCCCTGAACAGATCGTCCGCCGCCGACAGGATCACGCGCCGGAGCGGCAGCGGATAATCCGGCGGCAGCCGATCCACGAAGGTCCGCACGATCGCCGCGGCCGCCGCGGACTGATGGCCGCCGAGCGTCGCGTCCATCCAGCGCTTCGGAAAGAAGATGTCCCCGGTCCGCTGGATCTCGCGCAGCAGCAGAAGGCTCGGTTCGATGTACTTGACCGAAGACCCGGCGCGCAGCGGATGGTGCAGATAGCGCAGCCCTTCGAGGACCCACGGCTCGTGGCGGCGATTGGCGACGTCGGCGAGCGCGGCGAACCATGCGTCGCGGTCCGCTTCATTGGCGGAGAGCGCCGGCCGGACGAAAGCGAATTGCGCCTTGCGATCGGGGTTCTTCGTCCGCGCGTACTGCTGATCGAGGATCGCCGACGCGCCGCCGGCATCGCGGACGGCGAGCTCTTCGGCCAGCCGGATGTAATCGGTCTCCGAGAGCGTCAGGCCTGGAACCGCCTCCTGCTGCCGCCAGACTCGCGTGAGCCACTCGAGCGTGGCGGGAGTCTGCGCCATATCGCGGAGCGCGGAAAACCAGACGGACTTGAGCGTCGACGTCCGGGCAGACGCGAGCCCGGTCCGCAGCACGGGCTCGATCGCGGGCGCGAGCCGCGCCCTGACGTCCGGCGCCGAGTATCTCCAGTACGCATCCCGCACGTAGGACAGCACGCGCGCGACCGTCAGCTCGTTGCGCTCGACGGGCAGCGCCCGCGCCGCGAGCGTGACGAACGCGTCGGGCTTCACATCGTGAGTCAGTACGGCGTCCCAGAGCGTCACCCACGCGCTCGCGCGAGTGAGCTCGTCGCCGACCGACGGCAGGTTCGAGAGCAGCCACTTCGAGCTCGTCGGATCGAGGTGGACTTCCCCGTACGCGAGCCCGCCCCCGTTGGCCAGGACGAACTGCGCCGGAAGGCCGCGAGCCGCGCGAACGTCGACCCGTGGCGCGTTCAACTGGACCGGCACCAGCCGCACGTCGCGGCCGCCCACCGCGACCTGGATCCGCTGATTCCAGACGAGGCCCCGATTCTCGTACGGATCCCGCTGCGTCAGCACGAGCCGCTCGATTCTGCCCTGCGAGAGCTTCAGCTCCGTTCCGATGATCGGCCTGCCGCGCTCCTCCACCCAGACCCGGCTGAACGCGGCGAGGTCCTCCGGAGTCCGATCGTCGAGCATCCGTATGAGATCGGGCCACGTCGCGTTGCCGAACGCGTACCTCGCCAGATACTGCCGGAGCCCGTCGCGGAAAGCGTCGCTGCCCATCAGCGTCTCGAGCTGGCGCATGACGATCGGCGCTTTCTGATAGATGATCGCGCCGTAGAGCGTGCCCGCGTCGTTCAAATTCGCCAGCGGCTGACGGATTTCGTTCGTGCCGGCCGTCCTGTCCACGGCGTACGCCGACGGGTAGTAATCCGTCAAGAACCTCAGCTCGTGATTCACCGACGGAAACGCCGGGTTGACGATCTTCGCGGCCATGTAGTTCGCAAAGACCTCCTTCATCCACACGTCGTCGAACCACCGCATCGTGACCAGATCGCCGAACCACATGTGCGACGTCTCGTGCGCGATCACGCTCGCGCGCCCGAGCAGTTGCTCCTGAGTCGCGCTTTCATCGAGAAGCAGCCCCGGCGCGTTGTAGAAGATCGCGCCGGGATGCTCCATCCCGCCGAATTGAAATGCCGGAACCGCGAAGAAATCGAACTTGCCGAAGGGATAGCGGATGCCGGTGTAGGCTTCCAGCCACTTCAACGCGCCGGCGTGCAGATCGAAGATGGCGTCGCGGTTGCGCGCGACCTTCGCCGCGTCGGTCTCGCGATGGAACATGCGGAACGTCCGGCCGTCGCGCTCGGCCCGCTCGACCGAGAATTTCCCGGCCGCGAATGCGAACAGGTACGTGGCGATCGGCTCCGTTCCCGCGAAGCGCACGCGCGTGCGTCCATCGCGGCTGTCGTGCTCGAGCTCCGCGCCGTTGGCCAGCGCCAGCCAGCCGTCCGGCACGTCGAGGAACAACGACCAGCGCGCCTTGAGATCGGGCTGATCGAAGCAGGGGAACGCAAGATGCGCGCGCGCGGGAACGAAGATCGTGTAGAGAAAATCGTCGCCCCGGTTCAGCGAGGCATCACCCGCGTTGAAGTCGATCGACAGCGTGTTCTCCCCGTCACGGAGCACGCTCCCGGGGACGATGATGTGGCCGTTGACCTGGCGCACGGCGACTTCCACGCCGTTTGCCTCGACCCGCCTGAGAAAACCCGCGCGGTCTGGCGCGTAATCGAGGATCAGCGGCTCCGTCGTGGCCGCGATCGCGAACCGGATCGCCTCCCGCCCCGACAGCGGCTTCGTGCGCTCGGACGGCACCGTGAACGCCAGGTCGTAGCGTAGCGCCGAGATGCGCGAAGCTCGATCGCGGGCGAGCGCCTCCGTGATGCCGATGTCCGGATCGCGCTTCATCTGTGCCTGGCGCCGGTCGGCCTGCGCGAGCGGAGCCGCAGAGAGACACGAAAGCGCGGCGAGCAGGACGGCGGACCGCATACCACGGATCATAACTTGCCACCGACTACGCGGACCTCACGGATCGGATGACCAGGCCTAGGCCGCCCGCCGCAGCCGCAGGGTGGCCAACGCCGCTACTTCGACGAGCGCGCAGACCGTGACGATCGACATCCGCATGAATGTCGAATAGGCGTCGCGGCCCATCAGGTCATAGATACTGAACGCGACCGTCGCGATCGCGGCGCCCGTCAGCAGGCGCAGGCCGCGCGGCAGCGATGGAAGATTGTCCACCAGCAGGACGACCGCGGGCGTGCCGATCAGGAACACGTAGTCCCATCCCTGGGGCGACAGCAGCGGAATCAGCAGGAGCAGCAGCGCTCCTTCGAGCGTTTCCGCCCGCGGCATCCCCGAGCGCGCGACGATGACCACGGCCGCGACGACGAGAAGGATGGCCGACGCGAGCGCCGCGAGCGCCGGCGCCGGTGCATCAGGGCCGGTCCATCGCTCGAACATCGCCCGCACGGAGACGTTGTCGGGGTTCGTCAGGTTCGGCGCCGTCGTCGAGGTAACCGTGCTCCACCAGTCTGCGAGAAGACGGAGGTTCCCCTGCCAGCCGTACCTCACCGCGGGAAGCAGCAGCAGGACGATGAGCCCGACGGCCATCGCGGCAAACGCGATCCGGTTGCGCCGCATGGCCAGCCAGGGCGCGAAAATCACGGCGTACGGCTTGACGATGACCGCGAGCGCGAGCAGCAGGCCCGCGGCCGTCTCGCGGCCGCGCTCCATCCAGACGATCGCCAGCACCACGAGCACGCCGAACAGCAGATTCACCTGGCCGAGCACCAGTTCGTGCGCGTAGAACTTCGCCATCGCGACGAAGGTAATGACGAGGAGCAGCGCCGGAGACCTGTGGATCCGCGGAAGCGCCCTGACGCTGAGCCACAGCAGGATCAACATCAGCAGGGCGGAGGCGCCGAACCATCCGGCCTTCGCGGCCTGCGGCGGAATCAGGGCGAGGGGCGACGCAAGGACGGCGAAGGCGGGCAGGTACTTGAACTGGAAATGCCCGTCTTCGGCGCGATAGAGCGGCTCGGCCACGAGCGCGCGAGATCCCGCCGTGTAGTACACGTCGAAGTCGGCCATCTTGCGCGCGACGCGCGTCGTGAACAGCGCGACGAGCGAGACGAGCGCGAGCACGGCCAGCAGCGTCCGTGTGCGGGCGGGGCTCGCGGCGAAACGACGCATTCCGGGCGACGATACCATGCTAGAGTTCCAGAGCTGAGGGACATTGCGGCGTTCGATACTGCCTCCATCCTACGAACAGACCCACGGTCACGCGCGTCGAGTCGAGCTGGCATCGGATCGCCGGATCCGCGAGCGGAACAAGATCAGCTACCGCTTCGCCCACTGGCCGATCTGGATCTTCGTGTTCTTCATCGCGCCGGGACCGATGACGTTCACGCTGTTCGAACACGGCTTCGGCAGCCGCATGTGGATGTGGCTCGCGGCCGTGCTCGTCGGTACCGGGATCGCCGGCTTTTTCGGCAAGCTGCCAGGCGTCGAGCCGCGGCCCTATATCATCCGATTCACCGAAGACCGGCCGAACCCGCTCTACAGGCGCGTGTGTTACACCCTCGCCTGGAGCGAGGCCATCACGTTTGCCGTCCTCAACATCGCCGGTCTCGCGTATGCCCTCGCGACGGGGCAGTGGCGGCTCCGGCAGTTCTACGAAGCCGCCTATTTTCCAATCGCCGGATCGATCTGGCTGCTCGGCGCAATCGGCCGGCTGCCGCGCGTGAAGCGATCCACGAAGGGTGAAGGGCACGAGCGGCGGTTTTTCTACGGCTCGGTCTGGGCCGTGTGCGTCGCGCAGCCGGTGTTGTGGTTTCTCTGGAAGGTGCTGCCCCGCACGCGGACGGCGGACTCGCTGAAGCTCGCGGTCTTTCTCGGCATTCTCGGTTGGGTCGGCAACATGGCCCGCCGCGGACTTCTGCCGCGCACCCGGCCCATCGTCCCTGGCGAGATCGCCGTTTCCGACTGATCGCGCACATGACGCCGCGCGTGGCGTTCGTCAACGGCGGCATCCTCGGACTGCTGTCGTACGCGAACTGGGTGCGGCGGACTTTCACGGACGATCGAGACCTTCACGCCGAACATTTCGTGCTCACCGAGGATCTCTCGATCTCCGATCGCGTCATTCGACGCGTTCTGTGCCAGCGCCTCTGGCCCGATCTGCCGGGCGCCCACAACGTCGATCTCGCGCGATTCCGGCGCGAGATGAACGCGGGTCTGCTGGCGCGCCGGCGGCTGCTCGCGCGCGGGCTCGATCGCTTCGATGTCCTGCATTTTCACCGCCAGGCGACCGCGTATGCCAGCCTCGCCCTGATGGAGCGGCTGCCGGCCATCGTGTCGATCGACTGCACGCAGAGCTGCGTCCTGCAGGACGCCGCGAACGATCTCGAGAGATGGTCGCTGCGTCTGAACGTCCGCCGCGACGGCCAGATCTTCCGGCGCGCGGCCGCGATCGTCTCGACGTCAGAATGGGCGCGCCGCGAGCTCCAGCGGATGTATCCGGGGTGCCGCACGCCAGTTCACGTGCTGCACAATCCGGTGGCGCTGGAAGTCTTCGATGCCGCCTGGATCGACGAGCGCCGGGCGCGCACGCCGGGCCGGGTACGATTCCTGTTCATGGGCGGCGACTTTCCCAGAAAGGGCGGCTATCAACTGCTCGAAGCGTGGACGAAGGGGTCGTTCGGAGAGCACGCCGACCTGACGATCGTGACCGATTGGTCCGTCCCCGGGCAGCTGCCGCCTGGCGTCACCGTGCGCCGCAATATACACGCGCAGTCGGCTGAATGGATCGACCTGTGGCGCTCGTCGGACGTGTTCGTCATGCCGACGCGCAACGAAGCCTTCGGTCTGGTCTACCAGGAAGCGGGCGCGGCAGGGCTGCCCGCAATCGGCTCACGCTTGAATGCGATCCCGGAGATCATTCAGGATGGAGAGACGGGAATCCTGATCCCGCTCGAACGCCCGGATGAGCTGATCGCGGCCATGCAGACGCTGGAGGCTTCCGCCGACCTGCGCAGGGACATGGGGCGGGCGGCGCGGCGCAAGATAGAGCACGACGCGAATCCGGTCGCCCATCGCGGCCGTCTCGTGGCATTGATCAAGCAGGTCGTCAAACACCATGGCTGATTCTTCGACCGCGCATCGTTCACCGGCGTCACAGCTCGACAGCAAGGGTGTGGTCCTCACGTGCTCGTCGTGCGGCCAGAAGAACCGCATGACGTTCTCGCGGCTGACGGCCGAAACGCGCTGCGGCAAGTGTCACGCGGCGCTTGCCGCGCCGGCCGAGCCGATCGAGACGCCGGACGTGGCGTCGTTCGACGCGGCACTGGCGGCCTCGGATCTCCCGATCGTCGTGGATTTCTGGGCGCCGTGGTGCGGACCGTGCCGGATGGTGGCGCCGAGCTGGCGCGCGTGGCCGCCGCCAACGCGGGCCGGTATCTCGTCCTGAAGGTGAACACCGACGCCCTCCCGGATCTCGGGGAACGCTTCGGCATCCGGTCGATTCCGACGATGGCGGTGTTTGCCGATGGGAGGGAAGCGGGCCGAACGGCCGGTGCGCGTCCGGCCGCCGACATCGAGCGGTTTATCGAATCCACCCTCGGCCGCCGATAAGATAGACCGCATGACCAACCGGGTCGCCGTGCAGACGCGGCCCTCCGTCGCAGCCCGATTCAGCGCGTTCGTGCTCGAGCGGTATCCGTTCGCCGCGTCAGCGGCGAGCGCGGCCCTGAGCGCGATCGGACCGAAGGATCTGGCGACGCGACCCGGCATCGCCGGCGCACGCGCGGAACTGCCGCAGGCGCTCCGCAGAGCGCTGGCCGCACCCCCTCCGGATCTGCCTGAGACGACCCCGTCCGTCGCCGCCGCCTCGCGCTGGTCCGCAGCCGTCGACGAGCTGATCGAGGCGTGCGACGGGTTCTTCTGGCGCGCCGCGATCGAGGCCGCTCTCACGCGCGACGAGCGGCGCGAGATGCTGCGCGGGATGTCGCTCACCCGCGCGACGGACAACCGGCTCAAGGCCTTCTTCACCGGCGGCGAAGTTCGCTACGGCGAGGCGGCCTTTCAGGGTAAGGGCTTCCGTTCGCTCGGGCAGGAAGCGATCTATGCGGCGGGCATCCGGTTGCGCCGCGGCGAAGCGTATCGGTCCGACCGAGGTTGGCGCGGCGACGTCGTCGCCCCCCTCATCCGCGATCTCGGCGTCGCGCTCGCCATGAAGCCGGACGCGGCGACGATCCGGATGGTGCTTTCGGCGCAGATGGGGAAGACGGGGCCGCCGATGGACGGCAAGGATCTGCACATCGGCGACTTCGAGAACGGGATTCTGCCCGCGTCGGCGCCGCTCGCCATCAGCACGCTGACGATTGCGGGGATGGCGATGGCGTTCGCGCAGCAGGGCGACGGCCGTGTTGCTCTCTCGTTCATCGGCGAAGGCGGCTCTTCGCTGGGGGAGTGGCACGAGGCGATCAACCTGTGCGCCGCGCGAAGGCTGCCCGCCGTCTTCTGCGTGCAGAACAATCAGACGGCGCTGTCGACGTCCGTCCCGGAACAGTCGGCGGCGAGGGTGTTCGCGGACAAGGCCGCGGGCTACGGCGTGCCAGGCGTCACGATTGACGGCACCGATCCGGACGAGATCGCGTCGGCGTTTGCGTGGGCCGTGGAGCGCGCGCGCGCCGGGGATGGGCCGACGCTCATCGAGCTGGTGTGCATGCGCATGTGCGGACACGCGCATCACGACGACATGCTCTACCTTGGACGCGATCCGCAGCCGTCGTGGACGTATCCGCCGCTCACCGAGCAGGGCTACGCGAACCGGGCGCTCTACGAGTACTGGGCCGGACGCGATCCGCTCGTCGCGTACGCGGCGCGGCTGCAGTCGGAGGGCATACTCGATTCCGGCGAAGCGGAGGCGATTCGACGCGACGCCGAGGCGCTCGTCGAGGCGCAGGCGCGCATCGTCATCGACGCCCCGTGGCCCGCGGCGGACGGCGCCGGCGCAGGCGTGCTCGCCGACGAACCCGCGCGCGCGCGTATCGAGATCCTCGATCCCGCGATCCGCGGAGCGATCGACTACGACCCCGAACTGCCGCCGCTCGAACCCGTGGCTCCGCGCGATCCCAGGGGCCAGACGTTCCTCGACGCGGTGACGCTCGGCGTGGGCGACGCGCTGCGCGCCGATCCGCGCGTGTTCGTGTTCGGGGAGGACGTCGGCGGATCGTACGGCAACGCCTTCCTGCTGCTGCGCCCGCTGCTGAAGGAATTCGCCCCGAGAATCCTGAACGCACCCCTCGCCGAAGGGGCGGTCATCGGCGTCTGTGTCGGCGCCGCGCTGGCCGGGCAGCGTCCGATCGGCGAGATGCAGTTCAACGATTTCGTCGCGACCGGCTTCAATCAATTGGTGAACAACGCGGCGAAGATCCGATACCGGTGGGGCGGATCCGTGCCGATGGTGCTGCGCATGCCGTGGGGCGGCCTCCGGCATGCGGGTCCGTATCACAGCCAGAACACCGAGCCGTGGTTCTACCGGACGCCCGGGCTGAAGATCGTGGTCCCCTCGACCGCCGGCGACGCGCGCGCGCTGATGGCAAGCGCGGTCGCGGACCCCGATCCGGTGCTCTACTACGAACACATCGCGCTCTACCGCGATCCGCGGATCAAGGAGCGCCTCGCGGACGCCGCGCCGGCGGCGCTGCCGATCGGCAGGGCGGCGCTGCGGCGCGCCGGCGGCGATCTCGCGATCGTTTCGTACGGCGCGTACGTACACACGGCGCTGTCGGTCGCGGAGCGCCTCGATGCGGACGGCATCCAGGCGGCGGTGCTCGATCTGCGGTCGCTCGCGCCGCTCGACCGCCCGGCGATTCTGGCCGTCGCCCGCCACTGCAGCCGCGTGCTGATCGTCCACGAGGACACGCGGACCGGCGGCATCGGCGAGAGCGTGGCCGCTCTCATCCAGGAAGAGGCCTTCGAATCGCTCGACGCGCCCGTGCGCGTGATCGGCGCGCTCGACACGCCCGTCCCGTACTCGCCGCCCCTCGAAGCGGCGTTTCTGCCCGGTGAAGCCGAGATCCTTCGCGCGGCGCGGCTTCTCGCCGCGTACTGATCCGCTGTCAGGCCGATGGTTCTTCGCGCGCGAGACGCGCGCGGTCACGCGCGAACCTGACACGCGCCTTCAGCGCGCGCCCAACATGCCGAATCCGGCCGCTCAACGAGAGCGGTGGGCCGCCGAATACTTCCTGGACGAGCTGCGCCGGATCGACGTGCGCGCCCGCGGCGCGGCGCTCCTGCAGGCGCAGGACGTAGGTGGCCCAGCGCGAGAAATACGGCGCGTCGAGAGCGGCGAGGTAGCCGTTGTACGCGGCGAACAGTCCGCCGTGGCGGCCGCCGGGATGGCGCTCGTGCAGGATGCCGGGGTCGTCGTGCACGATTTCGCCGTTGCCATGCGAGCAGATCAGCGACGCGTACACGTTGTCCCAGCACGCCTCGCCGGCGATGTACGGACGGAAGCGCCGCCGCTCGCGGGCCCACCACGCGACGTCGATCGCGAACATGTCGAGGCCGAACAGTTGAACCCCTTCCGGTTCGCGCGTGACGGGGTGCAGATCGGCGCGGCAGAACGCATAGCCGTCCCGGCCGCCGGACAGGATTCTCTCGATCGCGGCCGGCGTGACTTCGATGTCCGCGTTGATGAACGCGAAATACCGGCAGCCGTCGGCGGCGGCCGCGAGCGCGTCGAACATTTCCGAGACGATCGGCTTCCGCCGGCGTCCGCCGCCCGTCACCGTGAGCGAATCCCGCCGCAGCACGGGCATCGTCACGAAGCCGTCGGGCGCGAAGGATTCGTCGGCGAACTGCAGATTGACGATGCGGACGCTCTCGAGCGCGAGCAGCGCCTGCCGCGCGCGGCGCTGGCGGCGCTCCACGTCCCCGTCGGCCGGGAAGAACTGCGTCCCGATCGTGAGCATCGAGTGGCTATATCTTACCCAGTGTGCCCGAGCTGCCCGACGTCGAGCTCTACATTGCCGCGCTCCGACCGCGCGTCGTCGATCGCGCCGTCGAGCGGGTGCGCGTCGCGAGCCCGTTCTTCGTCCGCACGTTCGATCCGGCGGCCTCCGCGCTCGAGGGCCGGACCGTCGTCTCGCTCCGGCGCATGGGCAAGCGCATCGTCTGGGCGTTCGATCAGGATCTGTTCGCGGTCGTCCACCTGATGATCGCCGGCCGGCTGCGCTGGCGCGATCGCGGCGCCGCGATTCCGGCGAAGGTCGGCCTGGCGGCGTTCGACTTCGCAGGCGGCACCCTCCTCTTCACCGAGGCGGGATCGCGGAAGCAGGCGTCCCTGCACGTCGTCCGTGGAGAGAGAGCGGTGGCGGCGATGGATCCGGGCGGTGTCGACGTCTTCGGCATGACGCGCGAGGCGTTCGCCGCGGCGCTCCGCAGCGCCAATCACACGCTGAAGCGCGCGCTGACCGATCCGCACACCTTCAGCGGCATCGGCAACGCCTACTCCGACGAGATCCTGCACGCGGCGCGGCTCTCACCCGTGAAGCTGACGCAGGCGCTGACAGACGACGAGATCGCGAGGCTGTTCGAGGCCGTCGGCACGGTGCTCCGGGACTGGACGCTGCGGCTGCGGCGCGAGACGGGCGACGCATTTCCCGAGAAGGTGACGGCGTTCCGGGAGGGGATGGCCGTCCACGGCCGCTACGGCCAGCCGTGTCCCCGCTGCGGCGCGCCGGTGCAGCGAATCGTCTACGCGCGGAACGAAGCCAACTACTGCGCGCGGTGCCAGACCGGCGGGCGGCTGCTCGCAGACCGCGCCCTTTCGCGGCTGCTGCGCGAGGACTGGCCGAAGTCGCTCGAAGACCTCGAGCGCGCGAAGCGCCGGTGATGCGCGTGGCCGGGGAGTCCGGGGAGTGGTAGTGATCAAGTTTGCCGGAGAGCAACGGGAAAGGCTAGTGGAGGATTCGCGCCCCACCGATCAGCATTCGGTACAGGTCGAACCAGACGAGCGCGGCGAAGCTGATCGCGATTATGCGGATGAGTCCTTCCTTCCAGGACTCCGTCTCGCGATACGGTCCATGCCTGGGACCGAGCTTGAGGCGGTAAGGCCATAGCCCAATCAACGAGAAAAACACCGCCACCCAAGCGTGACCGATATGTTCCACCGTCATAGTCAGGCCGCTTTGTTCTCCGTCGCTTCCAACAGAGCCACGATGTCCATGATGCCCCACACGCGCTCTGAGAGGCCTGCGATGGCGGCAGGCATCGCGGATCACGTCTGGTCCATCGAGGAAATCGTGGGGCTGCTAGATGCGGCCGAGAAAAAAGCGGCGTAAGCTCTAGCGGAATGCTGGTACATCTCGCTATGGCGCTCGTGTGGAGTGGCGCTGGCGCCTACGTTATAACCGTCGCGTTGCGGCATCGAGGATATGTAAACAAACTTCGATCCGGCCACGGCAACCGAGAAATCACGAGAACGAACCGAACCGTTCTCATCGTCGGCGCGGGGTTCATCGCTCTCGGCATTTATCAACGGTTTCGCGCACTTGGTCAAAACTGACCACTACCCTCCTCGCCTCCTCGCTGTGTCCCTTTAGATGCATTTCTGTGTATCTCATTTGACACAAGCCCGGCAATAGGGCGATAATCGGTCGATTCCCCCGCAGCCAACGGCCTTTGTAACTGAGAGGGCGGAGCTTCGTCCGGCCCCCTGCCTGTATTCAGCCATGCCTATCAGCGCTTCT